>JAKUTR010000035.1 GCA_022448725.1 SAR202 cluster bacterium | reverse complement strand
CCTATTGAAACGAAAGAGTTCGGAGCTAAATTTAAGGTATAAACGGTATCGGTTCATATAAATACGAGAGCTTTGGGGACTGAGAGTTTCCTCAAGCTGTTCAACTATTTTTGATCTATTGCTATCCAGTTTTTTCAGCCAGCATTCAAGAGTTTTATGGTAATCCATGCCGGACTCGACCCATGTTCTTTCAAGTCTCAATTGGCTAGGTAATTCACTATAAAACCCGTCATAAGGCATCATCCCGCCGGTGAAGAAATGCTTTGCCATCCATGAATTCTCCCTATTGTCAAAGTGCTGGGGAAAATTTTTGTGTGAAAACACCTGGATAAACAATTTTCCGTCCGGGCTGAGCCAATCGGAGATCCTACTAATAAGGGCGGCAGGATTTCTGAGATGTTCAAACATTTCAATTGAGACCACTCGGTCATATTTGAAGCGCGGCTCCAAGTTATTAATGTCTGTCTTTAAAACTTCTATATTCTTTAAGTTTTCCCCGGCAATTTTTCCTTCTAAATACTCCTTCTGCAGCGATGAGTTAGTTACTGACGTTACCGATGAATTCTCATGTGCACGCGCGATCTCCAACGAAAGGGCTCCCCAACCTGCTCCCAAATCTAAGACTGATTGACCATTTTCAATGGATGCCCTTTTTAAATATACCCTCAAGGTTGCTTTTTCGGCTTCAGTGAGATCCTCGACCTCTTCACCCCATAAAGAACCACTGTATTTCATAGAGGAGCTAAGGACTTTTTCAAAAAATCCGACAGGCAATTCGTAATGCTGATCGTTAGCTTCCATCGTATGAACCGCAATAGGGCTATCTATACATGTGCGCTGGAATACACCATGTAGTTCCTTGAGTTCCTGTGCGCTGAGTCGGGATGCTCGATTTGTGAATTTATTAAGGCCGACGCGCACAAAAAATCTAAGTGCGAAGTCTGGTAGGTGTCCATAGTCGATGAGGCGCTCGTACCACATTGATTATATCTTGCGTAGGGATACTTGATAATCATCAATATGGCCGGATCTGAAAGCACCCTCACAGTAGTGAAAATAGTACAAGAATCGCCTCAGATCAGGCTCTTTGAATCCGTCTCGCATAATAGATTCCCAATTAGACAAAAGATTGTCTCGCCACATCTTCAGAGTTGTCGCATAGTGGAAACCTATAGAAACTTCTCTGTAGATTTGGAACCCAGCGTCTTTAGCGGCTCTCCGAAGTACTTCCAAGGAAACAAGTTGCCCGCCTGGAAATATATATTTTTGAATGAAGTCACAATTCCTCTTATATGAGTCGTATCTTTCATCCGGGATAGTTATGACTTGTATCTGTATAGTCCCCGATGGCCGAAGAAGGGTTTGACATTTCTTGAAAAAGGTACTGATCCCTCTATGGCCGACCGCCTCTAGCATCTCCACAGAAAAAATGTGGCTAAAGGAGCCTTCCAACTCTCTGTAATCGACCAGTTGTACATCTACAAGGTGCTCGAGGTTAAGGCCATTCACCATATTTCTGGTGTAATCCCATTGATTATTAGAGATAGTTGCCGCCAATACCTCAGTTTCATAATGACTAGCTGCAGTTACCGCTAGATTACCCCACCCACATCCTATATCTAGTATCTTGCTCCCTTTTTCGATAGATGCAGCCTCCAGCAGGGTATTGACCTTGAGTTGTTGGCCTTTCTCCAAAGAATCCGAGTCTTTCTCGAAGATACCGCAGGAATAGGTCAGCGTCGGATCCAAGATTTTGCTGAAGAACTCATTACCTAAATCATAATGATCGCTTATGTTTTTACGAGATTGCCCGATGGTATTGATGGATCTGATCATTTGCACGATACGAGAGGACAATTTCACAGGAGCCAGCCTGTTTAATGAATTAAATTGTCGTCCCGTTGTTCGTCTGGCAAGGTGTTCAAATAATTCAGTTAGATTGGGATGGTCCCATTTTTTATACAGATACGATTTTGCAAAACCGAGATCATATCCCATCAAGATGTCCCAAAAAAACGACCAGTCGTTCACATAAATAGGGGCCACTTCATGTGAATCAGTATTATCAGTAAATTGAGTAACTCCATCGGGTGTTGTTATTAACAAGCCGGATGTCCGGAAAGTTTTGATCATCCATCGTGATAGTATCCGACCAAGAAAACTGGTTAATGATTTCAACGTTGTGCGCCTCTAGACCGGCTGTAAAACCCGGATTATTATACCCTGAGCATCCCCAAGAAACCGTCTGCGTAATCTCTAGACTCTAGCTTGGAGTATCAATGGATCAAGGCTTGAAATCGTACCGACCTCCCATAATGGGAACCACACACATGGTCTCCGCGGGACATTACCTCGCAGCATCGGCTGGGTACAGGATACTCGAAGAAGGAGGCAACGCAGTTGACGCAGGTGTTGCCGCTGGGATAGCTATCAATGTGACCCTACCTCATGCAACCAATTTTGGTGGAGTCGCACCTATAGCGATCTATGAAGCAAGGTCTTCCTCAGTAGTGACTGTGAGTGGATTGGGACGCTGGCCCAGGGCAGCGAACCTGGAATACTTTAAGGAAAATTGCGACAACCAAATCCCCATCGGGGTTTTACGCACAGTCATACCGAGCGCACCAGATGCTTGGCTGACTGCCCTACGTTTGTACGGAACCATGACTTTCGAAAGTGTAGTAGCGCCCGCGTTGGAACTTGCCGAGAAGGGGTTCCCGGTCACATCTTATCTTCATGATGGCTTACAAGCGGAAGAAGAAGACCATGAAGGAGGAATTGCACTCTGGCCTTCTACACGAGAGATATATATGCCTAATGGTCATCTCCCGTCTGTTGGGGAAATACTTGTTCAATCGGACTTAGCAAAGACTTTTAGGCGTTTGATCGAAGCGGAGAAGGGCGCGGCAAACCTTGGTCGAGAACCTGCTATTCAAGCTGCCCGCGACCGGTTCTACAGAGGTGATATCGCCGCGGAGTTAGTTCGATTCTCAGAAGAAAATGGTGGCCTTTGCACGCTCGAAGACTTCGCTGATTTCTCGGTGAAAATCGAACCACCGGAAGTAGGTAATTTTCGCAACTATACTATTTACACCTGCGGCCCCTGGTGCCAAGGTCCGGTAGTCGCGCAGGTCCTCCAGATGCTGGAAGATGACGATCTCGCTGCCCTCGGGCATAACTCGCTCGAATACATCCACTTGGTTAGCCAGGCACTCAATCTTGCTTACTCAGATCGCCACGCATTTTACGGTGATCCAGACCATGTCGATGTCCCGATCAAGGGGTTGCTTTCAAAAGGGTACACTCGTAATCGACGTGGTGATATAGATCCTCAAAATACTTTCCCTAGCATGGCTGACCCAGGTGATCCCTGGAAATATCAGGCTGGGGTCGGCGGTAAAGGGCCTAATCTTGGGACATCTCCGTCCTCGGGCCCTAGACTGCAAGATACTAGCTACGTTTGTGTAGTAGATAAATGGGGGAATGCATTCTCCGCTACTCCTAGCGACCCTCTCGGCGGTAGTCCTATCGTACCGGGACTCGGAATCCAGATGTCGTCACGTGGTTCTCAGTCTTGGCTCGATCCGGACCACCCGTCCAGCCTTCAACCTTGGAAGCGGCCACGACTCACCCCGAACCCGGCAATTGCATTTAAGGACGGAAAATTATTCATGCCGTTTGGCACGCCTGGTGGTGACACCCAGTGCACGTCAATGGTCCAATTGTTTCTAAACGTTACAGGGTTCGGTATGGACCCCCAACAAGCTATCGAACAGCCAAGATTCGCTCCATGGAATTTCCCTAATTCATTTTGGCCTCATGCGTACAATCCCGGCAGACTTGAAATCGAGGGTAGGATCGACACCGGAGTTATCGGCAAATTGCTGGGATTAGGTCACGACGTGAAGTCCTTGAGTGATTGGTCTCCCGCTATGGGAGCCTTATCTACGATTGTGGTCGATCACGAAACCGGGACTTTGAAAGGCGGGGCTGATCCTCGACGCGATAGCTACGCTATTGGTCGTTAAGATGATCCATTTTTTGGTAGACGCTAGTCTGTGACACCTTGTCATGTAACGTCTGTCTATGCCCAGTACCATCCCAAAGAGCCCAAAGGTAGTCCAACACACCAACAATGCCACTGGTGAAGATGGAAATTACACCGGCAAACAACAGACCCTTGATGACAAACTCCCTTAGAAACATGGATCCCCAGGAGAGCGGGCGCTGAGTGTCAGATACTTTGGCTGCGTATATCCCAACCAGCTGTTTGCCGGGAGTCTGGCCACGCCCGCAAACTATAAGAAACCAAACGAGCCATCCTACATATAATGTGAAAACCTCTATTAAGGCGTCTAGAGCGAGTGCCCCTAGACGCCTCGCAACGGTGGCTAACTCTGCCTCTCCGCCACTGGATGTTTGGACAGGTGATACTGTTCCACTTGAAATCTGCCCGCCACAAGACCCGCAAAACCCAGCTGTATCTGGGGTTTCCTTACCGCAGTTGCTACAAAACATAACATCCTCCTAGTTTCGTTTTACCCAACTCGAGATTAATTGTCAGCAATAAGAGTTTCGAGAAAACCGATGGCGATACAACTCATAGGGTTTAACCCATACTTTAACTTTGGGCCACTCCCCTCAGTACTGGGTTCACACGAGCCGGTTTGATAATTAATTTCGGTGTTAGCGATTATCGATATCCCAATATCAAGGGATGGAACATACAGGATAGATGAAGCAAACCCCGATCCACCTCCAGGGTGACCATACGAGAGAATCATCCGGCCATCACTCAGGTAATGTTCCGTCAAAGTTACATGGAAGCCGTATTTTTGACGACTTTCTGTCATAACAATCCATTCATCAGCGAAGGACTCAGTTAGTGTAGTAGTTATCGCAGAAGAAACCGCTGAACCATTTGGACTCATTAGCTCATAAACCCACCGAGCAATATTGGTAGGGGTCGAAATGATCCCCGCTCCAGCCCAAGAAAGCCGTCCATCAGCCTGATGGTAATCCAGTCCATACGAAGTATATGTCTCAATTTTTGTGATATCCCCGAACCCTTGCGGTCCACCATAGTTAGATCTTTCAGCATATGCTTTTGCGAGGGTTGGTGGAGTTTCCGTTACGGGTAGCAGTCCTATCTTAATATTGAGTGGATTAACCAACTTTGTCCGGTATAGGCTAAGCAAATCATTGTCACCCATCTCTTCAGCTACTAATCCAAGTAAATAAGAGTTTGCTATAGGAGAATATTGGTATATTCCCGGGGCCCTCGCTGGCTTCGATAGTAGGCGAAGGGTATCTACAGGTTCCCAGTTTGGATTTGCCATAACCGTAAACGATTCCTGCTTACCTCTATCGCCATGTGCTCCTAAGATACCAGCCCTCATGAGAAGCAAGTCCCTTATTGTCGCATCCGGGATTACACTCACTTCCAAAGATTTGTAGCCAGTATGCTCAGGTAGAAGCGTCGATACGCGATCATCCAAAGAGTACAGGCCTTCTTCAATCTGTTTCAGAACCAAAGCAGTAAGAAAAGTTTTCGAGGTACTCATGAGCCTCAAAGGGGTATCTGGAGTCATCGGTGTTCCCTCGTCCGCAAGTCCAACAGCCTCAGACCAACTTTTCCCTGGCTTATACACTGCTGCTGAAATCCCCATCTTTTCGGAAGTGGCCTCAAACTCCGATTTCAATGCATTCGAAAAAGCTAAAGAAACGGCTGCTGAAAACGACCCATTCAAAGAAGAAGAGGTGAAGTCCGGAGCAGGATCCTTGGCCAATCTGGGAAGATTAGTACGGCGTGGCGTTGGTGTAGCCGTCGGTACTGGTGTAGCCGTCGGTACTGGTGTAGCCGTCGGTACTGGTGTAGCCGTCGGTACTGGTGTAGCCGTTGGTACCTGAGTCGGCGTAGCCGTCGGTACCGGTGTAGACGTTGGCACCTGAGTTGGCGTTGCAGTAGTCGGCACCTGAGTTGGTGTTGGCGTAGGCGGCACCTGAGTTGGTGTTGGCGTAGGCAGCACCTGAGTTGGTGTTGAAGTAGAGGGCACCTGAGTTACTGTTGAAGTAGGGGGCACCTGAGTTGGTGTTGAAGTAG
>JAKUTR010000034.1 GCA_022448725.1 SAR202 cluster bacterium | reverse complement strand
CAAAGAATCGCAGCCCAGTATGTTCCAAGTATCTCGTGTTCTTGGGAGATTCCCCCTTGAAAAAGTGCATAAAAACAGAAAGCTAAGTAGCCAGTTGCTGCAGGTAGCATTGACACGGTAAATACCGTTCGGAGAGTTCCATCAACGCCGCCCCACAAAGCCGCTCCGTGCTGTGGATACAGTCCCAATCCCGCTGCGTATCCTCCAAGAACGGCCAGGCCTCCCACGATGTTAACTATAAGAAACAAATTTTCAGCAGTCATTGTGTGTGTGAATCTATCCATTGCGCAGCTTAGCTAAATTCTTTCTCTACTCCCTCGACCCAACCTGCCGCGAGATTGTAATTCCGATTCTATTTACGGTTGTCGTCAAACTTCCTCTCTTAGCTCAAGATTGATGATGTTTGATCCCGCTTACAGACAAGCAAAAGCTAGTTTAGCGCAATTCGCTTAATAAACAGAGGATCAACTGTGCCTACAATGTTGACCACCTGCTAGAATCGCCTATATTTCTAGCTTGGAGATGTCAATGAGTCAATTCAACATCTTAGTCGTCTATCCACACCCGGCGGATAGTGCAACCGAAGCATCAGGTACAGTAGCGCTACATGCTGAGAGAGGTGACAAGGTTACGAGCGTAGTGGTGACCCATGGCGAACGGCATCACATGCAGTGGCTCGCAGATCAGAAGGCATTGCCAGAAGATAAGCGGGACCCAAATCTCAAATCGTTGACCTTAGATGGTTACAAAGATTTCAAGGCACGTGAGGCAGAACGGATTGCCGAGATATTAGGGGTTCACGAATTGATTCTTCTTGGGTGGACGGACCATGAAATTTACTTCGATTTGGATAAGGTTCACCAACTCGCTGACATCATTCGACGCGTGAAGCCCGACATAGTTATTACCAGGTTTCCATCGGATACTGGGTCTACCACAAACGACCACCCTGTGACTGGTCGCATCGTGATGAAAGCCTTAGAAGTAGTCACTAACCGGGTCAGAGAATTTGATGGAGTTGATGCTTACCATGGAGTGAAACAGGTTTTCTTCTCGTTTGCTGGAGGAGAGGAGAGCAACAGTAACGATGTGTTCGTGCCAGGTATCGTGCCTGACGTTTGGGTGGATACAACCTCAGTGATAGACAAGAAAGTCCAGGCAATGGATCAACTTGTTAGCCAGGGTTACGAGGGCGAGACGGCACGTTGGATCGCCGAGGCACGAGACGGGCGATGGGGGATGATTGCTGGTTGCGCCTATGCAGAGCCGTTCTTAAGGCCGCAGGCGATTACCTACGATAGCCTACCTATGCCGCCTAGAGTTGTAGGCAAGCAATACCGGGCCACAGTGCTACATACGGACCGAGGCACTGCCCGTAACACTCCTTCGGCGACCCCTCCTGATGCGTATCGTCTAAAGCTATAGCAATGTGTGACCGATGGCGTGTGAATTGAGGGTCACTGGATCATAGTGAAAGTTATTAGGTATTCACCGATATCGGGCGACAGGAGCTCTGAATGTCAATAGCTGGGTTGCTGAAAAGGAATGGTCCCAATGGCTTGGGATTCTCTAGCACCGCAGAAGATGTGACACAAGGGCTCAATCTAACAAATAAAACCATCTTAATAACCGGAATCAATTCTGGCTTAGGACTAGAGACAGGTAGAGTGCTTTCAAAACGCGGCGCGCAAGTTCTGGGGCTTGCGAGGACATTGGGAAAGGCCAAATCTGTATCTCCCTTAATGAACGATTCATATACGCCTTTGGTCTGTGAACTATCAGATCCTAAATCAGTATTTGAGTGTGTAGAGACTCTCAAGAATACCAAGCTCAAGATTGACGCCATAATATGTAATGCCGGGGTAATGGCACTCCCCCAACTCCAACAAAATTATGGGATAGAACTCCACTTTCTCACAAACCATATCGGACACTTCATATTGGTGACCGGTCTCCTCGATTCGCTCGCTGACTGTGGTCGAGTAACCATGGTTTCGAGCCTAGCGCACAAAATGTTTTCGTATAAAGAGGGGATCCAGTTCCGGAATTTTTCAGGATCACAAGGTTATGACCGTTATAAGGCCTACGGGCATTCGAAGTTAGCAAACATACTGTTCGCTAATGAACTATCAAAACGCTTGGTCTCTATGACTCTGACAGCTAATGCGCTTCATCCAGGGGTTATTCGCACGAATCTGTCACGATACTCTAACCCCGTGATGACAGCTGGTATGAGAATAGGGGAAAAGATATTTTTTAAAACGGTTGCACAGGGAGCAGCCACTCAAAGCTACGTGAGCGTACATCCCAGTCTTGACGGGGTTAGTGGAAAATATTTTTCCGACTGCAACCCTGCACGAACCTCAGAGCACGGACGAGATACTGATATGGCAGAGCGGTTATGGGATGTTTCAGAAAAAATGGTTCTAAAATTACGGAATAATGAGATATGGACGGACGATTAGTACAGCTTGCAAGATCAGGAGGTAAGTTATGAGATTGGAAAAGAAAATTGCTGTAGTAACCGGAGGGGCATCTGGTATAGGGGCGGCAATATGCGAATTGTTTGCCAGAGAAGGAGCCAGAGTTGTAGTAGCGGATATTGATGCTGACGGAGGTGCACAGACTGTAAGCAGTATCGAGTCTGATGGAGGTGATGCAATTTTCGTGAAAACCGATGTTTCCCAGGAGGATGAAGTATCTGATCTTGTGACTGCCACATTGGATTCCTATGGGGGAGTTGACGTCCTCGTTAATGATGCTGCGGCGTTCGTTTTTGGAGAGGTTCAAGATGTGACGGCAGATGATTGGGCAAAGGTATTGGGTGTGAACGTTTTGGGAGCTGCCCACACAGTGAAGAATTTTTTGCCGACTATGAGCGATAACGGAGGAGGCTCAATAGTAAATATTGCCTCTATTAGTAGTCTCATTGCTCAGCCGGCATTTGTTCCGTACAACACTTCAAAGGGGGCGCTTTTACAACTGACGCGGTGTTTGGCATTAGATTTAGCTAAGTACAACATACGTGTGAATTGCATATGCCCAGGATCAATCTATACAGCCGGTACTGAGCGGCACATCCAGTTCGAGAAGATTGATAAAGCTGAATTCTTGAAAGAAGCATCGGAATCAAACTTTCTAAAACGTGTTGGCGAGCCGATAGAGATCGCTTACGGTGCACTGTTCCTCGCTAGCGATGAGTCATCTTTTGTGACAGGCACGCCCCTAATAATGGATGGAGGATTTTTGGCTCAGTAGTACGCGTAAGCGCCACCAAGAAGAAAGACTCATCACATGAGAAAAGTGATTTAGCTGCGGTCCAGTGTGATGTTGGGATCATCTGGGCAGGTCCGTTGCTTTGAACCACCCATCTGGGTCTCTACAAACTTTCTGCACATCCCGGTTTTTCCACTGTCAATAGCCGCGCTCACTCTCTCAGCTACACTTTGAGAGATCCATTGGTTCCACAGCGCCTCATTATTTTTAAAGAAGATCAGGCCCACTACATTAGCTTTGAGGCCCATGCGGCCTGTTGTTATCCGAGCGGATAACTCAGTGATGACGGTTTCATTAAGGGAGTAGTTTTCAAGGAATTCTATAACCTCTGGAGCGTATCCTTCTATTCTTTTGTGGACCACGATGTTGGTAGAAGCGTCTTGCTCAGATAATGGATCTAAAACGATGATACTTTGGCTAGTTTCAGTTCCCTTGTATGAGTTAGGGTTTGCTTGTAGGACGATATCGACATCTTTGATCAATAATGCTTCACCGTAGTCACTAGTGCCCACATCTATCAGTCTTACCGGGTGGTCGAGTCCGTGGGCGATGATGTAACCAGCAATAAAATTGGAGAGATTGACGGTTTTGTCATCCCAGTTAGCCAGTTTGACTAGTTCTTCCTTGGATGGCCCCTTAGATGCTTGATCAGCCGTCTCATCACTTTGTTGCGTCGAGGTCTGACCTGGTGTGCCAAGGTTTGGTTTGTTTTCAGATGTGGTTGCAGTTGGTACTGTCTGCGTAGGGTGCCGGAACTCTTCACGGTCTCCAACAGCAAACGGGTCTTCTTTCGCTCCACACCCCGTGATGACAAACACCAAAAGAGCAGTAAGGGGGATTACGAGCGAGTGATGTAGGTACCGATGGATCAACACTTTTCCCATAAGCATGTTTATTGTATCGGCAAATTGTACCTGTGGTCTATCAGGCCCATTAATTGATTGAGCGACTATTTTAGGCTCTAATCCGGGTCCTGATTTGCCGAAGAGGTGACTAGGAAAAGCAGTGGCGGTAATACCACCAGTGAAGCTGTCAAAGCCAGGAAAATCATAATAGCGGTAAGTTGCCCGTAGGAGGCAAACATAGGCATCGGAGCAAACCCTAGGATGGCGAATCCAACTATGCTTGACGCCGCAGATGCTACCAATGCTACACCAGTGCTGCGAGCAGCTTTGCGTAGCGCTTTCACCCTGTCCTTGGTGTAGCGCAATTCTTCCCGAAACCTTTCAGTCATGTGTATGGAATAGTCTATGCCCACCCCTACTGAGACAGCTCCAATAGTAGCTGTGACAAAATTCAAAGCAAAACCAGCAACATACATAAGTCCATATAGCCATGTGACTACTAGTCCGATAGGAATAATTGTCACGAATGCATAGCGTACTGACCTCATGGCAATCAGCAGTAATAAGAAGGCTCCGGCTGCTGCTATAGGAATTGAGGTTTGAAGGGTGCTGGTTGCCGCGCGAAGCTGCGCATATCGTGTGAAGGGAGAGCCAGTGATGCCAGCAAGAGAGATAGCGGAGTTGTCTTCTAAAGCTTTTAGACGGGTGCTAAGAGCCTCTCCTGCAGATGCGACGTTGGCCTGTTCTCGACTGCCTACAATAGGCACGTCTAGAATCGTTACGTTCTCTTCAATCCCCTCCGGGTCATGGTAGAGCACCTGTTTGACTTGGCTAGGGTTGAAACGTAGCGTCTCTGCATTTAAAGGCACGCCTTGCTCTGTAATGAAGTCGTAAATTGCCTTAACCTGCTCCTTCGTGTCCGGAATCCCATCGCCGTTTGAATCGGTAATAGATACGCCGGAATTACGGGCGACCATGGAGCGAGCGAACTCGTTAGAAGTCACGTCCTTGATTAAGCTGATAGCGTGGTCGCCGGTCATGACCTCGTTGTCTCCAAAACGAGCTACCTCTGGTATTTCAGGCAGGTCCGCGATGAATTTGTCGATATCTGAGAGGGCGCTAGGAGCGGTTAGATCTCCTCTAATGTAGACCTTGCCGGGCTCCCCAGCTTTTGTCCCCACATGGGTATCGAGTTTATCCAGGCTTACGACGAAGTCAGAGCTGTGGTCGAAGAAGTCTTCCACGTCAAAGGTAGGCTCCAGTTTCAGCGCTAGCCATATCGCCAAGCCTGTAAGCAATGCTGCTGCTATGAGCACAACTGGAGTCAATTTAACTAGCCTGGTGACTAGCCCTTCTACGACTGGGGTTGCGCTAAGCCAACGGTGGCCTGAGGTAACTTGGACGTTTTCTATTTGGGCTCGGCCTGGATCACCTCGGTACTTTCGATATATGAAAGCTGCGGGGACGACCAGAAATAGCAAGCTTGTTGCGGCGAGCAACGCAATTCCTAAGACTTTACTCACAGCTATTAGGAGGATAACGGCGGATCCAAATAGCACTGCCGAACTAATACCAGAGCCGAGTCTAAGGAATTGAACTCCTACAGATGGAGAAGAGCTGATATTGTGCATCCGATCAATTCGCATCAATGACAATGGCACAACAATCCCCAAAATGATAAAGGACGATGCTGTAGCGATGGCTGCTGCGATTCCAAAATGTATGACTGCCTCAATGTTTGACGAGGCGTTGGAGAGGAATGCCAAACTATCGGAAAACATCGCAAGCAGTAGAGCTCCCATCACACCTGACAGCCCGACCGCTAGTGCCCTCCCCGGTTCAAGCCCTGCTCGACTCTCTTCTTGGTACCGTCGAATAGCATGTACCGCGAAGTCGACTCCCAATGAGATCATGGCGATCGGGACGATTAAATCGATTACCAGGCCACCCTTAAGTCCTATGAGGACTGAGATGCCCTTAAGCCAGACTATCAACACCCCGAGTCCCGCACCGGTAAGGGCCATGGCCCAGTAAGACCGTAAACTAATCCACATGACCAAAACCGCTGCGATAACTGTA
>JAKUTR010000033.1 GCA_022448725.1 SAR202 cluster bacterium | reverse complement strand
GCTTGTGTACTTCAATAGTGGCACAGTTCCCGGGCACAACAATCGAGTGTATATGGAGTGGACCGATGAAACAATTGAATCCCCTATGAGGGAAGGTTTGGATCTCCCCAAAGAAGCTCTCCAAATTGGAGCAAATGTTCGTGAGCTCATTGAAGATCAATACATAGAATTCTTTGAGATGATGATTCCAGCTAAGATGCAAGAGCAATAAATAGCTATTGTCACTAAGTCCGATTAGAAAGCAGCGTGTGTGACTTGAAGATCAAAGAGATAACCGCTTTTCCGATACGAATCCCCCATGGGCATGATGTAGAAGAAGGGAAAGAACGTCCTCCAGTAATTGATTTTGGAGATTATTTTGTTGACGAACAGGCGTTTACGTCAATCTATTCTAAGCACCATGAAACAACTGTAATCAAAATTGAGACCGATACAGGAGTTGTCGGTTGGGGCGAGGCACAGTCTCCTGTGTCTCCTCGTACAACTCAAGTTATCGTCGAGGATCTCGTGCGTCCTTTGATTCTAGGACGAGATCCATTCGATATTGAGGCAATCTGGACACGTAATTACGGAGCGATGCGTGAACGTGGTCATCCGACCGGCTTTTACGTCGATGCTATTGCCGGCACGGATATAGCTCTTTGGGACATAGTGGGCAAAGTGGCTGGTAAGCCAGTTCATAAATTGGCTGGAGGCCGTTATAGAGACAAAGTCTTGCTTTATGCAGGTATTGGAGGTACCGATCCTGAAAAAGTCGCAGATATGGCTGAGGAGCATGTTGGTTACGGATACAAAGCACTCAAGTTACACCTGCTTTTGGATGCGGAGGGTGTTGCTGAAATCGCCCGTGCCGTACGCAAACGTATAGGTCCCAGCATTATGCTGATGTGCGATGTTCACATGCGGCAATCTGTTACAAGCGCTATTAAGCTTGGAAGAGATCTGGAGAAACTAGAGTTTACTTGGCTAGAGTCACCGTTGGTCCCGGACGATATACCTGGGGCCGTCGCGCTTTGTGAGGCACTTGATATGGCTGTCGCAATTGGGGAATGGAGTCGTACCCGATATGAAATGCGTGAGGCCTTCGAAAGGCGTGCATATGACGTCGTGATGCACGATATAGCTCGCACTGGAATTACAGAAGGTCATCGAATAGGTACGATTGCCGATACTTACAACATTCCTGTGGCGCCCCATGTGGGCGGTGGCGGAATATTGTCTGTTGCGGCTACTGTCGAGTATTCAGCATCCTGCTCAAATTTTATGATCATGGAGCATTCACACCATGCTAACGACTTCAAGAATGCTATTACATCAATCAACTATGGTCCTACCAACGGCTATTTTGAAGTGACTGATAAGCCGGGACTGGGCATAGAGATCGATCAGTCGTTAGTTGAGAAATACCTAGTTAGCTAGTAGAGGTTTTTCGACAGGTCAGGAGGCAACGTGGTTGGTTATGAACCACCATATGTTTTGGCGGTAGATGTTGGCAGTTCAGCAGTCAAGGCGGGGCTTTTTGACGCGCAGGCGCGTAGTGTCGAAGACACAGAGGTGTTGGTTGCACACAAACAACGAGTAGCGTCTGACGGAACATCTGAAGAAGCTGCCGGGCAGATTCTCAGAGCAACAGAAACCGCGATAGATCTTGTATTGGAAAAAGCCGTGAGACTCGCCGGTGAAATTGTTGGGGTCGGATTCGACTGTATGGCAAGTACTGTACTAGGTGTGGACGCTGAAGGCACTCCTGTGACTCCGGTTTATACGTACGCAGACACCCGATCTGCATACGACGTTGAACGACTTAAAGAAGAACTTAACGTTCCGATTATTTATGACCGCACAGGTACTAATCAGCATACTTCGTATCTTCCAGGTCGAATTCGATGGCTGCGAAGAACCAATAAGGAACTTGCTGCTAATGTCGATAGATATGTAGACGTTTCAACGTATATGTATTCGCGTTGGTTTGGGCGGCAAAATATCAAGGCGAGCTACTGCGTTTCATCGTGGAGCGGATTGCTCAATCGACACGATCTCGATTGGGATCACGGGCTGCTGGGGCGACTAGGTATAGATGCAACTAGTCTCCCAGAGCTAGCACCATGGAATGAATGCGAGACCGGGTTAGTTGCGGAATACGCCAAACGTTGGCCGTGTTTAGCGCAGGTTCCATTTTTTCTTGCTGTGGGAGACGGTGCTGCAGTTAATGTTGGAACGGGATGCATTGATGACACTAAAGTGGCATTAACGGTGGGAACGACGGGCGCAATGCGAGTTCTGAGCGAAAACCCAACTCCTGAAGTTCCGACAGGTCTTTGGGCGTACAGACTAGGAGCAAACCGAACTCTCTTGGGAGGCTCATTTTCTGAAGGTGGCAATGTGGTTCAATGGGCACTTGATAATTTGAATTTGCCCCCTATAACCGATTTGAATCAAGAGTTGATCAAACTTGAACCTGCTGGCCATGGAATTAATGTTTTGCCTTTTGTAGCTGGGGAACGAGCAACTGGATGGTCGACATCAGCGTCTGGTGTTTTTGAGGGCATACGTGTTTCTACTAAACCGATAGAAATCCTCCAGGCATTGCTAGAGTCGGTTGCATATCGCTTTGCACTCGTAGCTGATCTTTTGTTACCCGGTGTAAAGTCTGGTTACCAGATGATTGCCAGCGGCGGGGCGATCCAGAGCTCTCCATGGTGGTTGCAGACAATGTCTGATGTCTTAGGCGTACCCGTTGGGGTATCCGCTGAACAACAGGACACCAGTCGAGGGACGGCCATACTTGCGTTGTATGCTCTGGGAATTTGGGACACATTAGACACGTTCCCAGCTAAAATCGCCGATACTTATCAGCCTAGCTCTGAACATGTAGATGCTTACGCTAAAGCGCGCGAACGCCAGTCAGTGTTATATAACCGGTTGCTTGGTTAATTCACTCAGCCGAACGGCCTGGTTCATCAGAATGGCGTTCCACTCTTTCTGAGATAATTGAGCCCATCTGCTGCCTCACTTCAAAGATCAATTCATCAGGTGGAGCCATATCCTCCGGTGCCATTTCTGCCTCATGTACCCACTCCCACAGATCTTCCAAGGTTTCGCGTAATTCTTTTGCAGTCATCAACTGTGTATTGATTAGTGGATAATGAGGAGGTGCAGGATATTCGTTATGCGTCATGTTAACTGTCCGATTTTTTCACAGCGTGTCCGCCAAAGCCATTTCTCATTGCAGCGAGCATCTTCCCTCCCAATGGGTCATCTTGTCTTGACCTGAACCTCATCTGTAATGCTGCTGAAATAACGGGTGCTGGTACAGCGAGTTCTACTGAGGTTTCCACGGCCCAGCGTCCTTCTCCCGAATCATCTACGTATGAACTTAGTGAATGTAAACTCGAGTCTTTTTTCAATTCTATGGCTGTCAGGTCAAGTAGCCATGACCGTATCACGCTCCCCCGAGTCCAGTTTTCGGCTATGGCAGCGATATCAAGATTGAATTCTGTTTTTGCCGTTAAAAGTTCAAAGCCCTCGGCATACGCTTGCATTAATCCATATTCGATACCATTGTGGATCATTTTGACATAGTGCCCAGATCCGCTTGGCCCGACGTATAGGTCACCTTCCGAATCATCGGGTGCCAGTGTCTGAAAAATGGGTCGGTTGCGCTCGTATGCTTGCCGATTCCCACCTATAGTCAGGCAATATCCATTACTTAAACCCCATATACCACCACTTGTTCCGGAATCTAAGAAATCTATACCATTTTGATGTGCATCTTCGGCACGCCGAATTGATTGCTTGTAGTTGGAGTTCCCTCCATCAATCAAAGTGTCGCCTGCATCCAGAATCTCTATAAGCTCGTTTAAGGTGTTTTCTGTAATCTCACCTGCGGGAACCATCACCCAAATGGTTCTTGGTGCGTCTAGTTGACTGACAACATCTGAAAGTGATTGTGCGGCTGAAGCTCCTTTTTCCGCTAAAGCGGCCACCGCCGAATCGTCGGAATCATATGCGACTATTTGATGGCCGCCACTGATCAGCCGTTCTGCCATGTTTCCACCCATCCGCCCCAGTCCAATCATTCCAAGTTTCATCTAGAATCTCCAGATATTACTTCCGATCTAAAAGACCTATATTTAGACCATTATTCGGACAATACCACCGAATCTCTGCATCCAGTTACCGTGGAGATCCTTTATTGAATTGGTGCTACTTTCGAGTTGATGTAGCGGGAATTGTCACTGTCCATTCACCGTCGGCAACAATAGCCAATGCGTACAATCCTGGCTCCACCCCAAATACGTAGTCGGGAGAGAAGTTGATAAGTTCAGCCCCGGACCAGCGCCCATCGACAACTGAGGGGTTGGACGCCATGTCTACGTCCACCATCATTTCAGTATGACTGCCGTCGGACTTCAGTAAATAAGCTTGGAAAACTTTTTCGCCCGTATGTTCCATGCTAATTTTGAAGTTTCCTTTTTCGAATTCGATCCATTTAACTACGCCTTGACCTGAACTCTGCCAATCTACGGGTGGTTGCTGGCCCCCTGGTGGAATGCCCTGCAGTAGATCGATGCTCCACGTTCCATCGGCGACAACATCGATCGAAACTGTGCCGGGTTCAAGTAACTCAAATATGCTCTCTTCCGATAGGCCCTGTTTTCCTTCACCGGGGTCACCGCTGAAGTCAGAAGCTTTATATACCGAATGCGCTACGGAACCAGTAAAATTCCCCGTCTCTTCAAAACTGACCTGCGTAGCATCTTCTCCAACTAAACTCACTTTGAAATCTTTAGAGCCTTCGTGAGCGCTGCTTATGATGAGAACCCCGCTGTTGAGGATTACATCTTTAAGAGTTGTATCACCAGAGCCACTATAGGATTCGCTAGTTAGGCCTTCAGTGGAGTCACTATCCGAAGAAGCTTTTGTTGGAGACGAAATTTCAACTAGCGGAAACTCTTCTTTCACAACGACTTCTTCTTCACCACCTGATGTGACTGACCGGACTATCAGTATCAAAATAATTAATCCTGTTATCCCTAGGATTAACTTAACCTTTTTACCCATACGAAAATTACTCCTAAGCGCCTTTGGACCTCTGCACTTTCACACATTTTAGTCTGCCCCAAAGACTTATGTTGTGTGCATTTGATCTTTAGGTAGTCGGTGGATGTCGATTTACTTATTTAGCGCACTTCGTACCCTTTTTATTTTTCCAAGGCTTATTGATATTTTTTAGAAAACAGGAGAAGCCGCTCGGGACTTTTCAAATAGCTCACTCATATTTATAAGGTGGTTTGCTATGGAGAGGATAGCTTCATCCCGAGCGATTCTTCCTTTGTTGAGATCGACTAACTGATGGTAGTAGGCTCCCGGGCCGATTAACAGGCCGTCGACTCCATGGGTTCGTGCTGCAAGTCGAGTTATGTGTTTTTCGTCCGCATTCAGTTCATTAAAATTTCTAGTTAAGAAATCATTTGATGTGGAGAGTAGCACTTTACTTTGGCGGCCATCTATATGCGCCTGTGCTGCGAGTGTTGGTATGTAGGATTCGATCCCCTTTGGATCGAAGGCCCATAACCCAGAATTAACTCCCGCATCTTGAAATTGCTCTATGGATTTCAAGAGCAAGTTAGCACGGGCTTTCATCGAGTTACCAAAGTTATCTATTTGGGCAGCAGTTGGAGTGCTATCGAGTTCGATAATCAACTGGATTGATCCCTCTCGGTTGCTGCCTGATAAGACATCTAATTGTTTCAGGAGTTGTTCGCGTGTATTCAGAGGGCTATCAGGATCGAAGCTGAGCTGTATCCCGATATAGTCAACAAATAAGTGCTTCACAGTTTCCAAGCCGCTTCCCGGTGACGCGGAAGTGCCTATTGACATTGCTTTTGCTCGCAATAAAACGGATTCGCCAAGATCACCGTCCACCCATATGGCAACACTGGATCTGGGAATCCCTTGCTTGACTGCGGTTCTGACGCCTTCAAATACAACGCGTTTCAGGTCAGCGGCCTGCTCACGGTTGGCTGATGAGGGCTTTCCGGTGATAGCGAGGACATCTGCATACAGGTCAACTCTCTCATCGAGTGTGAGGACAAAAAAAGGGTGCGGCTCTTCTATTGAACCGGTCAAATACTCAACCGTTCTTTTTTGTCGACCCTACTTGAAACCTTCGTGTATCCCATGTTCGAGTTCTTCGATTGCTTTGTGACCCAATTGAAATTGATTAACATACTGTCCGTGTTGCGACATGGCATGAAAGTCACCTGCCGCAAGTGCCCGAGTTAATTCTCCGAATGAGTAACTGGTTTTTGGCACATGCAAATCATCGTATTTCCCTGACACGAAGCACAGAACCGACAAGTTATTTGGTCCCCCTTTGTAAAGCTGTCCGATTGAGTGGAGGTAACGAGGTCCGTAACCAAAAGTAGTTGCAACTCCTGTTTTCTCTGAGATGGCTGCGCGTAATTTCATAAAAGCTTTGGTCAGTGCATCAGACTCTGGCATGAAAGCTGTTAATGCCACGTACCGCGGGGGGGTACTTGAGCTAATTGATTTTAATCCTTCGACCAAGTTACTTGACTTGATATCTGAATTGTCTTCAGACAAATGTTTTTGTGCTCTGGTCTTTGCGGATTCGACATCTGGTTGATCAAATGGATAAA
>JAKUTR010000032.1 GCA_022448725.1 SAR202 cluster bacterium | reverse complement strand
CTTCCACAATACTTGGAGCCAGTGGAAAAGTTCAAAACCCCTGTTCTCGACTTATTATGCCGGCACTTGCTTCGTCACTGCTATTGATATCTACTGGTGGGGCTGATGAATTCTATCGGGGCGAACTTGCCCAACGGATGGTTCTGGGAATCCAGGCTCGCGGCGGCATCATCTCTGAAGATGACTTTGCCGAATACAAAGTAGACTGGAAAACCCCTGTGGAAATCGAATATCGAGGGTACCGTGTGATCACTACCCCTCCATCTTCCGCGGGTTTCCAAATACTTCAGATTCTGAAACTGATGGAAACTTACGAGAGATCGACGCCCGATCATATGACACCTGATAGTATCCATCTTCTTGCTGAAGCTACCAAACTGGCTATAACGGATCGGATAGCATACGGGGGAGATCCAGCCTATATAACTCCACCCATTGAGACGCTGCTGTCCAAAGGCTATGCTCTAGCTCAAAGGAGCCGGATCGATAATATAAAATCTGCTTCGCTCCCTGACGTGCGATACCAAAGTGATACACCCAAAGATTCGTTGATACCTGGTGATCTTTCCAGCATTAACGGAGAAACAACACATTTCGCCATCGCAGATCGGGACGGTGACGTCGTCAGCATAACCCAAACCTTGGGAGCTTTCTTCGGATCAGGCATGATTGCAGGAGACACCGGTATATTCCTAAATAACGGATGCACTTGGTTTGACGAAGAGGGCGGGCCCAATCCTATTGGACCGGGTAAGCAGGTGAGTCTAGTACTTGCTCCTACTCATACTCTCCGAGGCAACACCTTCCACATGAGTTTGGGCACCACGGGAGGATACGGTATTCTTAATACTACGCCACAGATGCTCCTAAACTCTTTGTGGTATGGCATGGATATACAGCAGGCTATTGATGTCCCACGGTTCAGTTGTTCCCGTGGAGGTAAACTGCTTGTCGAGCAGGATTTCCCCGAAGACGTTCTAAGGGATTTATCAACTCGTGGTCATGTAGTTGACAAGATGATCGATCCTATGGGACTTGGATCGGCTCATGGAATAGTATCGGATCCGGACATGGGTATCTTTCAAGGTGGTGCAGACCCTCGCCGGGATGGTGCTGCTCTCGGTATGTAATCTGGTCCCGAAGCCCCACTCTGCTTCTTCTCCTTGCAGCCTAAACTATGTTGCGTATAAGAGATATGGATCATACTTGTGATACGACAGCCTTACTAATAAAGGATGAAATGTGGATTTTCTGCCAATAGCAAATGTGGTTTTGATAGCACCAGAGATCCCTCATAATACCGGGAATATAATTCGTCTCTGCGCAAATGTCGGAGCCCGTTTACATTTGGTGGAACCGTTAGGATTTCAATTGCAGAACGCGGGGTTGCGTAGAGCTTCGTTAGATTACAGTGACCTTACGGATATACAAGTGCACGATTCGGCAGATGATTTTTTTCAAACTATATCCGTCGACAGCGTGTACGGCGCCACAATACCAGGAACCGTTTTGTATACTACCCCGCAATACCAACATGGGGACACCATAATTTTCGGATCAGAAAGTGTGGGATTACCGTGTAGTGTGGTGGATAAATTAAAGATTGAAAACCGTGTGCAGATACCTATGATGCCTGCGAATCGTAGCCTGAACATTTCTAATGCTGCGGCGATTATCGTGTACGAAATGTGGAGGCAGATTAGCTTTTCTGGCGCATCCTCCTTTCCAAGTGAAAACCCATCATATTTCTCATAGCAAAGTCTTGTCCTAGCAGATTAATGATCTGGGATTGGGGCATTCCCCGGTTCCATTTAACGAGCATGTTTGAGGGAGATTGAAAAAACTCTCGGACATACAGGATGCCGTGGTAGGTTGCACCCGATGTACGAGACTGGTGCACCACCGAGAGGCGATTGCTCGAACCAAACGCCGAATGTACATGGACTGGGACTACTGGGGACGTCCTATTCCTTCCTTCGGTGACCCGGGTGCTAGGCTTCTCATCGTTGGCCTAGCACCGGCTGCCCACGGTGCAAATAGGACAGGGCGTATGTTTACAGGTGACAGTAGCGCTGACTTCCTCTTCACCACACTGTACGAAGTAGGATTCGCTAGTTCACCGGTGTCGTGTCGGCGCGACGACGGAATGGTGTTGAATGGTGCTTACATCACGGCAGTAGCGCGATGCGCTCCTCCAGACAATAAGCCACTGCGAGGGGAGCTTACAAACTGCAGGCCATATCTTATTGATGAGCTATCTGCACTGACAAAGGTGGAAGTCGTCATAGCTCTAGGTAAGATCGCCTTCGATGTGCTTCTGTCAATTTACAGAGATGCGGGTCTTGGTGTGCCATCTCCAAGCCCGAAGTTTGGACACGGCGCTTCTTATGAACTCACAGATGTTACTCTCATGGCTTCCTACCATCCTAGTCGTCAGAACACTCAGACAGGACGTCTAACCCAGGGGATGTTTTCAGATGTTTTTTACCGTGCCCAGGAACTACTCTCCTAGGCTACTATGGGTTTCTATTAACTGTGTTGTGCGGTTCTCATCAGTTTATTGTTACCAATGGGAACCGCACAAATCACCGAACAATATACTCGTTAGGTGCTTACAAGTTAGGTTGAGGAGTTGTCCTTAGGTACTCTTTGACAACGGTGTGGCCCTTCGGGAATTTACTTGGGATGTCTGCCGTGGCTATAGCCGGAACCACTATGCAATCTTGTCCATTTTGCCAATCAGCGGGTGTTGCAACTTGGTAGTTTGATGTCAGTTGCAGGGAGTCTAGCACCCTAAGTATCTCAAAGAAATTCCGACCCGTTGATGCTGGGTACGAAATGATCAGCTTAACCTTCTTATCGGGCCCTATAATGAACACTGATCTGACCGTCAAGGTATCACTTGCATTGGGGTGGATCATCCCGTAACTGTCTGCTATTTTTTTGTCTGGATCTTCGACTATTGGGAAGTCTACAGTTGCATTTTGAGTCTCATTTACGTCTTTTATCCACGCTTTGTGAGATTCAAGTGGGGTTAGGCCTTCTTTGGTTCCTACGCTTATAACTAAAGCCTTGGCATTTCTGCTTTGGAACTCGTCTTTTAAATTTGCCACCCTTCCAATTTCTGTAGTGCAAACTGGAGTGAAATCTGCCGGGTGCGACATGAATACTCCCCAGCTATCCCCCAGCCAGCTATGGAAATCGATTTCACCTTCCGTGGTATCAGCCGTAAAATTTGGCGCGTCATCTCCAATTCGTAAACTCAATTGTGAGCCTCCTGTAATAAAAAAAACCCCGAGAAATCGGGGTTCTGGTTTTAGATACACCGACTGAGAATCAATCAAACCCCCAATATCTCATCTCTCCTCCACAAAGGCTGAGGATGCGACAAGAGCATTGAAGCAATCGGCCTCTCAGTTCGTATACCATGGGTCAACTTTTATCACACAATGCATAGAGAAGGAATATTTCTTACTATGCGGACTGGCATCCTATCGTGGATATCGAAGGAGGCATTAGCTGATCCCAGAATTTCAATATAGTGGCTCTACTTTAGATCATCTGGCTTTCCCAATGGGTGGTCTAGGAGCGAGCATGATTTGCTTGGATGGGACAGGTTCACTTTCCGATTGAGTCAATTGCCTTTAGGGCTCCTCCAGGTACTCAGGTGTAATTGATAGATCAGAATTGTTATACGTAAAGCTTTTGTTATCAGGATATATGTTGTAAATAATATGGTCATATATAATTCGAAAATAGTCGTATTAATGTACTCAAATGCTTTGGTAATATACTCAAAGTTGAAAGGATAAATGCTGATATGCAGTACCGAGTCTTAGGTAAGACAGGCCTGCGAGTATCAACCGTTGGAATCGGTTGCTGGCAAATGGCTGCCGATGGCAGTTGGGGAAAAGGTGCCACGGATGAGGAATCGATCGCCACTATTCATCGGGCTGAGGAATTGGGAATTAACCTTCTGGATACATCTGCGAGTTACGGTGGTGGCCATAGTGAAGAGGTAATCGGGAAAGCCCTGAAAGGCAGGCGATCTCAGTTTATCGTAGCAAGCAAGGTGCGCCCTGAGCCGGACGACACTGGTGAAGATGGAGTGCGACAGCAAATTGTCGACATCTGCGAAGGGAGTCTGCAGCGCTTGCAGACCGACTACATAGATATTTATCAACTACACCGGGATCCTCCGTCAAACATGATGGCTGTCGTCATGGATACGTTGACTGACCTCAAGAGACAGGGGAAGATTCGATGGATTGGCAGTTCTACAAATGACAGTGGAGTAATTCGCCAACTGTTGGAATTAGGTGATCTGGCCGTTGTTCAGGTGGGATACAACCTGATAAATCGTGGTGGAGAATCAACGCTGGCTCTCGCTAAGGCTGAAGGTCTAGGTACATTGATCCGGATGCCGCTAGCTGCGGGAGCACTCACCGGTAAGTATTTTAATGTAGTGCCCGCGCTTGACGAGGGAGATGTGCGGACCACTCGTTTCACCGGAGATAGGTCTGAGGCTGCCTTTAGAAGACTCTCAGATTTGCTGTTCCTGACACAGGATGGACGGCGTTCTATGATTCAGGCAGCTCTTCGGTTTGTTCTTGACACTCAAGGGGTGACAACGGTAATACCAGGGGCCAAGGACAGAAAACAGTTGGAAGAAAATGCTGCTGCGGCAAACGTGCCTCCGCTTTCTGGAGAGGAGCGTTCAAGGGCTATGGCTATCGCTGGAGAGGTTGGCAGTATATCGGCTCTGGGATTGATTCAGAGCTAATTGGTTGCAAAGTATACAGAAGCGCACTAGCTTGGCCCCAGGTACTATAGAGTGACTACCTAATCCGTTAAGCGAGGACGTTAGATTATGCCTAGACAGCCCAATATCCTCCTAATTCTTACGGACCACTGGCGTGGAGATAGCTTAGGGCGAACAAATCCGGTGGTGCAAACCCCTCATTTAGATGGTTTAACTGCACAGGGAGTCAATTTCACCCGTGCATATACTCCTTCACCGTCCTGTACTCCTGCTCGCCGTGCTCTCATGACTGGTATGACTCCAACTTCTGCTGGAATGGTTGGATATGCTGATAACAAGCCGTGGGACTATACCCATACCCTTGCCGGCGAACTAGGTAGGCATGGCTACCAGACGATGAATGTTGGGAAAACGCATTTCTATCCCGAGCGGCTACGATTGGGCTTTCATGAACTGGTCACGCCCCAAGACTACGAGACCTGGATTGATCGAGAGATCGGTATCAAGAGAGCGAAGTGGGCCCACGGTGTTGGGCACAACACGTGGTTCAGTCGGCCTAATCACTTACCCGAGTATCACATGGAGGAGGCGTGGTTCGTAGATCGTGCGATAGACATGGTTGATAAACGTGATCCGACAATGCCTTTTTTCCTTTGTTTATCCTTCAACGGACCACATCCACCTTGGGCGCCACCTCAGGTGTACTACGACATGTTTATTGATAGAGAGATACCACAGCCAGTGGTCGGAGCTTGGGCGCAGAAGCATGAAAGAGATGGAGCCGGGGCGCTCACGACCGATGCATGGCGTGGACGCGTACCAGATCATTTAAACCACCAGATTCGAGCGGCTTACTATGCGTACCTCGCATTTCTTGACGCTCAGATTGGTCGGCTCTTCGAGGCGATGGGGAACCTAGTGGATGATAATTGTCTGATTGCCTTTACCTCAGACAATGGGGAGATGCTAGGTGACCACAACTTGTGGCGTAAAACTTACAGTTACGAGTCATCAGCACGGATCCCGTTGATAGTTCGTCCACCAATTGACCAGTCGCAGTTTGAGACAACACGGCGGCAGATGTCTGTTCCGATCATAGGAGACATGCTACCGGGCCCACACGACTTTGATGTAGAGCAACTCGTTGGCCTTGAGGACTTGATGCCAACACTGCTTGACGCTGCCGACGCGCCCATACCAGATACGGTCGAGGGTCGAAGCCTTATGCCGCTAGTTCGTGGTGAACAGGTCCCGTGGCGTGAGTACTACCACATTGAGCATTCACCCTCGTACGTACCTACCAATGCTAACCAGACACTTACCGATGCCGAGTGGAAGTACATTTGGAACCCGATCACGGGGGAAGACCAGTTGTTTCACATACAGTTAGATCCTCTAGAACTGGATGACTTGGCGGCGAGTAATAAATACCATGATCGTGTCGTCTATTGGCGCCGACGCTTGGCCGAGCACTTAAAGGGCAGGCCAGAGAATTTGTCAGATGGAGAGCATCTTAAGACTGGCCATGTGTCCCCTTGGCGCTAAAAGAACACCTAAGCCCAATCGATATCGTGAGTTATTAGGACAACTTGGAATCTGTGATCCACTGCGGTGAGTGTCAGGTGGAGCTGTTACTTAACTCTTCTATCCAATTAGCGATGCTGCTGATAATCAATCAGGTAACAGAACCCTGAGGATCTGTGCGACCGGTACCTATCGCACCTCGACTTTTTTGATAGGTTTCGACGCAGCAGTATTGACCACTTAGATGATCTTTACCTCCGGGACAGGCACTATAAATTGCCCACCTGTACTACGGAAATCCGTTTGCTGTTCAATGATTTCGTCTACGAAATTCCAGGCTAGTAGGAGCATGTAATCTGGTTGTAGCTGAAGCATGTGTTGAGGCGATACGATTGGTATGTGAGTATCTGGAGTGTACAGTCCCTGCTTCAACGTACTTATATCGGCGATGTATGGAATCGTATCGGGACCGATGCCCAAAAATCCTAGCAGAGTGTTACCTTTTGCAGGTGCTCCATATCCGACCACTTTCTTGCCCTGATTTAGTAAATCGGTCAGTAGCTCCCCCAGGTCCTGTTTGATCTTCAATGCCTGGCTGGCGAACTGCTCGTATGTGGCAAAGTCGCGCACCCCCATCTGGTCCTCTTTACTTAACAAGTTCTTTACTGAGTCCATTGTGGTGCCGGATTCGCTCCGTTGAACGGATAAACGTAACTGTCCGTGGTGGAGTGGCAAGCGCTCAGCGTTAACCACGGTCATTCCATATTTCTCAAACAATGTTATTGCGGCTCCTAAGGACCAGTAAGAGACGTGTTCATGGTAGATAGTATCGAACGCGACTTGTTCCAGAATGTCGATCAAGTAGTGCATCTCTAACACCAGCACACCTTCAGGGGCGAGAACCGTTTGGATTCCTTCTATGAAGTCTGGGAGGTTTGGAATATGAGGGAATGTGTTTGTGGCTGTGATGATTGATGCCTTGCCCCATTTGTTTTTGATCACCTTGGACGTTTCGGAATTAAAGAACCCAACATACCTATCGATGCCTGAGTCTGCTGTTAGATCTGCTAGATTTTTTGCAGGATCTACGCCGAGCACCCTCACCCCGTGTCGTTGGAAGCCACCAAGTAGGGTGCCATCGTTACAGCCGATATCAATTACAAGATCGGTGGCATTAGGTCTATATCGACCAACGACAATATCGCTTAGGTCATAGAGATGTTCCTTCAGAGTTGTTGAGGCTGACGAGACGTATAGGTAATCTGTGAACATCTCTGTCGGGGGGACTTCGTCAAGAAGTTGTACATGCCCGCAATCGTTGCAAAAACCGACCCTTAGGGGATGTCGTGGTTCAGGGACTGACAGGTCAGCCTCTGACAGGAACCGGTTTGCTAGAGCTCTGTTACCTAGGTCTAAAAACTGGTCT
>JAKUTR010000031.1 GCA_022448725.1 SAR202 cluster bacterium | reverse complement strand
TATCAACGCAGCTGGAGCGCAAGTAGCTTACTCAGGCATTGCCCAAGCATACGAAGACGGATCACCCGTCCTATGCATCGTGGATGCTGTCCCATCAGGATCTACCGAAAACACCCGCTTCGACCAAAATGCCAGTCTAGAGGGGGTCGCCAAATGGTACGGATACATCGATCAGCCAGAAAGAGTACCCGAGTTCATGCGCAGGGCATTCACCATGTTACGATCCGGCCGTCCAGGTCCAGTAGTACTAGGTATTCCAAATGCCTCTGCGACCTACGATGAGACACAAGATCCGTACATATCTCCAAAAGGATGGCGGAGTCTCCCGGACCCTGTTGATGTAAAAATAGCTGCCGACGCACTTAATTCATCAAATAACCCACTGCTCTTTGTAGGTGAGGGTGTACTTTACTCGGATGCTACGGAAGAGCTGAAAGCCTTTGCAGAAAAAGCCAACCTACCGGTAGTTACAACGTTAAAGGCAAAAGGAGCTTTCCCAGAAAACCATCCCCTGTCAGTAGGTGTCCGTGGCGATCATGTCCTGAAATACATGAATGATGCCGATCTCATTTTCGCTGTCGGCGCAAGCATATCTCCAGGACGTTTCGGACACGGTATACCAGACGCCACGAACAAAAAAATTATCCAATGCAATATTGACGAATACGATATCAACCGCATGTACCCGACTACCCATGCCGTGATTGGTGACGCCAAGGCAACTCTACAGTCTCTGGTTAAGGAATTAGGAAATGGCTCCAGCGAGAAAAAGGAACAAATAGAGAAGGAAATCGCATCCACTACAGAACAGGCAATGGCTCAATATCACGAGGTGTATACCTCTGACGCTAAACCGATAAATCCATATCGTGTATACGGGGATCTGATGAAGGTTCTTGATCGAAACAATTCATTTGTTACGCATGAATCTGGGAACACACGAGACCAACTCAGTACCGTTTACGAAACACTTATCCCAAGAGGATTTCTAGGATGGGGTAACGTATCGTCACTGGGATTCAGCTTCCCTGCCGTGACGGCCGCAAAACTGGCCCATCCCGACCGTCAATGTGTGGCCGTAATCGGAGATGCAGCCCTCAGCTACATGTTGGGCAATTTCGAAGTCCTCACTCGACTGCAAATAGGTCTAACAATAGTTCATATCAACAACGGTGGTTTCTCAGGCTACGGTCCTGGATTCTGGGGCGAGGGACACGACCCTTTCACATTTGATGTACTTGGGCCAGAGGCAATAAACATGTCCGCCGCAATAAAGGAAATTGGATGGAAAACAGAACGAGTAACCGAACCTTCAGAGGTAGCGCCTGCATTAGAAAGAGCTTTAGCTGCTAATGAATCCAATCAGTCTGCATACATCGAAGTAATCGCCAGTCAGTACCCGCTGTACGGCGACTGGGCTGGTTAGTCGGATAAAGTATCACTTGATCTCAACCACTAAATTGCACTAGCCCTCATTCAATAAACTCTATTTATGTAGAGTGTGGGCTAGTGCAATTTAAATTAATCGGTCAGAATTCTCCGGGAACCCAACCCCTTGCCCATTCCTTCCAATATTCTCGATCAATGTCTCCAGGCTCACGAAATCTAGGTATTCCGTACGGATAGAAATCCATTAAAACACCCGAACTCAGGCTAATTGCATCAACCGTGACCTCATGTGGTTTGGATGCCAACATCAGATTGATGGGTTCACAATTTTGAACCGTCATATGAATACCATTTAAGGTAACGGTAGGCGTTCGGCCCTTCCTAATAGCCTGCAAAAGCACACTTGCATCACGATCATCCCGCACTGGAATTCGAACCGTGAAATCACTGGGCGTAGTTTTTAATTGCAACGCCATGGCAGGCCAACCAGAAGAAAGACAGGGGTTTCCTCTAGTACGGATTTCGCGTTCAACCTTTACCCCAGAATTATCCGATATTACAGCCGGGCCAATCAATGTCATCATCCCAGCAAAACCAGCGCTCAACGCTATACTCCCGTCCACCTGTAAATACTCAGGCCTTGCGGTCGCACGTGATAGCCGTCTGTATACCCCACGTACCTTTGTCTCCGGGTGGTAGGTAACACGGTTAATCGTCAATATAACCATGCCATCATCCGTTTGCCCTTCGGCCTCATACGATGTGACAACCACATGATCAGGATCCACAACTAAACGGCTTATTATCAAAATGGCTGCGAAAATAAAAAAGCCACCAAGAACAATGGCAAGACCGGTTAGGAACGGATAACGTGACACTACCCTAATCAAAAGTAGTAGGACTCCAAAAGATGGTAAATAATCCACCTTTTTTCTTAGTAAGTAAAACCACTGCGAATCCAGATGCTAGTCATAATAATAATATTCTGATCTCATAAAGTTAGACAGACAAACTGAAGTTAAAATGATTTTCGACTACAAAATCTCTAACAAAACTCCATAACGAAAAGCGAGCTAATAATGGTGAACAGTTACAGTCATACCAGTTTCACTGTAAGCAATATTGAAAAGTCCATAGCTTTTTACGTTGATCAACTCGGGCTCACATTAACTAGACGATGGGAACGTAAGGGTCCTGAAATACAGGCTCTCACAGGTGTCACAGACGCACGATTATCGATGGCCCTGGTGGAATGTGGGGATTTCAAACTTGAGTTGATCCAGTACGTTGATGGTGCTGGTGAAATTTTGAATCCCGTAATAAACAATGTTGGAGCAGCGCATATTGCGTTCCAAGTGAATGATGTAGACGCATTCTGCAAACGTCTAGTTGAAAATGGCGTGAGCCTTTACGGCACCCCTTCAACACTTCCACCCCCAAGAGTCAGAGGAGTCTATATCAGTGACCCCGACGGTATAACTATAGAGCTTTCTGAACCACGAATCGACTAATAGATTTATAGCTATTGAGCAGTGAATCCACCGTCGACCACAAGTTCTGAACCAGTGACCCACGATGATTCATCAGAGGCAAGGTAAAGAGCTGCGTGAGCGATATCTTCTGGCTGCCCTACCCTACCGATAGGATACTTCTCACCTGCCTTTTTTTTAGCAACGGGATCCGACATAGTAGCCGCAGTCAGGTCCGTATCCACTCCGCCCGGATGTATCGAATTAGCCCGGATACCATATCCACCCAACTGAACGGCGAGATACTTTGTGAAGATCCTTACAGCCCCTTTTGATCCAGCGTAACCCGCGTTAGCAGACATTCCCACGAGGCCCGATATCGAAGACATGTTAACAATTGAGCCGCCGCGTTGCGTTTTCATTGTTCCAACTACTGATTTCGCACCCAAAAATACTCCAGTGGCATTCACGGTCATAATGTCTTCCCAATCACGCAATGTAACCTCATCAAATGAACTGCGAATCCTCTGTATGCCTGCGTTGTTAACCAACACATCTATCCGCCCGTGCGTATCTAAAGTAACCCGGACTGCGTTTTCCCATTGTCCTGGGTCAGTGACATCTAAAGGCACACATGTAGCACTACCACCGTCTCGTTGAATTCTCTCCGCTGTTTCATTGCATAGCTCATTAAGCACGTCTCCCAAAACCACACAGCAGCCTTCCCTAGCAAACAGAGCAGCAGTCGCAGCACCAATGCCCTTGGCGGCGCCGGAGATGAGCGCAACCTTGCCTTTAAGCCTCATATCGTCAAGCCTTTATGAGAACAACCAACATTTCTCATTGGGTAAGTTGACGTAATTTCGGGTCGAGTTCATCCCGCAACCAGTCGCCCAAAAAGTTGAACGCCAGCACCGTCAACAATATGGCAATACCAGGGAAAAACGCCATCCACCACCCGGTCGTAAGATAGTTTCTGCCGTCGGAGATCATAGCTCCCCACGTAGGTGTAGGCCCAGGAACCCCCACGCCCAGAAATGTGAGTATTGACTCGGTAAGAATTACCGTGCCAACTGTCAACGTTGCAATTACCAAAAATGTAGAAAACACTCCAGGCAGAATATGTTTATACATAATCCTCACATTAGACGCGCCGGAGGACCTTGCGAACGCCACATAATCCGTAGTCTTAAGTTGCAGTGTTTCTGCTCGAATTTGACGCGCAAACCCTGTCCAAAAAAACATTACTAAAAGTACTACAACAATGTTTAAAGAATTACCAAGAATCACAGCGACTACAAGCGCAACCAAGATGAATGGTACGGCCAAAGTAATATCAACCAAGCGCATAAGCGCTTCATCTACATTCCCGCCAAAATAACCCGACATGATGCCTATGATGGTGCCCATTGCTCCGCTTAAGACCAAAACCACTACCCCCACAAGAAGAGAAATCCGCGTCCCATATATGATTCGAGCGAGCACATCACGACCAAGATGATCTGTGCCAAGGATGAATTTCGAGCTGCCCGTCGATTGCCACATCGGGGCGATCTCATTATCGTCAAGACTGCCAGCCCGCTCCGGGTCATGCGAGGTAAGATTTTGAGCAAATATCGCAGAAAACAAAAGTACTAAGATGATCAATACAGGTATAACCGGATACCGTCTAAACCACCTGTAACCTGCTCTAAGTCGACTAATAGATTCACCGTTTACTATCGTTGTTGATTCAGTAGTCAGAGTAATACAACCTCGCTAATTGAGTCTGATACGCGGGTCGACCAAAGCGTAGAGCACATCTGTCAAGAGATTAACACTCAGGTAAATGACTGTGACGAGGAGTACAACCCCGGTCAAAACTGGAAAATCATTGTTATATACCGCCTGCACTGCGAGTCTACCCAGGCCAGGCCAAGAAAACACCGTTTCTGTAATCACCGTACCTGTCATAAGCCCACCAAGGAGCAATCCGGAAAACGTCAAAGGAGCGATAATTGCATTCTTTAGTGCATGTTTCCAAATAATCCAATTATTGCCAACTCCTTTCGCACGAGCCAACTTGATGTATTCGGAGTCAAGAACTTCAAGCATCGCCGAACGGGTCAGGCGCAGCATTCCAGATGCAGCACCCCACCCTAGAGTCACCGCTGGAAGTACATAATGCGTCCAGTCTCCCTTCCTACCAGACGGTAACCAATTAAGCATTACAGCAAATAATAAAACCATCATCACACCGAGCCAATATGGCGGCAGAGCCTGACCAAGAAGTGCCCAGCTTCGTCCCACGTAATCAAAAATAGTACCGCGTTTAATCGCTGACATAACACCAAGGGGCAGCCCCACAACAATAGCGATAACGAAGGAGCCCACAGTCAATTGAAGTGTCGCAGGAATCCGCTCCTGAATGACAAGGCGTGCGTTCACGTGGTCTCGGAGTGAGGTTCCGAAATCACCTCGTAACGCGTTTCCAACCCAAATGCCGTATTGGACTATGAATGGTTTATCCAGCCCATATTCCTCACCCCAGAGATCCCAGTCTTCCTGAGAGGTGTACTCCGTAAGAAAAATATGTCGGGGATCACCAGCGGCTCGGGACAATCCAAACACGACGAGACTCGTCACAAAAAGAACTATTACGGAATACGCTAAGCGACGTGCTATGTACTTGCCCAATTAACATCGCTCCTGAGTTATGTCGTCAAATTGGAGAAACCCTGATCATGATCGCAAATTCTAAGCACTGATTGATAAGAGTCAATCGGCACAGGAATTTAGTTCGAAGAAACGTTCACACATCTGGGGCGCTGCCACGGTATTCCGTAAACAGCGCCCCAGACGGATAACTTACTTCTTCATTTTCACAGTTTCAGGAGAGTTGAACATTCCCCAGGCCTGCTGGTGAGGTTTCCAGTCCGCTACCTCAGGACGGACAGTCCAAGTAGGCTGCAATGTAACCGTAGAGGCCATTAGCTGCCAGTGACTCAGATAATCCTGCATCTTGAGGTTGTTCTGAATACGTTGCTCAAGGTCTGTCTCAGTTTCATTTGCATACCGTAACTGACCGATCTCTTCAGGTAATTCAACTCCATGGTTGAACCCGCCCGTGGGCACGAGAGATCCACCTTTAGGCTGGTCAATCGTAAGGAAGAACGTGTGGTGAGCAAATGGAATGTCGATCGACCTTGCAACAAGTGTCGGCCGTCGAGCAGCATAAACAGTCTTCTCTATGGAAGCGTTTACTCCAATGTCCTGCCACATCTGCGCTATAGCCTCGAAAGCTTCAGGGTCAACAGCGGCCGTGTTGTCAGGTGAAACCCAGAAATCCATTTCGAAACCATCTGGAACTCCAGCTTCAGCCAGTAACTTCTTAGCTCCCTCGACATCATACTCAACCTTCCATTCAGGATTGAACCTTTCATGGTCAGGCATAACGTCCGTGTACGTATACGTGCTACCACCTAGTCCGTTGAAAACGTTTCGGGTAAGCGATTCACGATCGATCGCCATGGATAACGCCCAGCGAACTTTCCGTGCATTCTCCATGCTCTCGTCATCATCGGGGTTACCGATCCACGGGTGATCGGCGTCTGCCTTGAGACCTTCTCTTGGGAAGATTTCCTTTGGAGGGTCATCAAACCCATAGGACGTCCTGGCCCAGAAGTTTCCGGCGAAATACACGGTTTGTGGCTGATACTTACCTACCGGCTGCAGCCAACTGCCGTCTATAGCGTCATTCGTAGGGCCAGTGAACTTCAATGGCAGGTTAGCCATATGAACCTCACCAGTCTTAAGCGCAGCGACTTTTGCATTCGCCTCAGCTATCTGAACTACACGAAGTTCGTCGATCATGTTCGGCTTTGCCCGATAGTTGTCTGGCACCGGCGCAGCAACGACTTCTTCTTCTGAAGTCCAACTGGTGATATGGAAGGGTCCAGAACCACAGAAGGTGGTAAGGTCTTTGTCCCCTCCAAGATCAGCAAGTTTCTTGCTCACAATGGGAATACTACCGCCACCGTGGTTACCGATGGCCATCATCCAATCAGAAGGAAGTTTGCCTGGTACAAGGGTTACCACCGCGGTTCTGTCATCAGTCGCTTCCCAAGATTCCATCCATGTTTTAAGTCCAGGGCCACGAGTACTCTTCGTTCCCTCTTTCATACTCTCTGTGAATGAGTAGACGATGTCATGGGCATCAACCATTCCGCCACCTTCATCACAGTTCCATTTAGCATCATCCCGGATGGTGAAAGTGATCTTGTTGCCAGGGCGATCCAGCGTCCACTCAGTCGCAAGTCCATCACCACCACCTTCTCCGAAAGTGGGAGGAGCAGAATAGTCAGCCCGCAACAGGAAGTCGTACATTCCCCAATCCTGCAATCCGAATGCGGAATGCGCACCACCTGTGATGACAGATGGTCGGAAAGCTCGGGGTCCGATCAAATCATTTGCCACTATCAGCGTGCCCCCACCTTCTTTAGGCGGAACAGCCGTCGGCGGTGCTTTGGTCGGCTCGGCCTTAGCGGCTGCCGCAGGAGCTTTATCAGCAGCAGGAGCTGCAGGAGCAGCCGCCTCTTCTTCATCATCTGAACCACAAGCGACAGCTGTTATTGCTAACAGTCCGACAAGCAGACCCATGATGACTACAGCCCCAAATTTCTTTGGAACATCAAAGTTCAATTTCAACATCAAAATATCCTCAGAGTTATAAAAAAACTTACAGATTCAACCGAAGTAGACGCGACAACTTGAACGCGAATTACGGCTAACTAAGCAAGCCTATGCGTTGCCATATTGATTCAGCATAGGCTTTAACATACGAATATTACATAATTATTGCCGAAACTTATATGCATGTTCC
>JAKUTR010000030.1 GCA_022448725.1 SAR202 cluster bacterium | reverse complement strand
CTGATTGCCGTACTGCTAGCTGGATCTCTTCCATCACAGGTGCGAACGGGCCTTCTGGACAGAACCCAATTCGTAACTTTGGTAAGTCCTGGTCTAGATGATCCAAAGATGGTAATTGTATTGGCAGTGCATATGGATCTTGCCCGTCAGGGCCGGCAATGATCGAAAATATGTTGGCAACATCACGAACGGTTCGGGCCATAGGGCCAACATGCATGAATCTCAAGAGTGTTTCAGGAAAATGCCGTGTCAGCGGGACACGTCCATGGGTTGCCTTGAGTCCCACGATACCAGCGACGTGAGCAGGCCACCTGATGGACCCGCCTACATCGCTGCCTATTCCAAATGGAGACATCCCAGATGCGATCGCACTGCCCTCGCCCCCACTGGAACCACCTGAAGTTCGGCCAATCATCCATGGGTTTTCTGTAAACCCGTAAACGTCATTACCAGTTTCCCACCACAAGGCAAACTCGGGCATGTTGGTTTTGCCGAGAAAAATCCCTCCTGCATCTGTAAGACGTTTAACAACGGTCGCATCATCGCTAGGGTAGTGGTTCTCAAATAACCTGGATCCCCGTGTTGTCTTGACTCCTTTATTGTCAATACAGTCCTTGATCGTGAAAGGTACTCCGTGTAAGGGGCCCCATGGTTTGCCCTGGGCAATCGCAATATCCGCCTGTTTTGCCCTTGTTAAGGCTTCGTCAGCTTGGAGTTGGACGATAGCATTTAAGTTGGGGTTGATCTCTGTGACCCGATCAACATGTGCCTGTACTACTTCAAGGGAAGAAAGTTCTTTAGTAGCTATGCTCCTAGATAATTCTGTCGCATCTTTGTAGTAGATATCCTGCGTCATTTGACCTCCCAACATTGCGGCTCTAGTGTGACGGGCCGTAGATAAGACGCCACGTTAATCTTGGCCGATTCTGTATCGATACCAAGTATCGTGGTGCCCGCGAGTATATTGGCGGTGAGGTACACCAGTCAACGCGGCCATTTACAACCATGCATCTATCCCTTAACCTTGCTTGAGCCTAGACGCCCCGGTGGGCAATCGGAGGATCATGTTGCAAAACGAACTTAAGAAAAAGCTGCTCGCTGGGGAAGCTGTTGTAGGTACAATCCCACAGACCGATAGCCCGCTCCATTTAAACGTCTTAGCCGAGTCTGATTTTGATTTTATTCTGATCGATACCCAGCACAGTCAGATTGATGTGAGCATGCTCGGGCGCATGATCACGATATTGAAACCAAGTAAGTACATCATTGTCCGTGCGATCTTTAATCACACGCATCTGATCAACCAAGTTCTTGATGCCGGGGCTGATGGAGTAATTATCCCGCTTACTGATACTGCCGAAGAGGTTGAAAAAGCTGTTCAAGCTGCCAAATACCCACCCCGTGGAATTCGTAGTTGGGGCCCCAAAGGCGCGTTGTATTATGGTGGACCCGTTGAGTACGCCCAAATCGCCAACGATGAAGTGATTGTGCTGCCACAGGTTGAATCACAAACAGCAGTCGATAACCTCGACGAGATTCTTAGCATTGATGGTGTGGACGGTATCATGATAGGACCTGCGGATTTGGGGCTTACACTAGGAGTGCTACCCCACGAGGGCAAGGAAGTACGTGACGCGGCCATTCAGAAGGTCCTCGACAAGTGCATAGAGCATGGCAAGCCCTGGGGCATGTTTACTTCAACCCTCGAGTCTGCGACCCAGTGGCTTACTCGAGGTGGACAGATTGCAACCGTCGGCACAGAGGTGGGCTTCACCCAAGATGGTATAGAGGCTACTCTCAAGGGTGTACGCAGTCTTCGTGATCAGGTGAATTCTAAATAACCTTCATTACGTAGTGACTTCATATTCAGCAGGTTTCGCAAGTAGGAGGCCGTTCAGCTTGTACCAAGAAGGACCTGCAGTTGTAGTGGAGGGCCTCATCTAGGTTGGACCCGTAACAAGGTCGCCAGTTCGTTGGCAAGCTCATTGTAATTAGCAAACCCTTCGAAACGATTGGTTACGCGCCCATGTTCATCGATCATAAAGGTCCATTCACTACTAGGTAGACCCCACTCTCGGACCGTTGGTGAGATGATCGCTCTGGTTAAGTCTCCTTGGATTTCCCGCGGGTTGTCGTAGAAGTCAATGTGTATGAAACTGGCACCTTTACCAAATGTAGTCTTTAAGCTCTGAAGGACCTCAACTTGTGGTCCACACACTGCATTCAAACAGAAAGCTGGACTTGCAAACACTACCACCGCAGGTCTACGTCCAAGGATCGTATCTGCAATACTGATTTGGTAAAGTTCTGGGTCGTGTAAAGAACCAGTGGTCAATTCTTGTATATCTTGAACATCTGTTAATGTTCGATTGTTGGACTTTGGTGCCATCTCCCCATTCATCGGTGCGTTTGTACTTGCGTGGACGTCAATAGGTATCGATACCATAGATGTCTCCTTACCCTCGGTGACAGCGACATTCAATAACCAAGCCCCATCCCTATCGAAATCAATACTGGTCACATACAAACCGCGATCACCATATGGCCAAGCTCGGAAGGTGGCGATTACTGGACTTAAGTCGGACGGTTGGCCCTGCGTTTCTGAAACTAATACTGGTGTCACGGTAACTGCCGGGACGGTTATAAAGCCGCTGGGTGATGTCAGTAAAAATGATATGCGGTTCGTTCCGATACCAATGTCTTTGGTAGCAAGCGTTGCCTTAACTCCGCGTGAATTAGGTTGGCTTTCCACCAGAGGCTCAAGGTCGGGTCGATTTATAAGTTCACGGGCGTGAACCTCGTTCCCCGTCTCACTAGTTCCCTCTGTGTTAGGTACTTGTCCGAGGGTACAACTCAAAGCCGTTAGAACCGGGACCACAAACAGTGAGATAACCCCACTCTTCAGGGTACTCATTGTTCCAGATCACTAATCGGAAGTTTTTCATTTGCCATAAATAATCCCTGATACACGCGCTAGGAGGTCACACTCTAGAGAGAGACTACTCCAGTATTCGGGTCCTCTATACCGACTGTGGTATCTTACACCGCGTTAGCCAAGTGGCACCTTAGTTTTCTGGGTATAGTTTTGGTAGTAGCTCCAACACCCGACGAAAGGTGTGATTAGACTCCAGTGAGCCATCATCATACTTTGAAGCAAATGCCTACGAACCTACGTCTCTGGCCTCTGGGTTAAGAGGGAAGTTGCCATGAACGTTATTTGGATAGTAGCCGATACCTTTAGGCAAGATCACCTTGGTGCCTATAGGAAAAAAAACATTATCACGCCCTCCCTAGATGCCTTAGCGGCTAAGGCGACACTATTCAACCGGCACTATGCGGCTGGGTTCCCCACGATGCCGACTCGTGCTGACCATGCATTGGGTCGTTGGACGATGTCCTTTATGGGATGGGAACCTCTACCCGAAGAAGCCACGACTCTGGCTGAACTGCTAGCAACTAATGGATACCATACCGCAGCGATGGTCGATACGCCCTTTTATTTACGGGGTGGGATGAATTATGACAAGGGATTTCAGACTTTTTCTATGTATCCCGGACAGGAAGGGTCTGCGACCAGACTATTAACCCAGTCTCACCATGAATCTCGAGATGCACGTGAATCCTGGGTATTCGAAGGTGACCGCAATGTGGCAAAAACTGTTGTTAGCGCTATGGAATGGCTACAACTTCATCACCAGGAAGATTTCTTTTTATATATAGACACTTGGGATCCCCACGAACCCTGGGATGCGCCGGCGTACTATTCACGGATGTATTTACCGGAACATGATGGCGAGGTGATACAGCCACCGTACGGGTATTGGATGGATGTTCCAGGGTATACGAAAGATCATGTAACTAAAGCGCGAGCTGCATACGCTGGTGAAGTCACTATGGTAGACACATGGATCGGCTATTTACTACGAATGGTGGAGAACATGGGGCTTATGGAGGAAACAGCGATCATATTTACCTCGGACCACGGGTTTTATTTTGGTGAACATGAAGGACTATTCGGGAAAATGACATTTGGGAAAAAGCCGGGAGGGGGCAGGTATAGTCACGGGGATCCGATGTCTACATGGGACTTTTCCCCTCTATATGAAGAGTTAACCTCCATACCTTTAGTCGTTTACGTACCTGGGGTGGAACCGGGGAGATATAACGGGTTAACTTCGGCCATAGACGTGATGCCTACAGTTCTCGACTACTTGGGCCAAAATATCCCGGACTGGGTTGAAGGAGATTCACTTATCCCAAAGGTTTACGATAAGACATCACCTGGACGTGACTTCACCGTTACAACCGTCCCGTTCGCAAACCCTGGAGATTCTGTACACTCGGTTGACAACTTTATGAGGAGTCTTGATGTTGGTTTAGTAACAACGATCTCGACGGATGAGTGGTCGCTTCTGTACAGTGCGGATGAAGGCAAATCGGAACTATATAACCTCGCCGAAGATTTTACTCAAACTAACAATATCATCGCGGAGAATATTGATACGGCCAGGGACATTCATGGTCACCTTCTGAAGTTTATGAAAGATACAAACGTGCCGGCTTACCTACAGAAACCTCGTGAACAACTGAAGATCTAGGAGTATCTGATGAAGAATCGCCAAGACAAATTGATCGGACCGGTGGTGTCGCTACCAACCTTTGTTGACAACGACCATAACCTTGAAACCGAGAAGCAACGGAAGCACATCCGCTGGCTTATGGAAAACGGAATCGGCGTGGACGGTAACGGAGTATTACTCATCGCTGGTGGGTATGGAGAAGGTTATTTCCTTGATGACAATGAGTTGTTTACGCTCATTGATGTTTTAGCAGAAGAGAGCGCGGGGAGAGCTCCCACAATGGTAGGAATATTTGACCTTAATGCTCGTACGGCACTGCGTCGCGCCAAGTATGCAGCTGATGCAGGTATCGATTTCTTGGAGCTAGGTTTACCCCACTACGCTTGTCCGTCGGAAGATGATGTGTATGTTTACTCTAAATATATAAACGACAATGCTGATATTGGCATTATGTTATACAACAATTTTTGGGTAACACCCCCTCCGGGATTCGAAATCCCGTACAGCCTTATGGAGCGGTTTATCGATCTGGAGAATCTAGTGGGATACAAGTGGAGTTCGGCTAGTTTTTCACACTATATTGGCGCACTGAAACTCTTTGCTGGAGAGTTCAGTTTCATCGATAACGGGATGATGAACTCGCAAGGAGCACGCAACGGTATGACCGGCTTTGTTGATTTTTTCGGGAACGTTGCACCGAAGCTAACGCTGAAAAAGTGGGACATGTTTCAGAATGGCCGTTACGAAGAGTTAGACCAGCTTCTTTATAAGCTCCATCTTGACACCGACTTGAAGATGGGCGCACCGAGCATGGCATCAGTAGCGGATGGGGTTTTTGGGCATGTCCGGTGGGAGGTGATGGGACTTCACGTTGGTCCTAACTTCCCCGCACAAGCTCCAGCGAGCGAAGCTGTTTATGAACACACCCGGAAGGTATTTGAAGCTAGCGGTGTCTTGGACCACGTGGAGTGGGACCAAGCAATATTGGAGGCATAGAAGATGACAAATAATTACGCGAAAAGTCGCTTGGTAGGTAGTGTCGTCTCGATGCCAACGTTTACAAACGCTGACTACTCAGTCAACCTCGATAAACACCGTCACCATGTCCGATGGCTTTTGAAACAAGGATACAAAGAGGGAAACTGCGTACTACTGATAGCAGGCGGTGCTGGCGAAACATATATGCTTGAAGAATCAGAATTTCAAGCCCTTGCACAATTATTGATAGAGGAAACTCAAGGAACTGCACCTACGATGGTGATGGTTGCTGAGTTGAGCGCGAGAGCAGCAGCCCGAAAATGTCAGATTGCTGCTGAAGCGGGGATTGATTTTGTTCTGCTCTCACCTCCACATTACGTGTCACCTACCGAGGAAGATATCTACCTCCATCACAAATACGTAAATGATCGGGTAGAAATTGGGATAATGACCTACAACAGTTTTTGGGTGATGCCCTCAGGCTATTCATATAGTCGATCTCTATTTGAACGACTTGCAACCCTCGAAAATGTTGTCGGTGTCAAATGGACTGGGACGACTACCGAGGACTACTTAGGTTTTCAGCAGATGTTCGGTGACCGATTTGCAATGAGCGAGAATCGACAGTTCTTTTCCATGGGGGCGCAATTCGGCATGAAAAGCCGTATCGATGTTATTGGTAATGTTGCCCCACGATTATCTCTTCTTCAGACACAGCTTATGAAAGACGGAGCCTACGACGAGATAGAAGAACTGTACAAGAAATTGAATTTTGATCAGATCTACGATCGTAATGCAACTCCAAGCCCGGCGGCGCCGATGGTCGCTGACGGGCCACACGCTCGCATGCTATTAAGGCACCTAGGTATGGAGACTGGACCAGCTTTCCCAGGCCAAGCGGATCCGCCTGCAGACTACGTTAACTGGTGGCGGGACTCCATCAACAGTAATGGATTGCTCGAATGGGTCGACTGGGACGATTCGGATTTTGGGTAACTTTTTCAGTGAGCCGTGCATTCTCACAGATAGCTTATACCTGCTACGCTACGTAGACTTCGTCTTCTAAATTACCGATTGTTTGTGTGAACCTCCACTGTCGACATTATAATGAGGGTCATGGCATCTATCGAAGCGTTACAAAAACAATATAAAGCCCTCGACAAGAAGTTCGCCTCTAAACTGGATGGGAACATTGATCCGTCATGTCTTCTTGCATTCGATTATCAGTACGAATCCAGTGATGCAGAAGTTGTTATAGATACAGACGAATTCTCCGCAGTGTGCCCCTGGACTGGGTTACCAGATTTTGGTTCACTGCTGGTGAGGTATGTACCTAATAAATTGTGTATTGAACTAAAATCAATGAAGTATTACCTGCTTTCATATACAGGAGTTGGGATTGTTCAAGAGCACGCAGCTAATCGAGTCCTAGAAGATTTAGTGTCTCTTGTTAATCCACGTAAAATGACAGTAGAACTTGGCTACAATATCAGGGGTGGTTTACGCACCAATGTAATCGTTTCATGGGAGCAGGCCCAGGACGTGTGATGGTAAATCTGTCATTGGTAGGCTGTGCATCTGAACCGGTGCGTAAAGTATTTAAGTGCCGGGTTGCCTGAATGGTTGTTTATGCTGTGTCCCTGCTGTCTGGCGGTCTTGATTCCACTACAGTTACAACATATGCACGTGAGCATAGCGATAATCTGACCGGTTTAACTTTTGAGTACGGCCAGACTCATAGTAAGGAAGTGCAATGTGCCTCGAGAATCGCGGATATTCTTGGGATCCAACATAGAGTGGTGGATATTTCATTTATCCGAGAATTAGCTTGGTACTCGGCTTTAACTAACCCCGATGCGTTCAACGTCCCGAGGGGCAGTACAGATATCGGCACTAGTATCCCAATCACCTATGTGCCTTTACGGAACACCATCTTTATTTCAATGGCAGCTGCCCTACTTGAAAGTACTATTTTGAGCGGAATTGAAGTTGATGGAATTAATCCACGAGACATCAAACCTGTGATCTACCTGGCACCAAATGCAATAGACTATAGTGGTTACCCAGACTGTCGACCGGAATATTATGATCAAGTCAAAAGTAGCTTACATCTTGGAAGTAAAATTGGTGCCTCCTACGATATTCCGTTCGAAATACAGACTCCGATAATCGAGCTTTCCAAAGCTGAGATAGTTAGGATGGCTCTTACCATTGAAGCCCCTATCGAACAGACATGGAGTTGCTATCTGGGCGGTGACGCGCCCTGCGGCGAGTGCGATAGCTGTCAATTACGGGCCAAAGGGTTTGAAGAAGCCAATGCTATTGATCCGGCTCTTAGCACGGGACCATAGTCATGTTAAAAGTTAGTCGTCAGCCATCGGGTGACCCCGAGATATTTTTATCCCTCCAAGGTGAAGGTAATACCCTCGGCATGCCGACAGCATTTCTGCGTCTTGCGATGTGTAATCTCTCGTGCAGCTGGTGCGATACCAAATACACTTGGGACTGGCAGACTCATGACCAGGATGCTAATACCATGGAAATGTCGGTCCACCAAGTCACCGATGCTATTTCAGTATTCAACTCTCAGCGCCTAGTTATTACTGGTGGGGAACCTCTACTTCAACAAAAAGAATTGGCATCACTTGGCGCCAATTTGAGTCAGCTCGGGTACTCTATCGAAGTTGAGACGAATGGTACGTTAACGCCTTCTGCGGACATGATGGCTACCGTGAACCAATGGAATGTCTCGCCAAAACTGGAGAATTCTAGTAACCCACATGATGGTAGGGTCGCTTCACTGGCAATTGAAGCGTTCCAAAAGATGGAGTGTGCCTACTTTAAATTTGTGCTGGTTACTCAACAAGATGTCGACGAAGTTGAAAGGCTTGTCAGTAAGTACATGATCCGCAGGGATCGTGTGATATTGATGCCTGAAGGCACGACAGCCTCGGAATTATCAAACCGCGCAGATTGGGTTGCCGCCCTATCTATCCAACATGGATTCCGCTATTCCCCTAGGCTGCAGATCTCACTTTGGGGTAATACACGAGGGCGGTAGTTACTTACCTCGGTCGTTTGTGGCCTTTAGTCTTCGGATTTACCACCGCCTGTCAGATCAGTAAAGGGCTTCAAAAAATTGGTGAATTCTAACGGGAATATAAATTTTGTGGCTTCACTAGTGCCCAGTTCTTTCAAGGTGTCAAAATACTGCAAGCTCATTGTTTTACCGTCAACATTTTGCGCAACACTGTAAACTCGATCTAGGGCTGTTGCGAATCCATCAGCACGGAGAATAGCTGCTTGCTGGTCACCTTCAGCCTGAAGAATTTCTGCTTGGCGTTCGCCCTCAGCCTTTAGTATCGCTGCTTGTTTTTCACCATCCGCTACCGTGACAGCTGCTTCGCGCGTGCCTTCTGCTTCCCTAACTACAGCCCTACGTACACGCTCGGCTGACATCTGCCGGTTCATTGCGTCTTGGATATCAACTGGAGGTTCGATCTCACGTATCTCTACGTTGGTCACTTTGATTCCCCAGCGTTCAGTTTCTGCATCGAGTCTTTCACGAAGAACAGTGTTAATACGCTCACGTTGGGAAAGCACTTCGTCTAAATCTATATCACCTACAACTGCACGGAGAGTAGTAGTTGCCAAGCCTATAACGGCAGCACGGTAATTTTCGACTTCGAGTACTGCACGCTCTGAGTATTCGGTGATGACACGCATGTAAACAAGGAAGTCGATATCTATTGGTGCGTTATCTTTAGTGATGTTTCGTTGACGGGGAATATCGATGACCTCCGTCCGAAGATCTACGCGGGATCCGCTATGCAGAATAGGGATCATCCAAACTGGGCCAGGTCCCTTCATTCCCTCGAAATTACCAAGCTGGAATCTTGCTAACCTCTCATAGTTTTTCAGAAAGTTGATGATAGGCATGTGGTTTCTCCTTCTAGAGCTTGTACATTATTCTAACCGGATTACTGATTTGATTTTTGCTGGGTCACACGTAACGTTAGTCCGTCCGCATCTACAACTGCAACCGTCTCTCCATTTTGGATATTATCACCGGATATACTTACAGCAGTCCACTCTTGACCAGCAATACGTACAGTTCCTGATGGGAGCAATGCATTTGTTACCACGCCTCTTTCTCCTATCAGATCTTTCATTGTGGAAATCCCCTGTTCGCCAGCCATCCGGGCAGTCCGTTGTGCACGTCGGATAATCTGCACAACTAACAGTAATAACCCACCAGAGGTAGCTGTCACACCGAAAACGACCATGGTACTAACCTGAAACATTGGTTCTTCTGTTGGGTCTAGGACAAAACCTCCGAACAAAAGAAGAGCACCACTAAGAAACGCTACCAAACCTGCGATTCCAAACACTGTGACCCCTGGAGCCTGCAGTTCTACACCAACAAGCAGGATTGCGAGGCCCAATAGACCGAGGCCTATCCAGTTGACAGGTAGATTCCCGAGTCCTACGAAAGCTAGTGCCAGGCAGATTACGCCTAACACACCAGGGCCAATCAACCCTGGTGTCAGGAATTCGATTAACAAGCATAACCCTCCAAGTGCTAGTAGGAAAAAAACAATATTGGGGTTGGATAAAACTTTGATAAACATCTCAACTACTGTCATCGATATCTCTCGGACTTCAAGGTCGCTTGTCTCTAACACATGTGGACCTGAACTTAGCTTTACTGAACGACCATTTATCTCATTAAGGAGAGCAGATAAATCATTAGAAACCACGTCGATTACGTTTAATTCCATAGCTTCCAGCGCTGAATAGGACTTTGCATCAGTCACAGTAGCTGCCAGTGCTTCGCTGTTTCGGTTGCGCTCTTCCGCGATGCTCCTTAAGAAAGCTGCTGCGTCCTGTTTAGCCTTGGAACCCAAAGTTGGGGGAAGGTCTTCGTTAACTCCCACAGGGGAAGCTGCGCCGACATTAGTTCCTGGTGCCATTGCTGCTATATGACCGCCAGCCAAAATAAAGGTCCCGGCTGATGCTGCTCTGGCACCCGAAGGACTCACGTATACAATCGCCGGGATCCGGGATTCCATCAAAACGTTGACGATTTTCCTTGTCGAGTCGAAGAGACCGCCTGGCGTATCCAGCATAATCACTGCTATAGCAGCACCATCGTCCGAAGCGGTAATTAACGCCCGTTCCACAAATTTAGCTGAACTGGGTTGGATGCCTCCATCCAGTTTTATAACAGCCGCATGTGCCGACTGCGCATTTACGTCAGTGCTAATCACTGATGTAACCAATCCGAAAATACTCAAAATGATGAAGACGAAGCTCAAACTATGAAAATTGAGTCGCTGACGACAATATTTATACGCCATTTTCATGCTTTCTAAGCTGTAGCTGATTCTTTATTCACGAGTTGGTTTGGATTTGTTCAATGCCAACACGGATTCTTTAGCCTGTTGCGACTCAGGATCACGTTTGATAATACGCTCAAGGTGTAGCTGTGCTTGCAAATCACCAGCTGCTGCTAGCGTGAGGGCTTCGGTGAACCCCCGTTCTGCATAGCTCAGATCTTGTTTAAGTACAGGAGCCTGCGCGTCTTCCCAGTAATATTGCAAAGATGTCGAGGTCCAGTCTTTATATACCTCTTGCCATGATAAGGGGTTCTTATTGTGTAGGTGAGGTAGTAATTGATATTCAGCGATCGGATCATCTGTGGACTGGTATCTATTATCGAGCGATATTCGTAGTCTATTTTCCGTCAAATTCGGCAACGCTTGGTGGAGGGTCAGGCTGTGGAAAATAAGGGAATCTCCAATCTCATAGTTTGTGGTAAGCCATGTTCCTTCTTTCTGCGCTTGGTCAACAGCTAACGCGCCTGCTCCCAAAGAAAAATGGTGGTCAAACACTAGATTT
>JAKUTR010000003.1 GCA_022448725.1 SAR202 cluster bacterium | reverse complement strand
TGAAGGAGATTATTGAGCCAGAAGGTGACCCGCCTACCTTCCCTGCCGCTATGGTGCGCGCAGCGGCTGATGAAGCCCACTGGTTTGTTGATAGAGAAGCTGCAGGGCTAATTAGGAGCGAAGGTCTATAAAGCGGGATCTTGACACTGCAGACCAACGTGGATACAAGTAGTCGAACATTTGACGATAACGCAAGGTAAATGACTGGGACTCACGATAACTTGGTAGGAGATTATTTAGAGACCTACCAGACGTTCAAACCGACCAAGCCTGAGCGGTATAACTGGGCTTACGAAATCTTCGATAAATGGGGCGACGATCCGGACCACCTTGCAATGGTCTGGGTCAGCGACGCGGATGAATCGAAGGAGATCACCTATCGCGAGTTCACAGAGCGTTCAAAGCGGCTTGCAAACGCTCTTTCGGGTATTGGTGCTCAGCCCGGCGACCGTGTGTTGACTATGATGCATCGGGTGCCCGAATGGTGGGAGATAGTGCTCGCAAGTATCCGAGGCCGGTTCGTGTCAGCACCCGGTACGACCCTGATGACACCAAAAGACATCGCGTACCGAATAAACACGGCAGACGTGTCGGTCGTGTTTACCGATGCTGAGAACGTTGGGAAGGTCGAAGAAGCACGATCCGAGTGCCCGGGTTTGCGAGAGATCGTGATTGTCGGGGGCAACAGTGGCAATTATCACGATTATGAAGAACTGGTTGGGAATGCCTCCACGGAGTTACCCAACCCTAATAACTCAGCCGATGACCTCCTGATGCTCTACTTTACTTCGGGAACGACCGGCTATCCTAAGATGGTCCCAATAACCCACGCGTCCTACCCGATAGGACACATATCTACCGGGAAGTTTTGGATGGATCAGCGACCGACTGATCTTCACTGGACGCTTTCTGACACAGGCTGGGCACAGGCGGCGTGGTCCTGTTTCTTCGGTCCATGGAACATGGGCTCTGCGCTTTTTATTCATGACCAGCGTGGCAAGTACGATCCTAAGAGCACACTGGAGATGCTCGAAAAATACCCGATAACAACCTTCTTCGCTCCTCCAACAGCCTATCGGATGCTTGTCTTGGAGGACTTGGAGAGTTTTCAGCCTAAAGCGTTACGCCACTGCATGGGTGCAGGCGAGCCCGTAAACCCCGAGGTAATCGATGCATGGCAGAACGGTGTGGGCATGCACATATGGGAAGCGTATGGGCAGACAGAGTCTACTTTGTTGGCCGCCACGTTCCCGGGGATGAAGCACAAGCCTGGCTCGATGGGTGTGACAGCTCCGGGTTATTACATGGCAGTTGTGGACGACGATGGGAACGAGCGATCTGATGGACAGGAAGGTGAGATAGCTGTGCGGGTGACACCGGATTGGCCAGTTGGACTCTATCCTGGATACCTGGAGAACGAAGAGGCTAATGCGAAAGTTTTCCGAGGAGATTGGTACTACACAGGGGATCGAGCTACTCGTGACGAGGATGGATACTTTTGGTTCATTGGACGTGCCGACGATGTGATAATCAGCGCTTCCTACCGTATAGGCCCGTTCGAAGTTGAATCAGCACTCCTGGAGCACGATGCCTGCGCTGAAGCGGCTGTTGTAGCTAAACCGGATCCAGTAAGAACTAATATCGTGAAAGCATTCGTGGTGCTAGCTCCAGGGTATGAGGCCTCCGACGAGATTCTCGTGCAGTTACAGGACCATGTAAAAACCACGACGGCGCCGTACAAATATCCACGAGAGATTGAGTTTTTACCGGAACTGCCGAAAACGATTTCGGGCAAGATCCGACGGACGGAGCTACGTGAGCGAGAAGGCGCCAGTAGCTAGATCCCGAACCTAGTACTGCATGAGTGAGAATACATCGTAACCGCTGAGCCTTTCCCTGCCATCGAGGTCGGGGAGTTCAATGATCACTGCTAGCCCCGCTACGACTCCGCCCATCTCTTCAACGAGTTTTGCCCCTGCAGCCATCGTTCCACCAGTTGCCAAAAGGTCGTCGGTAATCACAACGCGTTGGCCCTGGCTAACCGCATCGGTGTGCACTTCGATGACGTTCTCTCCGTACTCAAGTGCATACTGTAATGAGCGAGTTTCGTAGGGTAGGCGGCCCTCTTTTCGCAGAGGTACGAATGGTTTATCCAGCTGATATGCCATTGGCGCACCTATAAGGAAACCACGGGCCTCGATGCCCATGACGACATCGATTGATTGGTCGTCGTATCGCTCGCATAGACGGTCCACGACATACTGGAATGCAGCTGGGTTTTGCAGTAGCGGTGTTATATCTCGGAACAGAACACCTGGTACAGGAAAATCCTGAATATCTCTGATGTGCTCTTTAAGGTCCAATAATTCCCCTTGAGGCGTTTGAATCTGTGGAATGATATTCACAGTGGGAGCGGTGGTCAAGGGTCAGATACAGCACGACATCATCTGCTATCATGACCCGAATCGACTTTAGGGGGTCCCATGAGTACCAAAGAAAACCCGTTCGAACGCTTCGAAGAGTCCTATGCGGCCTTTCTCGATGTACTGGTCAGCGAGGCCATGGAGCAGGGTGATGATGAGACGCTCGCGCCATTGACGTTTGTAGAAGATGCTGTTGAAGGAGCTGGTGCTGATGGATACGCCCCTGAGTGGCTGACTTCGTACTCTTCGTTGGCAGGGCAGCTTACGTTGCAGGAGATAGGCGATGCGATAGACACTTCTAATGAGGGAGCTCTGCAAAAATTCATGACCGCTCTTATCCCGGCATTCGCGCATGCTGTGCGTCTTGGCTACACTGAAGGCTTCTTTGAGGGTAAGGCGGATTGAGTTAAGGAGGGCGTTTTAGTTTTTTGAGGATCGCTATCGTTGGGACAGGAGGCGTAGGTGGCTATTTTGGTAGTTTACTTGCCCGTGCAGGCGAGGATGTCACCTTCATCGCCCGGGGTTACCACTTAGATGCAATGTCCCAGCATGGGTTGCAGATTTTCAGTGACCTATCCGGTGATTTCGTCATACACCCTGAAGCAACGCAAGATACGAAAAATGTTGGGCCTGTCGATGTCGTTATCTTTTGCGTAAAGATGTACCACAATGCCCAGGCGATTCCTGACATGTCGCCTTTGGTAGGAGAGGAGACCACCGTTTTGACGCTTCAAAATGGGGTGGAGAACGGTGATCAGATATCCAAGGTGTACCCAGATGCCCATGTGATGATTGGATCGGCTTTTGTTCAAGCACGTATCAAGGAGCCAGGAGTTATTGTGCAACAGGGACAGTTGGGGCGAGTGGTTTTTGGAGAAATTGATCCAGGTAAAACAGATAAAGGTGAGCGGATGTTTGAAGCGTTTCAGCGAGGTGACTGGAACGTTGAACTCACAGAGAATGCCCCCGGACTGGTTTGGCAGAAGTTCATATATCTGGCTGGCTCGGCTGCCGTAAACGCCGCTAGCGGTGCGACATATGGCGAAATGCGACAGATTGCTTCTACCCGTGCACTGCTCGAAGCAGTATTTGCTGAGGGGGCAGCCCTTGCTAAAGCTAAAGGGGTGGTATTTGATGAAGATCCAGTTGAGAAATCCTTGGAGCTTATGGATGGTTTCCCCGCGGATGGCCAGTCGTCTTTAGCAAAGGACTTTGCAGCCGGTAGCTCAGTTGAATTGGAAGGACTTACTGGTGCCATTGTTCGTATGGGAAGAGAGTTCGACATCCCGACCCCTCTCAACGATGCGTTGTACGCTATTCTAGAACCCGCAGCGGAAAAAATTGCGAATTCCAAAACATAGCTAGGTGCCCAATACGCTAGGTGCCCAATACTAAGATTTAGGAGTAAAGATGATTGCTATATTCGTTAGCATCAAGGTGAAGCCCGGTATGATGGATGCGTTTGTAGAGGCAAGTTACGGAGATGCTAGGGGGTCCGTTGGTGACGAGCCAGGGTGTTTCCGGTTTGATGTTCTCAATGATCCCAGTGATCCCAACAAGGCCTATCTGTACGAAATTTACGAAGATGACGACGCTCGTGGAGCCCATCGGACCATGCCACACTACCTTAGGTGGCGTGAAACTGTGGCCGATATGCTCGATGGGGACTATGAGATAGTCGAGATGACAACAGCGTACCCTTCTGATGAAGGATTGCGACGCCAGAAGCCGTACCTACTTGATTAGTTCTGGGTATCTCTGTTACTTCGATGACTATTGTAGGAGATCTTAACGTGTTGGTTGGCCTCGTTTTGAATCTCCGCAGGACCATGATCTCAATAGAATGACAGATCCTGACTCCGTTAGGGGATCCCAGAATACTTAAGGAGCTAGTATGACATTTGAATCTATAAAACCTGGTCTCTCACACGACCTTAAGGAAGCTGTTTCTGAAGATCAGACCATCAACCGAATGGGTAAGGAGGGTGCCGACGTTTTATCAACTCCCTCCCTTCTTGCATTGATGGAATGGTCGAGCATCCATTCGACGGATCATCTACTTCCTGAGGGATACACCACGGTTGGGTACGCAGTCGATGGAATGCGTCACTTGGCGCCTACTGCCATCGGATCGGCGGTCAGCGTTAAAGCAACGCTGACTGAAGTCGATGGCACGCGATTAACCTATGAGATCGAGGCTCATGAAGGCGATAAGATGATAGGTAAAGCAGTGCATAAACGAGCGATCATCCAAATTCAGTAGTTCTGCTAGCCGGGTATGTCAAACCTGCGTACACCTTGAACGGGTTTCTGTTCCAGCTCCTCGTCATAGCGGACTAGAAGTTCAACGTTGGTAAGCGTTATATCACTGGCTAGTTTAGGGTTGCGCTTTTGAAGCACTACCCGCACTTTGTGATTGCCGAAAGCAACCTCGGCAGTACTGAGGTTGATGAGAAACCAGGAAGCGGCGCCCACATCGAATATTTGACCTCCAAGAGGATTTCCCGCTGCGTCCTCTTCGAGTAGGTAGCTGTGCGTGATATCCGTTCTTTCCTGGCCATCCCAATAGATTTTAACGACATCACCTTTTACCCACTGTTCCAACAAGATTCTTAACCGAAGAATGGTAGGTAAAGTCTCTGAAAAATCCTCTGCAACGTTGAGTGAGATCGTCGGGCCATCGCCCGTTAAAGTTGGTTTCAAAACCACTGGTAATTGGCCCCATATACGGTCGTTATCGAAGGCGCCTTTCCAGGATTGGCCCACTGTGCCAAAAGCCTCCGTATAACGATGGATAGCGGCATAGATTTTGTTGGTAGAACTGAGAGTATCTGTTGATCCGATCTGCGTCAGGAGCTCGCGACGTGAGTCACGGTTTGCATGCCAGTTGAAGGCATACATGCCATCAGCTCCTGCAGCATGCCATCCACTCGCAACAGCTCGAGTGCGCATCTGGTCCTTTACTGCAGCAGGTTCTGGCCCCACGAAATGGTCAAAGTCCCAGCCATCGATGCGTGCATCGAAGCCTGGATAAACCATGATGTCTGTGCCTTCACACATCTTCAGAAACTTCTCCACGGCAGGATCTGGGTCTGTGTGTGCACTACCCGCGGGGACAAGAATGTCGACCAAACCCTCATCGATCCACGTCTCTAGGTCATACCCTAGTTGGTAGCTCATCTCAGGAACGGCAGCAACTCGTGCAGCGATATAGTAGGGGCGGCCACGTTCCTTCCCGAGGGCATCGGTCATTTTTCGAACAGCACGCTGAAGGTCAGTTAGGAGATACCGAAGCCTGTAACCGTTGTCCTTTGGGAGATGGAAGGCGTGCCGTTGCCAGTCAAGCTCAATTCCATCCCACGCCCATCTCCGGGCAACTTCGGTAATATGGTCAAATCTGTGTTGCCTCACCTCAGGGACTTCGAGGTTCCAAGACGCGGCAAACCACTCAGTCGTTTTTTCCCCAAGCAACCACTCTGGATGCTCAATCCTCATACGAGTCAACTCGCTGGACCGCATAGTTGGTAGTTCCGAAGGTTGTGCTCCACCGAAGTGGTTGTCATTCATACGGATGGAAGCATAGACTTCCATTCCCAGAGCGTGACCTCGATCAATGATTTCTTGTTGAGGATCCTCACCACGCTCAATCATCGCTAGTATGTTTTCGTTAAAGTTATGCGCTTGGACACTCTCGTACACCCTGCCATGCACATCTCCAACAGTTTCGAGAACGTCACTTTCCCAACGAGCAGTGTGCTCACCTACACACCAAAAGTGTGCTCCTACCTGGGTTTCCTCCATCGGGGCATAAACTTTGTCTAAAAAATCATCCATGGACTGTGGGTATTCTGAGTAGCCATGGGGATTTCCGTCCCAGTTGTAGATGATTCCGTAGTCAGGTGGTTTTGACATTAATTTCCTTCTTTCGATGTGTTTCAGGGTGTTTTCGCCACATAGTAACAATCCAGGATTCACTCAACTGGATATCAGGAGTATCATACCCTCACATCTGCTTGGAGGTCTCGTTATGACTGGTACAGCAACATCGATCCTCAAGGTTGGGGTAGAAGACGCTGAGTTAGACGATTGGACACTTCCTCCCGAGGTCATTATTTCCGGTAACCCGGTGGCTAAGGGGCGCTTCCTTTGGCAATCTAGTGACAAATGCCTTGGTAACGGAGTTTGGTCATGTGAGGTGGGGGCGTTCACATGGGAGTACACCTGGGACGAGACCATCTGTTTTCTTGAAGGTGAAGCAACTATAACCGATAGTCAGGGAAACAGTGAAACCTATGGAACTGGTGACTTATTCTTCGTGCCGATAGGAACAAAGACAACATGGGATGTTACCAAGCCTGTTCGTAAGGTTTTTCACCTCCGTTCTGATGATCCAGTCGAGTTGTAACAACAAAAGATCAAATTAATGAATAATCCTCGACCAGAGCCTGCAGATCTGCTTGTACGCAACTCTTATTTGGTAACTGTGGATGCTGATAGACGCATACTGACCAATGGCGCGGTAGCTATAAAAGACGGGCGAGTAATTGACGTTGGCCGAGATGTACAGCTTAGCGCCAACTATACGGCTAAACGGGTTATTGATGCAGCCGGCGCTGTAGTGCACCCAGGTTTTGTTGATACACATATTCACCTGTTGTACCACCTGCTCCGGTGGTCGACGAATGACGGCGGTGATTGGAACAATTCTCTACCCATACACGCAGAGTACGCCACCCTAGTTGACGAGGAGACTGAATATCTCGCTGCTAAACTATCTGCCTGGGAGATGGCTCGGAATGGTACCACGTGTTTTCTCGAAGCTGGTAATTTGCCGATCCATGATGGCGCTGCAGCAGAAGCTATCGAAGAGGTAGGGATGCGAGGGTTGATAGGGAAGGGTATAAAAGACATAGACCCTTCAGAAGGTGATTCGGATTCTCATCGCGGCGCTCAACATCAGTCTTCTGAGACCGCACGGGCCATTAAGGGGCTTGGTTCAGATTTGTGGCGCAACTCAGATTCGGATGCTCTGGTACGAGGGGTGGTAAATCTGAGTGGAATGGGGTCAGCTTCTGATGAACTAGAGTTGGCAGCGAAGGCCCTTGCCGACGAGCATGGCGTTATCTTGAACCAACATCTCTCTTACCACCAGCAAGACGTTGATGCGGACGATCGTCGCTTGGGTAAGCATGCGATTGTCCACTTCGCGGAGATCGGCCTGCTAGCTGAGAACTGTACTTTCTCTCACGTCAACTTTGTCCGGGATGACGAGGTCGAACCATTTCTTAATAGCGGTGCCTCGATCGGATGGTGCCCAATGGCATCGATGCTTTTCGGTATTGGAGGGACGATTCGAGGAAAACATCTTGAACTCTACCGAAAGGATGCGAATATCTCCTTTGGGTGTGATTCCGCCAACTGGACCAGTGCCTTTGATATAGGTGAGCAGGCGTTCATGGCTTCGCTCACTGCTCGTGAGAAGACCGGTAAAACCGATGCTCTCTTAGCCGAGGATATGGTTCAGATGGCTACCATCAACGGTGCAAAATCGTGCGGTATGGCAGATGAAATCGGGTCTATTGAGGTGGGTAAACGTGCGGACCTAGTGATTCGTCGTAATGACTTGCCGGAATCTGTCCCGTCTCTAGATCCACTGCGCTCGGTTATGTACTCCAGTCGCGCCAAGAGCGTCGACACTGTGGTTGTCAACGGTGAAGTAATCATTGAGGCCGGTCATTCCACCAAGCTAGACGAGATTGACATAAAAGTACGAGCTAATGAGAAGGTTCAGGATCTTTTTCAAAAGATGGACCGACCTATTCCTTCTGGCAACTGGCCCCACATCGACTAGGAAATTCCGAGCACCCGGCCTGCGGTTCCTCCCATGATCAAGGCAAGATCGGATTCATTCAAACCCGTTTCGTGGGCGAAATGATTTTCCATCCACTCCCGTGATTGCCGGTAGGTGCAGAACCGATTTTGGAAAGGCATGTCAGTTCCATACATTAATTGTGCTGCCCCGATACGTTCGATCATCTGGGTCAGAGTAGGCCACGCCTCACGGTAAGGGTAGTCGAACAAGTCACCAATTCGCACAGGGAAGCAGACCTCGAGACTTAGATTCGGATTATTGAATGGTTCCCATATCTCGTCTGGTAGCAAGAATCTATCCCCATCAAGGTATATCCTCCACGGGAACCCGTGCGTGATGCTACAGAGCATGGCTGGATACTGATCCATCAGTCGCCTTAGAATTCTTAGTTCTTCTAAGTAGCCTTCCCTTTGCATGGGGTCAGGTCCGTGCTCTAGTCCCCTGCTCGGCCCGGTGCCGAGAGTAAAGAAAACCGGTACCCCTAATGTTGAGACGATATCCCAAAATGGCGCATAAGGACCTCCGTCCCAGGGCACGTCACTAACTTGGTATCCTTGTGACCCAAACTTGATGGCGTCGAGGCCATTGTCTTCTATTGCTTTTCTTAAGTCTGTAATCACCGCGTCAAGGTTCGTGTGTATCAGGACCTCGTCAACGAGGGCCATTGATAGAATACGGTCTGGGTACTGTTTTACACAGGATGCTTGGAACTCGTTGCTACGGCCAAGCATCCCGTTCGTATGAAGTAAAACCTTGTCGATGCCAGCGTAGTCCATCTCCCCGATGAGACTGTGAGTCGTGAATTCTAGGTTGCGTAAATTCGGCGGGTAGAAATGTTTTGTGTAGATGTCACCGTTGTAATCCCACAAAACACGCCCGGCATCTTTATCAATGCGGAAGTTTAAATCGGGCAGTTTTTCTCCAGCTACAGAGTCAAGAACGTGTGATGGCCCTGGCTGGCGATCCTTTAGCCGGAAAGCTGGTTGGTGATGTCGTGCCATGGAGCGCTGCACCCATGCTAGGTGCGCTTCAGCACTCTCGTAACCAAGCGCGCTGTCTGCAGGTTCAAAGCAGTAGGCGTGCGAGTCGATGATCATGTGAAGGGACCTCCGTATAGAGGAAATATCGTATCAGAGATGCACATGGTTGAAGGGACACATACCTGTTGCTACACTCCGTTGATATACTCACCTGAGGAGGCCATTATGATTGCTCAACTACGTACCTACACCATCAACAAAGGCATGATGGAAAGCTGGATGAAAGTTTTCCAGGATGAGATCACTCCACGTGTCCACGAGGCTGGAATCGGAATTCAGTCAGCGTGGGTGAACGATGAAGGGACACAATTTATCTGGATACGTACGTTTGATGATGCTGCAGATCTTGATCGCAAAGAGGCAGTAATGTATGGCAGCGATTGGTGGAACGCAAACGTTGATCGCGTTAGGAGCCATCTTGCCCATCGCGAGATCAAGACCATCGAACCCATATTGCCAGACCGAGCCTAGCATTCAGGATAGAAATAACAAACACATAACCATTAAGGAGCGAAGATGGAAATACAGCGTGTAAATCCGGAAGGGTTGGCGACACCACTCGCAGCGTACTCGCAAGTGGTCCGAGCTGGGTCATTGGTGACCACTGCAGGACTCATCGCACTCGACGCGGAGGGCAAGGTCGTAGGAGAAGGTGATGTCGAGGCTCAAGTACGCAAGACGCTCGACAACCTTGTCATTGCCTTGGAATCGGTAGGAGCGTCGCTGGATGACGTAATCAAGACAACTTTGTACGTTAGTGATATGGCAGATTATAAAGCTGTGAACGATGTCTACAACGGGTACTTTGCGGACATTCGACCAGCTCGAGCTACAGTTGAGGCGCCACTTGTGATGCCATCATTACTGTTCGAAATGGATGCTATTGCCGTAGTCAGCGATTAGGACATCCGGCCCAGTACCTGCAGCGTATAGAGATTAGGGTCTTTACCTGCCTGATACCGCTTTATCATCTCGTCGATACCCCAGCGGACGTCAACAAAGTGGCCGTTCAGTACATCTGCTTTACCCGATGCGAGGTAGACTACCCCCTCTGCAGACACAGAAGGTGGCTGGGCGCGATCCTGTAACGCGTCGATCATAACCGCTCGGTGTGATTGTGGAAGATCGGGAGATGTGCTCATGATTTCTGTCATTTCAGTCGCTACTAGAGTGGGACTGTAGGCGAAGACTTTAATCCCATACTCGCTGGTTGCATCGGCGAGTGATAGGGTCCAGTTGGTCAAGGCTGCCTTTGAGGCTGTATACGATGATAGGTATGGTGACGAAAGGTAAGCAGAACTACTTGAGACGTTTACGATGCGGCCCTTTCTCTGATCTATCATTCCGGGTAACACAGATCTAGACACAATGAATGGTCCCCGAATATTAATCTCCATAGCGCGCCACCATAAATCTGAGTCGTTCTCCCAGTCAGGACCCGGAGCGCCAGGAACAGCCGCATTATTAACTAAAAGATCAATAGGACCGAATTGTCTGTGAATATCTGCAACTAGTTGGTTGACCGTAGGCTGATCAGTGACATCTGCAGGGAAAGCTATGGCATTACCATTATCAGCCTTGATCAGCTCAACGGTCTCGTCCAATGCATTTCTCGTACGGGCGGTGACTGCTACTGACATACCAGTTTGAGCTAGGCGGATGGCTATAGCTTTGCCGATGCCCTTGCTTGCCCCAGTCACCAGTGCTACTTGTCCTGAAAAATCAAGATCGCTAGTGTTCATATGAAGTAGATTAACATGCTCTCCGAGGTGATGTTCGTTCCTTCGACTCTGCTATGATTGATATACCGTTATTTTGGAGGCGTCATGGTCGCAGAGAGACGGTTACCGCACTGGCTCAAAGTCAAGATGCCAGGTAGCGATAACTACCGACAGATAAAGGGCCTGCTTGAAGGTAATCAGCTTCATACTGTATGTGAAGAGGCCCACTGCCCCAACATAGGAGAGTGTTGGGATCGTGGTACAGCTACCTTTATGATTCTCGGGGACACATGTACTCGAGCCTGTGCTTACTGCGCAGTGACAACTGGTACTCCAATGACAGTTGATTTTGAAGAGCCGATACGGCTGGCTGAAACTGTGGAGCGAATGAGGCTAAATTATGCGGTTATTACTTCGGTGAATCGTGATGATCTTCCCGATGGCGGAGCCTCCGTATTTGCCCAGTGTATCCGCAACGTCCGCCGCCGTACTCCAGAGTGCAAAGTTGAGGTGTTAATTCCCGATTTCGAAGGTGATTGGTCAGCCCTTGGTAAGGTTATGAAAGCCAAGCCAGATACACTAAATCACAACATTGAAACCGTGCGTCGAATGTTTCACCGAGTGCGGGCCAAAGGAGATTACGAACTCTCTCTCGAACTTATTGCCAAGGCAAAAGAGATTGACTCTGGCGCTGTGACAAAGTCAGGCATGATGGTAGGTCTTGGGGAGACATGGGATGAAATAATTCAGACGATGAGGGATCTACGCGAAGTTGATTGTGATCTTCTGACAATTGGGCAGTACCTTAGACCTTCGAAAAAGCATATTGCGCTAGCCAAGTGGTATACGCCCCAAGAGTTTGATGAACTGCGTGATTTAGGAATGGAGCTTGGTTTTAGTCACGTTGCATACGGACCGTTGGTCCGTAGTTCGTACCATGCAGACGAACAGCACCGATCGGCACTTGAGATGGGCGCTACCGTATAGGGATTTAGTCCAAAGTTGTGGGTTGGCCCTTCTACACTGACCTAACGACGCCTACAACCCTACCTCTGATGGCGACGTTTTCCGCAGGATAGACCTGTGGTTCCATCTGGCTGTTAGCAGGTTCTAATGTCACCTGCCCGTTATGCATGAAAAAATGTTTAAGAGTTACTTCTTCCCGGTCGATTATCTCAGCGGCGACCATCTCACCATTACGAGCATTTGATGTTGGTACCATTACAACTAGGTCACCGTCGGCAACAAGGGCGTCAATCATTGACTCGCCCTTGACCCTGACAGCGAAGGCATCCAATTGCCCTCCGGTTAGGAATCCAGGTAACTCAAGACTTTCTTCAGGGGCAACCCTGTCAGTGCCTGCACCAGGGATGTGTAGAGGTTCACCTGCGGCTATAGAGCCATAGACCGGAACCGGTGTGAAGGACTCGTTCCGACTACTGTGTCCGACAAGCTCAATGCCGCGAGATACGTCAGATTGTCTGTTAATGAAGCCTTCACGTTGGAGGATGCGCAGGTTGTAGTCGACAACGGAGGTGGAACTGATCGCACATCCATACTGAATGTCTCGGACAGTGGGTGGATAGCGGTTATCATCGAGGAAATCACCAATGTATTTTAGGATGGCTTCCTGTTTCGGGGAGAGTTTCTTTTTCATCGATGCCTCGTCTGTAAGTTCTATACGTATGTAGTGCCTCAGGCGACACAACTCCGCACGTATGTTCCGAACAAACGTATCATAAGGATCAAAGCCTGTCAAGGCAAGCCATAGACTACACGGACTCCGCCCAACAAGCCGAATCCTGGTATAAGTTGGGCGGAGTCCGTTGAATAAACCTAAGAGATCTCGACAGTTGCTCCAGCTTCTTCAAGAGCCTTCTGGGCTTCTTCAGCCTCTTCTTTAGAAACACCTTCCTTGATATTAGAAGGAGCAGCTTCGACGGCGTCCTTAGCCTCTTTGAGGCCTAAGCTCGTAACACTTCGGACAGCCTTGATGACGTTAATCTTCTTGTCACCAATATCCTTCAGCACGACGTTGAAGTCTGTTTTTTCTTCCTCTGCAGCAGCTCCAGCTCCGTCTCCAGCCGCTGCTGGCGCGGCAGCCACTGCTACCGGTGCTGCAGCGCTTACGCCAAATGCGTCCTCAAGCTCCTTGACTAAGTCGGCTAGATCGACAACCGACATCTCCTTGATGGCTTCCAGAATCTCTTCTTGTGTAGGCTTTTTCTTCGGTGGCATCTTCTTCTCCTTGTGGTTAGTGAACTAGTTATTCGCCCTTTTGATCGACAATAGACTGTAAAGCTGTAACCAACCCTGTCTGCGTGGCATTAAGTACGTAGGCTAAATTTCTGATGGGGGCTTGCAGTTGTCCTAGCAGTGTTGCAACCATCTGGTCTTTCGAAGGTAGTGTAGCGAGCCTGTTTACTTGTTCTGGGCTAAGTGAGTCGTCCCCTAGAATCCCCCCGATAATCGTCATAGGAGAGCGGTTACTCGTTATAAACTCAGTTAATGCTTTGGCTGCTATCGTAGGGTCGTCGAAGCCGAAGGCGATCCCTGTTGGCCCAGTGATAACATCCTTGATATGAGGTTTTTTAGCCTCATCGGCTGCAATGTAAGCAAGGTTGTTCTTAACAACTCGAAACCTGACATCCTTTTCACGTAAGGTTCTGCGTAGATCGGTCATGTCCTGAACTGACATACCTTCGTTGTTTGCCGAGATGGCGATCGTTGCTGTCTCGATCAGATCCTTGATCTGTGCTACCTGTTCAACTTTTTTTGGAGTTGGCACTGTGCGCCCCCTTTAAACTAAAAATCCCCGAGCCGTAGACTCGAGGAAGCGTTCAACACCCAATGTTCTCTTGGCTGTTGAATACGTTCCCTCGGTGGGCGTCATGTTTAATCCGCTACTGCGGAGCCCACGGTCTACGGGTCGTAGGTACTATTCTGTTTGCAGTTCGGTTAACTCTATCGCATCCATTGCCACGCTGGGCCCCATAGTGGAGGTGAGGCTTGCAGTTTTGATGTACTGGCCTTTTACACCACTGGGACGGGCGCGCACTACCGCTTCCATAAGCGATGATAGATTTTCATGTAACTGAGATTCGTCAAAACTTGCTTTCCCTATCGTTACGTGCATCAGCCCTTCACGGTCGAGTCGGTATTCTACTCTGCCCTTCTTAGCTTCATCAATTGCCCGGGGGAGGTCATCTGGTTGAACAACGGTGCCAGTCCTGGGATTCGGCATTAGGCCCTGACGGCCCAAGTGGCGTCCCAGCCGACCTATTCGCCCCATCATGTCAGGGGTAGCAATGGCTACATCGAAATCGGTCCAGCCACCCTCAACTCGCTCTATTAGATCATCATTGCCTGCAAAGTCTGCTCCAGCAGCTTCAGCAGCAGCTATATTCTCACCGTCTGTAAAAACGGTCACCCGCATTTGCTTGCCTACTCCATGCGGAAGAGTCACGACACCTCGAACGATCTGGTCCGCGTGCTTAGGGTCTGCCCCAGTTCTGAGATGTAGCTCAATGGTCTCGTCGAATTTTGCAGTCGCTGTCTTTTTTACTATCGAGACAGCTTCTTGCGCACTGTATAGTTTCCCAAACTCAACTAGCTCTTTTGCGGCGTTGTAGCGTTTCGTTGCGGTTGTCATGTTTATCCTTCAACCTGTAAGCCCATACTTCTTGCAGTACCTTCAATTATTCGGATCGCGCCCTCGATATCTGCAGCGTTAAGGTCCTTCATTTTAATTTCAGCAATTTCTTGGACCTTCGCAACTGGTACTGACCCCACCTTTTCGGCGAGCGGGTTTCCACTCCCTTTCTCTATGCCTGCTGCTTTTCGCAGTAGATCAGATGCTGGTGGGGACTTGACCACAAAGGTGAAGGAGGTGTCCTCGAAGATAGTCAATTCAGCAGGGATGATATTCCCCATCTGCTGAGCTGTTCGGGCGTTGTACTCTTTGACAAAAGCCATGATGTTGACGCCGTGCTGTCCAAGTGCAGGGCCCACAGGTGGAGCTGGGGTCGCTTTTCCGGCCTCAATCTGGAGTTTCAGTACTGCTTTGACTTTCTTTGCCAAACGATTCTCCTAACTGTCTTTTTCAACTTGTAGATAGTCTAGTTCAACGGGCGTTTCACGGCCAAAGAAGGAAACAAGGACCTTGAGTTTTGAACGCTCAGGGTAGACCTCGTCCACTGCTCCAACAAAATCCATGAACGGTCCATCGACAATCCGGACAATTTCATTTTTTTCAAAACCAGCTGTGATACGTGGCTCCGCTGATTCCATATGACGAAGGATTGCGTCAACCTCACTTTGTTCGAGGGGGACCGGTTTTGGTCGTTTCTCGTTTTCGTCCTCCGCAGATACAAAGCCAGTAACCCCAGGAGTGTTCCGGACGACGAACCAACTCTGGTCGTCCATCACCATGTTGACGAGGATATAACCTGGGAAAACTCTTCTTTCAACAGAAGTTCGCTTTCCCTCTTTTATCTCAATCTCCTCTTCGGTTGGCACCACAACCTCAAATATCTTGTCTTGAACATCCATAGATTCAATACGGAGTTCGAGGTTAGTCTTTACACGGTCCTCTTGGCCAGAGTAGGTGTGGACAATATACCAGCGAGGTTCGACTAGTTCTTTAGTTGCGAGTGTCATTTTTAGGTTCCTAGTAATACTTCCATTACACGATTGAATCCAAGATCAACGAAAAACAAGAAAGCGCCGATCATCGCTGATACTAGTAGAACCATTAGTGTTAAACGTAACGTCTCGTCAAACGTGGGCCAGGTGACCCGTTTTAGCTCTTGGTATGATTCCCCTAGGAATCGCAGAGCACTTCCTCGTTGTGGTGGGTTGTTAGCCGTTGAGCGACCACCTGCGGATGGATTCTGTGCCACTTTACCGGACCTCTCTATGGAGTTGGTGAGTACGGCACCGAGGACAGTACTTTTTAAGTTCGAGTCTGTCGGGATCATTCCGACGATTCTTGTCAGTATGGTACGTCCTCTCTCTGCACTCAGTGCATGAGAGGTTAATTAATGTTCTAACGTCGCCGCGTCTTGGCATTATTCGCCTCTAGATAAAGCAGGGACGCTACTGGAACGCCCCTACTCTATGTGATAGATATCTCCAAATTTAGCTAATGACGGAAGTGAAAACGCCAGAGCCTACGGTCCTGCCGCCCTCACGAACTGCGAACCGCAACTGCTCTTCCATTGCTACTGGAGTGGTAAGAGATACTGTCATCTCTATGTTATCTCCAGGCATCACCATCTCTACACCATCAGGCAGTTTGATCTCACCAGTGACGTCTGTTGTCCTAATGTAAAACTGTGGCTTGTACCCTGAGAAGAAGGGTGTATGCCGGCCGCCTTCGTCTTTAGAGAGAACATAAACCTGTGCGTGAGCCTCCGTATGCGGAGTGATGCTACCAGGAGCTGCCAGAACTTGGCCTCGCTCGATGTCATCTCTTTCAACCCCTCGGAGGAGCACACCTACTGCGTCTCCCGGTTCAGCGGAGTCAAGCGTTTTGTTAAACATCTCGACGCCTGTGACCACGGTTTGACTGGTCTCTTTGATCCCAATGATTTCAATCTGGTCACCCACATCAACGGTGCCCTGTTCCACACGTCCCGTAACAACAGTACCTCGGCCTTTTATGCTGAACACATCTTCAACCGGCATGAGGAAGGGTAGGTCGCGGGGGCGGTCTGGTTGAGGAACGTAAGAGTCTACGTGGTCCATCAACTCCCAGATGCCCTTGCCCCACTCGGACTCGCGAGAGGTATCTTCTGCCTCAAGCGCGTTCAGGGCACTGACTCGTACTATAGGGATGTCGTCACCCGGGAAGCCATACTCCGTCAACAGCTCGCGGAGTTCCAATTCAACGAGCTCGAGGAGTTCCTCGTCGTCCATCATGTCGACCTTGTTGAGTGCGACGACCAATGCAGGTACTTCAACCTGGCGTGCCAAGAGAATATGTTCACGAGTCTGAGGCATAGGGCCGTCGGGGGCGCTAACGACAAGAATCGCTCCATCCATCTGCGCAGCGCCAGTAATCATATTCTTGATATAGTCGGCGTGCCCTGGACAGTCAACGTGAGCATAGTGTCGGCTCTCAGTCGAATATTCGACGTGAGTGATGGCGATAGTTACGCCTCTTTCCTTCTCTTCCGGGGCATTATCGATTGTATCGAATGCTCGGAAGTCTGCCATCCCGGCGTTTGCTAATGTTCTGGTTATTGCCGCCGTTAGGGTTGTCTTGCCATGGTCAACGTGGCCAATAGTGCCCACGTTTAGATGGGGCTTGTCTCGTACGAACTTCTCCTTTGCCATCAGCGTCTCCTAAGATTTTCTCTAAATTTATTCTTTCCTGGTTCCCGCGTATTTTTTCGTGGAGCCCTCAAGCAGACTCGAACTGCTGACCTCGTTCTTACCAAGAACGCGCTCTGCCTCCTGAGCTATGAGGGCGTCCTCGCTCCCCACTTTTAGGGGGATTAAGGGACGATTGCCTTGGTGCAGGGAGTAGGATTCGAACCTACGTAGCCCATCGGGCGCCAGATTTACAGTCTGGTGGATTTAACCACTCTCCCATCCCTGCGTTGTTAACAGCCTAAAATTTTAGCACAGCGCCTTCACCAATCCAAGGCAAGCGAGAGGTCCGACCCACTCAGCTATCTGTTCTTGGAGCCCCAGAGGGGACTCGAACCCGCTAACCTGCCGATTACAAATCGGCTGCGCTACCGTTGCGCCACTGGGGCTCGACACGCCGCGCAAATAAAAGGGCCAGCATCCAACTGGCCCAAACCACAGTCTAGCCAATTGGTATTCTTTGGGTCAACTGTTTTGAGGGTTAGTTTGTAGTACGGAATTTGGTGAACTGAAGGAGTCCTACCCTAGTTGAATCACCGAGACCCGTTTATGATGTGAGCCACTACGGTGGAGTGTACTACTCATGAGGTTGATCGATGACACCGGAACGAGAGCAGGTTCCGGAGTTATCGAGAAGAGTCTGCCGACTGCCTATAAGTTCTGCTCCTAATGTGGTGATCTGGAGGGACAATGACTGAAGAGCTAATCACGATGGATGATATGCAAGCGATTTTTGAAATTATTGACCTGTTTGAAATTGATCGCGAGACAATTTCCGTCCCCCTAGAGAAGGGACTGAGTGGTTCAGTCTTCGCTCTTGATGATGGTTCGATTGAGGTTGTCGTACCCATAGGGATCCCTATTAGGGAATGGTTACCAGAGCTTCAGGCTGGCATCGAAGGCTTGGGATTTTCTGTCGGTGACGAAGGGGGAGACTGGTAGTAGTCTAGTTCTTGATCGGGAGCGTACCTGGCTGATCATCTTTCATCAGGGGCATACGCTTACAAGGCGGGGCGCCCCGATAACCAAACCGAAATCACCCTGAGGTAGCCTAGGACGCAGCCGTTCCTACTCTTTTTTCGCTTGCTCCGTGTCTGTTGGAGTCCCTGCTTCATCAGACCCGGATTGCGAGGAGCGAAATTCTCGAAGCGCCTTTCCCATTGCTCCGCCAATCTCCGGGAGGCGTCCAGCACCGAAGATGATGAGAACAATTACGAGGACGATAATTAATTCAGTTGGACCTATACCAAACGGCATTGTGTATATCCTTACCTCTCGCTCCCATGATAGTTTGGAGGATCGATAGAGTCAATGTAGCTACCTATCTGTTACTCGTCGAACCATCTTGCTAATTCATCTCTCGCAAACGTTGGGAAATCACGTAGACCTTTAGAGGTGCTAATCTTCATTCCTTGATCGGGAGGGGTTACTTGGCCGATTTCATATGCCTTGATCCCTTGCTGCGCAGTGGCGTGAACAAAGGTTGAGACACCGGATGCTGGCATGGTCACTAGTAGTGCTCCAGAAGCGATAAGGCCAAGTGGGTTCAGTCCAAGCACTTCGCAGAATTCCTTACACTCTGGCAGGATTGGAATGCTTTCTTCATGGACCACAAAGCCAACGCTTGCACTATGTGCCATCTCTACCAGTCCACCTGATATCCCTCCCTCGGTGGGATCATGCATGGCGTGAACGTCCGTTACTTCACACGCTATACGCGCTTCCTCTACTATACTGATGCCGGGGGTAAACAGCATGGAGCGGGCCTTTTGAATTGTAGCTTGGCTGATACCACTATTTTCAAGTTTGCAGGCCGCTTCTCGAGCTAGAATAGAGGTGCCTTCGACAGCGATTCCTTTGGTCAGAACGATGCGGTCGCCAGGTTCTGCTGTTGAAGTAAGTACAGCGCGTTCTTTTGCAACCTCACCTAGCATCGCCCCGACAGCTATTGGACGATACACGTTCTTGGTAATCTCGGTATGACCGCCCACTAACGTTACCCCTAGCTTTGTACAGGCCTGACTCAATTGGTCAAAGATGTTTTCGACAGTCTCCTCGTTCGTACCATCAGGTAGTAAAAGAGTAGCCATCAGCCACCGAGGGGTGCCGCCCATGACAGCTATATCGTTAGCATTAACCTGTACTAGGTACCATCCAATGAGATCAGTTACGAAAGTTATTGGGTCAGTTTTTGATACTAGATAGCGGTCCCCGATATCGATGAGTGCGGCATCTTCGCCTGTTGCCCCTCCTAGGATAACGTCAGGGTCTGTGACTTCTATTTTTGCTAGAAGTTTGTCCAGGAGTGCGAGAGGTAGTTTGCCAGTCTGCATAGCCACTCATGCCGCTTCAAACTTATTTGACACCTTAACACACCACCCGTAAAATCCGCCCACAGAAACTAATGTTATGTAAGGTGTCCCCAGGACATTTGATACCGGCCCTTTGGAGGTTAATATGGCAACGAAAGCTTACATACTGTTGAAGACAAAAGTGGGGAGTTCCCGAGCAGTCGTAGACCAGTTGAGAGGTATGGAAGGCGTGGTCGAAGCTGACGCTGTTACAGGCGACTACGATGCTATTGCAGTTGTTAACGGGCCTGACCTTAACGCGGTGGGTGATCTAGTTCATAATCACATACATGCTATTGATGGCATCGATCGTACGATGACATGTATATCAGTTTAGCTTCCGGAGATTCTAATGAATACTACTGACGAACTCACTACGACCGACGTACTAATTATCGGTGGTGGCGGCGCAGGGTGTAGGGCAGCTATTGAAGCACATGACCTAGGTGCCAAAGTGACGATGGTTCTGAAAGGGAAGTTTGGTAACAGCGGTTGCACCCTACATGTTGGTACCAGTGCTGTCGTTGGGTTTAATGACGATGAGGACGATTCGGACATATCTTCTCTATGCGATCTCATTTCCTTTGGTGGATTTCTAGGGAATCAAGACCTCGCAAAAATTCTTGTTACTGAAACTATGGAAAGAGTTGAAGAGATGGTTGATTGGGGCATTGACTTTCTTCGTGAAGATGACGGTAGCGTGTATACCTACAGGTCTGCTGCCCATACTCGTACCCGTAACTTTACCTTTAGCCCCGTGAACCCGCGTAAGCATGATTACGGAGCACCTCCGGGCATGGCTATGATGGACACCCTTACTGAGCAAATTGAGCGCAGAGGCATACGAGTATTAGATGACACAGTTCTAATTGATCTGATTAAGGGGGATGGTAAAGTTGTTGGAGCGACTGTTCTTGACTGTGAAACCGGGAGCCTAAAAGTAGTAACGGCAAAGTCCACAGTATTAGCTACCGGAACCTATAGTCAGATATTTTCTCCAACAACAGTGTCGCCTTTTGAGACTGGTGACGGTCATGCTGCGGCTTACCGTGTCGGAGCCGAACTCACCAGTATGGAAGCATCTCAATTTGTTGCAACTTCTATCCCCTTCCCTCCAGGGACCAAGTTCCTGAACTCTCTTGGTGAGGAATTTCTCCCAAAATACGGTATTGATAACCCTCGCGATTTTGCTAAAGAACCACTCGCATACGCGGTTTGGAAGGAGATCATGTCAGGCAGGGGATTCAAGGGTGACAACATAATGCTGGATCTTAGCAACATACAAGAACCAGAGTCGTTTCCTTGGTTTATGGATAACGTTGAGCGATCTATCAAGAAAACTGGACGTGACCCTCGCAAGGAGCCGGTGGAATCTCATCCTAAATCTCACACCACAATGGGCGGAATAGTCATTAATGAGCGATGTGAAACGACGGTCCCTGGTCTTTATGCTTGTGGAGCGGTGGCAGGAGGAGTATACGGTCATGCTAGACCGGAAGGGTACACTTCCATGATCACCCTGGTATTTGGCAAACGTGGCGGCGAATATGCTGCTCAGCAAGCGTTGGACTCTCCAGAACCCGTCCTGGACATGGATGAAATCACGGGCAGTTTTGCACGGGCTAATGCCGGTGTTGACGAATTGGCGGTAACTAAGGCTAGTGACATTAAGCGTAAGATAAAACTTGCTACAAAACGATATGCTTGGGTTATCAAGGACGAAGAAGGGCTTAGCAAGGGTCTTTGCCGTATCCAAGCATTGAAGGATGAGGTCGCAACCCTACGTGCTGCGACAGGACGTCAGTGGGCCAGGACCCTTGAGGCACGGAATCTTCTTTGGGCTGTGGAATTGCACTTTATTGGCGCGCTGGCTCGCAAGGAGAGTCGAGGAGCGTTTTTCAGAGATGACTACCCTGACACAGAACCAGATTGGCTCAAGAACATTATCTACAGTCAGGTGGATGGTAGCCTTGTAATGGGATATCGGGAACCGGAACTCAAGTATTGTGATCCATCACACCATGGGGCTCCGAAGTACCGCCCGACCTCTCATTATGGCGTCAGGGAATACGCTTAGGACACAAGGGCTTTGACGATGGATTGTATTGGCGTGGTTGGTGCTGGGTTAATGGGACATGGTATTGCTCTGCAGTTTGCTGTAGGGGGCTATGAGGTCTCATTGACCGACACCTCAGAAAAAAACCTTCAGCTAGCTCGCGAGAATATCGATAATAGTCTCACTTCACTTGTAGAATTGGGGCTTGTTGACGATGCCACCGCATCCGATGTCCCTGGTAGGATTCACACAATTGTGCCGATGGCGCAGGCGATGGACAAAGTCAATTTTGTCGTAGAGGCTGTATATGAGGACTTAGCCTTGAAACAAGAGGTGTTTGCGCAGCTGGATAAGGTATGTCCACCGGACGCCGTTCTCACGAGTAACACCTCATCGTTCATGACTAGCCAGCTGGCTTCATCGACCGCCCGTCCTGATAAAGTATTAGTGGCTAATTGGTGGAATCCACCATTCCTCTTGCCACTAGTTGAAGTTGTCAGGGGACCTGACACGAGCGATGAGACTGTTGAGACGGCTACCGCCATCTTTGAGAGCGTTGGCAAAAAGCCTGTTGTTCTATCTAAAGAGTCACTGGGTTTTATCGGTAATCGTATGCAGTTTGCGCTGCTTCGCGAAGCTTTATTTATTGTAGATAATGGTATTGCGAGTGCAGAGGACGTCGATACAGTGGTGAAAACTAGCTTCGGACGGAGACTTGCGGTTGCTGGGCCCTTTGAGGTATTTGACATCGCCGGCTGGGACACGATATCTAAGATTATTGACCAACTTTTCCCAGACCTTGATTCCACTGCAGGTATCCCTACTTCAGTTAGTGAAATGGTGAGTCAAGGGGAATTGGGAGTAAAGTCAGGTTCTGGCTTCTATAAATGGGATAATCAGTCAGTCGGTGCTCTTCGTAGTCGGATTGCTAGCACACTTTCGATGCTTGAGAGCATGTCGCAGGAGACGTGACTTATGGTACAAAAACTTCACCACACCGGATTTGTAGTGAAAAATGTCGAAGAATCTACAGCTTTCTATAGGGATGTGGTTGGGCTGAGTCTGATCCGCGCATATGAACGGATGGGTACTGGGATTGATCAGGTGGTTGGGTACGAGAATGCTCATCTAAGTGCGGCGATCCTAGATATAGGTGGAGGGCACATTCTTGAGTTAATTCAATATGTTAATCCTAGGTCTGAGGATCGGCCCACCGAAGAAAGAAATGTACTTGGTGCAACGCACTTGGCGCTTCTAGTTGATGACATTCACGCCATGTACGCCCGCCTCGCTGAAAAAGGGGGGCAGGTCATGAATCCCCCTGCAGAACTTGAACCAGGCCGGATCGCGTGCTACCTACAAGATCCTGATGGGAATTGGATAGAACTTTTGGAGCTGAGCTAGTTTAACGCCGTATGAATATAAGGTCAGACAGACCCATTTTGTATACTTACCCAGGTTGTGGGTATACGACGGATTTGAAGCGTGAGCTCAAGAAAAAAGCTGTTGAATATGATGAAGTTGATCTCTCGCTTGAGCCAGATCGAATCCCTGAGCTTCTTTTGCTTACGAAAGGCGACCGACTCACCCCTGTCTTAGTTGATGGGGAAAGCGTCCAGATTGGGCACAACGGTATTGGCTGTACTTTTTGATCTGAATGCTGAGTTCTCTTTGACGCAGTGAAGGAATTCAACGCCGTAGTGTCTGACTGGTCTCACCATTTTCCTCAGCCATGAATGGGCAATTACAAATCGACCAAGATGGTAGTATCCAGAGATTCTTAGAAGGAAGTGATTTTCAATGCATTTGATAATAGCCGGTTGTGAATACTCTGGCTCGACCACGCTTGCAACGGAGTTTGGTCGTTGGGCACATGAGAGGTGTGGGGAGTCAGGCTTTGGGCCGAATCAGTATCATGATCACTGGAAATTACCACACATCAACAATTTCTCTCCGCCCGGGGTAGAGGACATTGCAGAACTTGTTACGGATTATCCTGACTCTAAATGCGGGGATTACACCCGAACAGGTTTGACAGCCGAAGAGCAAGTGCAAGTGATGGCTCTGTCCCCCAAGCTGAAGGAGATGGTTCAGCGTTATCATCTTCAGTACCATCTCCACCCGTCTTTCTATGCTCAGCCTGACCATATAATGGTGGGCGCGCATCTTGATGAAGGAATCTTAGGTCCACTCTACTTTGGGTATGGCGGTAACGGTATGAAAGGCGATCGACGGAAGTTCGTGCGGGGATACGAGGAGCAGATTCTCGAACTTGCTCCAGATACCATACTTGTTCTTGTCACCGCGACTGCAGAGGTAATTAGGGAGAGAATGCTGGAAAATCCTCACACCAATGGTGCAGTCAAGGAGGATGATATCGATACGGTGCTACGTCTGTATACTGAAGCGTACGAAGCATCGATTCTTCGACATAAGATCACGGTTGATACCAGCAGATCTTCCGTCGAGCAGTCGGTTAGCGAACTAGTTGAGCGTCTGAAGCCTTTGCTCAGCGATACTGATCGCAGGCGACTCGGGGTTTGATTTACGTGGCAGTGATAGCCACTCGGTTGCGACTGTTAAAAGAGATGTTGACACGATTTTAGCGGAGTCCTATACTCGGGATCTGATCGAAGGGAAGTTCGTTTTTGCTCAGAGAGGCATTCGCAACTAGCTGGATGACCATTTCTAGCTGGGCTCCAGGCTCGGCGGGTTTCCTTCCCCCCAACTCTCTTCGCTTGACCTCCCTGTTCCGCCTATTTTTCTCCGAGGTGTTCTGCCAGTGACAAGGTATGTTTTTGTGACCGGTGGTGTGGTGAGTTCGGTAGGTAAAGGGATCGCTGTTGCTTCGATAGGACGGATTCTAAAGAATCGTGGCGTATCCGTCTCAGTTCTCAAACTTGACCCTTACCTGAACGTGGACCCTGGGACGATGTCTCCATATCAGCACGGTGAAGTGTTTGTTACGCGGGACGGATCAGAGACCGATTTGGATTTGGGCCACTACGAGCGTTTCATCGACATGGAATTAACCGAGTCTTCCAATGTAACCGCCGGCCAGATATATACGGATGTCATCGCCAAAGAGCGAAAAGGGGATTTTTTGGGTGGCACAATACAGTCGGTTCCTCACGTTACTGATGGAATCAAGCAACGTATCTTAAGACTTGCAGAGGAGAGCAAAGCCGATGTCATTGTAGTGGAAGTGGGAGGTACAGTTGGGGATATTGAAGGCCAACCGTTCCTAGAGGCAATTCGCCAGATGCGGAACGAGGCTCCGCGGGATTGTGTTTTCTACGTTCACGTTACCTACCTACCGTACATAAGGGCCACGGGTGAGCTAAAAACTAAACCAACGCAGCACAGCGTTCGTGAACTCAGGGGTGATGGGATCCAGCCCGACGCAATTATTTGTCGTAGTGATGAGGCTGTGCCAGACGATATAAAGGATAAGGTCTCTCTTTTTTGCGATGTCGAACGTAGAGGAGTTATTGCGCTGCCTACCGTTGAGTCGGTGTATCAGGTACCCCTTATGCTTGAGGATGAGGGCTTGGGGGATCTAATAGTTGAGAGCCTTGATCTCGCTACTACTCCGACACAGATGGCTGACTGGAAAATTCTAGTCGACTCAATCCTTCAGCCAAAACGAGAGATAAGCATCGCAATGGTTGGGAAATATGTGGATCTCCATGATTCATATTTATCGGTCAAGGAGGCACTTTGCCACGCAGGTGCCCTACACGAAGTATCTGTCGACATTCAGTGGATCCCTGCAGAAGAAATCGAGCGCGATGGTCCTGAAAGATATCTTCAAAGCGTGGGAGGTATTGTGGTGCCAGGAGGATTTGGGGCCCGTGGAGTTGAGGGGATGATTGATACTGTTAAGTATGCTCGTGACCATGAAGTCCCTTACCTCGGTCTGTGTTTGGGCATGCAGGTTATGGTAATTGAGATTGCACGCAGTCTTCTGGGTAAGGAGTCAGCGAATTCAACAGAATTTGATCCGGATACGTCCGATCCGGTCATAGATTTGATGCGAGACCAACGCGACGTTGTTGATATGGGTGGGACGATGAGATTGGGCGTTTATCCGTGCGACCTACAGAAGGGCTCTTTGGCAGCCAAAGCTTATGATTGCACGAGTGTGTATGAGCGCCATCGCCACCGTTTTGAATTTAACAATGTGAACCGAGAGAAGTTCGAATCTGTTGGTTTTTGGCCAACGGGCGTATCACCGGACGGCCGTCTTGTAGAGATCATGGAGTATCAGAGGCATCCCTTTATGGTAGGAGTTCAGTTCCATCCAGAGTTTTTATCTAGGCCTGATAGACCCCATCCGTTGTTCCGTGAATTTGTAGGTGTGGCAAAAGACACTTTGCGAGAGGGATCCCAGCACTCAATGCATTTAGGCACTGTTTCCACAGCGCCCTAAGACTGGACAAACGTGTATGTGTATGGTAGGATTCCCACGTCGATTCGTTCGCTCTTCATCCACAATTTCCCTAACGGGATTGCGCGCTTAGCGGTTTCGTTAACGGCTTAAAGTACTGCTGGAGAGCACTGGATGAGCGCTTTGGTTACTTCTTTCTTATAAAAGCAGTTTAATTAACTCAATTGAATAGGAAAATCTCTAATCTCTTCTAAGTTGCTTTAGCACGAGCTTCGGCTTCCCCTCCTTTTCACCACTCACCGTATGATTCCCCAACTTGCTTTTCGTATACCCAAACACAGCCATCTTAAGGTAGGCATAACATCACCAGAATCCGAACGAGTGACACGAGTTTAATCTAAATATATATATATAGACTTCGAGGTATACATGGATATTGCTGAACTAGAAGAAAAATCAGACGACGAACTATTAGACATAGCAAAAGAGCTTGGCGCTTTTGAAAATGGTGCTAGGCCGAGACGACGATCCTTAATGGTTAAGATTCTGCAGGCACATGCCGAAAAGAATGGGGATCTACAGGTTAGCGGGGTACTCTCGATCACAAATGATGGTTATGGGTTTTTGAAACCGCAAGGCCAGGTTTCGAATGGCAGTGACGTCTACGTTTCTCAATCGCAGATCCGGCGTTTTAGTCTCAGGGCAGGAGACCAAGTCTCGGGTCAGATCAGGCCTCCCAAGGAAGGGGAGCGCTATTTTGGATTGGTCAGGGTTGAGTCAGTTAATGGCTTGGATCCGGAGCAGGTGCGAAACCGTCCCCACTTCGAGAAACTCACGCCCATCTCTCCGATAGAGCAGATCAAGCTTGAAACGACTAAGAAGGGTTTGTCCACTCGACTAATTGATATGATCGCACCAATAGGTCGCGGTCAGCGTGGTCTAATAGTGTCGCCACCCAAGGCAGGGAAAACGACCTTCCTTAAGCAGATCGCAAATGGTATCACTGCCAACTCACCTGACATTCAGCTAATGGTCGCACTTATAGGAGAGCGGCCCGAAGAAGTCACCGATATGACTCGGTCAGTAGAAGGTGAGGTTTATGGGTCAACCTTTGATGAACCCGTGGAGGATCATTGCCGGGTGGCCGAATTGGTTCTTGAGAGGGCCAAGCGCTTGGTCGAGGCTGGTAAAGATGTATGTATTCTTCTAGATAGTCTGACTCGACTTACCAGAGCTTATAACCTAGCCGTACCATCGAGTGGTAGGACTCTTTCTGGAGGTATGGATCCGGTGGCACTTTACCCACCGAAGAAATTTTTTGGAGCTGCTCGTAAGGTGGAGGATGGCGGTAGTTTGACGATCCTTGCCGCATGTTTGGTCGATACTGGCAGTCGAATGGACGATGTTGTTTATGAGGAATTCAAAGGCACCGGCAACATGGAGGTGCACCTGGATCGGAGACTATCCGAGAAGCGGGTCTTCCCTTCGATTGATATTCCCAAGAGCGGCACACGGAGAGAAGAGCTTTTGCTTGACGAAGAAACTCTGCGTCAGGTGTGGTTGCTACGTAGGATGGTGGCGATTATTAGTAATGATGAAAAATTCTCAGCTGAAGCAACTGAAAAAGTTCTCGAGCGGCTTGTCAGGACCAAAGATAATCAAGAATTCTTATCCACGCTTGGTAAGGAATAGGCTATAGGGATGTGGAGCTCGCGCGCGCGCTACGCGCGGACCTTTACTTATTCATTTACTCTACGGACTGGATTCTTTACCCTGGGCCATGAAATTATGGGCAACGGCTTTTCAGGTCTCTTGGAAGGGTACAAGCAAGTCAAAAACCTAGCGAACAGACTGCCGAACTCTTATTGACAATGGAGAGTAGCCTACTATATAGTTGGGCATGGTTTGTGAGGATGCTTACATCCCTAAATGGACAAGACAGACAACGGTAACTCGATATTCAACTAGTAAGGACCGCCTCCACTTGGGGCGGAACTGCTATGTATAAGACCGGATATGTCTTGACATCGTACAAAAAAAGGTGTAAAAATTTAGGCGACCTGGCATATGTGCTCGGTCGGTCAGCAAGGTAACTGAACTGGATAAGCGCATAAATACATACGTACTGAGAGCGGAGTTAGCGACCGACAGCGTCTCGCTCTTTTCTTGTGTTTTTCGGGATAGTAGCGACAAAATTTAGTAAGTTAGATTAGGAACTAAGGGGGCAGATAGTGAAAAGCATGGTTAAGTTTCTCCCAATCGCAATAGCGTTGACACTGTTGACGGCTATGTATCTATTGACGACTGCGTCAGGGTCCGCTGTCGCGGGTACGGTAGCGCTTGACAAGAGCTACATTACTACCCCTGGTGGCACGATCCAGGTTACCTTGACGGACGCAGACCTTAATACTGGAGTCTCGACGACCGAGACGTCAGACAGGTCCAATGTCACCTATGCAGTCGCGGCGCAGAACGTTGTAGGTTCAGCGAGCGATAAAGAAGTTAAGGTGAAGAACGTCCCCATAATGGATGCCAACGCTGACGGAGTCGTGAATGCGGCAGACGTTCGCGTCATGACGACGAGCGCGGTCCTCTCTACGAGGATAGGCACCTGGGAAGTCTGGGCCGTTGATGCCGACGACGGCATCGTAACTGTCCGCAATACACACGCGTCAGTTACCACGGCGTCAGCCTTCAACTTTAAGCTGACCTACACGGCACCTGCTATCCAGCATGCTACGGTAAAGATCGCTAGCACCCAGGACACCACCGGCTTTAATTTGACGGTGCGTGAGACTGGAGCAAACACTGGTATATTCACCGGTACCTTTAAGACATTGGCGACCACGTCGACCACTTCGCCAATAGGTTGTAAGACCGTCTCTCCTTGTTCAGGCGAGGGTATTGATGAAGCGAATCTCGGTATAGACCTGAACGGCGACGGCGATGCCACGGATGCCGGTGTCACCACAACGGCAGCTGAGTCCGCAATACTACTTACGGACTACAATGGCGACGGTGATTACACCGACGCAGCAACCGCCGCATCAACCACAGTCGCGCTGAATGCGTTCCCGCAGGGCCTTGTTCGCCCGACGATCGCCACGGTAACGGGTGCACTAATCACCGTTACGTATGACGATGCTGGCACGGCCCGAACGGCTAGCGCCACCGTTGAGACGACAAAGCCGAGCATAACGATTGTTTCGCCAACCCATAACGCGGCAACGCGAACCCAGAGTACGCGACTGATTGCTGAGATTACTGACGCCGACGCTGGCGTTGATAACACAGCACTGACCTTCTCGGTCCAGTACGCGACAACCTCTGCAGGCGTGAACCTACAGACCGATGGAAACAGCGCGACCACTGTGACGACAACAGCCGTCGTCGCCACCGCAATTTCCGGTGGTTACAGGATTGAGAGCCAGTTGAGCAACCTTGGTACTGGTACTCACTCGGTCGGTTGGTTCGTGACCGCAGCTGACAAGGCTGGTAACGTGGCGAGTAGTGACCAGGACGCCGCCATTACCCCTAGAAAGAACCAGGAAATCAGAGTTGACACGGATGCTCCTGCGCTGGCTAGCTCCAACGCCGCTGTAACCGGTCAATACCTGGATGCTGCTAACGCAATAATTACAGATTCTTCGAAGGCGGATCCCCTATGGGTCCACCTGAAGTTCAACGAAGAGTTGGACGGCACGACACTCGCAACCAGCGACTTTAAGGTTGCTGGCGTGGCCCCTGCAGAAGTTAAGTGGGTTGCTGGCGCTACGAAGGGTAAGAGCGTATTCCTTAAGGTCGCAAAGCAGGCGTCCGACGCGAAGCCCAAGGTTGAGGTCGTAAGCGCAGTTGGTGACAGGGCTGGTAACACCGTCCAAGGTGGACTGAGCGTTGCAGCTGCAGTAGACGGAATTGCTCCGACTGTTACGGTCACAATTAGCCCGAGCACGAAGCTTGACAAGGCGAAAATGACGATTGATGTACAGTCTGACGAGGCTCTGCTGACCGCACCGACCGTTACTGTTAACGCTGTTGGTACGGGAGCCCAGTTGACGGTACCTAGCTTGGTCGGTACGAACCTGTTCCGCTCCGTGTATACAGCGGCTTCCACCGCTAATACTGGTGCACCGAACTCGTTCAACGTCCAGGTTAGCTCTACGGACACTACGAACAACACGGCTACCTCAGGTGTAGCAGCGCATGATGACGCTGGCGCAATCTTATTCGAGATTGACAATGCGATCCCTGCCCCGACCCTGAGCTTCCCGGGCGGTAACGTACCGGCTAGCGTCTATACGCAGAACCCGTTCATAACGATTGACTGGACGACTGAGGGTACTGAGTACGGGGTTTCGGGTACCGCCAGTGGAGCAACTCCACCTAGGAACGACGGCACCCAGACGGTTGATACGGACACCCATAACAAGGTGACGCTCAACACGATTACATTGGATGGCGTGGATGTGTCTGCTGACGTCTTGCGAGTAAATGATGGCAAGTTCCTGCTGTCCGCTCGTAACCTTACGTTGGCTGAGCACACCCTTAAGATCACTGGTGCGGACGACGCTGGTAACACTCGGGACGTGGAACAGAAGTTCACGGTCAAGGAGCGCGCGGCATTCTCGCTGACGCTTAGCCCTGGCTGGAACCTCGTATCCCTACCGGGCGAGCCTAAGACGCCTGCGATTAATGATGCGATTGCGTTGACTCACAAGGCCAGTATCGTCTTGACGTACGACCCGAGCGCGGCCGGTGGTTGGCTAACTGCTACCCGCCCGAGTGCAGGTACCGCTTTTGCTGGTACGCTCACGACGCTTAGTTCAGGCAGGGCCTACTGGGTATACACGGACTCGTTCGACGCTCTGAAGATCTCCCTACAGACTTTGGGCGCTGGAACAGCTTCGCAGTTGCCGACAGTTAACTTAGTCGCTGGCTGGAACTTGATTCCTGTCCTCGACGTGACTGGTACGAAGGTATTCGATGGCGGCATGGGTATAGGCTCCGCCTACATCGGCACTGCACCTCGCAGGGCCTATGAGTGGGATATCTTTAACGACCGATGGGCGAATGTACCAGCTGCGGCCGCTGACGGTAACAGCGACGGCGACACACTAGATGTCGGTGAAGGTGAGTACAGGGTTGGTCGCGGTTACTGGGTCTATATGGCCGCCGCAACCGTGCTCGTACCGTAGTTTGATAGTCACATAGGTATAGATAGGATTTAGAGGCTTTTAGTAGAGACCTCCCTCCTCATAACTCGGGGAGGGAGGTCTTTTTTAGTGATTCCACATGCTAAATAGTTTTAGAAAAATATTTCTGGCACGAATCGGGCTCCTGGTTTTGGTGGCTATCGGGCTGCAATTGATGATTCCTGTGGCTTACGCGGAAACCCCCGAACCTACGGCGACTCCTGTTATTTGCAACATTGAAGAACAAGGAGTTCCTGGTTTCCCGATGCTATTTGGTGGATCTGTAACGGTAGCTGGATCGCCAGCCCCTGACGGGATTGAAATCTTTGCGCGGGTTGGTGACTCGGCTTCTTGGAAGTGCCCTCCCAAGTCGGCTATAACGAAAGATGGTAGGTACTACGGCTTGGCGCTGGGCGCCCCGAGTACTAACTACAATCGCTTGCAAATAACCTTCCACCTAATCGATGGAACTGCAGCCGATCAAGTCGACACGTATATTTATAGTGGAGCCCCGGCTACAAGTCTTTTCAAAAATGGCATCGCTGGCCAGCCATATACGGATCTCACTTTTCCAAATTTGCCAATTCCAACACCCACGCCTACCCTTGTGCCGACCATAACGCCTATACCAACGGCAACGCCTATACCAACGGCAACGCCTATACCAACCGCTACTCTTGTTGCAACACCAACTCCGTCTGTCGCGAGCCCTGCGGTTTACTCAGGGCAGATAATTATCGCAGGTGGATCGGTACCCTCTGGAGCAGTTTTAACTGCTCACGTAGGCTCGTACCAATCCACTCCTGGAGTTATAGTCGGCGAGACATACCGGAATTTAGTTATAGCGCCTAATGATGTCGCTCTTATAGGTCATCCGATCGAATTCTTCCTCAATGGATTTGCATCAGCGACGACTAAGACGTATGTCAGCGGTGAATTTAACCCGCAATTCGACGTGATTTTCATTGGATTCCCAACTCCAGTGCCTACACCTACGAACACACCTACGAACACACCAACTAATACCCCTACTCAGACACCTATACCTACACCTACGGCGACACATACAGTTGTTCCATCGCCTACTCCAAGTTTTACCCCGACGCCGGTGCCTACCGACACTCCCATGGCGACGCCGACCGTGCTTGTTCCTACCTCAGTCCCAACATTACGACCAACGATTACCCCCCTGCCTACAATCTCAGTCCCCACTGCCCGGCCTACGGTGGCACCGACTGCTACATCAGAGCCAACGGTGGAGGCGGTGATTCCGACACCTACCCAAGAGCCAGCAGGAGGACTCTGCTCGACTCAGCGGCCTGTTTCTGCGGCTGCTGGTGTGACAAATACTCTGATGCTGATAGCACCGCTTGCAATGGTGTTCGGGATCCGGAGCTGGCGCCGACGTCGATAGATCATGTGAGCTCTATCTTCCTGAATTAAGGTTCTTGACACCTGTCTTACGCTGGTGCTACATTCCATTCACTCCCGAATTCAGAGGCCCTCAATGGTGGTGCGATGGTTCTGACATTACGGCAGAAGACCATCCTTAATCTCATAGTTAGCGAATACATCAGCGGTGCTGTGCCAGTCGCGTCTCAATCACTGTCTCAAAACCACAGTCTCGGTGTTAGCCCTGCCACTATTCGTAATGACATAATGGCGCTTGAAAGAGAATCTTTCTTGGGGCGCCCCTACTCTTCCGCCGGCACGATTCCCCTAGATAAAGCCTACCGGCTATACGTTGAATCGATGCCACTTGTCCAAATGCATCGAGTGCCGAATGATGTAAAGATTCGGATTCGTAGCAGGTTAGTTGAAGTTGAACAGGATATGGACGAGTGGAGTAGTGTCGCAGCAACCCTGTTAGCTAACCTTGTCGGTAATATGGGTATCGCTACGTTCCCACGTGCATACGAATCCCGCGTGAGGCATCTGCAGATTGTCAGTATCCAAGATAACCAAGTTCTTCTGATAGTTGTGTTGGAACAAGGAAGGGTCAAACAACAGTTTGTTCGTCTCAAAGAGCCGCTTCTCCCAGATGCTGTTCAGATGATGGCCAATAAACTTAACGATGTCTCGCGTGGCAAATCTTCTGATGAAATGTGTCTCAACCATCTGCACCTTTCTTCGATTGAGGAATGCCTCCTTAAAACGACAATCGCGATCCTTGAACAAGAAGATATTGCTCGCCGACCTGAATACTACCTTCTAGGGCTTTCAAATATTCTCAGGCAACCCGAGTTTACGAGCAGCGATTCGGTGGGTGAAATTGTGGGAGCGATTGAAGATGGCAGCTTAGCACAGGCAGTTTTGAACGAGGCACCAGAAGGCACGATGGTACGTGTCGTTATTGGCCATGAAAATCGGGAAGATAGGCTTAGGCCACTCAGTCTAGTTCTAAGTCAGTATGGGATCCCAGGAGAAGCGAGTGGGGTTGTTGGTGCAGTGGGGCCCATGCGTATGCAATATGATCGAACAATCGCTGGAGTTCAGCTGATGGTTGAACTTATGAGTGATCTAGTCGAAAGCGTGCAGGGGACGAATTAATTTGCAGGGGTATCTCGTACACTTTTGGTCTGTGCGAAGTATTGTTGCTGTTCTCTTCAGAGGGTCTTCGTAGTAGCATTAACTTCATGACGCAGCTGGATAAGGGGCCCGCGATCGACATTCGTGGTCTCAATAAAGCTTATGGTAGACGCGTTGCGCTTCGTAACCTGGATCTTCAGGTGCAGTGGGGCACAATCTTGGCCGTACTCGGACCAAATGGCTCAGGTAAGACAACGCTCATTCGAGTATTGGCTACTCTTGCTAAACCAGACAAAGGCAACGTGTGGATCGCAGGCAGTGAACTGGGTTCTGGGGACAGCTTTATCCGCCGCATGATTGGTGTAGTGACCCACGATTCCCTTTTGTATGATGAACTTAGCGGTCTAGAAAATTTGCAATTGGCAGCCAAACTATTTGTTCTTGATAATGCCGATCGCAAAATAGAATTAGTGTCAGACCAGATGGGAATTCAAAAACGACTCTATCAAAGGGTAGGTACCCTTTCACATGGTTGGAAGAAACGGATTAGCATCGCCCGAGCCCTTTTACACGACCCTTACATCTTGTTATTGGACGAACCAGAGAATGGGCTCGACCAGCAGGCATTAAGTAGCCTTGACCAAATTATAAAGGATGATTCCAAAGCTTTACGGTCCGTTGTCATGACAACCCATAATCTTGAACGCGGCATCTCATTAGCGGATGAGGTCGTGATTCTTTCCAATGGTCGAGTGGTCTATAAGTCCTCAACTGAATCAGTTCCTGACACAGCTGTCTTGCGAGAAGCTTACTTCCAGTACAGGGACTGAAGATTATATGAAAAGATACATCAAGCCTATTGCAGCTATCATTTGGAAGGATACTTTGCTAGAGCTTAGGACCAAGGATACAGTGGTTGCGGTTCTAGTTTTTTCTCTACTAGTCGTTGTCGTTTTTAGCTTTGCTGTTGATCCGACACCACAAATAGTAGCCCTTACAGCACCTGGCGTTCTGTGGATTTCGTTTGTGTTTGGAGGGATTCTCGGTATGAGTCGATCCTTCTCTAGTGAGGCTGAGAACAGTAGTATCAGTACTCTATTGATAGCGCCTATCGGCCGTGATGCAATTTTTTTCGGGAAGATGCTCTCTAGTTTATTGTTTATGCTGTTGGTGGAGATTCTTGTATTTCCTATTTTCGCTGCTTTATTCAATTTCCCCTTATTGGTTATTGAGATGGTGCCTATATTAGTTCTTTCGACTGTAGCGGTTGTGACAGTTGGGACGGTGTTCTCCTCAATGTCCATAAATACGAAGGCTCGCGAGGTGCTATTGCCGGTTCTTTTTTTCCCTATCGCCCTCCCCGCAATCATAGCTGCGGTAGAGATCACGGGGGCTGTACTTCAGGGTAGCGGTTTATTGGGAGTTGCCGATTGGCTACCACTGTTAGCTGCATTCGATCTTATTTTCCTTGTTGTATGCCCCGTGGCGTTTAGCTTTGTAGTGCAGGACTAGATGGGACAATGGAGACAACCCTAGGTGAACTGCGCTGTTTAGTGTAATCAGACGATTAAGGTTGGAGAATTATGTAGCGGAATCGCGTCGTTTGTTCTTTATCAGACAGCGTAAAAAGGAATGGGTTGCTTATCGTGTAAGAGGCACACAATGTGACGTAAAGACCTTCATGGCCGTGGGTCATTAAGGATCCCCTTAGCCCCTATGCCACGCCGCTATTCTTTGACAGAGACACAGGACTGCTGTAAAATTTCATACCGTCCAATATGACTTTTGAAGCGCAAAGAATTCACTATATTGTGCACTTGGGCCGTCCTGCAGCATCTCATGGGCAGGACGTTCGTTTGTTGGAGCCTAGTTTAGTGTGTAGGCAGTGATTGGAAGCCCTACGGCTGTGCGGGTTGTGTATGCCCCGCGGAGGCGGAATTGAAGAAGACAGACTTCGTGATTCGGTTTGCTGGTGAGGGAGGCCAAGGCTTCCAAACTGCAGCGCAAGGTTTTGCCGCGGCGAACGTCCAAGCTGGGTACCATGCCCAGACATTTGCTACTTTCCCTTCTCAGATCACTGGCGGGCCGACTTGGTTTCAAGTTCGTGTTTCCACGACGCCAGTCCTCAGCCGAGGCGACAAATTAGACGTACTGGTCGCCTTCAACGAGTACGCGTATGAAACCCATAAGGATGATGTGAGTGATGAGGGTGTGGTGGTCTATGATTCGAAGATGCTAGAACTCCCGGATGATGGCCGCAGCCTAGGTGTTCCTTTTGAACAGCTTGGTAAGTCAACGGGTAACCAGCGAGCGGCCAACATGGTGGTTATGGGCTGTTTAGCGGGTTTGATGAGCATGCCTCAGTCGATTCTCGAAGACTTTGTTAGCAAGCGATATGCTAATGTACAACGCTACGGTGAAAAGACGATACCACAAAATATTCATGGTCTGACGCTTGGTCGGGAAGAGGCTGTTAAGAGTGGATTCGCTCTCGGCGAACTGGCTCCCCCGGAAAAACCTGATTACGAACAGCTTTTCTTGAATGGGAATGAGGCAATCAGTCTAGGAGCTGCTCATGCTGGTCTAAACTTTTATGCGGGATATCCCATATCGCCTGCGACAACCATCTTGATGTGGATGCAGCAGCACTATGTTGGGGAAGACCGCTTTGTTTACCAGGTGAGTTCTGAAATTGAGGCAATTAATGCGATAATCGGGGCGGGTTACTCTGGTAAGAAGTCAATGACGGCGACAGCAGGACCTGGATTCTCCCTGATGAGTGAAGGGCTAGGTCTTGCTTGGATGGCTGAAATCCCTATTGTAGTGTGTGATGTACAACGAGGAGGACCTGCAACCGGTCTACCTACCAAAACTGAGCAATCCGATTTGTATCAAGCGATGCACCCCGCGCATGGTGACGTTAGTTTACCAGTCATCGCAGCTGGGTCAGTGGAGGAGTGTTTTTACGCCGCTATAGCTGCATTCAACTGGGCTGAGCGTTATCAAGGCCCTGTAATCCTTCTCAGCGAGCATGCGTTTGAAGGGCGGAATCAGAACATTCGTAAACCTGATCTGTCAAAAATTCCGGTGGAGAACCGTAATATCTACGTAAGCAATAATGGTTCTGATAGCTACCACAGATATGAATCGAGGGAATTAGGTCCCTTCCCTGTACCTGGTGGGCCCGGTAGCTATGTTGCTAATGCGAGCGAACATGATGGAATGGGTGACACTACGCACCTGCCGGAGCGGCATGTTCAAATGACGGAACGACGTTTTGGTAAGCTTAAGCTGCTTGAAGATGGGGATTACGAGTCTGACAACACAGAGGCTGGTATAGCAGTTATGCCCTGGGGAGGATCAAAAGGTCCTGCTCGGGAAGCATGGAACGAAATTCAGGGGAATGGCGATACTGAGCTTAGCTGGTACTACACTATGTTTCTCAACCCCCTGCCGTCTCGACTTTTGGAAGAGTTGCGAACCAAAGATTTGGTGATTGTGCCGGAACTCAACTATCAAGGACAGTTCTCTTCAATCCTACGAACCCAGGGTGTAAATGCAGAATCGTTGACACAATACACAGGCTTACCTTTTAAGGTGGGCGAACTACGTCAGAGGATTCTTAATAGGATTCAGGTGGATGCTAAAGAAGGTGCCTTAGTATGACAGATAAAAACCCAGAGTATGATTTTAAGTGGTGTCCAGGATGTGGTGATTTTGGGGTGCGTCGGGCACTCGAACAAGCAGTGGCCCGTCGCCTCACTGATACGGAAGAACCGATCGAGAATACGGTTGTAGTTGCGGGGATTGGATGCTCTGGAAATATGGTTCATTTACTTGAAGGGCCACAACCCTTTGGGATCCATGGTCTGCATGGACGATCTCTCCCCATTGCATTTGGCACTAAGATGGCACGTCCTGAGTTGAACGTTGTGGTTGTGGCAGGTGATGGTGACTTTCTCAGTATAGGAATGGAACACATTGCACCGCAGGCGCAGCGCAACTTAAACGTAACCGCCGTAATCATGGATAATGCTGTGTACGGACTTACGAAAGGTCAAAGTTCCCCGACTAGTGAGTTGGGGATGGTCACTAGTTCAACTCCTTACGGTAAACCTGAAGAGGGTCTAAACGCGCTCAAACTATATTTAACTTACGGTGTGTCTCATGTTGCCTCTGCCATGTCTAGTAAAATTAAAGATCTTGCGGGTATGGTCTATGATGCAATGGAGTATCCCGGTTTTTCCATCGTCCATGTACAGTCTCCGTGCACTGAATTTAACGATACGTACCAGGAACTGAAAGGTAAACCTCGAGAAGGGATCCCCGGGCTTGCATGGGATATACCTGATAGCCATGACACACGCGATATTAGGGCTGCGAATGGAATAGTGGAGCAAGGTGGAGTTCCTCTTGGGGTAGTCTATCAAGCCGAACCGAAGCTTCCACTTGAAAAACGAGTGGAGAAGATGAATGCAAACGCTAGAGTCAGGACGCCCCAGGAGATGCTGAACTCGTATACTTCCTAGCCGAGAGTTGATTGATGTCAGTGCAGCTTCCGACGTCTAAGCTTGGACGAACTACTGTTGAGGTCACACGCCTTGGATTTGGCGCTATGGAGTTGCGTGACTCAAGCATAAAATGGCCGATTGAAGATACGGACGCCGAGATTCTACTGAATCGTGTGCTTGATCAGGGCATCACTTTTATTGACACTGCAGACTGCTATGGTAGGTCGGAGGACTTTATAGGAAGGTTTATTTCCGGTCGCCGCTCTGAGTTTACCCTTGCCACAAAATGTGGTTGCATACCTGGCGGGAGGGACTGGACTGCCGACAATCTGAAGCGCGGAGTGGAACGCAGTCTTACAAGATTGCAAACAGACTACGTTGATGTAGTCCAGCTCCATGGTGCAACGCCTGATGACCTCAATCAAGAGGAATCGCTAGAAGCGCTTATCAGGATGAGAGATGAGGGTAAAGTACGGTGGATTGGTGCGTCTACAAGTACACCTCATATAGAAACCTACACTGAGTGGGGAAGTTTTGATGTTTTTCAGATTCCCTATTCCGCCTTCTCTCAAGAAAATGAGACGCAGATTACCGATGCTTCAAAGGCGGGGATGGGGACCATTATTCGAGGTGGAGTTGCAAAAGGTCACCCAGGAGAAGGTAAGGGTACTCCGGATCGATGGGCACTGTGGGAGAAGGCAGGGCTAGGCGATCTTTGCCAAGAGGGTGAGACGCCAACGACCTTCATGCTTAGATACACACTTTCACACCCCGAGATAGACACGGTTATCGTGGGGACTCAGAACCTAGATCACATTCGTGCGAACGTTCATGCAGCTTCACAAGGGCCGTTGAATAATGATATCTATATTGAGGCGAAGAAGCGGCTTGAGTTATTGACGTGATACCTGATGAAGCTCTTACAGATACTCTAATTTACCTTTGATGCGATGGTAGTGGAGCGAACGGTTACCCTGCGGCTACATATTTCGATGGGCATTTCACAATGACGTTATCGCTATGAAAAACGCCATCTACACCATACTTGCCTTCGAGTATAATTTCTGAGTGATCGTTAAAAAATAGGTCTGGTACCACGCCATCATGCAGTGCAGTGAGTGTGACCTCGGTATCCTTATCTTTTAACACAAAACGTGCCATCGTTGAGTTCTGTTCACGGCTAAAAGAATTTGGTACAAGTTTGCCGCTTACTCGTACCGTTCGGCCTTCTTCAGTGGGGCCGACCTCCGTAATCTCGTTGACCGTGTAGAAATAGACGGTTGCGCTTTGAAATGCAGTGAAGCCTAGGAATGCTAGGGCGCCCAAAACTACAGTGAGGCCCATTAAAAGTTTTAGCCGGTGATTGAAGTTATTCGACTCAGGCTTAGTCGGAAGTGGGTCAAATGCCGGATCTGTTGGTCCTGTCATACCGAGATCACTCCGAATCCGATTGGTTTTCCGGCTCATTTGAGCGTTCTAGCTTAAGAGATTCTATCTCATTTCGTAGTTCTCGGTGTCGTCGCGATATGAAGAATAGGTACGCAAAGAATCCTGCCCAGGTAATGGTATAAACAGCGAATAAGAATGGTAAGTTTGCCTCTGGATTGGAAGAGCCAGTACCTTCTTGAGCATACACAACTGTAGGATGGGCCACAGCGATTGCCCCAAGGATGATGGGAACTATTAATTTTATTACTAGGTGGTACATTTTCATGTGAAACTCCGAAAAATTTCGTCGACGCCTGTTTCCGCACGTCGTAGAACATATCGCTCAATAATCAGGTGAGTAAAAAGTAGAGAAAATGCCAATAGAGATATTATTAATCCGATGGCCATTTCAGGTGGGAGTGAACCTGATTCGGCAGAAACTCCGATTACGTGACTTGGGTGAGTGGAGCGCCATAACTCCGCTGCGTAATAGACGATTGGAGCATCGATAGCTCCCACAAGAGCCAGAACCGATCCATATCTAGCACCCTGAGAGCCTTTGGGACCATAGGCTCTTAACATCATGTATGCAGCGTATACAAACCACAGTACTAGGGTTAGGGTGAGTTTCGGGTCCCAAGTCCACCAAACACCCCATACTGGCTTCGCCCAGATAGCACCAGTAACTATTGCTAGAGTACAGAAGACAATACCGACCTCGGCAGACGCGTAAGCAATTGCATCAGACCTCTCATCCTTTCTGGCCAGGTGCACCGCACTTGCTATCGCTACTACAACGATGGATATAAGAGACAGGATTGCCAAGGGTACATGAAAATACAGGATACGTTGTGACACACCGAGATTCGCATCTGTTGGTACCCATAAGAAGACTAGGTAGAGAGTCAGCAACATGAGTATGGCACAGGCAACAAGAACGCCATCGCGTGCAAGACCGCCGCGTCCTACCCGTTGTGCTGGGCCTGTAGAGACGGTCGAAAGCATATGTGCAATTTATCACAAGTAGTGATTGTTTTCTAGAATCCGTTTATATCTAGGAAACTACCACTCCCAAAGTTCTAAGGTGAGTCCCTGCTAGAATGTGAAGAATGGAACGTACTACATTCGAGAGATTGGTCCGGCGTGTATTGAGCGCGATACCTCAAGAATTCCGAGCTTACCTCGAGAATGTTGACGTTATTGTTGAGGATTGGCCTACGACTGCTCAACTGAAGACACATTCATTAACTGACGAGGACGTACTCCTAGGGCTCTACGAGGGCGTACCGCTTACGGAAAGACACGATTACGTGCGAGTACTTCCCGATCGAATCACGATCTTTCAGGGGTCTATTGAGATGATTTGTGAGTCTGAGGAGCAGATGGTCGAAGAGATACGCATTACCGTAGTCCACGAGGTCGCGCACCACTTCGGTATCGATGATGCTAGATTACACGAATTGGGAGTAGCCTGATGCTACCGGCCTATTAACTTAGCAAGGCGTTCACCCTGGTCACGCATGAAGTCAAAAATGATACCGACGTCATTGCTGACGCAGAAATCAATAATGCCCATGTCTAGATAGGGTTTGGCTAATTCCCAAGAACCAATTTCAGCTCGAGGGCGGATACCCCGCTTCAAGCATTCCTCAATAGTATATTTTTCGGCTGCTGCCACCTCGGGGTGCTGATAATCTTCTGCTCTTCCTATGCTCATAGAGTAGTCCCCCGGACCGAACTGGACCATATCGATACCTGGCACGTCTAGGATAGCTTCCAGGTTCTCGACAGCCATCTTTTTCTCTATCATTATCGCCACGACCGATTTTTTTGTTTCCTCTACGTAGTCTTGGAGCGTGACGTTAGGGTATACGTATCCCATGTCTCTAGTGCTTTTAACCCCTGCGATTCCTCCAGTATCCGGATGCTCAGCACGGACCGCCGCCACGCACTCTTCAGCATCTTGAACTGTACGGACATCTGCAAAAAGGAGATTCTGGATACCCGAACCAACCGCGCGCTCTGCTTGAAAGGTCCTAGGTTCCTGATCAAGTTTCATCATAGACGACATATTTGGGAACAGGTCGATGGCACGCCCAAAGTTCTCTAAAGTGAGGAGGTCCCAGGGCGCATACTGTCCTGTGAATTCGATGTAGTCCATCGTACCAGCATGTCCGATCACTTCTGCTATCCCAGGCCAAATTGAGTGGACGTGGGTACTGATAGTAGGTTTGCCGTCGTCGATAAGTTCTCGCAGTACGTTTCGTCGATTACGTAAGTCCAAGATACTCTCCTCAGTAGGTTTTCTATAACCCGATTAACTTGCGTTGCTCATGATTTCTTTAAGTCGTTCCACGATTATGTCATCGTCACCGTCCACCAGACAGACTGGGCTCAAAGCAATTCCGTTGCTATGGTCAGCACTAAACACGTAGATTGGAGGGTCACCATCTTTAAGGAGGGCTTCAATCTCACTCTCACTAGGCCCGGAGTAGTTGTGGTCCCGGAAAACAAACACGCGGGCTGTTGCACTCTCGAAAGCGTCAAGCTCGGGTATTGCTTGTATATATTTGCCAGTCAAACCGGGTATATCGTCAATCTTGTCTGCTAGGTTTTCCGACACATTTGACCAGTGGGCATTTTTTGCATCGTGGTCTGTGTCCACAAAAATCTCAAGTGCCGTGACCAGTCCTACAATTTCTTCTTTGCAGACCTTTGCTACTCGTCCAACGCCTTGATTAGGTGCACCGTTTGCTACTGCTGCTTGTATCAGGTCTGCTCTGCCACACAACACACCAGTGGACTGTGGTCCAAGGATACCCTTACCACCACTGAAACTCACCATATCTGCCCCCATGTCCAAATATCGCGTAAGATTTTCAGGTGGCGGCAGCATTGCAGCCGCGTCCACTACCACGGGAACGTCTCGTGAGTGAGCTATCTCGACAACCATGGGTAACGGTAGTGCTCCTCCCGGAGGCGGGCCGAATACGTAGGCTACTGCAGCAGTGTTGTCGGTGATTGCATCTTCCAGTTCCCACTCATGGGTTGAGTGGGTATTACCGATCTCCACCAATGTAGCCCCTGCCCCTCTGAAGCTACGATCATACGTTACCCTGTGTGCCCTATGGATGATGATTTCATTCTTCATTCCTTTAGTGTCCGGTAGCCGGTTGACCTTTGCTGGGTCTGTGCCGGCCATGCATGCTGCTGCTTCTAGTAGCATCCCCGCAGCCGAGCCCGCGGTTACCAGACCAGCCTCTGCGCCAGTTAATCTTGCGATGGTTTCCCCTGCCCGCGCGTTTAGATCATCCACATCGACAAATGATTGGGCCGCCTGAGCCATGGCTTCAATGACGGCAGGTGGCATTAAGCTACCTCCCATGATAGTTCGCCAAGAAGCGGCGTTTACAATACGCTTAACACCCAACTTGTCGTATATATTGTGACTAGTCCCTATGCTCAAAGTAGTTACTCCGTTGGCTTGCCCCAAACGATTACGAGTTTCAACATATCTTTGCCAGTATTGCGGAAGCCATGATCTACGCCGGGGGGTACCATTATCGCATCACCTGACTTGATGGAGACCACCTCTTCTTCGATATCCATCTCCCCAGTTCCCTGGAGGAAGTAGTAGATTTCTTCGAGAGAGCCATCGCCCGAGTGTGTGTGCGTCCCTTCACTCGCGCCGGGTTCAAGTTCCCAGACCTCTATATTAATTGGAAGAGAACTGGCCTCACGGAAAAACGGCCGTCGCGTTATCAGGCCGTCTCCATCGTGGATCGCCTGAGTGTACCGTTGGTCGGAGGACTCAGATTGCATCCAATGATTTTGGCTGGTTTGCATCGCGATATCCTACACCGAGATTTCTTAAAGGGGAACCTCGATGTCGGATTTGGTTAGCTCTAATTAAAAGACCTTATCTTTGAGAATGACTCGGGTTCTCTCTGTTACTAACAGTTAGGACTGCCTGCGCCACCAGACCCACCAGCAGGGATACACTTCTGATTGACTAGGCTGATCTTGCCACCTTTAACAGCTGCGATTATTTTTTCCCCTACTTCAGGCTCAAGCCATTTTCTCCAGGTTTCTTCGTTTTCCTTGAGGAATTTTATGACGGCAACCGTCGGCTTAATTCCTATGCGTCCACTGGAGATTGAACTCGAAAGCTTATCAATCAATTCTGGTGATGGCCGTACCGTACGCATCAACTCAGCTGCTTCTGGGGCACGCTTAGCTAGACCGGAGTGAATCACTATACGATTGTTGTCCTGTGAACTATTCATGGAGCCAAGATCTGTAATAGCACCATTATCTATGTGGGTCTTGTACCAATCACCTGCGGATGACCGATCGAACTCTATCACCACGTCAATCTCAGCCTTTTCCAGGGCCTTTTGATAGTTGTCTTGTTCGGTCGGGATGATTTCGATGTTCCAGTCATAACCGTACACAAGGAAATAACCGATTAGTGCGTTCTCGAACTGAAGAGGCTTGTGGTCCCACTCAGCCATTTTGATATCACCCTTTGACTCTGGAAAGAGAGATGCGAGATGTGCAGTTTCTCTTGCTTCTACGGTGGCGACTGCAGCTGCTGGGGCAAGGGTTGGAAGTGGAGTCGGTGAAGCTTGAGCCTCTTTTGATGTGACTCCATTCTCCGAAGAAGTCCCGTCTGCTGTGGGAGTGGGAGTATTCATCCGTTCACCGAACTCAAAAGGATCGTCTTGTTCGTTGCATGCTACTACCAGCAGAGGTGCGAGCATGGCAACGGCCACAAAAAACGTACGTGACAAGAGTCCACGAATCACCTTCATCTAACCCCCCTTGTACAGATCACCACGTGAGCGGTATTGATGTTCGAACCATCCTACCACCCCCTGCTGAGAGCGTCTATCCTGGCGTTTTTTTCTTTGTGGCTCCGATATCTGCAATTGGGGAAGGGTGGTCTTACGGATTATGATTGCAATGTGCCCATAAATCCTTCGGCAGGCTCGTGGCCAAGAGAGGACTAATTTCACAGATCTCGGATAACACAATGTCGGTTAGCTTTTCACTCACGATCTTATTGCCTTTGCCGGTGACATGTACGTAGTCAATATATAGGGGATCGGCCGAGTCTATGAAAACCTCATTCAAATTATATATGTTCTTTGTATTGTCAGTGGTTTTTAATCGCTGTGTCAGGATGGAAGCCATCTCTGCGCGGACCCGCATGATCATATACAGGTTTGCGGATTGTTTTTCGGACTCGAGGATCTCCAATTCCGATGGATGGAGTGGTTTCCCTGTATCCCATAGACCAGGGTGGAATATGAAGATTGGTATGAAGTTATATTCACTGGCTAGACTTTGTACAAGTCGGTGGTTCTCAAACCACAGGTCCAAACCGCGCTTGGCAAGCCAGTGATAGTCGGGCTCGGTAGTGTTTTTGGATTCGGGCGTGGTCTCTTGATCAAAGTGAGGCTCTTGAACAGTAATTCCAGTTCGATCTAGAAATACTTGTGCTGCTTTGTATAAGCCGGTTGATCTGACGAATTCCTCTAGCATGTCATCCTGATGCTGTTGAAACCTGTCTCGGACCACGTCAAGTTCGAGGTGAGTACCAGGAACTTCGGGCCACAGACCTGCAGCGGCCGCGTCATTGACTCCGTCGTAGAAGATGACTACATTCGGCTGGTATCCAGCCTGCAGTTCCCTCAGCAAGTACACAACCTCCTGGGTCGATACAAACCCCCGTTCCCCTAAGTTACGTACGTGGGTCGAAACGAGGCGTTCGTTGAGTGATTTGGATAACAGGCTCGATATAGTTTCTTGATCAGGTGCTCCGACTCCCCATGTTGTCGAGCCTCCGAACATCCAGATATTGAGAGCGTTCGGATCCTCCGAGTTGTAGTGGGTAGTACGGGAGCCGTTGACTTCAACTGTGGTGGTATGGCCTTGGAAGGGCCTCCGACGCCAAACGGTGTACGGCTGGTAGCGTACAGGGCTACTCTCACGTACTTCTTGTATCAACGTCGATGCATCGTAATCGACATCTTGATAAGCAGGGAGTTGAGAGCGTAAGTCAGACTTTATTGTCTCGCTTGGGGTGGAAATCCAGTCATTAATGCTGTGCACTGCTCTTCCACACAGGTCCGTTGCGAGGATGGCTATGACACTTAGTCCGAAAACCGCTAGCCCATTCCTGATGCGCCTAGACATCCGCCAATCATACTGGTTGAGGCAGAATATGGCACCGTTGACAACCCATAACCTGTAGACTATCTGGCAGAGAGAATTAATATGTCTGAGACTATGATGGCGGTTCGGAAATTAGAGAAGGCGCCTGGCCTGACTGTTGAAGAGGTGCCTATTCCTGAGATGGGAGTTGACGAGGTCCTGGTGGCTGTCGAGGCTGCGAGTGTCTGTGGAACTGACTTACACATATGGAAGTGGGATGATTGGGCGTCCAATCGTATACGTCCGCCGCTGACCATCGGTCACGAGTTCGCTGGCACTGTGGTTGATGTAGGTAGTGCCGTGCGTCATGTTTCGATAGGTGACTACGTCTCCGCTGAGAGCCATGTGACCTGTGGCATGTGTTTCCAATGCCGTACTGGACAAGCCCACATGTGTCCAATGACCCGTATCCTTGGTGTTGATCGAGACGGCTGTTTCGCGGATTACGTGTCGATACCGGAAAAAGTAGTTTGGCGTAACGACCGCAACAAGATCCCACCAGAGATAGCAACTCTGCAGGAGCCATTTGGAAATGGGGTCTTCGCGACGTTGGCACACGAACTTGCCGGCCAGAGTGTCGCTGTGCTTGGGTGTGGCCCGACCGGGTTATTTTCGATTGGCATAGCCAATGCCTCAGGAGCAGGTTCCGTTTACGCGGCTGATATAAACGATTACCGTCTCTCGCTTGCGACAACTATGGGGGCTGACCGTGTATACAATCCCTTGCGGCAAGGAGACGATGTAGCGACTTGGATGATCGAAGCTAATGAAGGCTACGGTGTCGATATCGTTCTAGAGATGAGCGGTGCAGCATCTTCTATAGACGCAGCTTTCAGAGGTGTTCGTAACGGAGGACGAGTGACTCTTTTCGGCATACCATCAACTCCAGTCCGCATTGATGTTGCCGAAAGTATGATATTCAAGAATTTAACCGTACTGGCCCTCAACGGTCGGCGTATCTTTGACACATGGTATAAGACAAGGTGGTTGCTGGAATCAGGTAGAGTGGATCTCAGGCCTGTTATAACCAAGGAAGTATCCCTCAAGGAAGTTGAGGAAGTTATGAAGACGTTAGCAGCGGGGCAAGCGGGGAAAGTTATCTTGAGGCCGTCCATAGAGATATCGCAGCCGGAGACTCGAAATGGCTTGCCCGGTGTAAATGCTAACGTGGAGGGACAGGACCTCCACCGATAAGGTAGGCAACGTTTACCCCTCGTTAATATGATGTCGTGGCTTTTACCAGATACTCCACCCACCATCGACGATCACGTTTTGGCCGGTGATCCAGGAACCGGCTGGTGATGCTAGCAGGGCTACAGCGCCCTTCAAGTCGTCCGCTACTCCATTGCGGCTAAGGGCATTCAACCTTGCAGCGCGTTCTAGGAATATTGGTTCAGTCCCAGGTTTTGGGATTTGGCCTGGGCTGATGCAGTTGGCGGTGATTCCGTGTTCCCCTAACTCCATGGCGAGATACCGTGTAAAATTGATTATGCCCGCCTTGGCGGTTTGATAGGCGGAGCCGCCTCTATTGAAGCTAAGGCCCTCGTAAAAACGTTTGTCATTTGTGAGGGAGCCGTGGATCGATCCGATTGTGATGATCGCCCCGGAAGCTTGAGGAACCATCACCTTCGCTGCCTCGTTCGCACACAGGTATGTGCCTCTAACATTTATATCTAGTGTGGCAGTGAATTCTTCAACATCACCATTTGGTATGTATGTTGCTGGGACGGCTACTCCTCCCGCATTGCATACCATGACGTTGAGTTGTCCGAATTGTGAAACGACATCGTTGATAAGGGTGCGCACCTCTCCTTCAGATGTAGCATCGCATTGCAGCCCTGTGCAGTTAAGCCCTTTGCTCCGCATCTCTGCAGCTACGTCTTCGCACAGCTGTCTCCGTCTGCTTGCTATGATCGTGGTTGCTCCAAGTTCAGCTAGCCCAGTTGCCATTGCTTTGCCTAGGTGTGTGGCCCCTCCGGTCACAATCGCGACTTGGTCAGTGAGGTCGAACATGTCGGGGAGTTTCAAGGGAATTGCCTCAGTAATATGATTTACTAGTCTACTTCACGACACCTCTCGGGTGTGTTCTGGACGTACACCTGTGCGAATAATCTTCGAGTAAGACTCATTGATACGTATGCGAACGACTAAGACCACGTCACATTGTTTCGAGTGTTTAAACTTTATTGACGACTTCACAACCCTGTGGTAGCGTCGTGGCAGCGTGATACTTGATGTGACTGATGTGGTCTACAGGTCTTTGCAGAGTGTGAACTTACGTTAAGGAGACATCATGGCTCTTGAAGGCAAGATACCGATCGATATCGCATATTGTGTTCCCTGAGGCTACCACAATGAAGCTGCCTGGATGGTCAGCGAATTTTTTGCGGCGGGTGGTGGTGATGTTGCTATCTCTCTGATTCCTGGGGACGCTGGTGTCCTTACAGTCGAGATCGATGGAGAAATGGTGTTCGATAAGAAGACTGAGGGAGGGCACCCTAACCTTGATCGTATCAAGGAGATTAAAGCAGATATAGAGCAGCGGGTGAGAGCCCTCGGTTAGCGTTCACCAGACTAGAAAGTCGCGCGTCAGTTTTGGAAGGCTGGATAGTCAAGCTACCCAGATATCACGGCTAATGAAGTCGTCTGATGAGAGCACCTCGTGCCCGTCATTGGTAACAAGCACTTGATCTTCAAGTCCGTATTTGTTCGACACTGTCCAGATAGGGAAACCGCCGTCGTGGTAAAAGAAGGGCTCAATACAGATCACTTGGTTAACCTGTAGTCCGGACTCGTTGCCCTTAGCGATTCCCGGCATTTCGTGTAGGTCGAGGCCAATATTATGGCCAATGCTAGTCCACCTGAACCTCTGTGATTCTTGGACGAACTGTGGATATCCAGCGTCCCGGATCGCCCCTTGAGATGCTTCGTATACCTCTCCGTAACTTCTTCCAGGTTTTACAGAATCGATGGATGCCTGCTCCGCTGCTCTAGCTATGTCGTAAAAGGACCGCTGATCATCGGAGGGTTCTCCAAGGGAGGCAAAACGCTTGATGTCTGTATAGTAACCGTCGTAGGTACAGCCACCGTCGAACTGGATCAAGCTACCCGGGTGGATGGTCATTTCTCGGCGAGGGCTCGCGTCAGCCCAAAGTGCTCGATCCGGCCCTGCGTAGAGTGACGTGAATTTAATGTCGCTACCACCTCGCAAGTGCATCTCTGCCGCTATAATATTCACGAGGTCTCGCTCGGACATACCATCGTGAATCGCTTCAAACCCTACCTTGATGCTTTCACAAGAGATACGAACGGATTCGCGTAGGCGACGAATCTCTTCGTCGGATTTGATACTGCGCACCGGCCATACGACAGCCCCGCAGTCGCTCCAAATAACTTCTGGCACCGATGAGCGTAAGGCGTCGAACACCTCTAGTGACAATCCGATACGAAAATGGGCACCCGTTTCAGTTGCGATGCGTCCCTTTGTAAGCCCTAGCCTGGTTAGCCATTCAGAAACTGCTTCAATCAGTGAGTCTCCAACCTTGCCCATATAGAACCCGGGTGGGAAGTCCCAACGAACGACGGTATCGAACCAACTGGCCTGAGTTTGAATCTGACCCCCATTCGGGACGAACAGTGCGGGTGGAAGTTTATCGTCTCGAGGGATCAAAGCGGTGTAGAAATAGGATGGGATGACCCATGCCACATCGAACATGGCAGTTGCATAACGGACATTAGATTCTTGGGTAAGGAAGAGAGCATCCACGCCCTGTCGGTCCATTTCCTCGCGGAGCCTAGCTATGCGCCGATTATGCTCCTCGAGGGTGCAGTCCGCGAACAGTCCCTTGGTGGCTTGCTCAGTAATGTTTAGTTCCATTAGCTCATTTGGATTCCACCCTCGTTATCCGTAGTCCATAACCACACGGACTCAGAGTTGCTGTGAATAATGAAGCCAATCTAGTACCTTGCTGTAACTAGGGTGTGAAGGGGATGGAAGCTCCTTCATAGGTCTCAGAATCACGTAATTGGTTCCGACCCGGGAGGTATTCAACGGCAATGTCCACGTCACTAATCTTTATAGGCATGATTAGTTTCTCGTCTTTCTTTATCAAATCAACTCGTAATAGATTTGTGCCTTGCAAGGGGAGTGATACTTGCCGCAGGTCGATGTGTAGTCGATAGCCTCTTGCACGTGAAGTCTCTCGCATCTGGAAGACGTGGTCTGCCTTGCGGATGTTTTCTTCTGGTACTTCTTGCTCATTCCAAAATACCTTCACTTCGTCATGGTGCAGCATTTCTTCCAGCATGATGCGTAGTTCGCAACGCCATAGTTCACCGTCCTGCGCTTTGATGGCGATGTCTTCCAAGATATCTATAGTCACATCTCTGCCACGCTCACCTACACTCAACTCCTGTGGAAGCTGCTCTTGCAGTCCAAACGAGATTCCATTACGGCGATCCGTCCCTGGCCCAACGTAAAAGGTTTTATCTTTGTGGGCCATTATGTCTGGGTACGCTAAGTACCGTAGTCGTGAATAGTCATCGTTGGAGTAAGGATAGCGTCGTGGCGGAGGATAGTACCGGTGGTACATTATCCCTTGCGCGCCTGCAGCGTAGGCGTTAACAGCTGCAGCACGATGCGTTAGGGCTGTTTGGTCGGAACCAACGCTGTCGAGTCCGACGATCACGGGGATACTGCCAGTATTTGCGACCTCCACGAGTTCTTGGAGACGTGTTGTCTCACTAGAGAAATCACCACCGACCGGCATCGCGACAATCGTGTCAACAAGCCCTCCACTAACCCATGCCTCGATGTCATGTCCTATACTCTTATTGCCTGCAACTGACGCTGCAACTCGAGCAATTATTCGCTTTGGTCGGCCTTGAGTTTCAGCCGCGGTATCGACGGTTTGGCGAATTTGGCGCATCCAATTCGTTAGAGTTTCAGTGTGTTCCGGTACTTCCCTACGCGCTATAAGCGGAGTATAGGTATTAAAATTCAGTTCGATTCCGTCACTCTGGTAGTCAGTCACTAACTCGCGAATAACAGACAGGCGGTTTTCCCGGATCTCTGGGACCGAGTACGACATCCGATTAGGGTTGTCATCAACTGCTTCGGGATAATCAGGTTCCGGTCCGACGACCCACTCGGGGTGTTGAGTATTGTAAGTGGCCACACGGCCACTTGTAACACGGCTAGGCTCACTATGTACCATATTCAAAAGTAGATGAGGTATAAACTTCATACCCCGGGCGTGGGTATGCTCAAGGACTACCTTTAGAGGGTCATAGCCACTATCGATCATCATGCGGACATTGAATGCAGCTTTGTACCAAACCTCGTGATCAAGGAGGTCATGGTTATCACCCCAGATCTCACCAACTTTTGTATCGTAGAGGAGAACCGCACAGTCGCCTACAACGTAACTTACGGTATCAACCCCTGTGTCGATGATCTCATCAATTGGTTCGACATACTGTCGGATACTCATAGGGGGCTCGTACAGGTAAATACTTGAGTGCCGCCCATCCGTTTCGAACATTACCTCGTGTTGTTTTGTCATAACTTCCCTCCCTGTTAATGCAAATTATCCGGTCAGCTTAAAAGTTCCCTTGTGGCGTTGGCCTGAGCGTTCATGCCCTCACGCAGGAACATCCAGTCAAGGCCGATGGTAACGAGTTGAATCCCTTGGTTAATGCGAGTTACTACCGCGCTGGGAGTATCGTCTACCGCCATCGCGATCGGTTTGCCGTTGACTTTACCCGCGTTGATTACTCGCTCAATCGCAGACACCATAGTTGGGTGGTCTATTTGGCCTGGTAGGCCGTAGGAGTGACTCATGTCACCAGGTCCGATAAAGAGACCATCAACATCGGATTTCGCAATATCCTCAACATGCTCTACAGCGGTCTTATGCTCAATCTGAACCATCACGAACACATCATCGTTGGCCGACGCAAGATACTGGTCAGTTTTGGTGTAATGATGACTTACTCGTCGGGGTGCGACCCCACGGATACCCCGAGGTGGGTAACGGCAAGCTGCCGCTAGGTCAGTTGCCTCCTCAACGGTATTAACAAAAGGGATGACAAACCCACTGACGCCCAAGTCTAGAGCACGCATAAGAAATTTTTGGTCGTGTGATGGAGGCCGGATCAATAAGGGTACGGTTGAATTCTTCCACCCAAGTAGCACCTGCTGAAGGTCCCGCCATCCACCCCCGCCATGTTCCATATCAAGTAATACCCAGTCTAGAGAACAGTCAGCTGCGATGGCCTCGACAGCCAATGCGTCGGTGATTCCGAGCCACATGCCAAGGGCTTCACGACCCGCGCTGAGGCGCTGGCGGAGAGTTCGGGTATTTAGAAGATCGGGTGTAGTCATAAGCGACAGGGGCTCCAGGTAATTAGTAGTCGGTATGGTAGCAGGTGCAGGTTATGGATGAGTCTTTAGTTCGTCAATGTGCTCCACTAGGTACTGCTAAACACGGCATATTGACATTTCGTGAAATCAACAATCGGATCAGCATCCACTATTTACGTCAGATATAACCCAAGTTTCTCTAATCTTAATCATAGATCCTTAGTTATCTCTACCTGCTATACTCCGCTGTATGAAGCTCCGCTGGCCGATGGCCGCTAATGACGACACGCGGTTCTATGGTTGGCGGTACGCAGCAATAGGGTCTACTCTTAATGCTCTCGGATCTGGGTTTTACGGCCGAGGTTTTGGAGTTTATTTCCTCCCACTCTCACGTGACCTAGGCCTCAGTCACACTTCAACATCGCTCATCTTTGGGTTTGCTTCTATTGAAGCGGGTATCCAAGCCCCCCTTACGGGGTATCTGATCGACCGTTTCGGTGCGCGATTAATGATGTTATTTGGGGCTGCTCTCGCTGGCCTGGGATTTCTTTTGCTTCCATTGGCCAATGATTTTTTAAGTTTCGTCCTCATTTATGTCGGGATCATTGGGCTCGGGATCAACGCAGGATTCCATTCTGCTGTTGGTACCGTTGTCAATCAGTGGTTTCTGCGTCATCGGGGTCTTGCATTTGGAATTACTTCTGTAGGGATTGCTCTCGGTGGTGGCATATTGACGCCCATCATGGCGTACGTTGTCCTAAACTTTGGGTGGCGTCCAGCGGTTACGATCGCTGGGTTAGTAATACTTATTGTGGCTCTTCCGCTAGCTTTCCTTATCCGTGATGCACCTGAAGACGTTGGTCAATTTCCTGATGGGCGTAGACCTCCGAACTCAGAGTCTCATACTAAATCTTCTAGCAGGGATTTTACTGTTCGAGAGGCCTTTCGCACGTCTTCCTACTGGTTACTCGCAGCCGGGATAAGCCTTCGCATTGCTGTACAAGCAGCAATTATCGTACACATAGTGCCATTAATGGTATGGAAGGGACTTGGAGAGGCTCACGGTGCAATTATCATCGCGACGATCTCATTTTCAGCAGTAGGAACCCGACTGCTAATGGGTTGGTGGGGAGACCGCTGGGATAAACGTAAGGTAGTTGTTATTGGAATGCTTGCAGGGATAGCGAGTGTACTAATTTTGATTTTTGCTCCTGGTGAATTGTGGGTCATGATGATTTTTGCTGTAGTGTTCTCACTCACTGATGGAGCAGCTGGTCTGACCTGGGCAATGATCGGAGATTTCTTTGGCCGCGCTTCATTTGCAACACTTCGAGGGGTCATAACCTTCGTAGTCAGTTTAGGGTCTCTTGCGTCGCCTGTTTTTGCAGGCCGTGTGTTCGATGTGACTCAAAGTTACTACTGGGCGCTATTGCCTCTTGTGGGTGTGTACGCTGTCGCTAGTATTGTGTTCATAGTGATACGTAATCCCAGGCCAACTGATTCTGCTAGTACGACCTGACCGAACGCGGTATGTACGCTTAGCGACATGACCCATGGTTTATATCCGACCGTAACCTGCCAATATAACTATGACTCACTTCTCAGGTTCAGAGGGTAAAGAGGAATTAACTAGTTGAGTAGAGATTTGGCTGCTTCTTTCCGCACTTCTGGATCAGGGTCAGAGGCAGATGTATCTCGTAGGGCAGCTAGTGCTTCGTCGCCACCTATGCGGCCGAGGGCCCACGCAGCATGCTCGCGCACGAGTGGTTCCAGTGAGTTGAGGACCTTCTTGAGAGCTGGTATTGCTACGGGGTCTCCAATGTTGCCTAGTGCAACACAAACGTTGCGTTGGAGTCCCACCCGTTTGGCGCGTTTGATCGGGCTCTTATGGAACCGTGCACGAAACGTTTGGTCGTCAAGTTCAAGTAACGGTAGCAGTGAAGGGGCATCAAAATCGTGCCGCTTGGTAAAGGATGGTTCCGCACTCTTAGCCGCTTTGACGTTCACGGGACACACGTCCTGACAAATATCACAGCCAAAAATCCAGTCACCCATGAGTGGGCGGAGGTTACGGGGGATGGAACCACGTAACTCTATAGTTAGGTAAGAGATACATTTCGTATTGTCAATAACGAAGGGTGCAACAATCGCGCCGGTAGGACAGTCGTCGATACAGCGAACACACTCTCCGCAGTTCTTTGCCAAAGGCAAATCAGTTTTCAGGGCTAGGTCAGTGATGATTTGGCCCAGTAGTACCCACGAACCATGACTCGGTGTAAGGATGTTTGTATTCTTTCCGAACCATCCTAATCCCGCTCTCTCTGCCGCAGCGCGGTCGTTCATAGGACCATCGTCAACGAAGATTCGTGTTCCGACTGGATGACCTGCGATCTTTGGCAGGCCGTCCGCGAGGATGCGTAATTTCTTCTTCATAACGTCATGGTAGTCATCACCCCAAGCGTACTTGGCGATCTTACCTTGCAGCCGGTCGTCTTCTACAGCACTGTCTCCATAGTTATAGCTTAAAGCGACCGAGATAATAGTTTTTGGTTTATCTATGAGTAATTCGGGGTGATTGGCCTTGTGGACACGCTCTTCGGTGTACCAAGGTAAGCCATCCATGAGGCCATCTCGAACTCGTTGCAGGGCAGCTTGCTCGTCCCGTAAGAACGGTTCCGCGTTGGTTATCTTGATTATGTTAAATCCCTGATCGTAGGCTAGGGACTTGATCTGTTGCTCGATACCAGGCATAAGATGGATTCCTATTCTCTGGTGTAGTCAGCGAACAGAAGCTTACTTGCAGTAGAAGACGTTTGGCCCATTACCCTGCAGGCATTTTCTAAATAAACCAGTTCGGCCAGTCTCTATGGCACTTTTAACTCCTGCATATGCTTCAGCAGTTAGCCACTGAGACCACTGGTCCTCGTGCTGTTTCAAGTATATTTGTACCGCAACATTAGACTTTAGCCCGAGCCTTCCGCCTTTGATACGTCCAGCAAGATCATTCAGTATTTCTTCTCCAGGCTGAATACGGCTGATGATGTCTACACTTTCCGGTAGCCGGTTAATCAAACTCGGGTGAACGATGACACGATCGTTAGAACTATCGCCGTATAGCGATCCGATATCTAGTACCTCCCCAGAATCAGCGACCCGGTTATACCAGTCACTAAATTCAGTTTTAGAGATTGAAAGTATGATGTCAACCGTTCCATCTTCTAGGCTCGAGCCGGCCTCGGGCTTAGTTAGGTCGACCAGCTCGATGTCATAGAGGTACCCCTGTACCAGGATGTATCCAACAAGCTGATTGATCAAATCAATTTGATTGTGCTCCCAAGCTGCAATACGAATGGGGTCACCTTCGTTTGTATACTCGAATCCAAAGACGCTGGCTTCGTCGCTGGCTGCCTGATCCCCGAGAGCTCCGGGCGTAGGGGTAGCCGTCGGTTGTCCTTTAGCAGGGGTAGGAGTCGCGATCTCTCCTGCTGAGAGCCGAGGATCATTGCGAGAACTACACGCGATTACCAGGCCCAGAGTAGCCAGTATGATGAAGAGCATCGACGCCCGCTCAGGCGAAACCATATGAGGATTGTACCTAGGATTACTCACATGGTGCAATTTTCTAAAGAGGAACGGCCATCAATCGTAGGGTAACTTTTTGAGGCGTATCCCGCGATCTGTGTGAAGGTGCCTGTAACGCCGCGATATTTTAAGGATGATTAAGAGAATGTTGCCTTTTGGAGATGTAGCTACCTAGTCGATTTTGAACTCATAATCGGGGAACTCTAACTCGGGCTTATACTTTTTGGTAAGCCAGGCTGTTCTCATATTTGTATATTAGTACTTGGGCAACTTCTTCAATGATAAGATGCCCGAAGATCTGGATGATTTCCAACAAGATGCAATGAACCAAAATTCAGAAGTCGCCACAAGGCAGCCCCTTAATCGTCTCATCCAGCCCTTCCAGAATTTTGCTCGACAAGAGGCTGCGAGTGGAATCGTACTTTTTACAGCAGCAGTTGTGGCACTTATATGGGCTAACTCATCCTGGGGCCACGGATACGAGGCTGTTTGGGAGACTCATCTCAAGATAGGTTTAGGCCGATTTGTGATGGATGAGCCTCTTGAGATATGGATCAATGATGCACTCATGGTGGTTTTTTTCTTCGTCGTGGGCTTAGAGATTAAAAGAGCCATGTTGGTCGGAGAATTAGTTTCCCTCAGGAAATCGACTCTTCCAATAGTCGCAGCAGTGGGGGGGATGGTTGTCCCAGCGGTAATCTATATCGCTTTGAACACAGAAGGTGAGGCATCTCGAGGCTGGGGCGTACCAATGGCGACCGACATCGCGTTTAGCCTTGGAGTCCTATCCCTGCTCGGTAGTAGGGTGCCAATTGCGCTCAAAGTATTTTTGACAGCAGTAGCGATTATTGATGATATCGGGGCAGTTATCGTGATAGCGGTTTTCTATACGGGCGACATTGCGTGGGGGGCTCTGGGAGTAGGCGCTGCGTTGTTGGTAGTGCTTTCGGTAATAAACATGCTTGGTGTCCGTAGCCTGATAGTCTATGCCTTCGTCGGTGTTCTTGTCTGGTTTGCGTTCCTTGAATCTGGTGTGCACGCGACTGTAGCGGGAGTCCTTGTTGCTGCGACTGTGCCGATCAAGATAAGGGTGAAGACACCAGATTTTGTGTCCCGTTGTCGAGATCTGCTGGCACTACTTGAGCGTTGTGAATCTGATAGGGATACGATCCGAGCATCCCATGACCAAAAAGCTGCTCTGCAAGAGTTTGAAACAGTGGTTCATCAAATGGAATCACCCCTCCACCGCTTCGAGCATCTTCTTACTCCCTACGTCGCCTTTTTCATCATGCCTTTATTTGCTCTGGCAAACGCCGGCGTTCATATTCAGGGAGATTTTTGGGACGCACTCTTACAACCGATCAACCTCGGAATAGTAGCCGGGCTTGTTATAGGTAAACAAGTTGGTATTGCCCTGTCGGCCTGGGCAAGCATTCGATGGGGAATTGCTGAACTACCATTTGGCGTAAGTTGGCGTCATCTTTACGGTGTTGGCATTCTTGGAGGGATCGGTTTCACGATGTCATTATTCATCTCTAATCTCGCCTTTACTGATGGGGCGTTGGGCTCCGAAGCAAAGATTGGAATTTTAGTTGGTTCTCTAATATCTGGAGTTATTGGGTTCTTGGTTTTGCGGTTTGGGACCAATTCGACGGCGGTAGATTCTGTGGTCGACTAGCGTTCTTATTTCAACCCTCTACGGTGTAAGTTATTTCAATTCTTATGTCTTCGAATATAGGCCAAGCCAAGAGATCACTCACACTAATTCGAGTTCGTCAGTACACTGATACTTTCGAAACTAGTGAGGGGAAATGAGCGGGCGATTTAAAGGGAAGGTTGCAGTTGTTACTGGAGTGGGGCGGGGTGTTGGCCGCGCGGCTGCGTTGATATTGGCATCCGAAGGAGCGGCTGTTTTGGCGAATGACAATCCGAAATACCATCGAGAAGTTGGAGAAATCCAACAATCTTCGGATGAAGTTATTGCTATGATCACCTCTACCGGAGGGCAGGGTGTCACTGATCATGAAGATGTCTCTACCCCGGAAGGAGCTGAGGCCCTGGTTGCTCGCGCAGTGGATGAATTGGGCGGGCTGGATATCATCATCAATAACGTCGGTTTGCGAATTGACTCGCCTTTTTTAGATATGACACCCGACGAATTTGAGGGCGTCGTCGAAGCGAATGTGACCACTTCTTTTATGCTGATAAGATTTGCAGCCGTTCAGTTTCGGCAACAGCGTAGTGGAAATATAGTTAATATTACCTCGGAAGCCGGACTGGGTGGAGGTGCTGCTAACTTCGGAGCCGCCTCAGAGGCTATTGTTGGATTGACGCGTACGGTTGCCCGTGATCTCGGGAAGTACGGGGTGTTGTGCAATGCAGTTTCACTTCCTCTGTCGGCTGCTAGAGATCTAGATACTGGCAGCCAGGATAGCGAGTTTAATACAGCCGGTGTACTCGCTTCTCTACTGTGTACCGATCTAATGCCAAACGCAAACGGGAACGTATTTGGAGTTCAGGGAAACGAGATCTCACTTTTCTCAAACCCTATGATTAGGCGAAGCATTCATAAAGAAGGCCAGTTTACGATGGATGAAATGGACAGGTTTGTCCCTCGGCTGATGGATTGGGAGAAACAGTAGAGTGGGCCAGAGACTCGAACACCGAGTTGCTATTGTAACTGGAGCGGGCCGCGGCATTGGTCGGAGTGTTGCAAAGCTTCTAGCTGAAGAGGGAGCCTCCGTTATAGTAAACGACCTGGGAGGCTCGGTCGAAGGAGCAAGCAGTTCAGTTTCTCCAGCAGATGCAGTAGTGTCTGAGATACGTGAAGATGGGGGGACTGCATCTGCCAATTACGACTCAGTAGCCGAATTTGGATCTGCAGGCAAAATTGTTGAAATGGCTCTCGCAGAGTTTGGGAGAGTTGATATTCTCTGTAATGCTGCAGGAATTCTCCGCGACCGCATGGTGTTTAATATGAGCCCCCAAGAGTGGGAAGCGGTTATACGCGTCCACCTATTAGGCAGCTTTAATGTTACTCGTCAAGCGTTACCTTACATGGTTGACCAAAACTACGGGCGGGTCGTTCTTTTCTCATCGATATCCGCTCTCGGGTCGCCAGGGCAGTCTAACTATTCAGCTGCTAAAGAGGGCGTAGTTGGGCTTGCACGCTCGTTGGCGGGAGAGTTGGGCGACTACAATATTTCAGTCAACGCGGTCTATCCAGGCGGCAGTACTAGAATGGTTGCTTCGATACCTGATAGTGCGAGAGAGTGGCTTCGAGAACAAGCCCAGAAATCACCTGGAAGCTACCCAGTGGCCGATTTGGTTGCTTCACCAGAACCAGAAGAGGCACTTGTACCAGAGAGTAACGCAGCTAAGATCGTCTACCTGTGTACAGAAGTAGGAGGGGCGATAAACGGGGAAGTCATCGGAACCCATGGATGGTCGATGTCACGGTACTTTCGTCGTTTCCCTACCAAGAGTGTTTATAAGGGAGAGGGACAGTGGACACTCGAGGAGATAGAGAGTGTGGCACCTATATCGTTGGCTGTTGGTCTAGTAAACCCGGCACCCAAAGAGGAGTGACCTATGATATTTGATGTGCGAACATACGATATATCGATGGGGCACGTGCCCGAGTATATGGAAGCGGTTCGAGAGGTAGCGCTCCCTGTTCGCGAAAGATACGGAGTGCGACTGGCTGGTTGGTACTTCTCTGATATTGGAGAGCAGAACCAAGTTATCCATATTTGGGCCTACCGGGACTACTCTCATTATCAGGAGGCCCGCGAATCTTTCCGGAAAGACCCTCAATGGATAAATGACTATACGCCTAGGGTTAAGGACCTGATACTCCGGCAAAGGAACCAGATGATGCAAGCGTCCGACTTTTTTGAAGAGAGACTAAAGACTTAAAGGTCTGAACTCTGTTTCTGCAGGTTTAATTATCCTAGAGTTAATTACAATTTCAGCGTAGCAGCACTTAGATGACTAGAAAGCCTCACGTATCTTGCCGGTTGCATTTAAGGGTTTGGCATCGGCCCCGATACCTGATCGTAAGACGTACAGTTGATACAGTTTGCGACACATGAGATGGGAGCTCTATAGCAGTGACATTGGATGTTGTCATACCTGTTCTGAACGAGGAGGATGCGTTGCAGTCATCATTAACACGACTCCACGCGTTCATGACAACCCAGATGGAAGACTACGAGTGGACAATCGTTATCGCTGACAATGGTTCTACAGACAGAACTCCTGAAGTTTCTCGATCCCTTTCTCGAGAATTTCTGAGAGTCCAGTACCATCGAATAGAGGACCGAGGACGAGGCAGAGCCCTCAAGTCTGCTTGGCTTGAAAGTGATTCTGATGTGGTCGTGTACATGGATGTTGACTTATCAACGGACCTTAAGACTCTACCCGCATTGGTGAGTTCAATTGCAATCGAAGGATACGATGTCGCTATTGGATCGAGGCTCAAGAAGGGGGCAACCGTAGTTGGAAGAACCCTTCTGCGAGAAGCAATATCACGAGTATACAATTCGATTGTTTTCTCGTTGTTTTTTGTAAGTTTCCGTGATGCACAGTGCGGCTTTAAAGCCTTATCAAGGGAAGCTGCCAACAGCTTGCTTCCGGTAGTTCAGGATACGGGTTGGTTCTTTGACACAGAACTGCTGATTCTGGCCGAGAAGAATGGTTTTCGTATCAAAGAGATCCCTGTGCACTGGGTTGATGATCCTGACAGCCGTGTAAGAATATTAAATACGGCGTTCGAGGATCTGAAAGGCCTGTTGCGTCTTAGGCTAGGGGGGCTCCACACTGCTCGCAAGAAGCTTCAGGAGCGACCCTAATGTATGCTTCCGGGGTTTAACGTAGAATACCTCTTGATTAGATCTTACAGAATAGGCAGGCCCTAGTTGCTTATATTTCTCTGGATTCAGCTTGCATTTGCCGCCACAATTATTGTCATTGCAGCAATGTTTTTGACACGAGCATCGGACGTTATTGCAGTGAAGACGGGCCTTGGACGATCTTTTGTAGGGGTCGTACTACTCGCTACCGCTACTTCACTGCCCGAGTTGGGCACTGGAATAAGTTCCATTTCTATTGTGGGAGAACCCGACCTTGCAGCTGGTGACGCTTTTGGAAGTAATCTTTTTAATCTGCTAATTGTAGGCTTACTGGAATTGCTGTGGTGGAATCGGACTTTTTTGGGTCAAGTCAATTCATCTGCTGTTATCGTCGGGATGTTAGCTATAGGGGTGACTGTCCTCGCGACGCTCGCTGTTCAGCTACATAGTACGCCGACTCCTTTCGACGACTGGTTCCTGAGTCCTGTATCGGTCGGTGTTATCGGCTTTTTCATCGTTGCGATGTATGTCATTTACAGGAATGAAGCCAGTGGTGACACCGTTGCTACGGAGGATATGCAATACGCTGACAAACGGCTGTCAGCTTCGTTCCTGTTATACGGCTTAGCCGCGTTACTAGTTGTTGGAGCAGCCATATGGTTAGCGACAGTCGGCGACTTCATTGCCGATGAGATGGGTTGGGAGGCAAGTTTCATGGGAACTCAGTTCCTGGCTGCGGCGACCTCACTGCCAGAACTAGCTACGTCGTACGCGGCTATTCGTATAAATGCGCCAGAGCTCGCTATTAGTAATCTACTTGGTAGCAACATTTTCAATATGGGGTTCGTCCTGTTCTTGGATGACGTAGCCTATACTAACGGAGCTTTCTGGGCGGTGATTTCGCCGATCCATGTGGTTACTGGGGTCTTAGCAGTCCTAATGACCACGATTGTGGTTCTGCATATACGCAGTGGGGCAGGTAAAGTTTCGCTCACTTTTTCAAAGGCTACATCCGTCCTACTGGTTGGTATGTACGCGACAGCTAGTTTTCTCGTTTGGCGACTTGGTTGAAGATCCCCTCGATTGAAGGCCCCGATTCAGCTTGCCGTATTGTACGAAGTTGTTGGTCTAGAGGAGCATAAGGAGAGATAGATTGGATCTTGTAGCTCTTTGGGTACAGCTTGGTGTTGCAGCGGCGATAATAGTCGGTGCTTCCCTTCAACTAACAAAATCTGCAGACGTCATTGCAATCAAGACAGGACTGGGACGGTCGTTTGCTGGGATTGTTTTACTAGCAACTGCAACATCCTTGCCTGAACTTGGTACAGGAGTCAGTTCAGTTGTCTGGGTTGGTGAACCGGACATGGCTGTAGGTTCAGCATTTGGCAGTAGTTTGTTCAATCTATTAATCATTGGGTTATTAGACGTATTGTGGTGGAACCGCTACCTACTCAATCATGTGGGGATGAGTTCTTTGGTAGTAGGGACTCTTGGAGTTGGAATTATATCCATTGCTTCCATAGCGGTGATGCTACACGGAATGACCACCTCATTTGGCACGTGGTACTTGAGTCCCGTATCTCTTATGGCCGTGGGTCTGTTTTTTGCTGCAATGTTCTTTATCTACAACTACGAAAAAAAACAAGACTCCAATCCGAGTGAGTATGGTGGAGATGATTACGCCAACAAGCGTCTTTCTATTGGGATCATAGTTTATATTTCATCAGCCGCCATCGTGGTTGGTGGTGCAATTTGGTTATCGGTGGTAGGTGATCAGCTTGCAACGGAGTTGGGTTGGGGAGCAAGCTTTATGGGGACTCAGTTTTTAGCAGCGGTCACATCATTACCCGAGGTAGTAACTTCCATTGCAGCACTGCGTCTGAACGCTCCTGAAATGGCGGTCACCAATTTGTTAGGTAGTAATCTCTTCAACATGGGGTTTGTTTTGTTTGCCGACGAAATAGCGTATACCCAGGGAACTATCTGGGCGTCGGTCTCACCCGTTCATGCCCTTGCAGGAGTTCTAGCAATTGCTATGACGACAGTTGTCCTGTTGGCGGTTGTTAATCGACCGAGGAAGGAACGTCCTACCTTCATCACCTTGGAATCAGTTCTTTTGCTGGGAACGTATGCATCAGCAAGTTTTTTGGTATTCCATTTTGGTTGAGTAGCTTTTCGCACACCAGGTCACTTTTCCTTCTTGGATCTCCCCGTTTAGATGCCTATAACGTGTCAATTAATTGCCTCAATGATGAAAGTACTGGGAGTTATCTTTCATCTATTGATGTGTCTTCCCCTTAGAAAATAGCGATGCTACTTAGATGTAGTATGTATAGAAGGATGTGTCGAAGGCTTTTTCCCAAACAACAGGATCTGTAGTTGACAACCAAATATATGTAAGGTATCATTGCAATCTTGATGTGTCTTCCACACACATGTGCATTTCTCAAGCTTCAAGTTCAGATTTCTCGTCCCTTATCGTGGTGCGTCCTTTACCGCAGTTTGTGCCAAAAACAGTAGCCCTTTTCTTAATTTGTAGCCCTTTTCTTATCTAAGGAGTGTGTTTCGTATGACTCTAGCCGCTACGCGTGTCAAAAATGGTAATGGTAAGACAAATCGTCTGAGCGACGACCAACAATCGTATGCTCGAATCCCAGTAGTTCTCGACGTTCCCAATCTGATACAGGTTCAACTGGATTCTTTCAATTGGTTCATGACCGATGGCTTGGGCGATCTGTTTCAAGAAATCTCTCCGATAGAAGATTTCCCGGGAGGGCGCTTTGAACTGACATTTGACGAGCATCGCTTTGATGAACCTCCGTTCAGCGAGGCTGAATGTCGTGATAAAGAAATCACGTACTCAGCACCGTTATACGTAACCATAGGTTTACACACCAAGGGATCCGGTCCAGGTGAAGGAGAGATAAAGTATCAGGAACTCTTTGTTGGTGACGTCCCGATGATGACCACTACAGGGACGTTCATCATCAACGGTGCTGAACGTGTTGTTGTGAGCCAGTTAGTTCGCTCGCCTGGTGTCTATTTCACCACTGATTCGGATACGGCAACTGGACGTCCGTTAGCCTCTGCGAAACTTATTCCCTCTCGCGGGGCTTGGATGGAGTTTGAAACTAGTAACCGAGACGTGATATCGGTGAAAGTGGATCGTAAGCGTAAAAGTCCTGTGAGTATGCTTTTAAGAGCGATGGGGTTCAGCGATGATGAGATAATTGCTACGTTTGAAGATGTTGACACTGACCCTGAGCATCCTTTCATGAGAACGACTATTGATAAGGATGCAACAGTAGCTAATGAGGATGAAGCTCTTCTAGAATTCTATAGACGACTGCGTCCTGGAGAACCTCCCAGCGTTGAGAATGCTAAGGCTCTCCTTGAGAACCTGTTTTTCAACCCGCGACGTTATGACCTTGGTCGCGTCGGTAGATACAAGCTAAACCGTCGTCTAGGTGTGATGGACGATCCTGAGACAAGTCCCCGTGTCCTCTCCAGAGAAGATGTTGTCGGCTTACTGAAGAGTATGATCCTTATCAATCGAGGTGAACGGGAACCGGACGATATTGATCATCTTGGAAACAGACGAGTTAGAGCTGTTGGGGAATTGATCCAAAATCATATCCGTGTAGGCCTAATGCGGATGGAGCGTGTAATCAAGGAGAGGATGACTACGCAGATGGATCCTGCGACTACTACTCCTGCAGCACTCATTAATATTCGCCCTGTTGTGGCGTCGGTCCGAGAATTCTTCGGTGGATCACAGTTGTCTCAATTTATGGATCAGACTAATCCACTCGCTGAGTTGACGCATAAGCGGCGGCTGTCTGCTCTTGGGCCTGGTGGCCTTTCACGTGATCGTGCAGGATTTGATGTTCGTGACGTACATCACTCGCACTATGGCCGTATTTGCCCAATTGAGACTCCCGAAGGTCCCAATATTGGCCTTCTGGGATCGATGGCTACGTACGCTCGCACGAACGCCCACGGGTTTATCGAGACGCCATATCGTGCTATTAAAAAGGAAATTCTGAGCAATGATCCTGATCTAATTGGTAGGACAGTTGCTGAGACAATTGTGGACAAGGCCGGCAACACGATATTGAACGACGGAGGTAAAGTTTCAAAGGGTATTGGGACTCGTATATTAAAGTTAAACGAACAAATGCTTTCAGTTAGGCCATACGTTTCGAATGATCCTGATGATATTAGCTACCTCACTGCAGATCAAGAAGAGGAATCAATAATCGCACAGGCTACCTCAGCCTTGAATGACAAGGGCGAGTTCGCGGAAGACAGAGTAGAAACCCGATCTGGTGAGAATGTTGTCATGGAACCACGCGAGCGCATAGAGTTTATGGACGTTTCTCCTATGCAGATCGTCAGTGTTTCGACTGCACTTATTCCCTTCCTTGAACATGACGATGCAAACAGAGCGCTCATGGGATCGAATATGCAGAGGCAGGCTGTGCCACTGCTCAAGCCTGACCCGCCGCTTGTGGGTACTGGGATGGAACGTAGAGTTGCCATTGATAGCGGGCAAGTAGTGGTTTCAGGAACTGATGGGGTCGTTACTAATGTATCCGGGGATATGGTGGTAATCACCGATGGGGAAGGGGAGCTACATGAGTACAAACTGAAAAAGTTTGTACGGAGCAACCAAGGCACTTGTATAAACCAGAGGGCAGTAGTTAGGAAAAATGACACAGTGGTTGTTGGGAGTGTGCTCGCGGATGGTTCATCAACTGCGAATGGCGAGCTCGCCCTTGGTCAGAACGTACTCGTAGCATTCATGAGTTGGGAAGGTTACAACTTTGAAGACGCCATCATTTTGAGCGATCGGATGGTACGAGATGACCGGTTTACCTCTATGCACATAGAAAAACATGACGTTGAGGCTCGAGATACCAAACTAGGCCCTGAGGAAATTACACGTGATATCCCCAACGTAGGAGAGGAGAGTCTCCGCAATCTCGATGAGGATGGAATTGTACGTATCGGAGCCGAAATAGGTCCAGGAGACATTCTTGTCGGCAAAATTACTCCAAAGGGTGAGACTGAACTTAGCGCCGAAGAGAAGTTACTCAGAGCGATTTTCGGTGAGAAAGCTCGGGATGTTAAAGACACATCGCTTCGTGTGCCACACGGCCAGCGCGGTAAAGTTATTGATGTGCGTGTGCTAAGTAAAGACAATAATGACGACCTGCCACCAGGTGTAACGAAGCTAGTCCGGCTGTGGATCGCTGAAACGAGAAAGATTGCTGTGGGAGACAAGATGGCTGGTAGGCATGGCAATAAAGGAGTTATTGCCAAGATCATGCCAGCAGAGGACATGCCTTATCTACCAGATGGTACACCTGTAGATATCATTCTAAGCCCGATAGGTGTCCCGTCACGTATGAATCTTGGTCAGGTGCTTGAGACACATCTTGGCAAAGCAGCGCAGTCCCTTGGATTTAGGGCTGTTACCCCCGTTTTCGATGGCGCACTTGATGAGTCAGTAGAGGATAGTCTGGGGCAGGCATGGTTAATTGAAAAATCTGGTGCCACTGATGTAAAGACGCTCGACAATGGGAACGCCGATCTAGAGGTAGCCCGGACGTTTCTTCAGGAGAAGGGTTTTGAGTTGGATGAGGTTATGAGTGTCCCAGGCAAAGCTCGGGAAGCATGCCTAAAGATCTGGTTTGAGGAAGATCTGGGGATGGATGTGACGGGAAAATCTGTAACTGAGATGAAAGATGAGGCTCTTGCTCTAGACCGCGAACGCCAGATTGTAGCGCCTATCTTCGGTAAGTCAACGTTGTACGATGGACGGACCGGTGAGGCCTTTGATCAGCCTATATCAGTGGGTTACATATACATGCTGAAGCTGAACCACCTTGTCGAAGACAAGATCCATGCCCGTTCGACAGGGCCGTATTCATTGATCACTCAGCAGCCGTTAGGCGGCAAGGCTCAGTTCGGTGGTCAGCGTTTTGGCGAGATGGAAGTTTGGGCGCTGGAGGCCTATAGCGCTGCTTACAATCTACAGGAGATGCTAACGGTTAAATCTGACGATGTAGTGGGACGGGTTAAGACATACGAGGCTATCGTTAAAGGTGAGGATGTTGTACAGCCAGGGATTCCTGAGTCGTTCCATGTTCTGTTAAAGGAACTTCAGAGTCTAGGTCTATCCGTCGAACTGCTTCATGAGCAGCCGGAAGTAGATGTGGACCAAGAGGTAGGAGACTTAGACAGTTTTGGTCTTAGTCTAGATGAAGCAACGCCGTTGGTGAGCTTCGATGATCTTGAGGATATCGCAGTTGGTACCAATGGTGGCGGAGTCACTTCCAATGAAAACGGCGAACTTGAGGCTGCTGATAAGAATACAGATGATGATTCTGCTGAAGATACGGCAACAGGAGTCGAGCCCGAAGAGATCAAACCAGATCAACCGGAAGAAGAAGTATCAGAAGTTTCGGGTGACGAATAGGGAAACGCCTGACCTTGATTAAGGGCGTTTGGCAGAGGTTAACAGACCTTTATAGGAGCGAAGAATGGTCCAAGCTGGAAACGAATTCAACGCGATCCGAATTTCATTAGCCTCACCTGACCAGATGAAGATCTGGTCTTACGGTGAGGTGACTAAGCCCGAGACTATAAATTATCGGACACTGCGTCCCGAAAAAGATGGTCTTTTCTGTGAGCGCATTTTTGGTCCTACTAAGGATTGGGAGTGTTACTGCGGTAAGTACAAGAAGATTCGATATAAGGGCGTAATATGTGACAGATGTGGTGTTGAGGTGGCGAGGTCTAAGGTCCGACGAGAGCGGATGGGTCGTATAACTCTGGCTGCGCCAGTGACCCATATTTGGTTCTCAAAAGGTACGCCGAGTCGGCTGGGTTTGTTACTTGATCTTTCTCCAAGGAACCTTGAGCGTGTTGTGTACTTTGCGCAATATCTTGTAACAAATCTTGATGATGAATTACGTAAAGGGGCTGTTGAACGGCTTGAATTCGAGCTTACACAAAAAATCGAGGATGCCGAAGGAGTAGCGAAGTCCCAACTAGAGGAATTTTCCAAGCTGATCCCCGAAGTGGAAGAAGGTGCAGAGGTTGACCCGAAAGATTTAGGTGAAGAGGCGAAGGAAGCATCTAAGCAAATTGAGGGGATTGAAGCAAAACTTGAGGAAGAGCTATCAATCCTGAACAACGATTTTCAGGAACGGATCAATGATCTTGAAAGTATGCATATTGGACAGTTGCTGACAGAGAGCAGTTACCGTGAGCTACGTGATGCGTATCCCGAAGTCTTTACAGCCGCCATGGGCGCGGATGCGGTGCTTGAGATCTTACAAGGGCTTGATTTGACCGATAAACGAGTTGCCCTGCAGGAAGAAATACGAACTACTTCTGGACAGCGGCGGAAGAAGGCTATCAAAACTTTACGAGTCGTGGAAGCATTCCGCAAAAGCGGGAATAAACCGGAATGGATGGTGCTGAGTGTGCTGCCGGTGTTACCGCCGGACCTACGTCCGATGGTGCAGCTTGATGGAGGCCGGTTTGCGACGAGTGATCTGAATGATCTGTATCGTCGTGTGATTAACCGAAATAACCGCCTGAAACGGCTGATTGAACTCCAAGCTCCGGAAATCATCATCCGGAACGAGAAGCGGATGCTACAAGAATCCGTTGATGCACTTATCGACAATGGCCGCAGGGGGAGACCAGTAGCTGGAAGCCACAATCATAAGTTGAAATCGTTGTCTGATTTGTTACGTGGTAAGCAGGGGCGCTTTCGGCAGAACCTACTTGGCAAGCGAGTCGACTATAGTGGACGTTCGGTCATTACTGTAGGTCCTACTCTAAGTCTTAACCAGTGTGGTCTACCACGCCGAATGGCACTGGAGTTGTTCAAGCCTTTTGTAATGAACAAACTTGTACTTAATGGGTATGCTCATAACATCAAGAGTGCCAAGCGGCTCGCTGAGAGGACTCGACCAGAGGTGTGGGACATACTTGAGGCGGTCGTAAAGACCCGGCCAGTGCTCCTAAACCGAGCCCCAACTTTGCATAGGCTGGGTATTCAGGCTTTTGAGCCCATACTTGTTGAAGGAGGTTCCGTGCAAGTACACCCTTTGGTGTGCCGAGCGTTTAACGCCGACTTTGATGGCGACCAAATGGCTGTACACGTGCCATTATCTAGAGGTGCCGTGCAGGAAGCTAAGCGTCTTATGCTCAGTACCTACAACATGCTCTCACCTAGTTCTGGCGAGCCAATCGTCGTCCCAACACTAGACATGGTGCTGGGTTGCTACTATATGACGATTGTAGCTGAAGATACCAAAGGTGCAGGGCGCAAGTTTGGCAGCTTCGAGGATGCGAAGCTGGCGTTTGAACTTGATCAAGTGGATCTACGTGCGTTAATCCAAGTTCGTCCTGTGGCTCAGATTGTTGATGCGAATGGGTCGGATGCTAGTGGTGGCAGACCCACGACTATCATGATAAAAGATGCTCCTAGTGTTGGCCCGACAGATTGGTTTGAAACTACAGTTGGGAGGATCATTTTCAACGAAGCTTTGCCTCGAGAGCAAGGGTTTTACAATAGAGATGTTGATGAAGAGGCACTTCAGGAGATTACTTCAGAGTGTCACAAGTTATTGGGTAACGAAAGAACTCAGCCGGTACTTGATGCTATCAAAGACTTGGGCTTTAAATATGCATCCAAGTCTGGCACGACGATTGCCATTAACGATATTGAGGTCTCGCCACTTAAGAAGAGCATTATCACCGAGGCGGAACAGAAGGTTATACAACTAGAACAACAGTACATGATGGGATTGATAACTGACGATGAACGGTATCGTAATACTGTTGATATTTGGACCAATGCGAATGACACTTTGACTGACGTCATTCGGGATGATTTACACAAGTACCGTGGTATCTACCTGATGGCAACTTCAGGTGCGAAGGGTAACATTCAACAGATTAAGCAAATGGCTGGTATGCGAGGTTTGATGGCCAACCCCAAGGGAATAGTCATAGAACGGCCCATCAAATCAAATTTCCGGGAAGGCCTCAGTGTTCTTGAATACTTTATCTCGACACATGGTGCGAGAAAGGGGCTGGCTGATACTGCGCTACGGACAGCGGATAGTGGATATCTGACACGACGACTAATTGATGTCGCGCAGGAAGTGATTATCACCGCTGAGGAGTTTGGCACAGAGACTGGCTTCTGGATCCCAAATAGTCCTAACGATGCTTTGGAGACTCCATTTGAAGATAGGATAAAGAGTCGTTATCTGTTTGAGCAGGTGATTCATCCGGAGACAGGTGAGATTATTCTTGAGAAGGACGAAGTCATTGATGCCGACAGGGCCAAGATGCTTGCTGAGAGTGGTGTATTGGGAGTGAGTGTTTATTCTCCGCTGACGGCTGAAAGCCCAACCGGTCTTTCGAGCAAAGCTTACGGCCTTTCTTTGGGTACGTGGGAGCCTGTGATGATGGGAGAGGCGGTAGGCATCATAGCAGCCCAAAGCATTGGAGAACCAGGTACCCAGCTTACTATGAGGACTTTCCACACAGGCGGAATCGCGGGTGTCGATATTACCAGTGGTCTGCCTAGAGTTGAGGAGTTATTTGAGGCGCGGACTCCAAAAGGCGAGTCTGTGCTTTCTGAAATTGAAGGGGTAGTCGAGGTGATCCAGTCGTCTGAAGGGCGCAGGGTAGCTGTGTCCAGTGTTGAAGAATACAGCGATGACTATACTTTACCAGAAGGTGTGAAGCTGTTAGTTAAGAATGGCACTGAAGTAAATATTGGAGACAAGCTTGCCGTGCCAAAATCCGGTGAGGCTGACTCTTCGGACTTAGCCAGCGGTGAGCTAGTAGCTCGTGTTTCAGGCAAAGTAAAACGTGCTAAGGGTCTGTTGAGCATAATTTGGACTGATGAGGACAGAAGAGAATACGCTATTCCAGCCGCATCCCATATCATAGTTGAGGATGGCCAAGAGGTTGCCTCCGGTGATGCGTTGACGAGTGGTCCGAAGAACCCGCAGCAAATCCTTAGGATTCAGGGACGTGAGGCAGTGCAGACATACCTTATTGAAGAGGTACAGAAGGTGTACAGATCACAGGGGGTGTCGATTCACGATAAGCATATAGAAGTGATCGTAGCTCAGATGCTTCGAAAAGTACGGGTTGATACTGCTGGTGATACTGAACTCCTACCTGGTGAACTAATTGACCGGTATCAGTTTGAAGATACCAACGCTGGAATTTTAGCGGAGGGAGGTGAGCCCGCAACCGCAAGCCCGGTTTTGCTTGGGATCACCCGAGCTTCTCTGAATATGGATAGCTTCCTAGCCGCGGCTTCATTCCAAGAGACAACAAGAGTACTAACTGAATCCGCTGTGAACGGTGAGGTTGACCAGCTCCGGGGTCTTAAAGAGAACGTTATCATCGGTCGGCTGATACCAGCGCGTCTCGACCAATCAGAAGAAGGTCGACAAAAACTTGGGCTACATGAGCTTGAGGAGCAGGCGGGGTTGCTTAGTGTCGCTACAGAAGGCCGTCGCTATGCCGATGATGAAGGGGTTGAATTTTCAGAACTCATTGATAGCAGTCCGTCGCAAAGAGACCCTTTCGGATCCATGGACCTGCCAAAAACTAGTGATTCGCCTTCGCTAGAAGCAGCACTTGAGGCTGTCTTGGAGTCCGACGCGTCTAGTAAGGTGGATGATGATCAACCCGAAGAGGATGATTAGTTTCATACGTCCCAATGTCTGACCAGAGGCGAATAAAGGAGTTTATTCGCCTCTGGTCAGGTGATCGGTAATCTGGTTTGGACCGATACTGTATTGGCCAATAAAGCGTATCGAGACAATTGCTGCCCCTTATCAATGTGTGAATCTAGCATAATGGGATATTTTTCTCGGTGACTTGCCGGTATGGCCCCTTGGCACTTACTTTAAATCAGAGGCGGCCTTAGTGAGAAGTGACATCGGAGGTGTCCGAGCGTATGCACATGACCGTTGAGAATGAACTATTCCGCGAGACTGTAAGCCGGTTTGTCCAACAGGAGATAGTGCCAAACGTTGATGAGTGGGAACAGCTTGAACAAATTCCACGTGAGCTCTTTCGACGGATGGGTGAACTGGGGTTGTTGGGGATAGAGTACCCAGTAAAATATGGTGGTGCGGGAGCTGGATTCTGGATGACAGTTGTATTAGCTGAGGAGTTGGCACGTTGTCGATCCGGCGGTACCGCGTTTAGTATCATCGTTCACACTGACATGTCTTCGCCCTGGATCGCAAGTGTGGGGACAGAAGAACAGAAAACAAAATATCTTCCCGGGATTACTAGTGGACAGACTGTATGCGCACTCGCGATAACTGAACCAGGTGTTGGTTCCGACATGTCATCAATTAGCACTCGTGCTGTCTTGGATGGCGAGGATTGGGTGATTAATGGTTCGAAGACCTACATCACAAATGGAGTATACGGAGATCTGTACTTTGTAGCTGCCAGGACACGTGAAACTGGTCGTAAGCATCAACAACTATCTCTGTTTTTGGTGGAAGGAGGGACCCCTGGACTAAGTGTTAGTAAGAAGCTAAGTAAGACAGGTATGTGGGCCTCTGATACTGCAGAGCTTGTTTTTGACGGGGTTCGTGTCTCTGGGACCAACATACTCGGCCAAGAGGGAGAAGGTTTCTACCAGCTCGTAGCAGGTCTTCAGCGCGAAAGACTTCTTTCAGCAGTGCTGTGTATTTCGGCTGCGGATCAAACTCTTACGGACACAGTCGAGTTTCTTAGTCAGCGTCAAACCTTTGGACAGTCACTTTCTACGTTCCAGGCCCTAAGGCATAGAATTGCAGATTTGCTGACGGAAGTTGAGGCAGCGCGACAACTTACTTACCATGCTGTGAGGAAATTCGTGGCTGGTGAGGACTGTGCGACTGAAGTATCAATGGCTAAGTTGTTTGCGTCTGAGATGGCGAACAAAGTTTCTTATGAATGTGTTCAAATGCATGGCGGCTTAGGATACATGCGTGAGTTACCAGTTGAGCGATTTGCTCGCGACTACAGATTATGGACTATTGCTGCTGGCAGTTCCGAAATGATGCGCGAAATCATCGCTAAATCGTCAATCTCATAATAGGTGCTAAGCTTACATTAGCTGACGCCAGTTCTCTTCTGCTTCTTTGAACCTTTGTGCAATCTCAAGAACAGTCTTTTCGGGGATGGGTAACTGGGTGTTAATCAACCTTACGTTTGACTGTAGATGGGCAAGATTGTGTGTACCGGTAATTATGGTGCTCACTTCAGGTTGGCACAACACGAATCCCGTTGCTTCAAGTACTTTGTCTTTTAGTGAATGTAGAAATGGTCCAGATGACTTCATGATCTGTGTCCGGCGGAAATATTCGCCTGCGTAGGGGTATGGCTCGTGGGTAGCCCACCAAGCGCTGTTTGCGACTGGTCGTTTGATAATGATACCCATCTGTGTAGCGTGGGCAATATCAAGGATGCTTTTAATCTTAAAGTGTTGATCGACAACGTTGTAGCTAGTTTGCAGTGTTTGAAACACTCCACTGCAGGCCGCCCACCTGGCAGCCTCGTTATCGCCGCTGTAGCCAATGAAGCGTGCTTTCCCAGTCTGCTGTATTTTTTGGACGGCTTCGATCGCTTCGCCGGATTGAAGTGTCTCCACACTACAGGAGTGTAGCTGCAGTAGATCGACGTATTCGGTTCTTAAAAGCCGCAGACTTCGGTTAATTGATTCTTCAATCGTCTTGCGTGTCCATGGCAGGTTGTCGGTGTCATCAACGACGTGCCCTGCTTTGGTTGCAAGGATATATTCGTCACGGCGGTGGGACACAGCCTGCCCAATTAACTGCTCTGTGTCACCATAGCAGGCAGCTGTGTCAAGGAAGTTGATTCCAAGATCGAGCGCCGAATTCAATACCGTTGCTGAGTCGCTGACGCACCCCTTTGTGGAAGCTGCTCTTGAGATCTGGGCTAGTCCGAGTCCTAGAACAGAGACCTCAAGACCAGTCTTCCCTAGCTTCCGTCTTTCGACTAGGACGCTGGAATCTAAATTCATCAGCAAGGCCTGATGCGATCTTTGTAATCATTTGTCATGAGCATGAGATTGTAGGTTGGGCCATCTAAAAATCGCGCGGTCGGATTTTCTTGAGCGCCTGTACGGCTTTGATCCGTCGTTCCGCTAAACGGTTCGCTGCGGTTGAAGTCGGGATTCCTTCAACTCTGGATGTTTTTATGACATCTTCAGTGGTTTCATAGATACGCTCAGTCAACTCGCGGGCTCGAGTAGGGTAGTAGACCCCTCCAATCTCTGAACCCGCGTTTATTATACCGCCCGCGTTTATGACGTAATCTGGAGCATAGAGGATTCCCCGTTTATGTAAAAGTTCACCATCGCTCTCGTTTTCTAGTTGGTTGTTGGCGCCCCCGGCGACAACCTTGCATTTGAGCCGAGGAATAGTGTTGGTGTTGAGTACGGATCCAAGTGCGCACGGCGAAAAAATATCGCATTCTGCGTCATAGATATCTTCTGATTTCACCACTTCTGCACCTATTTCACGTGCGCGATTAAGGGCGTCTTCGTGCAGATCAGTGACAATTAACTTAGCACCTTCTTCGATGAGGTGAGTTGCTAAGTTAAAACCAACATTACCAAATCCTTGGATTGCGATGGTTCTATCTGTTAAATCGTCGCTGGACCACGTGGCTTTGGCGGCAGCTTTGATTCCAAGATATACCCCTAGTCCAGTCATCACGGAGGTGTCACCGCTTCCACCCATCGACTCTGGTAAACCGACGACATAGTTTGTCTCTTCCGCAATGAATTCAAGGTCACGGGGTGACATTCCAACGTCCTCTGTTGTGATGTAGCGCCCCCCGAGGCTATCAATGAACTGCCCGAATGCTCGGAGCATCGCTTCGGTCTTTTCTTTTCGGGAGTCCGCGATTATAAGTCCTTTGCCGCCCCCAAGTGGTAGTCCGGCGACAGCGGATTTGTATGTCATGGCACGGGAGAGTCTGAGCACGTCCCAGACAGCTTCTTGTTCTGTACTATGTGGCCAGATACGTAATCCACCGCATGAAGGGCCCAGAGTCGTATCGTGTATCGCGATGAACGCCTTCAAGCCAATGGATGGCTCGGAGCAGACCACAAGCTGCTCGTGACCGTACTCCTGCATGTGTTGTAGGATTTCCATTCCATTCCTTCCTGCAGTTAGATTGGGCTAAAGAACGAAACCATTATAAATGTAGTTGCTTCTCAGATAGAGGTCTTAAGAGCTTTGCGATAAGGCAAACAATGAGAGAGGGGATAAGTCAAATCCGGATTAATCCAGGGGACGTTGGTGTACTATTCAGAGTGTTCACTAGATAACTCCAATTAAGACTATGAGGTCAGCGATTGACTGACTCCTATTTTATACAGATTGGTCTGTAATTTTAAGAGCGTCGCACTATTGTGTGTGTGACACCGGTCAAATGCTTTGAATATTGTCAGGCACCGCAATTTAGCTGTATGAGTGTCTAAGGATTAGTAGGGAATGAATCAACTAACAGTTCTTGTGCAACGTGTGCCACTCGTCTGGATCTTATCGATTCTCTTCGTGGGTTCGTTGGTTGTTGGGGCTACGAACACCTTTTTCATAACGGGCACTAGCTTCGATCTTACCGGGGACGCTGTTCATTATTACAATTTAACTGTCAACTTGCTTGACGGAAACGGTTGGCAAGATCTAATAGGGCGTAAGTCGTATCTCCCTCCGCTTATCACCATCGAACTTCTCCCTTCACTAGTAATCTTTGGAGCTAAGGTTGAGGTGGCTCGATGGACAATGGTGGTTATAAGTTCTTTCACCGCGCCCACCCTTTTTCTTGTAGCACGGAAAATAACCCATAGATCGGATGCCGCAATCATCACATCAATTTTGTGGATATTTTGTCCTGCGGCAGTGTTTTTTAGTAACCGGGTCTTGACTGAATCGACAGCAGCGTTAATGGTCGTACTTTGCACAGGGTCGTTCGTATGGGCAGCGGGCTGCAAACGAAATTCTGCGGCTGCTCTGACGGGGATGCTTTGGGGCCTGATGGCACTTAACCGAACTATATTTCTAGGTTTCCCGATCATTTTGCTTCTTTCAGAGATAGTACTTTCAAGATTCTTAGTACTTGAATGGCGTTGGAGTGGACGACAGTGGATCATAGCTTTGGTGTTCTGGATATTAGTGCTCTTACCCTGGACGGCGCGGAATTTCGTTGAACATGAAGTATTTATGCCTACGAGTAGTGCCATAGGTATGGGTTTGCTTATCACCAACGGCAACCTAGGCCACCCCAGGGTCCAGACAGGTCTATACCACGATGCTGAACCTCTGGAACTCGCAGTTCTCGATCCAGCAATCAACGAAATAGAACGGGATCGGCTAGCCAGGGAGCTTGCGATAAAAGGTATCAGGCAGAATTGGATACACGTACCTGAGGCTGTTTTTATGCGTGCAATCAATTACTGGACACCACGGGCTAATCCTTCGGACACGTTCATCACAAGACAAGACCTAATCACAATTCCGATTTACACAGTAGTCCTTATTTTCTTCTTTTCCTCACCGTTCCTCAGGAGTTGGAGCAGGAATTGGCCAGTTTTAATTGTAATCCTCTTCACGCTCGGCATTGCGCTAGCCTCTTGGGGTACACCGAGGTTTAGGTTTCCCGCCGAGCCTTTGATTTTCCTGAGCGCAGTAGTAGGGTTTCTAGCACTGCTAGACTGGGGAGCTAAGAAACTTAAGTTTGAAGGCCTACAACCCCTATTCAGCTTCTTGACACTACAATCGCGCCGAGGACGATAAGAGACACACCTGCCAAACGTGTGATATTGATGTCGTCGTCGAAGAGCCATTTACCCACAATCAATGAGATTGCATAGCTAAGGCTGATAAGCGGATATACGAGACTTAATTCCTGTGCGGTTAACACCCTTAGCCAAAGGAGTGATGCCAAACCATATAGGACAAAGCCAAGTATAACCATCGGATTAGTTAATACAGTGAACCATGTTTGAAACACCATCAGTGATTCGCCACTGATGCCTCCTGTTTTATCAAGGCCTAGTTTTAGGCAAGTCTGCCCTGCAACTAATAAAAGAGCTACGATTAGTGCCATACCCAGTAGGGTCATCATTCTTCCTTGGAATGTTCTAGCTAACATGTTATCTAAATCAGCTGATGCTTTGGACAGTATGTCAGGCCCGGACGGTCTAACAAGTCTTCTCTTGGTTCTTAAGTGTAATTGATGTTCCTGACTTGGTCAGTGTCTCAGTGTCTTGTTACTGGTCTCCGCGCGCAAATATTCTTCGTATGGCATCTACCAAACCATCGACTTCACGTGGCGTTGTGAGTGTACAAAGGGCGCCCGCGGTCTTCGTTTGCATTAGGATACCCTCTTCCAAAAGCGCTTTGAAAAGGTTAGCCCGTTTATTGCTATCGCCTCTGAGGACCGATCGATAGTCTACGATATTTTCATTAGTGAAGTGGATCCCAAATAACGAGCCGATGCCCGTAACTTGAGCGGTGACGTTGAGTTCATCAAAGACTGATCGTAGTTTCCCACGCAGCGTGTCCCCCAGGGAGTTCATCGCCTTTAAGGTAGAGGGGGTAAGTTGTTCAAGGGTGGCGATACCAGCGGTCATTGTCATTGGATTAGCATTAAAGGTGCCACTGTGAGTAATGATTGGATTAGTGGTAGGGTCGAAAAAATTCATGATATCGTTCCGTCCACCCCAAGCACCTACTGGCATCCCACCACCTATGACCTTACCGAATGCGGTCAGGTCGGGTGTGACGTTGTATATTTCCTGTGCACCGCCTGATGCGAGTCTAAAGCTTTGGACCTCGTCGAAAATCAACAGGATGCCAAGTTTGGTTGTGAGTTTGCGAATGCCCTGCAGGTAATTGTGGTTAGCTGGCAGGTAGCCAAAATTGGATAGCACGGGTTCTATGATCAGGCAGGCTAGTTCATCAGCGTTCTGACTAAGAATGCGCTCCGTAGTTTCAAGGTCGTTGTAAGGGAGGGAAAGAACGTCTTCAACAACGCTCGGTGGTTGACCGGGCCACTCAGGAACCGAAGTCGTTTTGTTGGTTTCAAGGTTACCGAGTGGAGTGTAGACGCTAACAGACACATATTCGTGGTTGCCGTGGTACCCTCCCTCGATCTTGGCGATTTTGTGTTTGCCAGTGAATGCACGAGCCGCACGGATTGCGTTTAATGTCCCCTCGGTACCAGAGTTTGTGAATCTAATCTTTTCGACAGAAGGGACCCTGTTACACAGCATCTCCGCGAGCTTTATTTGTGATGGGGCAGGGCGGCTATAGCTGAGACCGCGGTCCGCTTGATGTTTGACAGCTTCAACTACGCTTTGATTGGCGTGGCCCAGTACGTAAGTTGTAGCGTTGAGCATGAAGTCCAAGTATCGGTTGCCGTCCACGTCAGTAACGTGATGGCCCTTGGTGTAATCAACGAAGAAGGGGTATGGTTCAAAATATGCTGTACCCCGAGAACTGCCGCCAGGCAGGTACTTCTCCGCTTCACGTTGGAGATGCTGGGAGGTCGGAGTTGAATTGACGTATCCTTCGAGCTCGCTCATGGGCCTTTTACTCAACGTTAGGAACTATACCTTCACACCAGTGGGAGTACTTATCATTGTCTCCCCGGATACTACCTAGATACATATCTCGGATCTGGCCAGTAATGGGACCGACTTCGCCGTCTCCGATTGGTCGTTCGTCAAGCTGACCGACTGGAGTAATATGTGCTGCCGTTCCTGTTAAGAACACCTCGTCTGCGAGGTACAATTCCGTTCGTCTGATGGGTCGTTCTACCACGTCTAGACCCAACTCTTGTGTCGCTAGTGTCCAGGCAGAATCCCTGGTGATACCAGTTAAGTTATTGTCGGAAACTGGTGGAGTAGTGAGGACCCCGTTAGTGATCATAAAGAGGTTCTCTCCTGAACCCTCTGAGATACTTCCGTCGTGGTTCATGAAGATTGCTTCGTCGTAACCGGCCAGCGTGGCTTCAGTTTTTGCAAGGATGCTATTAACGTAATGACCAGCGATCTTAACGCGGGGTGGAATCATGTTATCGTCTATGCGACGCCATGAAGAGGTCTTACAACGGATAGCACCCTCCACTTCGATGTAGTTCCCAAATGGGACGGTGATCAAGGCGAAGTCAGCGTCAAGGTCCTGTAGACGTAGATTGGCGACCAGTTCTTCACTTTTGTACACAATCGGCCGAATATAAAGATCCTGTCGATAACCAGATCTCCGTATAAGTTCCCATGTAATATCTAGTAAATCATCGACTGAGTATGGAATGTCCATCAGCATAATCTTGCAGCCCTGGATTAGCCGGTTGTAGTGTTCACGTGCCCTGAATACAAAGATTTGCTCTTTGTCCTCGTTCCAGTTACCACGCATACCTTCGAATACGGCAGTTCCGTAGTGTAGTGCGTGTGTTTTGATGTTGACGTTTGCTTCTTCGATAGGCACGAAGCCGCCGCGGAAGAATGCTAGCTCCTGGGGCATCCTGAGTCTCCTGATTATTCGAGAATGCTGGGATTATAGCCGGTGGCCATAACTCATACAACGAATGGCTTGTGTTAGCCCAAGTGAACACTACCAACTATGATGTTGTGCGGGGAATGTCCCAGAGGAGCAATAATCGTGGATCGTAAGAAGATTGCAGCGATTGTGACAACCTACTTTTCAAGATCCCATGCAGATCTCATTGTGTCCAAATTTTTGAGAGGGTTTGACACTCCTAATGGTTTGATTGAACCAAAAGTTGACGTGGTATCGATGTACATTGATCAAGTACATCCTAAGGATGTCGGTTTGGAGATAGCCCAACAGTACGGAGTCGAGATTTTCCCAAGTATTCACTCTGCTCTAACTAGAACTAAGCTTACTAAGGGGCACTGGCCCACTGCCTCCGACTGGACAGTTGGTGAATTAGCCGTTGATGGAGTTCTTCTAATTGCTGAGCATGGTGACTATGCCAGCAACGAACAAGGACGTCAGATCTATCCGAGGCGCTCATTCTTCGAACAGATAACAGGGGTAATAGGTGTTAGTAATCGTCCAATTCCAGTCTTCAACGATAAACACCTTTCGTATAATTGGCCTGATGCGCATTGGATGTATAAGCGTGCTAATGAACTCAATATGCCCCTTATGGCTGGCTCCTCGCTACCACTTACGACCAGAATCCCTTTCCTAGAGCATCCTATCGGTGAACGTATTGACCAAGCTTTCGTGCTCGGTCACTTCAATTCTTACCCCAATGGATTGGACTCCTATGGGTTCCACGGGCTCGAGGCCTTGCAAGCGATGGTTGAAAGACGATCAGGAGGAGAAACAGGAATTAGGTCAGTTCAGTGTCTTGAAGGGGATGCTGTTTGGGAAGCTGGTGAGGAGGGTGTGTGGCCTCGAGACCTAGCTGAGTTGGTAGCAGGCCAGATGATAGACAAGGATGATGGACATATGCAGGATAACTGTATAAACCCTGCCATTTTTCTTATTGAGTACGTAGATGGTTTTCGTGCCAGTGTTCTACTATTAGATGGACACGTTCGGCAGTTTGGATACGCAGCTAGTGTTGCTAGGGAAGTATTAAGCACTGTTTACGGACATGGTAGTAAACATCTCGACGATCACTTCACCATTCTTGGCCTTAATATCCAAGAGATGTTTCTCACTGGTATGGAACGTTACCCCGTCGAGAGAACCCTTTTGACAACGGGAGCGCACGATGCACTTATGGAGTCTCGATTCCGAGGTCATATAGTTATTGAGACCCCCCACCTAAACATAGGCTACAGTCCTTCAAAATTACCTATGCTCAATCCGTTCTGATCCGTTGGGAAGGGAACTCAGGGAGTTTACGTTTTCCCTACTCCTTTACAGGGTCATTAAGCGTTCGATAAACTCCAATCAGACAGCGGGAGGCAAATGATGGCAAAAAACCGACAAAAACGGGAAACACGTAAACCAAAGAAATCAGCGAAGAAAGATTCCCCTCTGTCCGCTCCTGTTATGGTATCGACAGAGGTCGAGGTTTTGCGTAAGAAACGTAAGCGAGACGAAGAGTTTTAGGCTTATATAAGCGAGATTGCTACGTAAGCTTACTACTTGCCTTGGGTTGAAAGGCGGCGAGTAGACGGTATCGTTAATTTGTAAAACGTTACTTGCTATCGTTTTGCTGCTGGTTGATCTAGGCAGAGCTATACTTTAATTGGGTAAATGGCAATTAGTTTTGTGCCAAATTCAACAGTTAAATTAGTTAAATTAACGTATAGTTGGGCACGGTGATTTTTGCAGCCTAACCAGTGGTTCTAATTATGCAATAGGGATCGCTGTGATCAAGGAGTCTGGTTAGTGTCGATGCAGAAATGTCACGAGGGTAACGACTATGCTGCCATTTCTCTTCAAGAACTGCACTAATGCTTTGAGCCCCCATTGGTTTATTGTCATTGGCCAGCAGTACCCGGAAGATTGCCTCTTTCAAGGGTGTATCTGGAAGTAGATACTCTTCAGTCTCAGCAACCTGATACACGATTTGCATAACTAGGTCTTCGGGTGCCATAGTTTCGAGCTCATCTGCCGACAGTTGTTGTCGAAGCAGGTACCCCATCCGAGAGACGATTATCGACTTGATATCACGCCCTTTATCAAATGCTCCATCTGTGTCTATTTGATAAAGAGGCTCATCTACATTGTGATCATTATCTGTCATTTTGTGCCTGATCCTCTCACCCAAATGAAATTTAAATATTTGAACTGTTGCATTACTTACACTACTCCCGTCCGCTGGTCAACGTCTTTAGGTGTTAAGCGTAGCCTACTGGCCACTCGAGCATTTCTACATCAATGGTCTCGCCTATTTCCTTACGAGGAGTTTCTTCAGGGCATATGGCTAGTCCGTTTGCCAGTGACATAGAAGTGAGTATATGTGAAGCTTGATCACCAGTCAGCCTAGCATAGTAGGTGTCCTCACGCTTGGTGATAATGACTCTCGCGTACTGTCTCCTCCCGTCTAAGTTAACTATTGGATCTTCTAAGATGGCCTGAACTCGTGGTCGACCATTGTTTACAAATCCCATCATCTTGCGGAGGGTTGGCCGGCCGAATTGCTCAAAAGCGATTAGTGCGCTGACAGGATTTCCAGGCAATCCAAGAATAGGCATCCGTCTACCTTCGGGAGCATTTAAAAGCCCGAATGCTAGCGGCTTTGCGGGCCTCATCCTTACTGACCATAGTTCGATCTTTCCATATTCTGCTAATACATTTTTGACAAGATCATAGTCCCCTTTTGACACGCCCGCTGTTGTGATCAATATGTCTGCATGTTCAATCCCCTTGTCCAGCATTGCGCCAATCGACTGCCAGGTATCGTTGGCAATGCCCAGCATCCACGGGATGCCACCAGATGCTTGTACGGCTGCTGCGATACTGTAACTATTACTGTTATATATCTTTCCGGGTTCCAGCGTTTTTTTTGGGTCTAAAAGCTCATCGCCTGTTGCCAAGATACCAACCGTTGGTCTTTTCACGACCTGTACTTCGCTGTAACCCAATGAAGCTAGGATGCCGATATCAGCGGCTTTCAGAACCTTGCTACGGTCAATAATCGTTTGACCCATTTTTATGTCTGTACCTTGCACCCGAATATTACTTCCTGGCGGTACTGGGAGATGAATCCCTATTTCTGTCCCAGATTTTCGCTCCAATTCATCAGTATCCTCAAAAGGGACTACCACGTCGGCCATAGTAGGAATGGGAGCTCCTGTCATTATCCGTATTGCTGTCCCTGATTCTACGGTTCTGTGAGGTACGTCACCTGCAGCTATCTTGCCAACAACTTTGAGTACTGTGGGTGATTGATTGGTAGCTGCTTTAATGTCATTTGCCCTAACTGCATAGCCATCCATAGCTGAATTATCCCACCGAGGCATATCAAACCGTCCTACGATATCTTCAGCTAATATTTGGCCCAGTGCACCACTGATTGGTTTTAGCTCTGGTGAGAGGACACTACAAAACCCGAGGATGTGTTCTAACGCATCCTCTACACTAATCATATCGGCGTGACTGTGCCTATGTAGATGTTCTTCCAAATTAAAGCCTGGAGTACTTCGGACTAGCGGGAAGTTTAATCTCTTAGTTCGGCACCCAGTTCACGCTCTAACTGTTTGACGATGCTTTGTCGGGTCTTGTCTACGAGCTCGCGTGTGAGGGTGGATTGGTTTGACCGAAATGTGACGCGGTAGCCGATCGATTTCTTTCCCGCAGGGATCTTGTCGCCAGTATACAGATCAAATGGTGTGCTGGATTGGACAAGTTTGTTACGAATAATTATGTGCTGGATCTGTGCAGAAGAGACCTCATCATCAACAAGGATGGCTATGTCACGTTCAGATTCTGGGTAGCGACTCACTTCAGTATAAGTTGGGGAGGTTCCTTCAAGGGTGGAGTATAGTGTCTCCAAGTTGATTTCAATTAGGGCAACAGGCGAGTCCTCAATGTTAAAGAGATCGAGAACATTTGGATGGATCTCACCGATTACACCGATTCGATTCCCCTTGTAGTTCAACAGTGCAGTTTTTCCCGGATGTAAGATTTGGTCCGTATCGTGTGCTTCGTACTCCACATTTAGGCCAAGTCGGCGGAATACTACTTCTAGCACTCCCTTTGCATAGAAAAAATCCATGGCGTTTCCAGTAGTTAGCCATGACATCTGGGAGCTAGGTCCTGCAAATACTCCAACGAGGACTTCTTGCTCTTTAGGTAGTTCGTATCCGTTCACATCGTCGTTGGGGAGGTAGATCTTGCCAATCTCAAAGAGTTTGAATCCTGACCCATGCGATACGCGGCGGTTGAATGATAGAGTATCCAAGATACTAGGCCTAAGAGTAGTTCGCATATGGGTCATGTCACTGCTCATTGGGTTTGCGATGGGCAGCGCAGCTTGCCCGGCAGAGTTTGAGACACCTACCTTAGCCATGGAATTCAAGCTGGTAGCTGGATATGAAATTGTCTCTTGCATACCAGCTGCGACGAGGGCATCTCGGACTTGCTCTCTTAAATCTCGAGACGGATTCGGAATCTGGTGAGGTATTTCACTAGATAGTAGGGTAGCCGGGACATCCTCGTAGCCGATAATCCGTGCTACCTCCTCGACGAGGTCCTCTTCAATGGAGATATCAGTTCGCCAGTAAGGAGCTTCCACAGCCAGCGATTTATCCTCGGTCCGAGATGTATTGAATCCCAAGGAACTGAGTACTTCGTCAGCCCGGTTGATGGATATGCTAGTGCCTAGGACCCTCTCGAACTTATCATCGGATATCCTCAGAGGTGGATATATTTTGTTGGTTGGAGAGGTGTCAAGGATACCCTTTGCTGCACACCCCCCAGCCAGATCCAAGATTAACTTGGTAGCTCGTCGTAACGCGAGAGGCACAAGTTCTGTCCGGATACCTCGTTCATACCGGTAGGATGCCTCGGTGCTCATCCCAAGGGATCTCGCTGTTTTTCGTGTATTTATCGCTTCGAAGTTTGCTGACTCAAGTAGGACATCTGTTGTTGTTTCTGTGACCTCACTATCGCGTCCACCCATCACACCAGCAAGAGCGATAGCCCTTTTGGGATCTGCGATAGTCAGAATCGGAGGATTGATTTCTCGTTCTTCATCATCCAATGTGATTAGTTTCTCTTTGTTATGAGCTGTGCGAATGATGACGGTTGCTTCATTGATGGTAGTGTAATCAAACGCGTGGAGGGGTTGACCGTATTCCAACATCACGTAGTTGGTCACATCTACGATGTTATTTATAGGGCGCATCCCACTTTTTTCTATCGCATCTTTGAGCCAGTCAGGTGATTCCTTGACGGTAATCCCTCGAATCAAGCTAACTGCGTATCTAGGACAGAGGTCTGCATCAGTTACGTCAATAATGACTTGTTGGTTGATAGAGTCACCATTTTCAGGATAATTGCGGTCAGGTTCGGTGACGGTTTGACCTGTAAGTGCGGCCACTTCGTGTGCGATACCAAGCATTGATAGACAGTCGGGCCTGTTTGGGGTTACCTCTGCACTGAGGATGGCATCACCAAGGTAATCCACAAGAGGAGTGCCAGTTGGTGCGTCGTTAGGCAGAACCAATATCCCCCGGTGGTCCTCGCCAAGACCAAGTTCCAACTCTGAACACACCATGCCGGTAGAGATAACACCTCGAATTTTCGAGGATTTAAGCTTAGCTACTTTGCCAGTCTTAGCGTTGTAAAGTTTCGCGCCTTCTCTGGCGAAGGCAATCTTTTGTCCCGCCGCTAAGTTGGGGCCTCCACAAACGACTTGTGCTGTTTGACCATTTCCGAGATCAAGGCTTGGTATTTTTAGTCGGTCGGCATCCGGGTGAGGATCTACCTTAAGTACGTGACCAATGACAACTTTATCGTGCCCCCAATCGGCCCCCACTTCTTTTACTTCACTGATTTCAGTCCCTGCCATGGTTAGGCGGTGAGCCAGCTCTAACGCGGGTATTTTGATAGGGACGTATTGTTTGAGCCAAGAAATCGGAATTAGCATATGGTTTTTGTACTAGGTAGAGTAAACTTAGAATTGGCTAATGAATTGGGTATTGTTAGAGTAAAAGAGGCGAATGTCATCTATTCCGTATTTGAGCATTGCGATACGTTCTACACCCATACCAAAGGCAAAACCCGTGTATCGATCGGGATCGTATCCCACTCCTTCTAACACCTTCGGATGTACCATGCCAGCACCAAGGATCTCTATCCAATCCTCATCACGGTTGATTGGCCGGTTACCGTCTTTGTCCTTGAAGTTGGAGATTGACATATCCACGCCAGGCTCTACGAACGGGAAGAAGTCACACCGGAACCGGATCTTCCTATCTTCCCCAAATATGCGTCTTGCAAACTCATACAGAGTTCCCTTTAGGTCTGCGAAGGTGATACCTTCGCCAACCGCAAGGCCCTCAACCTGGTAGAAGTGCCATTCGTGAGTGGAGTCTGTTGCTTCGTATCGGTAGCATTTCCCAGGTACGACAACGCGCACGGGAGGATCTATATTCTCCATCACTCTCGCTTGCATCGGAGAGGTATGCGTTCGCAGAAGTAAGGGGCGATAGCCATCTGGTCTTGCTTGGTCAATCCAGAGGGTGTCCCACATGTCCCGTGCAGGGTGATCAGATGGAATGTTGAGCATGTCAAAGTTGTACCGTTCATACTCAATTTCAGGTCCTTCTTCGATTTGGAAACCCATGGATGCGAAAGCCGTAGTGATCTCCCGGACCATTCGTGTAGTCGGATGTAGCTTGCCCTCCGGGACTGGTAACCCCGGTAGCGTCACATCAATCCGTTCGCGATCTACGACTCCCGAGAGGTGTTCTGCTTTCAGATCTGCTTCTCTCAGGCGCAGTTGTTCCTCCAAAACTGTTTTCGCAATGTTAGCGGCTGCTCCAATTTGGGCACGGTCGTTCTCGGGCGCAGAGCTAAGCCCGCGCAGTAGTTGGGTGAGTTGTCCTTTACGACCTAGGTATTGGACTCGCCATTCGTCCAATGAATCCAGGTCAGATATATGGAGCAGTGTATTAAGGGCGTCAGATTTAACGTCCTCGACTCTTTTTGTAGAGATGGGTGTGACCATGACTCTCTGATTGAAGTGATCCGGTGAGCCCATTATAGGTATCGGGTGGAATATGGGTCAAGGTGATTTGGCAGGCCTGAGCGTGGTCACGAACTGCTAAACGATAAGGCGGGTATGTGGCCAGACCTATGCTACTGCCAGAATATGTAGACTATGTCTCAGGAGTTGTATTAAAACAGAACGATTTGTATAAGATCGTTGACCCAGTTTTTCAGCCATTGCTAAAATCAATTTATGCTGGGTTGAGTTTTTCTGATTCTATGTTGTCGCTGAACATGGCTGCAGTACATGTAATAACATAGTTCTAAGATCCTCGACTCCCAACAAAAAGGTTTAGTGTGAGACGGTGATAATGATCAAAAGGTTTTTTGAAATTCGCGAACTTTTGGCCGTAGGGTCATTAACTACGCTTGGGTTGATTATAGTCATCGGTTGTGGGGATGGGGGAGCTAAACCAGAGTCGTCAATTTCCCCGACGGAGATTACTGAGGGGACACAGGTCTCGCCCGAGGTCATGCCTAGTCCTACCCCATCAATAAGCCGCCCAGTTGTACGGGCGAAAACAAGCGTCGGAAGCATGAATGACCCCCGCCAAGGGTTCGGGACTGTTGTTTTAGAGGATGGGAAACTACTAGCTATTGGTGGTATCGGTCCGTATGGTCCATTCCCTCTCGTGGAGAGTTATGACCCAGGTTTAGATACCTGGACCACTAGGGCACGGATGATGACCTCAAGATCGTTCTTTGTCACAGCTAAGCTAAACGATGGCCGAATTCTAGTAGCCGGAGGTCTTGGAGAGACCGAAAATCTTGAGTCTGCAGAGATATATGACCCTGTGACTGATACCTGGTCACAGATCCGGCGGATGGTGGATAGTAGAGCACTTGCTGCTGGCGTTACGCTGGACGATGGCAGAGTAATGGTTACCGGAGGAAATGGATTTAAAGGCGGAGCCCAGAAGACCGTAGAGGCCTACGACCCCAACGAGCGGATTTGGTTGGACTTGGCAGAAATGCATGACTTTCGGGTTTCACATACAGCAACCAAGCTTCTTGATGGGCGTGTGCTTGTTGTTGGTGGATCGGATGGAGTTGGTGAACCCCGGGAATCAGCAGAGATATACGATCCTCTTACCGGAGAGTGGTCGGTTGCACCCAAATTGGAATTTGCAAGGGTTGGTCATACAGCCACATTGCTCAACGACGGACGAGTACTTGTAGTTGGCGGTGATGAAGCAACGCCTGCTGCTGAAGTGTACGATCCTGAGACAAATTCGTGGCGTCTGACCCCACAGCCGTTTGGGGTACGGGTGGATCATACCGCAGTTCTGATGCCGGATGGCACCGTTCTGGTCGTCGCAGGCGGACCTAAGGGTTTGGCCGACGATTCTGTAGAGATATATGACCCTGCTGAAGATAAGTGGCTTCAGGCAGGTAATATCGATGTGGCTCGTGTCTCGCATTCTTCTGTCTTGTTGAATGATGGTCGTGTGCTGGTGGTTGGAGGAGCAGAAAAAGGGCCATTTGACTCCATGGAATTCTATAATCCGAAGTCCGGGGCCTGGTTCTCTGACCCATTTTTGGGTAATTGGGAACGGGCTGGGACTTTAGTTCAAGGGCGAGCAGGTCATTCCTCTACTCTTTTACGGGATGGGACAATACTAGTCGTCGGAGGTAGAGGTAGGTCTGGCGATCCATCTAGCCCTGTCGAATTCACGGCATCTGCTGAGTTGTACGATCCTGTTACCGGTGAGTCAAAACTTGTGGATGCTATGAACATTGAGCGCGGAGGTCATATAGCTACTCGACTTAAGGATGGTAGAGTCCTCGTGGCCGGAGGCCGTAAGATCACGCTTGATGATGAGGGTAAGCGCGCGCTACGTAATGAAAATTCCGCTGAAATTTATGACCCTGAATCTGGTACTTGGACTCTCACAACGCCAATGCCTCGGCCGCTCTGGGGGCATACCGCACTGAGTTTGGAGGATGGTTCGATACTTGTCGTTGGAGGAGAAACTGAGGCTGCACAGTCGACTGCGTCTGTGGAGATATTTGACCCACTCAAGGAAGAATGGACGCCCACTGCGAGTATGTTTGATGTAAGGGCGGGCCACTCTATGCTTCGTCTCCCTGACGGTAATATGCTTGTGGCAGGTGGTTCTGGTCCAACAGTTGCGGTATTCGATGTTAATACACAGCAGTGGTCGCAACTACCGAACCTTGATCAGCGATTACAGAAGGTAACGGTTGGAGTTTTTGAGGATGGAGCGGTACTTGTCGCAGGAGGATTTGGGGCGCAGGGAGCATCTAATGCGGCTTTATTGTACGAACCTGGTGCCTCGAGGTGGGTGTACGCTGATCGGATGCCTGAGGTACGTACGGGTGCAACAGCTACCCAGCTTCTCGATGGACGTTTACTCCTCCTGGGAGGTTCTGGGACTACCAAAGCTTGGCTTTTTGACCGAGCACTGTCCGGATGGTTGTACGCTGGCAAGATGTTTTCAGAACGTACAGATCATACCTCTACCCTACTACCTGATGGCAGAGTTGTTGTCATAGGAGGCGAGGGTAGGCTCCGAAATATCGGTGGTGGAGTTGATATCTACAGACCGGACAGTGTGAACTAACAACTCTAGTAGTCTTCTTTTGATCAGGATCATTCCTAGATAGGTAGGCTCCAACAGTCGGTGGAACTGTTTTCTGTACCTTAGGGCACCGTTCTGGGTTCGCGAGAATTGTTGTTGTTAGAACGGAATCTTCGCCCAACATATTTGCCATGTGCTAAGGCTTGGATAATCTACAACTTGAAATCAAGGTTGGTGTCCTATGTGCTCGAATAGGTGGTTACATATTAAGGTCAGCTGAGTACCTTGAACCTTAGAATAACAATAGACATGGTGGTAACCTGAGCTAGATGACTGACGCGAACCATAAAATCATAGTGCTTAGGGACATTCTGGTTCGGGAGCAGTCTGCGGATTACAGTAATCTCACAGTCATTGGAGGCCTTGATCAGTTCCTCGCAAGGTGGGCCAATGAACTCTCCTCATCTATAAATATAGCAGTGAATTATTCTGATATGTCAGTTTCAGAACGCCGTGACTGGGTTTCTCTAACCATTGCAAGTATGGAAGGCATTGAGGCCTGGAAGGAGCCCTCCAAAGAGCCAGAATCACACCTGCCCCAACGAGCTCGAGCGCCGCGACTTTCTCCGAGGTTGCCTCTAGAGACGGACGTATCACAAATCAAAGGCGTTACAAAGACCAACCACCCCAAGCTCAACAGACTCGGCGTAAGCACAGTTGAAGACCTTGTGTATTTGTTCCCTCACCGGCATAAAGATTTCACAAAGATCCGAAAAATTTCGCAACTCCAGTATGGTGAGGAGCAAACGATCGAAGCAAGCGTGTTTGAAGCCAAAGAGAATAGGAGTGGGCCGAGACGTAATTCCACCCATGCCGTGTTGGTTGATGATACTGGCACTGTGAGAACAACTTGGTTCAATCAAGGATATCTCGCCAAGAGTTTTAAACCTGGTACTAAGGTGGTGGTGAGTGGGAAAGTAAGCGCATTTAGGGGCGGCCTTGTTTTTGAGAATCCCGAGTACGAAATTATCCGTGGGCAGGATGACCTCACCCATGCTGCGCGCCTTGTGCCTGTGTACCCTCTGGTGGAAGGCTTATACCAAAGAACGGTAAGGCGTATTGTCAAAGCAGGGCTTGAGGCTGGTCTTAACCAGGTTGTAGACTACCTTCCCCGAGAGATTGTGGTCCGTACGGGCCTCCAGGATCTGACCACTGCTCTATCGCAAATTCATTACCCTGATTCTGGGGCAAACTGGGAATCAGCACGACGCCGATTAGCATTTGACGAACTTTTCATGATGCAACTTTCAATGCTGCGGAGAAAGCAGTCTTGGCAAGAGATGGAAACCGGAGTACAGCTTCCCCATCAAGATCAAGTCAACACTTTTCTTAAATCTCTACCCTTCGAACTGACACTTGCCCAGAAACGGGTTATTGAGGAGATTACACGGGATATTAGGAGCGACAGGCCAATGGGTCGGTTGCTCCAAGGTGACGTTGGGAGCGGTAAGACCGTCGTTGCGGTGGCAGGTATGCTTGGGGCAGTAATGAACGGTTATCAAGCTGCATTGCTCGCACCGACGGAGATTCTTGCAGAACAGCACTTTCTCACAATTACACATATGCTTTCTGGTGGAAGAGTTGTTGATGAGGGGATGCATCTGGCAACGGCCAAAGTTGGCGGACGAGATGTCATTGTTGGCCTCCTACTGGGCGGTCTTAAAAAGAGTGTTAAAGACCAAATGCGCAAGATGGTCGAGGAAAGTCAAGTTGATGTCGTGATAGGTACCCACGCAATTATTCAAAAGGAGGTGGAAATCCCAAAACTTGCTGTTGCTGTAGTCGACGAACAGCATCGGTTTGGGGTGATGCAGCGCGCTGCATTAAGGGAGAAAGGTATTCGCCCCCACTTGTTGGCGATGTCCGCTACACCTATCCCACGCTCTCTAGCATTGACATTGTATGGGGAGTTGGATGTTTCTTTTATTGATGAGATGCCGGCGGGCAGGCAGTCCATTAGGACACGATATGTGGACCCGATCAAACGTACTACCGCCTACGATTTCGTACGTGACGAAGTATCCAAAGGTAGACAGGCCTTCTTCGTGATGCCCTTTGTCGACGAGTCAGAGATTAGGATTGGCAAGGGTAAGGATGGGGATGACGGCACTGCACAGCTTCCGGGTATCGATCCAACTAAAACAAAACTTGTGAAAGGCGCTGTGGATGAGTTTGAGCGACTCTCTAGTAGCGTATTCCCAGATCTGCGTTTAGGACTTCTCCATGGTCGTATGTCACTTAAGGAAAAAGAATTGGTTATGGCGAAGTATCAAAATAGAGAAATCGACATCCTCGTTTCGACACCCGTGATAGAGGTTGGGGTTGACGTCCCTAACGCGACAGTGATGTTAATTGATGGGGCCGATCGGTTTGGTCTCGCGCAACTTCATCAGTTTCGCGGGCGCGTTGGACGGGGAGAGCACCAGAGCTACTGTTTGCTCCTTGCTGACGACCCCAGTAAGGATGCCAGAGAGCGTTTGAAGTTGGTTGAGCGAATTAGTGATGGATTTCGACTTGCTGAGGAAGATCTTCGAATACGTGGGCCAGGTGACTACCTCGGAACGCGCCAGAGTGGTTTACCGAGCCTTAGGCTTGCACGGATTACCGATCAAGACATAGTGTCTTTGGCTCGACGCGAAGCAACTCGTATTTTGGAACATGATCCTGACCTTCAGGTTAACCAATACCAAGAATTATCCAAACGGCTATCACTGTATGAACAAGGTCTAGCTGTCGAGATGAGCTGAAATTGCAGTTGGGAGCTATTTACTAGAAAAGGGTACGTGGTTGTTCACTGCTCGGTCGATGTGATTCTCAGATAGCCCCGCTTTCCAATTTTGAGTAGAGCTCCAGATAGTGAGGTTAATTCTATGTGAGCACGAGGATCTTCAACAACACTTCCATTGATACTGACGCCGCCCTGCTGAATTATACGCCTGACATCGCTTTTACTTTCAACGAGATCGCTAGTGGCGATCATATTAACCAAGTTAACACCTTCTGCAGAGATACTATCATTAGGAACTGTTAGGGTCGGTATGTTGGATGGCAATTCACCTTCACTTATGACACGCTGAAACTCTTCTCGAGCATCGTTGGCAGAATCTGCGCTGTGGAGCAAGGAGACGATTTTGTGAGCGAAGGCTACCCTCTCACCCACCAAATTCTTTTCGCTCGTCATTAATTCCTCTACAGCCTGTATTTCATCTTCAGTACTGTCAGTTAGGACACGCATGAAGGAAGGTAGAGCTGAGTCGTTAACCAATGTTAGTTTGAAGAACATTGATACCGGCTTCTCTGTAAGATCCACGGTGTTACCGTATGTTTTGCTCATCTTTCTCCCATCGAGGCCTGGGAGTAATGGGGTTGTCAGAACATGCTTGGGCTTACCAAGGTAAGACCGTACGAGATCACGTCCCCGCATCATATTGAATAGTTGGTCAGATGCTCCAAGCTCGGCATCAACTTCCATAGCAACCGAGTCATACGCTTGCAATACAGGGTAGATCATTTCGTTTAAATACAATGCCTCATTTTTGTCCAAGCGTTCTTGGAACATACTGCGCTCAAGGAGTTGTTGTACGGTGAACTTGTCCATAATGTCGCTAAATTGCGCCAGGGTGATTTGGTCGAGCCAATCACCATTCATTCGCACTTCAGCAGGATTTTCACCATCAAGGTCGAAAATACGTGAGAATTGCTCGCGGTATGTTGTCGCGTTGTCTAGCACCTGTTGGTGGGTTAGGCGTTTACGAGCTTCTGGGCGATCGGAAGGGTCTCCGATACGGCCAGTGAAATCACCGATTAGGAGAATCACCCTGTGACCATGAAGCTGAAACCAACGCAGAACCCTGAGCCCTAGAAGATGACCTATGTGTAGGTTAGGGCTCGTGGGATCGAATCCTTGATAGATGGTTAGTGTTTTGCCGGATTCGATGTCCTTAAGCAATTCTTCTCGGACTATAGCGTCCTCGAGCATTCCTCGGTTGAATAAGGTTTGTAGGTCCCACTGTTGCATGGCTAGTTCGAGCCGTCCATGGTCCGGCGTCGGAGCTTGTCAGTACCCTTTAGGTACTGGAAGTTCAGTTCCTGCGCACTCTTTTCGGTATCGATCAGTAGAAGAACGCGGATAACATTACCCATAGCATACGGGACGTTCATCTCGTGGGAGCATAAGAGTGCGATATGTTCCCATCCGATTTGACGTGCAGCAGCTGCGGGGAACTCCGCATTTAGGTCGGAGGTGGTTGTAAAGTATGCAGCTGCAATATCGTCCACATTGATGTCATTAGCTGTGACCAATGCTTCGAGAAGGTCAGTAGTTGCCGTCAGTATAGACTCGCGTGTGTTCTCATCTGCTACTGTTGCTCCTCGTACTCCTCGAGTTTTACCCATATTTACCTCAGCAATTCGCGAACGAATGTGGATGCGGTCTGCGCAGCTTGCTTGTTTGGCACCTTGCTGACCGCATCAAGTATGGCACTCGCAACGATCGCTCCGTCTGCGTACTCTCTAATTTCGTTAATGTGTTCTCGACTCGAAATTCCAAACCCTTGAAGCACCGGCACGTCGGTGTGTTTTCGGACCTTGGCTACCAGATCACGTACGTCCGCTCTAATCATTGTACGTGCCCCCGTGACACCCAAAACAGCAACACAGTAGATGAAGCCTTCTGCCACTGTACAAATTTTTGCGACTCGCTCATCGGTACTTGTGAGAGCAACGAAATGAACCATTCGTATGTTGTAGTCCTTGCAGAGTTCCTGTAGCTCGGTTGCTTCTTCGAGGGGTAAATCAGGAACGATGAGTCCGTCGACTCCTGCAGATGCTGCGTCCTTTATAACGGCCTGCGGACCATAGTGGAGGAAGGGATTGTAGTAACCCATCAAGGTTAGTGGTGCTACTACGCCTCGGGATCGGAGTTCACTAACAGCCTCTAAGCATGAAGTTACGGTGACTCCATTTTCAAGCGCTATATAGCTTGTGCGCTGCACGGTGGGTCCATCAGCAAGGGGGTCACTGAACGGTACACCGATCTCTAGCATATCTGCTCCTGCGTCCAGCATGGCTATTGCGATATCGATAGAAGTTGATAGGTCGGGATAACCAATAGTTACGTAGGGCGATAGGATCGCTCTACCATTTGCTTTGGCAGCTGTCAGTGTGGTGTCAATTCGGTTGGTCATATTAAGGCGACCGCTAGGTAATTTTGTGTGCTATGGGCAGCAAGAGGAGGCCACAGCGAACCTGTTTTTATGTAGAGTAACGACAGTATCACTCCGCTGGCAAAAACAGGAACTATTATTGCCACCTCCCCATGGCTAATAGCGAATATCAATGAAGCGATGGTGATGCCGGGCACAATTCCGATACTCTTGATCATCGCTGCTAAGATGAAACCTCGAAAGAATAATTCTTCTGCAAATGGGCCGATTATTACTAACACGCCGGCACTAATCAACCGGTCCAACCCACCTCCGAGTAATTCATCAGGAATTGGGGGAGGGGTCAAGTATTCAATACCGATGTAAGTTACTGTAAGTACATATATTGCATGAATCAATAAGCTAGCGACAAGTCCACCTATGCTCAGACTAAGCCACTTGGTCAAGGATTGCCATTTGCCCTTAGGCATAAGCAGTCCAAGGGTACCAACGTTTGCCCCGCTCTTCCGTAGGCCGAATGCCCACACTGAAAAAAGCATCATGAGATGTAAAATTGATAGGGGGGCCAGGTTAGTAGGGTTGAGATTACTATCACTCCGGACTGTTGCAGTAATAGTTAGTAGTAAAGCAGCGCCAATGGCTACGCAGGCCATGCCGTAGAGCGCGTCAACAGCGTTCCATGGGAGACAGTCATTCTGTTCCTGAAGTTCTTCGTTACGTATATTTGGGGTCTCATTCATTCGATGAAAAAGCTAAGGATGTACTAGGGAAATAAACTATCCACTGAGCAATTTATTGGCTTCTAGAAGCAGGGTTTTTGTCTCCTCCCAACCGATGCATGGGTCAGTGATTGAGACACCATACTGTAGTTTTGAGATATCCGTGTCAGTCTTTTGACTACCTGGATTGATGTTACTCTCGAGCATCGTGCCTATTATGTCTGTGTTTCCGGCTACGCGCTGGGACACCGCATCTTCAAAAGCAATGTGCATTTTTGTATGGTCTTTACTACAGTTGCCATGGCTGCAATCTATCAGGAGTTGAGATGGGACGCCTCCCTCTTTAAGTTTGCTCTGGGCATCAGCCACAGAGACTGCATCAAAGTTTGGCCCCTTGTTGGCCCCACGTAATACGAGATGGCTGTAAGGGTTACCTGCTGTATGGACTACGGAGGTCCTACCACTTTCGTCAATTCCAAGAAACCCATGTTCGGCACGCGAAGATACCATTGCGTCTACAGCGATCTTCACGTTTCCGTCGGTACCATTTTTGAATCCAACTGGCATACTTAATCCACTGGCCATTTGACGATGGGTTTGACTCTCTGTGGTACGTGCGCCTATAGCAACCCAAGAGATTAGATCCGCCAAATATTGAGGCACGATTGGATCTAGGAATTCAGTAGCTGTCGGTAAGCCCATCTCAGCAATTTGCAGTAGGAGTTTTCGTCCACGTCTTACACCCGAGCTGATGTTGAAAGTGTCGTTCAGGTCGGGATCATACAGTAAGCCCTTCCATCCCACGGTCGTGCGAGGCTTTTCGAAGTAGACTCGCATGACGATAACTATATTGTCTTCAATTTGCTTAGCGAGTTCGGCAAGCCGCTCAGCATAGTCCAGCGCAGCTTTCTCATCATGAATGGAACAAGGACCTAAAATGACCAGAAATCTCGAGTCCTCGCCCTGCAATACAGATTGGATATCACGCCGTCCTTGCAGTACCGTTGTCTGTGCAGACGAACTCATAGGAGCCTCTGCCACCAGATCAGCAGGCGATATCAGCGGTTCCGTCTTTAACACGTTTACATCCCTCGTTGTAGGTTTAAGCATCCAGTAATAACCTCCTGCCCACAAACAAAGACCTCAACCGTTTGCCGGTTGAGGTCTTTGTTGCTTGAGCGTATGTTTTTACGTCTACTGTTCGCGCAACAAGCCGCCTCCGGCTAAGCCGAGAAAGTAATAGTTCCAGTAATATGTGCGAACGGAGTTCATCGTATCTAGCGTATACTTGTACTAACCGCAGTGTCAAGGTGTTTATGAGTATGAAGCAACTCACGTACCTCGGTCCGCAAGGGACCTTCAGTGAAGAGGCCGCAATTCAATATAATGGTGATGCTGGACACAAAGAGTATGCATCAATACTTGAAGCTGCTCGTGCGGTTGAGAGAGAGTTTGCCGATGAGGCTGTCCTCCCGATTGAAAACACAGAGATAGGTTCAGTTAACGATACCCTTGACTATCTGATCCATGAATCAAGCCTTTCTATCGTAGCTGAGCTTGTGATTCCAATTAGGCAATCCTTGATCGTAAAGCCACAGACTACACTTGAGGAAATTGAAGTCATCCGTTCCAAACCACAGGCCCTGGAGCAATGTGCCCAGTTCCTAGCCCATAGACTTCCAAATGCACGGCTTGAAGCTTCTTTAAGTACGGCCGAGGCTGTCCGGGAAACGATGGAAGGTAACGGTTCAATTGCCGGCGTGGCGCATGCAAGAGCTGCGGAACTTTATGGGGCTGTGGTACTTGAAGATGCGATAGAAGATAATCCGAATAACGTGACGCGGTTTGTAGTTCTAGGACGTGAAGAACAGGGCATCACTGGAGCTGATAAAACCTCTGTGTGCTTCGCTTTTGATGGTGATGCTCCTGGCTTGCTGCATACAGCGTTAGGAGAGTTTGCGGGTCGGGATATCAACCTTGTAAAGGTGGAATCGAGACCGACTCGTGAGCGGCTCGGTCGTTATGTGTTCCTAATAGATTTGGTAGGACATCAGAGAGATACGAAGGTGTCGGCAGCGCTGGAATCGGTACGTAGTCAAGCTTCACTGCTGAAAGTACTTGGTTCTTATCCCCAAAACTCTTAATTCTGAGTTCGTATGCCAAAGAGACGTAGTGAATCGACGATTTGTGTAATTGTTGTGTCGGGATTACGGTCACCAAAAATTTTGAAGCGTAATACTTTGTTGCGCATACCGTAGCGCGAGAGCCACGTCGCATCGTTTGGCTCGTGGACATCGCCATGGACGACTGAGTTGGTAATCTGAGAGAGCACGCGACACACATGCTCTATATCTACAGTATCGTCAGAGAGTACAGCGACGTCGCGGACATGATGATCAAGGTGTTCAACGCGCCAGTCACGAGTTTCTTCCAGTGTAAACACTCGGCGTATGTTGCGTCTTTCTATACGTGTTGAACTCTGCCTTACACCTTTGCCCGACTTCTGTAGGGAGTGCTCGGACTCATCGTCGTACGCGATGTACCACTTTTTGTCCACCGTCGTAGTACGTTCACTGATAATGACGGTTTGTCCGTCAATGTTTTCGATGATCCCAACGTGGATACGTGAAGTCCCTCGTTGTTCCAAAGGGTCTCGTACCTCAACGATTGTTAATTCGCCTGATTCTCGCCGATGATGGAGGTCTCTGTAGCTTTGCTGTACGCTATCCACCAATACGATTGAGTTAGCGTAACCCCTAGCAACTTCGCTAGCCTTGAAGGGTTCGATAATTTCGTGTATTGCTGCCAGGGTATCATCGCCCCCGTGTGTAAATTGCTCTGCCAATTCCTGAGCTGACTCCGCCAGTAGCTTCCGAATATTGTCCGCTTTTGGCTCACTCTGAATTTGAGCGTATAGGTCAGGGTTGCCTCCTATGATGCGTGCCATAAATGCCGTCAAGATACTATATGGAGGTGTGCTGAACCGTAATGATTCATTAAAATCAAATCCAATGTCACTGGCTCGAGTCAGCGTCTTACCGAAAACTAGGTAAGTGTAGTGGGCAAGCGTTTGGACGAACAACATGTATTTGTCGTGAGTTGCCGCATCGGTCTCCTCTATTATTGCTCCGAATGAGCGAAGCAGTTTTGCCAGCCACTGTTGCTTAGCTGGGTCGGTTGTTTCTGTGGGAACAAACACAAAGGTTTGTCCAATAGCATCCTGTACTGCAGGACCAAACAGTGGATGGACGCCCAACACGGACACTCCTTTTGGCACATGTTTGAGCATTGCAGGGATTGACAACCGTTTTGAAGAGGTCACATCAATGACTGCCGACCTAGTACTCAGGCGAGGTAGTATTTCCGCCGCAGCCTGTTCGAATTTATCCTCTGGAACAGCGAGTATGACTAAATCGTAGTCTTGGAGTGTGAGTGCTCGTGTAGGAGGAACTGCCAGTGTGTTTACAGAGGCCCATTCAGGCTCATTTGTTCCCCTGAAACGCATCGCATCAACTTCCACTTTGAGAAGCTTGAACTCCGGCAAATGTTTTTCGTCAGGGTTGGTTGGGCCAAGGTCAGAAGATCCAAAGATCGGTTTGACGTCAGCCAAAGTTATACGACTGATTTCGCTGCTTTTGCCAAAAACCCTTTTTGCCAGCCACGTGCCGATACCGTCAGCGCCACCTACGATTAGTAAGTTTTTGGACGGTTCTTTCTTAGCCATAAGTCGTGCACCGCGTTAAATAGGCACGTATGGTACCGGCGTATCTACCAGAAGGTCAACGAAACAGATAATATCCTGTGCTAAAATTTCAGCGATGCGAATTCAGTCGGAGGTACCATGACGAACCTGCGTATACCTGGGCCAATACCAGTGCCAGAAGACATATTGGAAACGATGTCCACACAGATGATTAATCATAGAGGGCCTAAATTTAAGGACATCCTCTATCGAGCAACAGATGGTTTAAAAAAGGTCTTTATGACTGATAACGACGTGTTCATACTCGCGTCATCAGGTACTGGAGCTATGGAAGCGGCTGTAACTAACACGCTCTCGCCGGGTGAAAGAGTTCTCTGTGCGTCTATTGGGTCTTTCGGCGACCGCTTTGGGTCCATTGCCGAGATTTTCGGAGCACAAGTTACCAAGCTTAACTTCGAACAAGGGACAGCAGTGGATATCGATACCCTACGCCGTGCCTTAGACTCTGACCCGGACATTACCTCAGTGCTTGTTACACATAACGAAACTAACACTGGTGTTACTAACGACCTTGAAGCGATTGCTAAGGTCGTAAAAACTGAGTTTAATAAACTCCTGCTTGTAGACGGTATTAGTAGCGTGTGTTCCATTCCCTTGAAGACAGATGAGTGGGGTCTGGACGTTGTAGCGACTGCCTCGCAAAAGGGATGGATGCTCCCTCCAGGCCTTGCTTTTATCAGCATGAGTGAGCGTGCTTGGCATGCGAGCCAAAGCTCGAAGATGCCTAAGTTGTACTTTGACCTCACTAAATACAAGGAATACTACGATATTGGACAGCCCCCGTGGACCCCAAATCTTTCAGCTATCTTTGCTCTTGATTTTGCTCTTGGGAAGCTGCTTGAAGAAGGGATAGAGGAGGTGTGGAGACGACATAGTAGCATCGCAAGAATGACTCGTGAAGGCATAGTTAATATTGGTCTCTCAGTCTTTCCTGATGAGCAAATTGCTTCCAATACTGTAACTGCTGTTAGGTCCCCCGCTGGGGTCGATGCAGATAACTTGCGAAGTGTTGTGCTTAAAAACCACGATGTAGTACTTGCAGGGGCGTACGGTGAACTAAAAGGCAAAATGTTCCGGATTGGGCACCTTGGGTACGTTACTCCGGAAGAGATTAATGAAATGCTTGTAGCTATTGAGGAGGCCCTACAGGAGGTTTGTTAGATCGATGCCAGTGTCAATCTGCTCCTGAAGGTTCGGGGAGCGGCGTTGGGGGAGTGTCGAATAAATTCGTCAGGTCGTCACCCTCCACAGTCTCGTTATCGATTAGGTACTTGGCAATCTGGCTAAGCTTGTTCTTATTGTCCGCCACGAGGTTCTTTGCCGTTTGATATGCAGAGTTAATTAGTCCGTGGACCTCGTCATCGATCTCTTCTGCGATACGGTCACTGTAGTCTGCTTGCTCTGATATCTCACGCCCAAGGAATACTAATTCTTCGCGCTTCCCAAATGTTCTAGGACCAAGCTTCTCGCTCATACCATAGCGGGTAATGATAGTACGGGCGAGCTGTGTTGCTTGCTCGATGTCATTACCTGCACCTGTTGTAATCTCCTCTTCTCCGAAGACTGTCTCTTCCGCCGCGCGACCACCCATCAGAGTGGCGAGACGGGCCCTAGCTTGTTTTAGGGTCATATAGTAGCTTTCTTCGTCTGGGATGGATTTGGTGTATCCACCCATTTGCCCTCTAGAGACGATACTGATTTTAGCAACCGGCTCTGCACTGGGCAGTAAGTGTCCAACTAGAGCATGGCCTGCTTCGTGGTAGGCCGTGACTTCCTTGTCACGGTCGCTAATTACGCGGGACTTCCTAGCAGGTCCTGCAATTACTCGGTCAATCGATTCTGCAAAGTCCTGGTGTTCTACACTTTTTCGCCGCTCACGCGCGGCGAGAATTGCTGCTTCATTTACAAGGTTGGCCAGATCAGCACCACTAAAACCAGGTGTCTGCTTGGCTATTGCTGTGAGATCAATCTCTGCGGCGAGGGGTTTGCCTTGCACATGAACTTTCAGGATAGCTTCTCTGCCTTTGACATCTGGATTATCAAGCGTCACTCGCCTATCGAAACGACCTGGCCTTAACAGGGCTGGGTCGAGAATGTCAGGCCTGTTAGTTGATGCTAGGATGATCACGTTTGATCCAGTCTCAAAGCCATCCATCTCGACAAGAATCTGGTTCAGGGTTTGTTCTCGTTCATCATGACCACCCCCTAGGCCAGCTCCCCGGTGCCTTCCTACCGCATCAATTTCATCAATGAAAACGATACACGGGGTATTGCGCTTGGCCTGGTCAAAAAGATCGCGAACACGTGAGGCACCAACGCCCACGAACATTTCCACAAACTCTGACCCGCTGATAGAGAAGAAAGGAACGGCTGCCTCTCCTGCCACGGCTCGTGCCAGAAGGGTTTTGCCAGTCCCTGGCGGGCCCACTAGGAGTACTCCACGGGGGACGCGTGCGCCGAGTGCTTCAAATCGCTCTGGGAATTGTAGGAATTCAACGACTTCCTGCAGTTCTTCTTTGGGTTCTTCTGCTCCCGCTACGTCATCGAATGTCACGTTAGGCTGGTTACCGACGAGCATCCTTGCTTTACTACGTCCAAAGCTGAAAGTCTGGTTGGTGTTTCCTTGTGCTTGGCGCATCATGAACAGTAATACTGCACCGAAGAAGATTAGCGGGAGGAAGTTTAAGATCAGGCCAAAGAAGCTACCAAGACCGCTACTTCCTTTCACGTGAATTTCCGTCATTTGAGGATCTACGTCGAAGCTTTGTAGTAAATCTACAAAAACCGCGTACTGTTCCATACGGGAGGTGAAAGTTTCTTGACGAGTTGTATAGAGGCTGATCCGATCACCACGGACCTCAACCATTTCAACCTCACCCTTCTTTATCATCTCTACGGCTGTACCGATGGGTATCTCTTGGGAGCCGCCGACGTCAGAAAACAGGGTAAAGAAAATCGCGAGAACAGCAACAACTATTAGAAGGTAGATGAAGCCATTTCGCATCAACCGTGAATTCATCAAGCCTCCTGAGGAGTTGGGATGGGAGATTAAGGTAGCTACTGGTGAAGAGCCTCGTAGCTACTAACATGTTACATGATGTGTTCAACGGTGGTAAAGGAACTCGGCCTTGAACAAATCTATTTTGTCTGACACTATAGTTGGCATGAGGCTTGGCCCTTGGGAGATTACAGAGCCGGTTCCGGAACTGAGTGACACGATTATTATCGCGATGCTCATGCCTTGGGTAAACGTGGGGTCCGTAGGGACTCTTACCTTGAAATTGTTAGAGCGAGAGTTTAAAGCAAAAGAGTTGGCTAAACTCTCAGAACCAGGTAAGTTTTTGGACTTCACTCGAGATCGGCCAGAAATGACATCGAAGGATGGGTCTCGCACTCTTTCCATCCCTAACTGTGACGCAACCTACGCGCACGATCCCAGTTCCGGCCGGGATTTTGTCTTCCTACATATCCGGGAGCCCCATATGTATGGCGAAGAGTACTGTTCGGCCATTGTTGAACTGGCAAAGCAATTCAACGCCGCTGAATATTGCCGAATAGGGGGGATGTATGACGAAGTTCCGCACACCCGGCCCCTCAAGATCACGGGCAGTGTTGGTGATGAATATCTCGATAAGCTTACAGGGATTATCTCCCCACGCTCGAACACCTATCAGGGTCCCACCAGTATTTTACAGCTAGTGGGAGATAACCTAAGTGATGCAGGCATTGAGAACTCAAGCATAATGGTACATGTCCCTCATTACGTCCAGTTGGAAGAAGACTATCTTGCTGTAGCACGGATCATGACAGCGTTATGTGCGATTTATGAGTTTCCACAGCACTTGTCGGACACTACTCGAGGTAGGGGCCAGTACGAACAGATAGCACAGGCTGTTCAGGAGAACCCGCAGATTAGAGCTCGGGTTGCACAGATGGAGCAATCCTATGACAGCGTAGAAATGCCTGCTGATCTCTCAAACGGAGTCTCACTGCCAGAAGGTATGGAGACCTTTTTGAGGGAGGCTGGTAAGAAGCTAGACGAAGACTGATAGTGTACTTGACACGATTTCGTGGTGATAGCTATGATCCATTATCCTTATCGCGGTAGTGCCTATACACTCCTGCGCTTAGGCTATGAAACACCTAGGACGGACGTACGAGTGCATTATCATAAGTTTGTGGTCCCTGCTACTAATAGACCTCTTGATTGTTGGTAAGGTGCAATGAGCTTTACCGCATACTGGAACGGAGATTGGATTCCACTTGATCAAATGAGGATTGATCCTCTTGATCGGGGTTTTACTGTAGCTGATGCGACCTTTGAGGCTACGCGTACTTTTGGTGGGAAGATGTTCCGGCTCAACGGGCACATCGAGCGTCTGTATCGCTCGTTACAGTACATCCAACTGGATCCCGGACTTACTGCTGATGAAATGGCTAACTTGACTGAGCAAGCGGTTGAACGTAACGCTCACCTGCTTAGTGAAGTTGGTGACCTCCACATCCATCACTTCGTTACTCGAGGTAAGGGGCGCCGAGCTTGGGCTGCTGCCGATCCCAACGTTGGGATACGCGTTTCAGGCCTGGATTTTCCTGGGTTCTATGAAGCATACAATGGGTTGAGAGGTGTAATCACGAAAACTCAAGCGTATCCACCCGATGCACTTGACCCGAAGGTTAAGCACTACAGCCGTATGAATTTTAACCTTGCGGAATTAGAAGCTAATAATTTCGATGTAGGTGCGCTGCCGATTATGCGAGATGCGAATGGTCATATAACTGAGGGATCTTCTTATAACGTCTTCGTTGTTGATGGCGGGAGCCTCCGGACACCTACTACGAAATCGGCTTTGCGAGGGATCTCACGTGATGTCGTGCTTGACTTGGCTCGTGGACTTGATATTGAGACGCGTGTTGAGGATTTGCAGCCGTATGATATTCTCACTGCCGACGAGTGCTTTTTCGCTAGTACCTCTTGGTGCATGGTCCCAGTTACGTACGTCGATAAACGACAAATAGGCAATGGAGAACCAGGTCCGGTAACCCGTCAACTTTTGACTGCTTGGGGTGAGGCAGTTGGAGTAGATATCGTTGATCAGGCCACGCGCTTTGGACGCGCACTAACTGTATAATGACTGTGCTGGTCGTAGCTACCACGGATACTCCCCCTGAGACCGATGAGCTAGCACGCCGCCTGCAGAAAGCCATCACGCCTTATTCCGTTATTTTACATAACGATGACGTGCACTCTGTCGAGTTTGTTGTCGACGCTTTGCTCAAGAGTGTTGAGCGATTAAACCGAGACCAAGCGGTTTCCATAACCCTAGAAGCTCATAGCTCTGGTCGAGCGATAGTAGTAACGTGCCCACTTGAGCACGCGGAATTGTATCGGGACCGCCTCGCTTCCTTTAAGCTCGGTGTCACGATTGAGCCAGCATGAACCTAGTATTTAGAGAATTCACTATTGGTTACGGAATTTTCTGTGAATCTTGATGAACCTGAGGTGGTTGGAAGTGTCACGAATCTTACTTTCATTTTCGGCAATTCTATGTTACCTGGCGGTTGCATGTGGCTCCAGTGATGAGCCTACTCCTACTCCAATCGTTATTGATTCCGCCCCCGACCAAGTCGTTGGTTTTGGAATATCTTCTGATTTCAGCAACGACAGCACAGTTTTCGTAATTACGGACCCTGGAGGCATATTCCGCTCACGGGATGCAGGAGCTACTCTCGAGCGGGTCAACGAAGGGTTAACTGACGGCGATGTAAAGCAGATCGCAGTTTCACCTGTATTCTCTCAGGATAGGACTGCTTTCGTAACAACAGCGCGCAAGGGGGTATTTAGATCAACCGATTCTGGAGACTCTTGGACGCCAGTTAATGATGGCATTGAGAGAAGGAGTGTTGCAGGGATAGCGATTTCTCCCGATTTTGGAACGGATCAAACTCTCTTTGTCGGGACTCGTTTTCGTGGGATTTTTCGATCTACTGACGCCGGGGAGTCCTGGAACCAAATAGGTCTGCCTAGTAGTAATGTTATAGCGATCGGCGTGTCTCCACAATTCACAAACGACCGTACAATTTTTGCGGGTACGGGGCGCAATGGAATTTTTCGATCAGTGGATGGAGGAGATACCTGGGAGGAGATAACGAGAGGACTGTACGCAAATTTTGTGAGCACTATTACGTTTTCTCCGGACTATTCACGCGATCAGACTGTGTTTATTGGTACCCCACAAGATGGAATTTTTCGTACCACCAATGGAGGTAACTTTTGGGAACTAATTATCGAAGGTCTGACCAGTATCCGTATAACGGGCATTGTGGTATCAACGACATTCCGTGGAGACGCCACGGTCTATCTTAGTACCCTGAGCGGGACGGCGTTTATGTCACGCGATGCAGGTGATAACTGGGAGAAGATTGACCAAGAGACGCGAGGGTATCGGAGCATGGCGATATCGCCCACATTCGAAATTGACGGGACGTTATTTACCGGGACAGGTGGAGCGGAATTCTCTAGATCAAGTGATCGTGGACAGACCTGGGATGATTTGATCGTGGAGCCCATCGTAAATTAGAGGTATTAATCGCGGTCGGTTTAATTACCCCATTTGGGTGCCGGCACTGTGCCCAGCTGCTTGATACAGAATAATTGCAGCAGCGGTCCCGACGTTTAGCGACGTCACTGAGCCCGAAATAGGGATACGTACGATGTCGTCGCATAGCGCTTTGTAGTTAGCACTAAGTCCTTCTGTTTCATTCCCGATCACTAATACCCGGGGACGGGTCAGATCCATTGTCCGTAAGTCTTGTTCCCCATGCGCCGAACTCCCTGTAACGCAGAATTCCGGGTGAATTTCCCGGATTTCCCCAAACCACTCGTAGAGCTCTTTGTGAGATGGTAGTCGGATAATCGGAAACGAAAATAATGAACTCATACTTGCCCGGATAGTTTGTGGATCATATAAGTCAACTGCGTGTCCTGTAATGACGAGCCCGTCTACTTTGAATGCTTCGCATGTACGGATCACGGTGCCTAAGTTTCCGTGGTTTGCAGGCCTGTCAAAGACCATTATTAATGCGTCTTTGTGAATCGGGATTCGGTTAAGTTTATCTTCAGGCATTCTAAAAAGAGCGATCAACTCTGAACGCTTTTCCATCTTGCTCGCCCACCTGAGGTCGTGAAATAGTCTTGTTGGTAGTTCAAAGTGTTTGTCGGCGTTTGACTGTTGCAAAACTGCGCGAGCGAAACTGGATAGTTCTTGGTCGCCAGCGTAGTAAATTGCTTTGGCTTTCCAACCATGCCCCAAGGCTTCCTTGATTGTCTGGACTCCTTCGACGAAGAATATACGGTGCTCCTGCCGCTTTGACCTGTTCCTACTTAGAGCCTTCGCATGTTGAATATCGTCGGTCTCTGATCTGATTTTAATTATCTTGGCTGACATGTCAGACAGGGTACTATGAGGAAGCACACAGTGTCGTGAATACTACCGGTGGGGTAACTGAGAGAGAAGAAGAAACAAGTCTAGAATTTGTACCTAGAAAAGAAAGTTGGTGGAGCTGCGGGGACTCGAACCCCGTACCTCTTCAATGCCAGATCAGTTGTTTAGATTCCGCCTGAGATGTATCGAACTTAACCTAAGTCAGCGTTCTGGATCACGAACTCGTTTTTCTCATCATTGATATATGTGTCGAGGTAAGGGGAGTACGTTTTCACGGAAATCGTACGATTTGATGGATCGCATTCGACGAGACGGAGATAGCCCTGTCCCCCCTCTAGCATATCTTGATAGTTAGATAACATTTGGTGAACTAGGTTACCCTCGTTGCCTGTACCAGTGATTCGACTCTGGCCAATGAAATGCCCGTTAAAGACCAAGGACATGTTGCTGTGGCGGCGCATTAACTTTTTCCACGTGTCGATTCCGTCATTACACCCCTCACTGGACGAGATTATGCCCATAGTGCCTGCTGGACCAGGTTCACTTCCATACAGGCATTGGTTGTGGTGGACGTGGCTATGAGTCAGGACGATCACTTTCCGGTCGGCATTCGATGCAGTAACGTCATTTGCCCACTCAATGACGGAGTCACGTGGCATGAATTCTAATGCGACAATGAGCCATCCGGTGTCACCAGCTTCAAACAGATGGTAGCTGTTATCGAGGGACTCACTGCGGAAGGTGCCCCCGAACGTTGGTAAGTCACTATAGCGGCTCACAGGGAAGTATTCGTCAAACATTGAGTCGCGCACAGAGGAATCACCATCTGGCCCCATATCATGGTTCCCCATCACGATTGCGTAGGGGACCTCGCCTTCTAAAACACCCATACTGTTAGACGCATTTTGCCACTGTTCTGCGGTATTACGGTTGGTGATATCACCCTCGTGTAAAGTGAACACAATGTTATGTTCATCTTTGTTATCTGCTATCCACTGCGTTTGAGCTGTGAAGATGTGGGGGAAGGATTCAGAGTAAATCTGTGTGTCGGGCAAGATCGCTAGGGTGAATGGTTTTGACATTAAACTAGGACTCCCTGGATTGAGATTACCGTTGCAATGCTAACATCGGTTTTACGTCGCATGGTAACGGATAGTTAATAAAGGCTAACCACATGTCTAGCTAGTCTGATCTACAAACCTTACGAAATTTCTGTAGAGTTGTAATCCGACGCTCCCACTTTTTTCTGGGTGGAACTGGAATGCGATCCAACTTTCGCCAGCTGCAGCACTACAAAACTTAATACCGTAAGTTGAGGTACCGGCAATACAGTCTTCGTCTATTGGATCAGCGTAGTAGCTGTGGACAAAGTAGAAATAGGAGTCATTACTTATTCCCTTTAGTACTGGGTGGCTGGATTGGAAATGAACTTTATTCCATCCCATATGCGGCACCTTTACCCCTTGTGGTAGTCGGCGAACACGTCCAGCAATTACCCCCAAGCCTGGCTCAACCCCCTCCTCAGAGTCATCCAGAAGAAGCTGTAGTCCCAGGCACACGCCCATGAATGGTCGCCCTGAAGATATGAATTCTTTGATTGGTGTAATGAGTGATCGGTCACGCAGTGCACACATTGAAGGATCGTTAGCGCCTTGGCCGGGGAAGACGAGTCCGTGTGCTGTAGCGATCTCACTTTTATCGCTGGTGACGATGGTGTTTGCACCCATATGTTCCAAAGCTTTTTGGACGCTCCGAAGATTGCCGGCCTGGTAGTCAACGATTGCTATAGTAGGGCCAGACATAACATTTACCTTATGCGTCACGCCGCATCTTGCCCGTGGTGATCTCGTTAGGGAGATCCTTGTCCTCCAACCGGGCCAGTGCGAATAGTAGGTCAGACAGCCGGTTCACGTACCGTAGGAGTTCCTTATTTGTTAGAGGTTCAACCTTGTCTAGGGCCACAACACGTCTTTCTGCGTCACGGACCATAGTTCGTGCAAGGTCGATAGCGGCGGACCCTGCAGACGCACCTGGCACGATAAACGAAGAGGGTAGGTCAACTTCGGTTAAAGTGTCATCGATCCATGTCTCCAGCCTCGCAACCATTTCAGCGGTGACTGGAGAGAAGTGCTCAAGCAGTTGATCGTACATATTAGGAGCGGCAGCTAATTCTGTAGCGACGGTGAACAAGTCGTGTTGTACCCTTAAAAGCATCTCTTTCGTTAGGGTTTCTTGGCTGGTTGCGCGAGCGAATCCCACAGCCGCTATCGCGGTGTCTACGGCGCCATATGCCTCGGTACGGGACTCACTTTTAAGGACTTTACCCCCAAAGAGAAGCTCCGTTGATCCATCATCTCCTTTTCGTGTGTAGATCTTCATAGTTATGAAGTATATCAGCGGGACACGATAGAATAGCGATTAATATGAATCCTCCGAGGTAATCATGGATGAGCGTAGTATAAGTACTATGAGTCGGATTGTTCTGGTTGTGCAGAACATTGTTCAGGTCTCCGAGTTCTACCGCGATGTGCTACAACTGAAGCCTATTTTTGACCCAAAGGTTGCACCTTTGGAGTGGGTTGAGTTCAATACTGGGCCTTGCCGAATTGCTCTCCAGGTCGCGACTCAGGTTGATGGTGTGCCTTCAACCTATAACTCCATAGTTTTCTATGCTGAAGACGTGGTCGCGACGAGGGCAGAATTACTCTCACGTGGAGCACCTATGGGGGAGACCGAAGATGTAGGTGATTTTCAGCAATGTCAAGGACAAGACCCAGAGGGTAATAAATTCCTCATCTCCAATCGACCCGCCCTTAGCTACCCTACCCCTTGAATATGCTGAGCATACCGATTACTCAGAAACCACTGTTTGTTGGTTGACTTGTGCTGAGTCCATCGGTAGCCTCGCAACAGCTTAATAAGGAGCCTGGTCCATGATTGATAAACCCAAGTTCGTTGTACCTGGAGATGAGCCCGCTCAGATACAGGGTTCGGTACATTTAAAGCGTCTTGAATCCTATGGTTCTATTGACGTCTTCACTGACAGACCAAAGAGTATGGACGAACAACTAGCCCGTGCTGAAGGTGCTCAAGTGATCATCAACACCCGCGGGGCTATCAAATGGTACGAGGACGCCTTACGTGCTCTTCCTGAATTGAAGATGATAGCAACATGTTCTATCGGTGTGGACATGATCGATATCCCGGTAGCCCATGAATTGGGGATCGTTGTCAGTAATCAGCCAGGAAGAACTGCGCCTGTTGTAGCGGAGCACATAATTGGTCTGATGTTTGCAACTGCTAAAAGGACTGCGTACCAGACCGCTGAACTCAAAGCAGGACGTTGGGGGACTATGCCGAATGTTCACATACAAGGTAAGACTCTAGGTGTTATTGGGACAGGTAACGTTGGACGAGAAGTTGCTCGTATAGCTAACAGTATAGGTATGCGATGTCTCGCCTGGACATACAACCCATCTCCTCAGAGAGCAGCCGAGCTAGGGGTTGAATTTGTTGAGCTTGACCAACTGTTGCGTGAGTCAGATGTTGTAAGTTTACATGTCCGACTTAGTGATGAAAGTAGAGAGATGATTGGGGCGAGGGAATTAGCTCTCATGAAGCCCGGGGCAATTCTAATTAATGCTGGTCGTGGAGAGTTGGTCGCTACCGATGCATTAGTCGATTCACTAAACTCCGGACACCTTGCAGGTGCGGGGCTTGATGTTTTTGATAACGAACCTTTGCCTCATGATCACCCGATTCTTACTTGTGAGCAGGTTGTTCTAACTCCCCACATTGCTGATCAAACTCCGGAGGGAATAGAGTTACTGAATGAGGGTGCAGTGAGCAATGTAATTGCCTTTTTGGATGGGCGACCTCAAAACGTGGTTCTATGAATCAGAATTGTAACGTCGCTACCAACACTTAGAGGCCTCTCACGTTGTACCTGATGTAAGGTAACGTGGTGATGCGTGTAATACAGTCATTGCTGATCATAGTTTTTGTCGTCGCGAGTTTTTCTGCGATGACGATAACCACTCAGGCCGCATCTTCTGGGATTGTTTTAGAAGATGTAGATGTCACCAGTGAGTTTCCTGAGGGCTTTCGAATCAAAGTCAGAGCACGAAGTCAACACGAGATTACGTCCATTGCGATCCGTCTGCACATCGCACAACAAGCACGCGGTGGGTACGACTATCTTAAGTTCCAAGAAGGTACCCTGGTTTCCGGTGAATTGTTATGGCGAACTAACACCGTTGCCAATTACATTCCGCCTGGTACTGCTATTCACTACAACTTCGAGATTTCAGATTCTGCTGGTAATCGATTAGAGACACCTCAGGAGCAATTTGTTTACCACGATCCCCGCTTTGAATGGGACGAGATCTCTGATGGATCAGTGACAGTCTTTTTCCATGGAGATGTAGATCGGGCGCGGATCACTCTTGATACTGCAGTTAAGACCATTGCGTCTGTTGGGCCGTTGCTAGGTTCAGGTACTAACACACCGATATCTATCACACTTTGTAGTACATTGGCTGAGATGCGGCGGGCTACCTTGTCATCGAGCAGAGCGCTTGACCAACATCTTATTACCGACGGTCAAGCATTCACGAGGTACGGAACCCTTCTAGTACTTGGGAGTAACAATCTCAAAGCAACAACTTCACACGAGGTAATTCATATCCTTGTGAGCCGAGCCGGCGACGGAATTGTTCGCAAAGTACCACCGTGGCTACAGGAGGGATTAGCAGAGTATGGGAGTGAGGGGCATCAATCCAGTTATTCCTCAGCTCTGAAGGCGGGAATACGACGTAATGATGTACTTCCTGTAACCCATATGGGTAGTCTGCCAGGCCGTCCGAATGATGTTCTCCTCTTTTACGGGCAGGCTGAGGCGATAGTGCAGATGATGATCGAAGATTTTGGCCCGGATACGATGCGTCAGTTTCTTGCCCTCCATAAAGGTGGTGCCAAGATTGACGATGCTTTAAAGCAGACATACGGTCTCGATCGCACCGGAATAGAAAACAGGTGGCGTGATAGCGTTGGAGTTGATTTGTACGAATCGCCATATCAATTTGCCAACCGACCGACTCCAATACCTATTCCTACTCGGTTACCCTACACTCTCCAACGACATCCTCAAGGTCAGTTTGTAGGGAGCATAGGTCCGAACGCCTCGCCCGATCAGCAATCTGGGTCAAAAGTTATTTCCGACCAAGCTCAGGATGCAATAACCAACTTGGACGGAGCACCGGCATCCACTGCCGTTCACGGAGGTTTTAGCCATTCCGAGGAAGAATCGTCAGTGAGTGGGAATTCATGCAGGATAGTTGAGGGGAGTCCAGTAGATGGGGTGTTGGCTTTTGGCTTGGTCGGAATGGTTACAGCAATGGCAATCCGCGAACGGAAGCGGCGCCGCTAGGTGTCCAAATATGGCGTGCCATATTCACTGGTGAAACTGTTAGTAGCGAACTACCAATTCCACGTTGGTTAGGATGATGTCTATAAGTAGCTTAGGGTTTCGCTCGTGTAGGACGACCTTGACGGTGTGTTCGCCTATACCCACCTGTTTAGACTCCAAATCATATGACTGCCAAATTGCGCTGCTGGTGTCGTTACCGTGTGACCTTTGCACGTCCGCGTATGTGTGAGTTGGTTCGGGTAGGGGTTCACCATCCCATGTAACCTCTACTACATCACCCTTTACCCAGTCTGTTAGCTTGAGCCGTAGGGTTAAGTTCTTTGGGGGAGCCACCGAGAAATCATCGGCAATTGTAAGAGGGATTGAAGGGCCGTCTTTACTGATGGTGTCCACCAATGGCACGGGGACCTCAGCATATATTCGATCATTTATTGCGGCACCTCGCCATTGGCCTGTTTCCCGTCTATAGCGTACGGTCGCAGCATAGATCTTGTCTTGATTTTTCAATGTTTCCGGAGAACCCATAGTAGTGGTTGTGTCGCGGCGCTCGTTACCATCACTTGGGTAGTTGAAAACGTAGATCCCATCTGCACCTTCATGCCAGTGACGACTGGCGATGCCGCGTATCGTAAGTTCACGCTTGGTCTTTTCATCCTCCGGACCGTCTTCGGCTCCTGCCACGCTACCGTAAATGCAGCCGTATACAGATATATCGGTACCATCAGTTAGTTCTTTAAAACTCGCTATATCAATTAATGGATCTGTACCTGAACTAGCAGATGGTATGAGGATGTCGACAAGACCTTCGTCAACCCAAGTGGGGATGTCGTACCCGATGCGTTTACACATCTCCAGAGTGCCGGATACACGTGCTGCGACATAAAAGGGTTTACCTCGCTTCTCGGATAGGCGATTCGTCATTTCCCTTATGGAGCGTTGCAGATCGGTGATCGTGTAGCGAAGTCTGAACCCCATCTCTTTGTCGAGATGAAACCCATGGCGCTGCCAGTCCAGCTCAACTCCATCCCAGTCCCATCGGCTGCAAACCTCCGTCACGTGTTCGAGTCTATGCTTACGAACTTCGGGGACAGCCATATTCCATGAGAGTGCAAACCAGTCCGATGCGGCTCTGTCCCCAAGGAGCCACTCAGGGTGGTCGCGGCGCATCTGCGTTACACCTGGGACATGGTCTGAGTTGCGAGGTACATGGTTGCTCATAGTTAGCAAGTCTTTCGGCTGGGCACCGTGGAAGTGGTTATCATTCATTCGGACTGATACGTAAACATGTTTGCCCAACTCATGTCCGCGGGTTATTGTCTCTGCCTGTGGGTCCTCACCACGCTCTACCATTCCAAAAACGTTCTCGTCGAAATTGTAGTTGTGGGCGCTGTGGTATTCACGGTTACTCAGAGGTTCGAGTATGTCACTTTGGTACCGGGCGGTGTGCTCACCTATACACCAAAAATGAGCACCAACTTGTGTATCAATCATTGGCGCATAGGTCTTATCTAGGAATTGCTCCATGGATTGGGGGTACTCGCTGAGCCCATGTGGCGCACCATCCCAGTTGTGAATGATGCCGTAATCTGGAGGTCGGTTCATTGTCGATAACTCCTATTTTTGGTGTTGTTTTTTACTCCAAGAGTCACGCAAGGTCACCGTCTGGTTGAAAACAAGTGCACCCGGTTGTGAATCAGGGTCTACCGTAAAGTACCCAAGCCTTTCAAACTGGACTGTTGAACCTGGCTCCGCTTGTGTAAGGCTGGGCTCCACTTTAGAGTCGTCCTCTACAGTGATCGAATCGGGATTGAGGTGTTTGATAAAGTCATCTTCTTTATCGGGATGTTCGACGTTGAATAGAGGGTTATACAGACGAGAGAGTGCATTTACTGCATGTTGTGCTGATACCCAGTGAATCGTACCTTTAACTTTACGCCCATCTGGCGCTTGCCCGCCATGTGTCTCTGGGTCGTAAGTACACTGTATTTCAATGATTTCCCCAGCATCGTTCTTTACTACATCTGTGCAAGTAACAAAATATCCATACCGTAGTCTTACTTCCCGACCAGGTGATAGTCGGAAGAATTTGTTGGGAGGATCCTCCATGAAGTCCTCTCTCTCAATGTATAATTCACGAGAGAATGGCAACTTACGGGATCCGGCATCAGGGTCCTCTGGATTGTTGGTTGCTTCGAGGTACTCAACTTGGGCCTCCGGGTAGTTCGTGATTACTACTTTTAGAGGGTGCAACACAGCCATGACACGTGGGGCAGTCTTATTTAGTTGATCGCGGACAGCGTGCTCAAGCATCGCAAATTCAATGGTGTTTTGGCGTTTGGCGACTCCTACCTGATCGCAGAAACTGCGGATGGCTTCAGGGGGATAGCCCCTCCGCCGCATGCCAGCAAGGGTTGGCATGCGAGGGTCGTCCCAGCCAGTTACTTTACCGTCTTCAACTAACTGGACTAGTTTACGCTTGCTCAGAACTGTATGAGTTAGGTTTAGGCGCGCAAACTCAGTTTGCTCAGGTTTGTAAACGCCTAAGGTTTCCAGTATCCAGTCGTAAAGTGGTCGATGATCCTCGTACTCCATTGTGCAGATCGAGTGAGTAACACCCTCAATCGAGTCGCTTTGACCATGCGCGAAGTCGTACATCGGGTATATACACCATTTGTCGCCAGTACGATGGTGCGAGACTTTGAGAATTCGGTATAACACAGGGTCGCGCATGTTGATGTTGCCAGAAGACATGTTGATCTTTGCACGTAAGACCTTCTGACCTTCTTCAAACTCGCCTTTTCGCATGCGTTTGAATAAGTCCAAGTTTTCCGCAACTGAGCGATTACGGCATGGACTCTCGCGGCCAGGTTTTGTAAGTGTGCCACGATACTCGCGGATCTGATCTTGGGTTAGATCGTCCACGTACGCATGTCCACTGCTAACCAGTGTTAGAGCGAACTCGTATAACTTGTCGAAATGATCTGATGCGAAGTAGAGGTGTTCACCCCAGCTCCATCCTAGCCACCTGACATCCTCCATTATTGCTTCGACGTACTCTTCTTCCTCTTTTGCGGGGTTAGTGTCATCAAAGCGTAAGTGGCACCGTCCATTATTTTCTGCGGCAAGGCCAAAGTTCAAACATGCGGATTTTGCATGTCCGATATGAAGGTACCCGTTGGGTTCAGGTGGGAAGCGCGTAACGACCGCGCCGGAGAACTTTCCAGTGCGATTATCGTCTGAGACTTTATCGCGAATGAAGTCGTTGGAAGATCCGTTGTCTGTCTGGATCACGTATAGCCTCTACGACTTAGAATGAGGGCTAGTATAGCTGTTGCAGACTTTTGGCGTGCATTCTCATTGACACAAACGGGGGGCAGTCTTACACTCACGCCACTTTGAGATAGGTGTTTGGAGGCAGGATGAATCAAGCAGAATTACGTGAACTGATAGTTGGCCCGGCGGCCGCTGTCGCAACCCCTTTTGATGATGATTATGAAGTTGACCACGGTTTGATGTACGAACTGTCTCAGTGGTGGGCTGATAGTGGAATTGTGAAAGGGCGCGGAATCATAAAGATCGGCGCTGCTGCTGGTGAAGGACCGATGTTGCGTGATGAAGAGTGGCCAGCCTTGCTGAGAACAGCTGTGCAGGCGACAGGTGGTAAGTCAACGATCATGTGTGGACTGCACTACAAAGATACTCTTCGCACGATTGAAGATGCGAAGAAGGCACAGGATATGGGAGCTGTTGCCCTCCAAGTTTGCCCTCCAATTTTTAACGACCCAAGTCAAAAAGACATTCTGGATTACTATGGTGACCTATCAGATGCTATAAATATTGGGATCATGGTCTATCACACGCATTGGATGAAAGGTGGGCGTATAGAAACCGACACTTTTAACCGTATGCGAGACTTTGAACACGTTGTAGCGATCAAGTGGAGCCCTCACGGTGATGGTCAGGTATACGAGGAAATGGAGCAGTTCGTTGATCGATTCAACATCATCGACAATACTGTAGATCCTGTACGCTGCCACAAGCTTGGTGGTCACGGATTTGTCCAGACCACTGTCGAAGCGAATCCTGCACATGACCTTAAGGTGTATGACCTTATGCTTGAAGGTAAATATGACGAGGCCGAGCAACTCTACCGGAGTGTCCAGGGCCCGCTGCGGGAATTTGGATCCAAGGTCAATGAACGTTCAGGCGGTCAAGGTAGGCCGATGAAAGGGATAATGGCGATTTTAGGGAAGCCTGTGGGATCATCAAGGCCACCCTCCAAACCATTGAACGATGCTGAGATGGCGGAACTACGCACTATTGTAGAAGGTTTTGGATGGCCATCTTTAGGATGAGGCTTAAGATTAAGGCTACGGTTGTAAAACGTAAAGTAGACACCTGCTTAACCTAAATACATGCGAGTTCATTAATGTGCGAGAGCGAATAGGGGGATATTATGCGACTGATCATTGTTGGGCCAGAATATGCCGGGAAAACTACCCTTGCTGAGAATATAGTAGCTTGGCGCAACGAGGTTATGGGACCAGCGACTCCCCTTGGGATCGTTTCATACCACGATCATTTTATGCTCCCGTGGGTGGGACACTGGGACGAGATTCCTGAGGAGGATCTCAAAAAATTTATGGACCTCGGACCGGAGCTGAAGGAGATGTTCTCTCGCTACCAGTTCTCCTATCACCTCGAAAAACAGCTTTACGATGATTCCGATCACATTCTTATCGGGTTCCATATCGAAGAGGCAGTTTATGCGCCTCTTTACTATGGCTACGGTAAGGCAGGTGAATATGGAGACCGTCAAGGCATGGTGCGGAGTCTTGAAAGACACATAATGGAGATGGCCCCAGATACCATACTTGTGTATCTGAAATGTTCCCCAGACGCAATTCGAACTCGGTTGACGGATACTCCTCATGAAAGAGGCTATTTACGTGATGAGGATGTCGACCATGTTGTGGAGCGAACAGAATTCTTTACAAAGTATTCGATGCTACGTTACAGAATCACGATTGATACATCAGAGTCGACACCGGAACAGACAATGAAGGAATTTGTGGATCAAGTCGGGCCTCTGCTCAACGACCGTGACCGATTGCGGATTCAGGCGCACTCGATATTAAGCGATAGTTAGTAGAGAGAGTTGCTAAAGAGGCTGCGGTAGGTGCGTGTCGTTTCGTGATCTTCCCCAAGCAGGTTAAAGATTGCTATGCAGGCTTCCCGTGAACCGTCACTGTCATAGTAGCGGTTACGCTTGATGACTTCGATAAACATTTCAAGAGCACCCGTGAAGTTCTGTTGTATGAGAAAGTTTATCGCTTGAAGATACTGCTCCTTGATTGGGGACTCCTCAAGTAATTCAGGAGCGTCGAGATGGTCAAATAGGGCTACGATTTTTTTGATCGCTTGTGCTGTGTCGGAATGTTCTGAATCAAGGGTGATTTGATTGGCAAGTTCGGTAGCGTTTGGCGAGTTTGACCAGATATCGATATGTGCCAGGAGGACTTTAGCATGGTCGTTAGTGGGTTCGTCTCGAATAATTTCTTCAAGCACTATACGAGCCTTGTCTACCTGTTGACTGGATATGAGATGTTGGGCTTGAGCGACTTTCGCTCGATTTTTGCTGGGCAGAGTTTTAGTAAGCCAATTCTGAATCATCTGTTCAGGTAGCGCTCCGGTAAACTCGTCTTCAACTTCTCCATCAACGAAGAGTTTTACTGCGGGAATACTAGTAATTCGGTATTGTGCAGCGACCTGAGGGTGTTTTTCTGTGTTTAATTTGCGGAGTTCCCAATCACTAGCTTGCTCGGCCAGTCTTTCGAGCACGGGACCTATGATTTTGCAGGGACCGCACCATTCTGCCCAGAAGTCCACTAATATAGGGTTTTGATAGCTTCGTTCTAGTACATCTGCCGTAAAATCATCAATGTCGTAGCTATCCAATTTGCCCTCCAACTTGCTTTGAACTCAATTATAAAAACTATGTCTAGTGCTAACAAGAATGAGATTTCAGCAGAACAGGAATTTACATCCTCTATCCAGGGGCCATATCTAGGCTGTTATCAGTTAGGATCTCCATTTTGATTGGTCTTTGTGCACAAGTTTCTGGTCACTTACTAGTGATCTAGGGTCGAACCTATAATTAGAGATCTGTTACGCAAGCCCTGGGAATATCGATTAGACCTGAAAAGCTCCCTCAATATATCGCCGGGGATTATCAATCATTAGGGTTTTAATATCTGCATCGGTGGCTCCCAATTCCTTCAGATACGGTAGCACGTGGCGTGAGATGAACAGCCACGCGTCTGGGTTATCGGCATCACGTTGGGCACGGGCTTCTGGAGTGAACAACCCAATGGCGACATCGTAATCGTGGGCCATCAATATCCGGTTACCCCAGCCTCTGTCAATCAGCGTTTTTACAATTTGGGTCCGAACTTGCCAATCGGGAGTCTGACCATGCTTCAGATTACGGTCCATGCCTAGCCAAACACCTGATTCCAAAAGGCCTTCTAAGTAATTAAGATCCGTAGAGTCGTTACTGTGTCCAATGCATATCCTACTCATGTCGATGCCTTCGTCATTCAAAATAGCCACCTGTTGGTCACCGACGCGGTCAGGGGCATAAGTGTGTGTCATGATTGGGGCATTGGTGCGCATGGAAGCACGGGCAGCGGCGCGAAGGACGCGTTCTTGGTTGGAGGTTACACCACCTGTGTCGCTAGCACATTTCAAGATACCTGCCCTGATGTTAGTACCGTCTATTCCTTCGGTTATCTCACGTACGTAGAAATCTGCTATGCGGTCAATCGGAACATACTCAAATAAGTAAGGCACATCCAACCATGTCCCACTGGAGACGACAATATTGACACCGGATGCCTGAGAGACATCTGCTTGAAGTCGGACGTCTCGTGCTTGGTCGTGAGGAGCCACATCTAGTATTGTATCTACTCCACCTGTTTTGGCTTCCGAGAGGTACCTAACAACTCGTTCAAAGGTTGCGTCGCGATCGTTAAATTCCGGGTAATGGGTTGAACTTGCGAAACCAATGGCGACGTGTTCGTGGCTCAGTGTGAATCCCATATCACTGCTGTCTATTGGTCCCAATGCGGTCTGGATCTCAGTCACTTCACGATCCTCCGGTTGTAGGTTGGCTGGTCTCATATTTTAAGTTTACATAGCTTGTAGTTACTGATTGATCAATTTTACCGTGGTAGTGCAAATGTCGTGGAACAGGGCTGATAAGAGCTGTATGCAGAGTAGGTATAATTGACATTGGGAGTGTTACACCCGAATAATACCTAGCTTGTGGCATATTTCACGAAAGGCGGAGAGATTGGCATGCCGACCACCAACCATGAGGCCCTAGAGCGAGAATTCGATTACGTAACTAACCCTGTCGAAGAGAAGCATATTCGCAGTCTTTACGAAGGGCAGGATCCCTTGATGCACGAGATTGCTTATGCGCTAATAACTGGTAACGATGGCGATGTAGCTAGCCTCGTTGCCAAGGGCTTGGAAGAAGGGTGGTCTGCGAATGACTTGCTAGACAATGGTCTAATTGCTGGTATGGCAATCGTGGGCGTTAAGTTCAGGGACAACATTATATTTGTACCGGAAGTTTTGATCTCCGCGAGGGCAATGAAGGCAGGGATGGCTCATATTGAGCCAATTTTGTCTGCGTCTGGTGTTGAGCCGATTGGCACTGTCATCATGGGGACTGTCAAGGGCGATTTACATGACATAGGTAAGAACCTGTGCATCATGATGCTCCGAGGCTCTGGGTTTGTTGTAGAAGACCTTGGGGTGGACACGAAGCCTGAAGAATTCATTGATGCTGTGGTAGAACATGAAGCTAAAATTCTCGGTATGTCTGCACTCTTGACTACCACCATGCCTAATATGGGTAGAGTCATCGAAGCTTTTGAAGATGAGGGGTTGCGGGAAGAGGTTTCTATCATGGTTGGTGGCGCACCGGTGACACAAGAATTCGCTGAGGACATGGGTGCCGATGGGTACGGTGAAAATGCAATTTCAGCAGTTGACCTAGCAAAAGAGTTTGCTGGAGTTGTGAACTCATCTGAATCCACAACTTGATTAACAGCTATCGGGACCCTTACTCGCGAGCCCTAACGTCTTGTAGCTAGCGTGACTGCCGACAAGAGGCTGGTGCTCCCTTCACTCGATGGTGTGTGGATAGATATCCATACTACTGCTATATAATTTCATTTATCAGCCTGGGGGAATTAAATGCGTATCCCAATAACGATGTGTCATGGTATCCGTGACTATGGGGAGAACCCGCTCACTGTTAAGCTGCTTCGGACGTTTTTGTCCATAGCTGCTGACCTGGGATTTGAGTCCATCAATTACGATGATCTAGCGGCATGGCGACTGGGTGAAAAGAAGTTGCCAGATCGCCCGATAATGTTTGATTTCGATCACCCGTTCAAGAATCTTAGATACGAATGCCACAATGCTCTATCAGCCCACGGCTTTGTTGGAAACGCGTTTGTATACACTAGGCCATATGACGAAACCTATGATAGGGATCTTCCATGGGGTAATGATCAGTATGAACATATGACATGGGAAGAGATAGCAGAGCTTCGTGAAGAGGGGTGGACCATTGGTGCCCACACTGTAAGCCATCCAAATCTTAGCGAACTCAGTTTGATAGACCCAACCGGGGATAGAATCAGAGAGGAACTAGATCGCTGCAACCAAGTAATCAGAGATAATTTGGGTTTTATGCCCCAAGAATTCGCTTTCACCGGGACAAGCTGGAGTAGTATCGCAGAGGCAGAAGTGAAGAAGCGTTACCGTTTCGGTCGCCTGTGGATCATTGGATCCGAGTACAAGGTGGATGGTCAGTCCATGCGGTATGCCGAACTAGTCAAGGTTGACGGTCTTGATGAGCCAGATGGAGGTCCGCCAGTTGCAGCACGCTACATAACGGAGACTTCTGACCCGTATCGGCTTCCTTCGATGGAACTTCAGTATTTGCTACACGAGCCTAGCGAGTTTCGCGCGTATTTAGAGGGTGCACTCTCTTCGAATTAGCAGTAGTTAGATTGCACTGAGCTAATCATAGTTAATCACGAGCCGCTAATACACTGTACGAAGCCCACGAGTAACCAAATACCCAATATAACTCCAGTACATATCATCCCAGTCTTCGCAAAGTTGTTATTACTTTTCTTTGCGTCCAAGCTCATTCGTTTCATTTGACGATCTTCCCAACCTCGATGGTCGAGGAACACATCTTTCGACATAAACTCACTTACTTCCTTTTGGCTTTAATTGAGTTACCTGTTTGATTGCAAGACCGTCAACTACCACTGGGCTGTTAAGCTAACCAAAGAAGCCCATTATCCATATCAATCCGCAGATTGCTCCAAGCGGTGGAATCAAAGATTCAGTAAGCATTTTTGATTTCCAGATGTATCCTTTAATCGTAACTAGCCGAAACGTGATCACCCAGTAATCTACGCTGGCGAGGTGTTGCCGTTTGTAGGATATCAGGGTTGAACTGGAACCTGTTTAAGTACGGTGGAAATTTTTGAGTGATCATTCGATTAGCGTAGTGTACTTGGAGAAGATACCGTGTCCGGTCACTGTGGTTGGCAGATCCCCTATGCCAAACTTCGCTGCGGAAGATTACAACGTCGCCCGCTCTACAGATGATCCCTTCCTCGGTACGTCCTTTGAAATGGGTGTCGCCACTCGGTGCCCGACCTGCACGGTGACTGCCAGGTATGAACATTGTCGGGCCAAGAGGCCAGTCGACATCGTCGAGGTAGAAGTGGGTTGTACTAGCGAATACAGGAGTCTTGACTCGCTGATCGTCTGCAATGTCCTCTGGTAGATTTAGTGGTTGCCAGTCCGCATGCAGTTCTTGGTCAGGGCGTCCTGGACCAGTCATCCATGCCGTCATGCCAATACTGTGACAATCAGGACCGTGGATTGCTTCTGCAAGATCGATGATCTCAGCTTGATCAAGATAGTTTAAGAATAGAACGTTTCGGTTGAATGCATTGTTGATACTTTTTTCATAATAGCCTTGTTGTTTTACGGAAAGTTCCTTATCAAAGCTCTCGGTTATTGGAGTAAGGTGTTCCATGGATTGACGTAATTCTCTGATCTCTTCTTTGTTCAAGTAGTTAGGGAAGTAAACAAAGCCTTCTTTATGCATGGCATGTACGCGATCTTCTAAGCTTTGGTAAGCGGGTAGCTTTAAAGTAGTTGGCAATAGTGGCTCCTGATGCGAAATTGAGCTAAAGGGATACTTTTTATGTTAACGGACACGTATATCGCTGATGTGGTGATAATCCGAGATTCACTGGATATCGTGATGGGCGGAGTAGATCGGTAGGCACAAGAGCCTTTGATTAGTTGGCGCTACCTCTCGTCGCCTTGATCTGCTCTGCGTGTTCAATGACGTGGGCCACTAATTTGTCAGTAATGGCCTTACCAACGGTTCCAAGGTTTGTCATCTTTCCCAGATGGACAGAGTCTATTAGGCGTACGAGCCGCATGGTCTCTCCATGTGCGGAGGTCATACGCTGTTTAATAGTTGATAAGTCATCACTTGAATGTGCGGTAACTTCCGCAGTACGACGATCGATTTCCTTAGCCGTCCGCTCAAGGTCGTGGACATTGTCAATGTCGACAATCTTTGACATCCACATCGGCCCCATCTCTATTACATGAGCACATATTTCGGCTATAGACCACTCGCCAGCAGGCGCGTTGTGGAGGTCATCTTCACTTATGCCCTCCAATGCGCTCTCCACTTGGCTATGTGCCTTTTCAAGCTGATGAATAATGTCCACGACAGATTCTTGTGCCAATTGCTTCTCCTTGATCCATACTGATGGCTAGGCGTTTGGGACTGGCCATCCCCATCCAATCATCGCCTGTTTCAGTTCTTTCATATTTTCGGCATCTACTGGAATAGAGGGTGGACGTGGCGGTCCCATTGGTATGCCCATGTTTTCTTGGAGGGCCTTCTCGAAACTGCCCTCTCCTCCGGAAATCCTAGCCCATTTGTGGGCTAAAACGCGCAGTGGGCGTACGACTGCATCCCATTGCGCTTCTGCCTCTTCGTATTTGCCTTCAAGTATCATGTCCCAGGTGCCTACGTAGAATGGGGGGTAAGCTGCGATGCCATCTGAGACGAATCCATGTCCACCTAGTCTTCCACAGTCTGCTGGGCGATCAGCATTATCGATGATGTTGAAGATATCCTTGAGTTCGAAGATGTCCTCGTACTCGGTGCCGCTAGGCGGGCTCCATTTAATAGCAGCCACTTGTTCAAAATCTGACATCTTTCTAAAGGTGTCAGGGTAGATCGCACCACCCGGCATCCAGTGCGTGTTGTATACGAGTATACCGATGTCAATCGCATCGGAGATCATACTAAAGTGGCGGAGCATGTCTGTTTCACTTGGTTGATTAAAGATAGGAGGAGATACTTGAAGGCCAATGGCACCGAGGTCAGTGGCAATCTTGGCATCTTCTATGGTTCGGACTGTGTCTTTGTAATGGATAGCTGCCATCACCTGTGCGCGACCTGCGGTTGTCTCTACCACTGTTTTTATAAGTTTTGACCACTCACTTTCACTAAGCTGCGGCCCCTCGCCCATTGCTGCAGCGACCTTGATGACAGCCTTACCGTTTACGACCCCATTTTCAATCCAGTGGTTGGTAGCCTCGGCCATGCGTCCATAATCGACACGGTAACTTTCGTCGAATGGTGTAGGAACTGTGGCGATGACTCCCGTTATCAGGGAACGCAATTTGTCGCGGTTCATAAAATACCCTCATTCACAGCGTGGTCTTTTTATAACTTTTCGCAGTATAGGGGAAGTCGTGGAATATGTGGGTGTTATCAGTCCACCTTATGATACTGGAAGCGCTTATCTGTCAAATCTCGTATGGGCTAAATCCCCATTTGAGGAGCGGAGCGACCAACTTTCTGAGACGCAGATTGTCATGGTCAATATTGTTAGTCGCGGGATGTAGAGCGTAGGTCCATCCTTCATACAACCCCCGGACATAGTCGATTTGTTTTTGAGTTTCAGGCATCTTGAAAAAGTTGATAGCATGTTGATGGCGACCAGCATGTCCACCCCATGCACTATGGTAGATGCTTTCTGTAAAAACAACGATATCACCAGGTTGAGACTCCAATGCGACACTTGGAATATCCCATTGGTTCATGCCCCATACCTTTTTATCTGGTTGATAGCCAAGGTCTTCCAACACGTTTAATCTCTTGCCGATTTCACCCTTGTGCGTTCCAGGAATGACGCGTAGGGCTCCAGTCTCTCTTGTCAGTGGCTCTAGGTAGAAGCCAATCTTTATACTGGGAAGTAACTCATAACTATCACCGCCTCCATGCCAACAGGTCTGCCCGACGTGAAGATTACCCTCGGTACCGATCAAGAAAAAATCGCCAAGTATGCTTTCAGCGATTCCGTATATTCGGTCATCCGCGATCAGGCTGTGAAGAAACGGGCGGTACTCGAAGAAGGGTTGAACAGCTTGGCGAGTGTTAGGGTCTAAGGGAGCTCCATTTCGTTTCTCGGACATGATCTCGTCTGCTTCACGTCTCATGGTCATCACTTCGTCTTTAGAAAATACCTGTTTTAGAACGAGGAATCCGAATGTTTCGAAGTGGTCGACTTGGTCAGGAGTAAGCATTTGGTGTCCCCACAACTCGTATGCAGATTCTTACAGCCTAAGGCATGATAGATTGACCGCCGTTCAGGATATCAGAGTGTTCGGGACACCGGCGCGAACTCACTTCTTCTCTTAAGATTTGACTAACGAACACTTGTTGACCCTTTAAGCAGCGGCTGTTGGTTTTTCAGCAAAAGAGCGGTGGCTTTGGTACCTGTCTTCTATGTGAGGTTTCCCGGTGTAAATCCTTATTTGTCTTACCGCGTCGAGGCTTAGTGCTATTTTTCGCCAGCCACATATGATGCACTTGTCATCGTCATAAACAGATGCAGCCTGCCATACAGGTCCTTGGCACCGTGGACATAGTGATGAACTTTCTTGTACAGGCATTCTAGTCTCCTTGGGAGGGATGTCGGCTGATAATAGTACAAATGTTCTGTATTTGTCAATCCCCTTTAGGGTAGCCATCAGGTTAGGTGCTACAATTTCGCGCGTCTAAGATCACAGGGGGTTTTTACATGAAGATTACAAACGTTGTTACCGAGGTCTACCGCTGGAAGCGGGACAAGCCTATTCGTAACGGTATGTATGTCTACGCTGAGGCCGGACTGAATGTTGTCAAAATTGAGACGGATGAAGGCATCACAGGAATAGGACTAGGTGGTGGTATGACGGATGACGGACGTGTTTTTCAGGCCATCGGGGAACAGTTTAAGCCTATTGTCGTTGGTCAGGATCCTTTGCAGAATGAGAAAATATGGGACAACCTGTGGCAGCCTAAGTTGATAGGACGCAGGGGCCTCACGACTCGGGTCATTAGTGCTATCGATAATGCCCTTTGGGATGTGAAGGGCAAAGCTGCGAATATGCCGGTATACAAACTCCTTGGAGGTTTCTCAGATTCCGTCCCGGTATATATCGCCGGAGGGTACTATGAGGAAGGTAAAGGTCTAAAGGATCTTGCAGATGAGATGACCGAGAGCGTATCCATTGGAGCTAAAGCTGTGAAAATGAAGATTGGCGGGGCTCCGATTAATGAAGATGTCGAGCGAGTGAGGGTTGTAAGAGAGGCAATTGGACCTGATATAGACTTAATGGTCGATGCCAATGCAGCATATCGTCACTACGACGCTATCAAGATTGCTAAGAAGATGGAACCATATGACGTCTTCTGGTTTGAAGAACCTGTCAATCCTGACGATTACCAGGGGCATAAGCTTGTTTCACAATCGACATCAATTCCTATTTCGACTGGAGAGAATGAGTACACGCGATATGGATTCCGTGATCTCATTGAGGGGCGTTGTGTTTCCATTCTTCAACCCGACCCATTGATTATGGGAGGCATCACAGAGATACAGAAAGTTGCAGCGATGGCACATGCCCATGATCTTCCGATATCACCTCATGGCAATCAGGATATTGGTGTTCATGTTGTGGCTGGCGTACCAAATGGTCTAACTGTTGAGTATTATCGTGCTTCGACTGATCCTATGTACGATCTTTGGTGTAAGGAGCCTTTGCGTGTTGATGACGGAGTAGTACACCCTCCAGAAAGACCGGGTCTGGGTATAGAGTTGAACGATGAGGCACTGAAAGATTTGAGGGTGGGATGATGTCAACAGCGACAATTAGGAGGAGTATCCCAGCTTCGGGAAATTAGTGCATAGCGAAAGTCCGGATCCGGGTAGCTATACAACGCGGGTAAAGACGAGTTCTACAGATCTATTCAGGGAGACGGGACGACGGTCAGGGACGTATACGACGCCGTCGAATACGCCGGAGGCTCCGTGCTTTGTCTAGACGTTCCTGTTCACCCTTTGATCGGAAGTAGCGTCGGTTACGTAACTCTCTGAGTATCCCTGATCGTTGCATCGAGCTTTGGAAGCGGCGAAGTAACCCCTCACCTTCTTCTCCTTCACGTAGATATACGAACGACAAGGCTATCTCCCTTTACTGTTGTGTTGACCTATCGCTGCGCATTGTATCATCCTTCCCTATTGTGATCACGAATTTGCTGGTATTTGCTACTCAGTTGAGATTCGGTATCTCGATTACAGTTTTCACCTACTTTTCCTCGTCGGTAACTTGGTGCACAATACTGTGCATGTGTTATGCGTATGCCTAACCTTAATTAAACTGTTGTTCACCAAATTACCTGAGCACTACTTTCATAATTGATCTTCCTATTCTTCGCGATACTTGCTTCGATAGGCATCGCTGTCATATTCAAAGTGGCAGGGGAACGTAATGCTGACCGGTTGACCTTAATAGCCGTAGGTTATGTAGTTGCTGCGGCAGTCGGGCTCTCCGTTCAGTCAGTTCAGGGAGACCTGACGTACCTTGCTGATGATCAAGGACTACTAGTTTTTGGCATAGTAGTTGGGGCGAGCTTCGTAATTGGTTTCACAGTTTTTGCCTGGGCTATCAAGTTGATCGGTATGGCCATTGTCACAGGAGTTGCGCGTACCTCAGTGGTACTTCCATTTCTAGCATCTTGGCTTGTATGGAGCGAAGTACCTTCAATTCCTCAGCTTATGGGCGTTACCTTGGCGATTGTGGCATTTGCACTATTGGCAAAGACCATCAGTAGAGCAGATAAAGATGTCAGAAAAGGACCGATGTTCAAGTTGATCGTCCTGATTGGTGTCTTCGTACTTGTTGGTATGGCCGATCTTGCTATGAAAACGTTCGAAGTATGGTATTCGGGAAAATTTGATGCATCTGCATTCACCTTATTGGTTTTTGGAGCAGCCGCTTGCTTCGGGATGCTAGCACTTGTTTTTAGAGGTGTTAGTAATGGGCATTGGCCCGACCGTCGATCCATACTTTGGAGCATTCTGTTAGGAGTAATTAACTACCCAAGTATTGACCTGCTAGTACGTGCTGCAGAGGTTCTACCGGGGACTGTAGCATTCCCTGTCAACGGCATAGGTGCCACCCTGGGAGCCGCCCTTTTGGGGATTTTAGTTTTTAAAGAGCGATTGTCGCGTGTTAACTTTCTAGGTTTGGCGTTTGCTGGGATTGCGCTGGTATTGCTGAACGTGTGAACATTCTTGATCTTTAACTCACGTATTGTTTGTGTGTATAAACGTTAAAGTCGTTTCTTAAACTTAGGAAGAGGTGTAACGGTGTCTTCAACCATCACCCCTATAGAGGTGGGGGATCAAGGGAACGTAGTGTACCTTGTGGTCGCCCAGCGAGCCGTCTTCATTGATAGTGGGCATGACGTGGATGGAGAGGTTGATCTACTTATACGTGAATGGATTAAAGCAGGTCGACCGGAGATAACGGAAATCATACTCACGCACCGGCATCATGACCATGTGGGCGGTGCGGAAAAGCTTGCTGACGCAACTGGAGGATTGATCGTTTGTGCACCTCTTGAGAAATGCTCTATAGAGGAAGCGATTCGGGGTGCCTCGGTTGATCGAGTTGTAAAAGATGGTGAACTGCTTGATCTTGGAGGGGTCACACTTGAGTATGTGCACGCACCTGGCCACACCATGGGTAGCTTATGTGTTTTTCATCATGATGAGCGTGTACTCTTCACAGGCGATACTATCTTAGGAGGGAGCCCAACGACAGTCATTCCAGGGCAAGGAGATATGTCCGATTATCTGGATACCCTTCGCAAACTTCTGACGTTTGACCTCAGCATGGTAGCACCTGGACACGGACCGATTATTGTTGATCCGAGGAGAAATATTGAGACTCTAATCGAACACAGGTTAAAGCGTGAAACACAGATTTTCGAGTTAGTTTGCGAAGGATTTGTATCTATAGATGGCTTGATGCTGAAGATATACCCCAGATTAGACACCAATCTTAGGCGCAACGGTAAAATGCAGATTGAAGCACATCTGCTCAAACTTGAGAGTGATGGAAAAGTAGAGGTAAACGAGGACGGTAGGTATACTCCTAAGTGACCATGATATGGATGGAGATTTTATGACTTTTGCAAACCAAGCAGTCTTTCCCATAACGGCTGATTCCAATGACAAAGACCATTTGACTCTAGGTGGGATTGATGTTCTCGATCTTGTCGCGGAGTACGGTTCCCCATTGTACGTCTATGATGAGAAGACACTGCGGGGTATGTGCCGCACATTCATTGATGAATTTACCAGTCGATACCGTAATACAAAGGTTTTGTATGCTTCCAAAGCATTCGTCAACCCTGCTATTGCTCGACTAGTTACCGAAGAGGGTTTAGGTATGGATGTGGTGTCTGGGGGCGAGGTGGCGGTTGCAGTGACAGGAGGAGCAGATGCCTCGAACCTCTATTTTCATGGGAACAACAAAACCCCGGAAGAGTTAGATTACTCACTAGACGAACACGTTGGTCGAATTGTTATCGACAGTTTCCATGAGCTAAACCTCCTTGGTCAGAAAGCTAAAGATCGTGGAGTTGTCCAAGATGTGATGCTGCGGCTTTCGCCTAGTGTTGATCCCCATACACATGTGATGACCACTACTGGGATATTGGATAGCAAATTTGGCTTTTCAATTGAGACTGGTGATGCGGCAAGAGCGATTAGAGAGGTTCTACAGACGCCGAGTCTAGACCTTGTAGGGATCCACTTTCATTTGGGGTCTCCAATTTTTGAGCTTGAGCCTTATGCCATAGCAGTTGATGCTATCTTGACCTATCTCGAGCCATTTAAGTCTGATGGTCTCAACTTGAGGGAATTCAGTCCTGGGGGTGGCTTTGCGATAGGGTACTTGAGGGACAGGTTGCCACCAGACGTTGCTTCGTACGCAGAAGTTATAGCTACTACGATGAAAACAAGGTGCTCTGATCTCGGATTTGGCGAGCCTACTTTGGTCGTAGAGCCTGGCAGATCTATTGTTGGCAGAGCGGGTGTCGCTCTGTATACGGTTGGAGCTATCAAGGATATTCCCACTGTTAGAAAATATGTATCGCTCGATGGTGGTATGGGCGATAACATCAGACCTGCACTTTATGACGCGGCTTATGAGGCACTCGTTGCTAACAGAGTTTCTGCAGTGTCTACTGAGACAGTAACCCTTGCAGGTAAATATTGTGAATCCGGAGACCTTTTAGCAAAGGATATTGACATGCCAGTGGTTGAGTCGGGAGACTTGATAGCTATGCCAGCTTCGGGAGCTTACAGTCCGTCTATGGCTAGTGTCTACAATCTTAATCCACGTCCTGCTATGGTCATGGTGAATGAAGGGAAGGCAAAGGTAATTCGCCGGCGCGAGACATTTGCTGATTTGATGGCGCTCGATGTGGCTTAATAGGGTTTTCGCGCAACCAAAATCATACGGCGGGTGTCGATATTGTACGGTTCTTTATTGTAGCCTCCGTATACCTTTTCATACTCTAATCCTGCGTCACCCAGCATATCAATGATCTCTTTGAGGGTGTACAGTCGGATGTCGTGTCCTTTCACATCTCGTCTCGTGCCATCGGGCTCTACGACTGTGAAAGATACCCGATTGCGGCTGGACGCGAGATCGAGTTCACGGTGCTCAATGTACAGAGTTCCCGTACCGTCGTCATGCCACTCATTTTGAATATAGTTAGATACAACCCATTCCCGATTAAGGAGATCCATCAGTAAGGGGTGGCCGGGTTTCAGCGCAGTAGCCACTGAGCGTAGTACTTTGGCATTTTCCGCGTCGGTATCAAAGTATCCGAAGGCAGTGAACATGTTGATAACAGCGTCGAACTCATTTGTGTGAGGTATCTGGCGCATATCTGAGTGGACTGTCTCAATCGAGACACCTGCAGCTTTGGCAGATCGCTGAGCTTGATCTAGATAATCAGCGTTGAGATCCAGGCCGGTGACATCGATACCGTGTTTTGCTAGCGGGATCGCATGTCGGCCATGTCCACAAACAAGGTCAAGCACCTTATCACCACGCTTTAAGTCAAGAACACGTTCGACAAATTGAGCCTCGTGGGTGGAGGCGTAGTCGCTTAGACGGGACTCATAAATGGACTTGTAGTCTTCACTACCGAAGAAATCAACGTACCAGGGTAGTTGGTTCCGACTCATCGTTATGGTTACTCGAGATCTGCTTTATCGATTGCAGTTAAGAAATTGGGTCCTTGGATGAGCATTTACATATCCTATGGGGTAACGAATGCCCTTGTGATAGTACTCCCTTCCTCTTTGCCCAACCACTCCGACTGTTCGAATGCCTTACCAATTTCTTCCAATGGGAAGCTGTGCGACATCACATTGGTTAGGGGGAAAGTGTCCTTGGTCCGGCTCAAAAATTCCATCGCAACCGGCAAAATGTAGGGGTCATAATGGGTCACCGGGACAATTTTGACCTGTCCCCAAAGGATTTTTGAAACGTCTAGAGTGACATTACTATTGGGCCAGATATTCCCGACTTCAATGTAAGTACCACCACGTCTAACCATGTCGATACCCTCAGACACCACCTGAGGATATCCAACTACCTCCATCACCAGATCACCACCACGCCCGTTGGTTAATTCTTTTACGCGCTCAATCCGGGCATCGGGTGTATCGTATTCATTCAAGTCGATGGTGTGATCAGCTCCCGACTGGCTTGCAAGTTCCAGTCTGCCTGGTTGCCCATCAATTACGATGACTTTCCCGGCGCCCATGTGCCGCGCGGCTGCTGCGGCATTGATTCCAAGCCCACCGGCTCCTTGGATGACTACATCATCTCCCATCTGAAGTCCGCCTTCTCTCCAGCCATATATAACCTGTGCAACAGCACAATTAACCCCGGCTACCGCTGAATCAGATAGTTCTGCCGGGACCTTGAAAACAAAGTGTCCTGGGAATAAGTAGTAGTATTCGGAGAAACCTCCGTTACAGTAAGGGAACTCATTGATGGATGCACGGAATCGAAAGCGAACTGGGCAGTGGTTGAATTCCCCACGTAGACAGTTATAGCAGCGATGGCAAGGGAAGAAATAAGGGAACACAACTCGATCACCTTCTTTTAATGGCTGCCCGATGGAATCGGATGCCACATCTGAAGCCATTTGGTCCACGAAACCGGCCATCTCATGTCCAAGGATGACTGGGCCAGGAGCACCTGAGACGAACGGTTCTATCTCACCTCGCCAAAAATGGAGATCGGAACCACAGATTCCACCTGTAGTGATCTTTACGCGGATACCGCCTGGCTCGATCGGGACAACAGGAAGTTCCGCCATCTCGAATCGGTAGGGTTCCACAAAAATTGCTGCTTTGCCAGTTGTCATAATATTCTCCCAAGGCCCTACTACTACATGCTCCAAGTGGTGTTGCAGTCGAACAATGTGTAACTCACGTCCGACACTTGGTCGGTTACCTGAGGCCAAACCTCTTGGTGGATATCTCGAGCTACCCAAGCAACACGCTCTTCTTCAGTGGCCCAATATGAAACCATTTCATACACATACGATGGCTTAGAAGCTTCCAAAGCTTCAAGATCTGCGTCTGAAAAAGGGGTGTTTAATGTCGCGCTAACGAAGCCGGGTTGTTTTACCATTGCAGTAAGCCAAACCTCTTTGATGGCTTTCTCAAGTGCATCCTCATGCCCATTCTTTGGTGTTAGGTATACGTTAAGAGAGATCATCTAGTTCTCCTTGAGAGTAGTTAGTAAAACCTAATCTTTACAACGAGATAACGCAACCCTAAAGGGGGTGGCGGTATGCTATAGACCTTGGCGCTTACCCGCGGCTTGGTTCACTCATCTCATTCTGAGCCTTCTGGACAAGTGCAGCCATGTGGCCATCGAGGCTAAGCCGCTGTTCAAGATGGCGCATTCGGGATGGGCTGGCCGTTTCTATCATGGTTTCTCCGTACGCGCGGGGATGCCAGAACCGTACGAGGTCTGATAACTCTTCCCGTAATCTTTCTAGATCATGTTCCGGGTGCCGCTCCTGGAATCCGATAGTGAACATGCGACGGGTGCTACTGCCACCATAGGCAGCATGTTTGATTTTGTGGTTGAATACGAGCACATCCCCGGGCTCGCTTTCCAAAGGAATCGACGGGATATCTGTTCCTGTAAGACCCCATAACTCTTGGTGATAGGGGCGTTCAGAGTGGGGCATTGCTTCCTGGACCTCGTTGCCAAACGTGTCACCGACGTTATGAGTGCCAGGGATGACACGTAAGCAGCCTGACTCTTTGGTAACAGGGTCTAGGTAGAACGCTACCTTCAGTGAGTTATAGGGTTTGTCATAGTATCGATCTGAATGCCAATGTGTCGGGCCGACGAAAAAGTTGCCGTCAGAGAACATGTAATTGTAATCATCGCCCAAAATCTTCGCCGGGATACTATGTATGCGAGGGTCATCAATCAAACTACTGAGATACTGGCTTTGGTCAATAAATGGCACGAGCATCGATCGTTGTCTATTGTCGTGCGACTCTCCAGCATGACCACCCCCAAATAGATCCCAAACTTCTGTAAATGCAGTGTCAATTTGTTCAATCTCATTCGCAAACAGTCCCGGTAATTTCAGGAAGCCAAAGGTGTTAAAAAACCGGACATGCGTGTCTGTAAATAGCATCTGGTTGGCCTCTTCTCCCATGGGACATTACCAGTTCATAATAGAGGCTAAAATAACTCCCGGCCTTCCACTTTCACTCTGGTCCTATAGAGTGAAGTTCCAGCGTCAATGTAGAGGGTTCTAAGATCGTCATCCCCCCAAGTGAAGTTGGTAACACCTTGGGGCACGTAGATGACACCGAGGCAAGTTGCGTCATCGGCGAAGACTTGAACACCGCCAGGGCCGGTGCAGTACAGGTTGCCACCAGAGTCGATTTTCATGCCGTCAGCTAGGCCATCGCGATCACCAACCACCGTAGCCCACTCTCTGCCATTGGAAACGCTTCCATCTTCATTTACATCAAAGACTCTAATATGCGCTCGCATTGTGTCGTTTACGAAAAGGAGTTCTTCGTCCAATGATAGGGTGAGGCCATTCGGCTGATCGAAATCGTCGGCAAGCAGGGTCAAATCTCCAGTGCCTGGATCTAGCTTGTATACGCCTCGGAAAGCTAAATCTTGGTCGCGTGGGACTCCGTAGTAATCCATCCTCCCAAAGCTTGGATCAGTGAAGTAGATTGTGCCGTCACTCTTAACAATGACATCGTTGGGACTATTCAATTCTTTGCCATCGTAATGTGTGGCTAAAATAGTGATCGAGCCATCCAGTTCCGTGCGTGTTAGACGACTAGTTGCATGTTCACAGGTTACGAGACGCCCCTGCTTGTCATAGTAGTTCCCATTTGCCATGTTGCTCGGCTGACGGAAAGTCTCGATTCCATTTTCAGGAGTCCATTTCCTCATAATATTGCCGGGCATATCACTAAATATCAGGTGGTTCTCCACATGGTGCCACATGGCCCCTTCGGTGAATTCAAAGCCGCCAGCAACCTCCTCCACCGGAGCGTCGTCGCCCACCACATCGCGGAACCGATCATCACGAATCTCTACATTCATTATTGCCTCCGAGTTTGTGGGCGCGATTAGCCCTGAACCTTTGCTACTGCATCGTCAAGAATTTCCTTCAGGCGGGCAGACTCTTTCCGTATATCCCAGCCTGCTTCAATCACATCGGGCGCGGACACGAACTCGACGGAAATTATTCCATCGTAATTGTCCGCATGCATCTTGCTAATCATGCGTTCAAAATCAATCCAGCCTTCATCTGGCTTAGCTTGGAAGGCGTCAGGCGCTGATTGCTTAGCCTGAAAATGACGCGCGTAATCGTGCATTGGTTCAATGTCATCCGCTGTAAGACTAAGTTGAGTCTGGTGTGCATAGTCCAGTGTCAATGCTAGGCCAGGGACTTCCTGGCACAGCCTAATTGCATTCTCAGGCTGCCAGCCTATAGAGAATATACAGCACTCGATGTTGCAATGAATTCCTAGTCCTTCAGCAACCTCAACCATGCGATTATATTCATTGACCGAGATCTCAAATGCTTGATCGAACGTTTGGCCTTGGTCTTCAGCAATCATTCCCGGTAGCATCATGATGCTGTTACAACCAGAGGCGGCAGCAATCTTCGCTACCTTTTCGTACGTTCTTTGGCTTTCTTCACGCTTTGAGGGATCTGGATCGTTGATATTAACGCCAAAGTCGCAACAGAACAGTTCAGCAACCTGGAGCCCATACTTTTCGGTGGTTCGACGTATGTTGTCTGCCTCACCAGTCGTGTCATCAAGGTTATTAAAGAACCATTGTGGTACGTAGTCCGTAAAAGTGCTCATGCCACAACCACCCACGTCGACGATGTCGAAGCCCATTTCCTGCATAATCTTGCAGGACTCCTCGAGTCCGATTTTTCCAAACGCGAATGTCGATCCGGCTACTTGGATGCCCATGAAATACCTCTCCTACGGGATTCTCAAATGACGCGGCGATTGTACTGAACCGATTTGGGAGCGTCAACGCGGGGATGGCAAGTTCACGATGGGGTTTCCAACTCATACCATATGGTTCTGGTTATACGTTGAAAACCTAGTGATGTGTAGACTTGCTGGGCGCTGGAGTTTGATTCGTTGCTCTCTAGCGTGATTGTGCTAATCCCCTCGGATACAAGGTAGCGCATTCCAGCGATCACAGTTGGGAGGAATAACCCCCGACCGCGTCCTCGTGGATGCACACCGGTCATTGCGATCTTACCTAAAGTTCCGCTAGGCCCGGCCTGTTTTGTTGTCCAATTGTAGCTGATGGATTTACCCTCCTCCGTTAAAAAGAGTATGCCATCAGGGACCGTATCTCTGAGGTCCACACGGGCTCTTATCTCTTTAATCGTGTTCGGACAAAACCCCCAACTATCACCAAAGGTATCGTTTTGCAGTTTCGTCAACTCGAGTTCATCAGTCCCCTGTATGAAGGATCTCACCCCAACACCTGTGGGTAGTTTAAGTGGAGGAACTTCATACCCGGACCAACTCATAGTGTTGTAGAGCTGTACTTCTCTGAAACCTGATTCTATTAGTAGCTCTCTCCGAGGGCGGTCTTGTTCCAGAGACTGAATGTGCAAGGATTGGCATCCTAAACTGATTAGTCGGTTGATCGCGGTGTTAATTAGCGATTTCTCATGTGTAATTCTTGAACTATCCGAACAAGCCGTAACGATTTCTGCAACTACGCGATCAATCCCTTTCTCTGGCCAGACGATTAAGTAACCTATCGGCCCGGTTTTTGAGTAAGCCATGTAGCAATTATTAGTTGCGTCGAGTCTCGGTTGGGATAGGAACTTCTTCATGGAAGCCAAATCATGAGCCCCGGGGGACCCGGAGACTCCGTTGGCATCATTGTAGAGCGCTGTCCAAACATTGAGGTTGCCCCAATCGAATGGCCGAATCATGGAGTGCTCTTCTGGATCATGTCTCGAAAGAGGGTAGGTCATCGGTTTAATTATACGTTTCTAGAGACTGCCTGTTACACTGGGATTTGTTTGTATTGGGGTAAGATAATGGCACGTATTCACATTCTTGGTGCTGGCACACCAACTCCTACGCCAACTCGGTATGGATCATCGTTTGTTTTGGAGATCGGCGGGGAGAAAATAATGATCGATTGTGGTCCTGCCACGACCCACAAACTCGTAAAAGCTGGTCTGTGGCCTACAGAAATCGATTACTTGTTTTTCACACACCACCATTTTGACCACGATGTTGACTACCCCTGTTTTCTTCTGACTCGTTGGGATCAGAGTATTGGAAAGGAGAATCTGTTACAGGTATTTGGTCCGACTCTCACAGAGCAGTTGACTCATCGCATTATGGACGAACATGATGGCGCCTTTGCACATGACTGGATTGCTCGTGTAAATCATCCAGCGAGCCAACAGGTTTATGTGAACCGTGGGGGTAGTCCACCTCGCTTGCCTCCCGAAGTAAGTGCGAAAGATATTAAATCTGGCAAGATATTCTCAGGTAAAAACTGGGAGATTTCGGGAGCAGATGCTGTACATGTTCAGCCATACCTAGATTCTTTAGCCTATCGTATAGACACCGACGAGGGGAGTGTTGTTTTTACAGGAGATACGGAACCATGTGAGTCAGTTCGTGAACTTGCCCAGGGGGCAGATGTTATGTTTGCTATGTGTTGGGATGAAGAGGAATCGATGTTAAGAGGTGGGGAGCAACATGGAGTCATGGGAACAATCAGTGCTGCGCGTCTTGCCCAAGATGCTGGGGTCAAGAAACTTGTTCTATCCCACGTTGGCAAGAATCTAGACACTCATGGAGTCATGGAAAAAGGCATTGGACAGGCGAAAGCCAATTTTGAGGGTGAGTTGGTTTATTCTGAGGAATTGATGTCGTTGGAGATCTGAAGACGTTTCAGCATGCTGCGTCGCCTTTACTTGCATGTTTCGCCGATATGTTGAGGTATCCCGCTGAAGGTAACTTTTTCTCCTAGTTTGAGATCAAATTGCTTTGCCTCTCCGCTGTTTATCTCGAAGTTATATGCAGCGGGATACTGAGGAGCGTACAACTCCAGATCTTTTACAGGGATGTCTGCTGAGGGTGAAGGAACGCTATGGGTGATATCGACAACGACGCATTGAGCGGATATCCAGACAAAGTCAAGAGGGAACCGCATATTGAACATCCAGAATGGACTAGCATTTCTGTCTTCGAAAATGAAGAGCATACCAGTACCAGGTTCCAGATAGTCTCGATCTGACAAACCCTTTTGACGTGAAGACGCTTCGGAAGCTAGTTCAGCTCTAAACCGGACGTTGCCAATAGTCACTAATGGGTTAGCTCCCCCGTCATTTTCTACGGTAAATTGTTCGGACGCTGTGGGCGTTTCAGTTTCGATTGGTGGTGCAGTTGTAGATGGTTTGGCTGAAGAGTTCGTTACCGGGATCTCGATCTCACCACACGTAGTGAGAAGGAACAAAGCGAAAGGTGGCCATACTAGAAACAGTCGTAACATCACATCAGTTGAGTTCAACGACGGTGACTCCTGTGCCGCCGTTGTTCGGTTCGGCAAAACCGTATGATTTGATCATTGGGTTATCTGCTAGTAGTTTGCCGACACTACTACTCAGAATTCCTGAACCCTTACCATGGACTATCCTTACTGTACTTATGCCATCTCGTAATGCCAGGTTGAGGAACTCTTCTACTTGCCTCATAGCTTCCTCAGCTCTTTTACCACGTATATGTAGCTCTGTTGTGGATAAGACGGGACCAAGACTATAGCTGACCCTGGGGTAAGGCGATTCTGTTACGGATTGCCCCGGGTGTTCCTGGAGTTCAAGTCGTTCAAGTGCCAGGTTGAATTTGACTTCACCAACAGCGACCTCGGCCTCCTGTGATGCTTGATTTAAGGATGTGATCTTACCGTGGAGGTTGAGTCCACGGATGCTAACACTGTCCCCTGCCCGGAGCGGTCGATTTCCTTTCGGTCGCGATGATTCGGCCATCGCATCAAGGGCCTTGAGTTCTTGGCGCGCACTTTCTAAATCTTTTCTTGCTCTTTTTATAGCATCGTAATCTACAGGTTCCCCTGAAGGTGAATTCCAGGAGGCGGCTGCATCTGCACGACGCAGTCGCTTGTGGGTCTTTTCGTACTGGTTGGACAGTTCTCTCCGCATGGTTTGTATTATTTCGTCACGCCGGGCCTGCAAGTCATTTAATTCTGTATCAATTTCTTGCTTAGCTACCTCAGTTTTCGCCTTATCCCTTACTGCTTCTTCTAATAAAATCCTGAGTTGGTCCTGCTGGTTCTGAACTTCACTCAGCTTACCTTCATATTGGACCATTTGAGGGTCGAGAAAATCTCGAGCACTGTCGATGATGGCTGGAGCAAGTCCAAGCTCAGTCGCTACTGGGATGGCATAACTTTGACCTGGAACACCCACGGTAAGTTTGTAAGTGGGGCGGAGCGTATCGCCATCGAGGCCGACACTCGCGTTAATCATGCTGGGTATTGAATCGGCGAAAGTGGCGACACTTCTGTGGTGGGTTGTTGCTATGGTCATTACCCCTCGATTTGCTAGGTGGCTCAGAATTGCTTTAGCGAGTGCAGATCCTTCTTCAGGATCGGTACTGGTGCCAAGCTCGTCCAACAGTACTAGGGAGTTTGGTGTAGCTGATTCCAAGATGCTGATCACATTAAGCATATGTGATGAGAAAGTAGATACAGATCCAACCACACTCTGCTGATCACCAATATCTGCATAAATACCGTCAAAGATCGGCAGAATACTCCCGTTAACAGCCGGTATATATAACCCAGATTGGTGTAAGAGAGCGAGGAGTCCAACAGTTTTCATGGAAACTGTTTTTCCTCCGGTGTTTGGTCCGGTAATTACGAATATGAACTGATCGGGCTTGATCTGTAGACTGATCGGAATAGCTGATTCAGCTAGTAGGGGATGGCGCGCGTGTAGGAGAGAAATTTCAGTGGGACTGGATTGGTCGGTATCCCGGATGGCGGCAGCTATGCCCCCAGAATTAATGCTGTATTGTGCCCTTGCGATGATGAAATCGAGGCGTGCTGTGAGCTGTAGTCCAATCCTGATGTCCTCTGCAAAAGACCCCACCAACCCAGAAAGGTTTGAAAGGACCTTTTGTGTCTCGCGCTGCTCGCTTAGAGTCAACTCACGCCACGTGTTGCATAGGTCCACTGATTCAAACGGTTCGATGAATAAGGTTGCACCAGTGTTGGAGGCATCATGAACTATGCCAGGTATATCTGGTCGCATCTCTGATTTGACTTGTAACACGAGGCGTTCACTACGGATCGAAATCACTTGGTCTTGCAGTGTTTTTTCACCAATGGGTGAATGAATTATTTTCTGTAGTGCCTCGACAGCCTGTTGGTAAGAATCCCGGACTTGCTGTCTAATCGATCCCAGGTCAGGTGTAGCACTATCCAATATCTCGCCCCGAGTACTGATCTTAGAATCAAATTGCTGCAGCAGGTCGTCGAGTTCAGGAATGTCCGAAGCAATTTCGTATAGAAGGGGCGTCGCCTTACGTTCATTCACAAAGCTAGATCGTGTCTGCTGGAGGACACGAAGTGACTCAGATATCGTGAATAGTTCGAGGCCGGTTAGTACTCCCCCAAGTTCTGCACGGTCAATAAAGTCAGCCGCATCAGTTGTTGAGGGTAAATTGAAGGTCCCAGATTCATTTAGGAACGTGATGCCTTCCCTGGTTTCAGATTGTAATGCGCTGACCTCATCAGCAGTGAATTTTGGTGTAAGCGATGTTGCGAGTACCTTGGAGGGTTCCAGAGAAGTGTACTGTGCAACAGCGTCGCGAATCATCGCGAAGTCGAGAAGTTGTAGAGTATCTTCGAGATTATGCGTACTTACCACGTGGTTGTTAGTCTCTTTTTCTTTGTTGTTTCCCGAGGCATGAAACTGCGCCTATGGGTAGAATTATAATGTCTTGGCAGATTAGGAATTTCGATATCCTAAGTGTGGTTTGGTCGGCCCCCATTATATCTAGTAGGCCAAGTCAGTTGTATAATGTATGGGATCTTGCAAGGCTCTACGAACAGCCAGTACATCTTCATTTGAACGGATGTGACCTCGTCGTATGCCTCCATTTATTGTTAAAGTCCCTGCTACAAGTGCCAATATGGGGCCGGGTTTTGATTGTCTCGCCTTAGCCCTTGACGTTTGGAACACGTTAACTATCCAGGATGCAGATGGACTTGAGTTAGATGTCCGAGGTCTTGGAGAAGGTGAACTTCCTACCGGTTCCGAAAACCTTGTCGCCAAATCTTTTGCTAGGGTGTTTGATCTGTTAGCCGTTCCAGTCCCTGGAGCGAAACTAATATGTGACAACAGAATTCCCTTGGGGCGTGGTCTCGGATCAAGTTCTGCTGCTGCTGTTGCAGGCATCGTTGCCGGTAACGAACTTGCGGGACGACCACTTACTGATACGCAGATGTTGTCACTCGCCATCGAGTTAGAAGGGCATCCTGATAACGCTTCTGCAGCCCTATTAGGTGGATGTCAGATCATTGTGGGAGATGGAGATGAGTTGGTGACATCATCAGTGCGTATTCCTGATGGTCTCACAGCCGTCTTGTTCATACCGGATGTGCCTATGCCAACACGGACCGCCCGATCTATCTTGCCCTCGAAAGTTCCGATGTCGGACGCAGTTTTCAATGCTGGCCGGACAGCACTACTGGTAAACTCATTGGCTCGAGGCGACTTGGCGCAACTAGCAGTGGCTACACAAGACAAGCTTCACCAGCCAGTAAGACAGGAAATTTTCCATCCGATGAGAGTGATCATTCAAGCCGCGCTTGATGCGGGGGCACTAGGAGCATTTTTGTCGGGAGCAGGGTCCAGTATTCTCGCTCTCTGCGAAGGCCGTGAAATGACTATTGGGTATGAAATGGCTGAAGCTGGTTCCAAGTCTGGTGTAGGTGGTGACGTTATTGTTACGCATCCCACTTTATCAGGAGCGTTTGTGGAGGCTGCGGGGTAGCTATATGCGATGTATAGTGCAGAAATATGGAGGTAGTTCTGTCGCTGACGCGAAGAGAATTAAGCAAGTGGCGACCCGTATCGCTGAGACGGCAAAAAATGGGTCAAGAGTGGTAGCTGTCGTGTCTGCTATGGGAGACACGACAGATCGTCTAATGGGACTTGCTCGTGAAGTTTCAGATGGTCCCGAGCCTCGCGAACTCGACGTACTCTTGTCAACTGGAGAACTGGTTAGTTGTACTCTCGTGGCGATGAGACTCAGAACAATTGGTATTGATGCCATTAGTTTGAGTGGTGCCCAAGCGGGGATCAGAACGGATAATAGGTATGGAAAGGCACGCATTGCTGGAGTCGATACTAAGCGAATTTCAACAGAGCTTGATAGCGGTAAGATCGTTGTCGTTGCGGGGTTTCAAGGGATTACTGAGCACCACGATATTACAACCCTGGGGCGTGGTGCATCCGATCTATCAGCGGTAGCAATTGCAGCTGGACTTAATGCGACGAGATGTGAGATTTACACTGATGTTGAAGGTATCTTTACAGCTAATCCAAATTTTGTGCCCAGTGCACGTAAATTGGATCACATTGGGTATGAGGAGATGCTAGAAATGGCTAGCTATGGAGCTAAAATGCAGCCACGTTCTATCGAGCTTGCTATGGTGTATAACGTGCCGGTCTATGTTGCCTCAAGCTTTGCGTCTAGTACGGGAACGATGATTCATGGGGAGGTGGATTCAATGGACTCGGTAGGTGAAATCAGAAATAAAGCTCGGAGTGTGCCAACGGAGAGTAACGTTGCCAAAATAACGGTCCGGGATGTTGTAGATCGTCCTGGTCTTTCAGCCAGTATTTTTGAGCCGCTGACGGACGCAGATATTAGCGTAGATATAATCGTGCAGAATGCTAGCGTTGGAGGAACAACCGACGTTACCTTCACGGTAGGGTCCGAAGATCTACAACAAGCGTTGAATATAGTAAATGACACAGCCAAAAAGATTGGAGCTGGGGAGGTACTGAGTGCCGATAATCTTGCAAAGGTTAGTGTTGTTGGAACTGGAATGCAGAACTCTCCTGGGTATGCCTCAACGATGTTTAGAACTCTCGCAGGAGCTGGGATTAATATTGAAATGATTTCTACCTCTGAAATCAGAATAACCTGTGTAATTGAGGCTGCCTTTATAGAAGATGCTGCTCGTGCTCTTCATAAGGCGTTTGACTTAGATGAGATAAGCTAGCAGTTAAGTATAGAGTTAGTCGACGGCGCTGCTGCCGTTACGATATCGCAAGACGTAACTAGAATCTTGGAGATGCCGTTGGTCACCCCGTTCTTATCAATAGTGATACCCGCGTATAACGAAGAGCCACGTATAGGACGGACTATTGAGACACTGGTGGAATTTCTCAACAAACAGTCGTACACGTGGGAGATCATTGTGGTTGAGAATGCGAGTACGGACCAAACGGCAAAAGTAGTAGCTGAATGGGCTGATCAGATCGATGGGATTAAGCTCTTGTATCAGAGACTAGCTGGCAAGGGGAGGGCGGTAAAGCAAGGGATGCTGGCCGCTACCGGAGAGATTCGGTTCATGTATGACGCTGATATGTCTATGCGGCCCGATTTCATACCCACTTTCTTATCTTCCAAAAACCGGGGTTACGACATCGTGATTGGCTCACGTCAGATCAAACATGCAAGACGAATTGGAGAACCTCCAGGAAGACACGTTATGGGTAGAGTGTTCAACAGAGTGGTGAGTGTAGCTGCTGTCAGAGGATTTTATGATACTCAGTGTGGGTTTAAATGCTTCCGTGGAGAGGTTGCTGAAGAGTTGTTTCAACTACAACATACAGAAGGGTTCGCCTTCGATGTTGAGTTATTATTTATAGCTAGTAAGAAAGGGTTTTCTGTAACAGAAATTCCAATCGATTGGTACTACAACGAATTGAGTAAAGTTAGGCTAATCAGACATTCATTGGAGATGTTACGAGATACGTTATTAGTACGATGGAGAGACCTTCGGGGGATGTACGGATGAGTGACGGAACGCAGCACATACGTGATAGAAAATTAACAGGTAGGCCGTTAACTGTTGTTGTAGTACCTACCTACAATGAAGCAGAGAACCTCGTTGAATTAACAGACCAATTATTTGCCCTGGATATCCCCAATCTGATGGTTGTTATAGTTGATGATGGTTCCCCTGATGGTACTGGAGTGCTGGCTGCCGAGATAGGCAAAAATTTAGAAGGGCGGATTCATGTAATAAATCGGAAACAAAAATTGGGCCTAGGGCCAGCGTACGTCGAGGGTTTCACTTACGCAATTGATTTAGGTGCTGACTACGTTGTGCAGATGGATGCAGATTTATCTCATCCACCAAGCGTAGTTTGTGATTTACTTTATGGTCTAGGGAATGCGGACGTTGTTGTCGGCTCGAGGTATGTACGAGGTGGTGGCGCCGACAGAGAGTGGGGACTTCTGCGGCGGCTAATAAGCTTTGGAGGTAACTGGGGTATTCGCTTGGTAGCGGGAGTCAAGATCAAAGATGCCACAGGAGGATTTAAAGCCTTTAGAAGGCACGTCCTTCAGAAGATTGAATTTGACTCATTTCGGTGCAATGGATTTGGCTTTCAGGTAGAAGTAAACCACGCTTGTGAGCGGATGGGATTCGCCATTCTTGAGCAGCCGTACGTTTTTAGTGATCGTGCCAAGGGCAAATCCAAGATGTCACTGCAAATTATTCTCGAAGCTATGTGGAAGTTAATGCCTTTGCGCCTGAATCGCAGTATTTGAAAGGTTGAGCTTGAACCTGCCGGGTTAGAGATTCGGCGGTGTAGGCAATCTGCCCTTCCTTATGTTCGTTTGGCTGTTGTCAATCCCACGATATATCCATTTTGGTCTTTGGTAGGGCCATTTTCTACTTGCGAGCCATACTGTGATGCTGTATTACTGGCTGAAGATCTGTACATCGTATTATACAAATATTGTTTGAGGACTAGAAATGGCTTATCAAAAAATCGAAGATCGGGCTAGGTTGCAAAAAGAGATGGCGAGAAAAGCGGTTGGTTTGGCCATGAACAACCGTTGGTCTGAAGCTATCTCGATAAATAAGGCAATTTTGGACAATTCTCCTAATGATATCGAGGCCCTCAACCGGATGGCTAAAGCATATATGGAACTTGGGTGTAATACTGAGGCGAAGGCTGCTTTTAACAGCGTAATTGAAGTTGCCCCTCATAACCCCATTGCCAGAAAAAATATTGGTAGGTTGGGACAGCTTGAGGACGAAGCTCCCAGACAACGTGTAGCAAGCAGTAAAACTACGCACGTGTTTATCGAGGAGACTGGTAAGTCAGTGGTCACCAACTTGTTGAACTTAAGTGCCCCCAAGACTCGTGCCAAGATGTCCCCGGGAGACGAGGTCGAACTCAAACTCGAGACCTCTCACTTGAAGGTTGAAGATATCACTAGTGGAACCCACCTTGGGCAAGTTGAGCCCAGACTAGCAGCTCGTCTAAAGCGGTTAATCGCTGGAGGTAACAGGTATACCGCCACCATAACCAGCGCGGATGATAGCGAACTGACAATAATTATTCGAGAAGCTTATCGCTCACCTTCACAGGCACACATCTTGTCGTTTACTTCGAAGGATTCAAGGAGTATATCCCGGGTAGGTTCTAGGAATGGTGCCTCGATTGGTGTACATGATGAACCTGGGTTGGATGATGAGGATTCTAGCTTTACGGAGAGGGTAAAGGAATCGAAGGACTGGTCAAATGATGATACCGAACCGGGTGATGACGATATTTTTGAGACCTCAGTCCAGCGTATTGTTGGTGCAACCGGTATCGGTTCCACTGTTGAGCAGGTCCTATAGAGGATGAGTAATAATCACCTGTGGTGTGGGTAACACAAACCGTTCAGCTGGTTGTTTTCCTAGTGCGAGTACTATTCGTTGGGGGCAGGGGTTTCAGTTAAAGCATGAAATGTAAGTCATGAGTAATAACTATATATACATTGCTCACGAGTTTATATTCAGGTATACTTGCTCAGATTTGGATTCGAGGCAGGAACAGGATTCTACGTAATTATTTGAGAGTGATTATAGTTGTAAATGGCTAAGGTGAATCCGGCGGAAGGGATCTAGTTTTTATAGATGGAAGTACTACTTCGTATACTTCGATTCACCATTGCTCACAAGTGGCGACTTACGCTTGCATACCTTGTTTCTGGAGCTGGAATCGCAGCCTATGTTTTACTGCCAAAGCTATTCGGATCTGCGATCGACCGTGTGGATATGGGTTTGCAAACTGGCACGATTTCGGAATCAGCTATTTTGCAAATTGCTCTTGCGATAACAGGTTTAGGTGTAGTGCGAGGACTCCTCTCTTTCGGACAGACATACCTTAGTGAGAGTTTAGCTCAGGAGGTGGTCTATAACATAAGGAACAGATTCTATGACCATTTGCAGCACTTAAGTTTCGCTTTTCACGACAAACAACATACGGGGAATTTGATGTCCCGTGCGATAACGGACATTGAGGCAATCCGTATGTTTGTAAACTTAACGATTGTTAGAGCACCGTATTTTCTGTTGCTGATCGCCACGGTCAGCGTAATGATGTTGCACTTGGACCTACAGCTAGGTCTGATAGGTCTTGGTCTTCTCCCATTTGTGCTTATCTTTGCAAGCATCGTGCGCGTGCGTATGAGATTTGCTTGGCTAAAGGTTCAAGCAACATTCGGAGAACTAAACACAATCTTGCAAGAGAACTTGACTGGCGTCAGGGTAGTTAAAGCCTTCGGAGCTAGCGATTTTGAGCAGAAAAAATTCGATCGAAACAGTTTCAAACTGTCAGAGCAGATGTTTAAGGCGATCCAATTAGAAGCGCTTAATGGTTCGACTGTGCTCACTGCTTTTCTTGTGACCATTGGGTTTGTACTTCTGTTTGGGGGGATGCGTGTCCTTGACGGGACACTCACGCCTGGTGTCCTAGCCCAAATGATTTTTTTCCTACAGCTGTTATCACAGCCAGTCCGGATATCTGGAGCTATTGTTAACAACATGGCGCGTGCTATGTCTGCGGGAGGGCGCCTGTTTGAGATAATGAATGCACGCTCCGATGTTGAGGAGTCCAGTCGAGCTTTAGTATTGCCGCGGGCACGGGGCCACGTTAGGTTTCATAGTGTTGGCTTTGAATACAAGCCACAGACTCCTGTGATTACCGACCTTGATCTGGACGTCGATCCAGGTAAGATAGTTGCCCTTCTTGGACCTCCGGGCAGTGGGAAAACTACTATCGCCAACTTGATTCCCCGTTTCTATGACGTTAAGCGGGGACGTATCACGATTGATGGAACTGACTTACGAAAGACAACATTAAAATCGCTAAGAGCCAACGTAGGAATGGTTCAACAGGACGTCTTTTTATTCTCGGATACCATTGCACAAAATATAGCGTACGGTCGACCAGAAGCAACAATCGACGAAATGATCCATGCTTCGGAGATTGCACAGCTACATGAACATATTGCTTCCCTCCCGGATGGGTATGAAACGATCTTGGGTGAGCGGGGCATAACGTTGTCAGGGGGCCAGCGGCCACGCCTGTCCATCGCTCGAGCGGTTCTGCTTGACCCTCCCAGTCTAATTCTAGATGAGTCAACTTCTAGTGTTG
>JAKUTR010000029.1 GCA_022448725.1 SAR202 cluster bacterium | reverse complement strand
ACACCAAGGGGTGGCGGGAGCGGGAGGGAGTCGAACCCACCGACCCTACCGAAGGGCAGGGCCAAACGGTTTTGAAGACCGCAGGACCCACCGGGGTCCATCCGTTCCCAAAAACGCCTTCTTACTAATATTCGGCTAAATAAGAGTCCCGCCCACAAGCGGTTTAGACATAGCCCCGTTCGTTCCTAGCTTAGTACTTTATCAATACGCTTGACTAGTTCGCCCTTGGCGACAGCACCCACTACCTGATCCACCGGACTACCTCCGCTAAACAACAATAGAGTGGGGATACCCCGGACACCATACTTCATAGCGGTCTCTGGATTACTGTCAACATCGACCTTAGCGAAAACCATCTTACCGCTGTAGTCTTCCGCTAGATCCTCAACAATCGGTGCGATCATTTTGCAAGGCCCACACCACTCTGCCCAAAAATCAACCATCACTGGGAGATCTGAGTTTAAAACGTCGTCAGCAAAACTAGTATCTGTAACTGCAATTGGGTGTGCCATTTTTCTCCAAACTTATTCCTTTTGTTCTGTATACGATTCTAGCAGATTGTTTTTATTTATCAGAGCATCCCCAAATTCCCTATGTAAAACTTGGCGATACCAGAGAATATTTTTTAGGCAGTTTGTCCTACTACTGATAGCGAGGGCATCGAACGTAACTTAGTTACAATCTCAGAAAGCTTATCGATGAGGTATTCAACATCCTCATCATTATTATCTTTCCCAACTGTAATCCTAAGACTTGCTTGGGCTTGTTCAGCTGTAAGCCCAATAGCTGTGAGTACATGGGACGGCTCTAACGATGCTGAAGAACAGGCACTCCCACTAGACGCGCAGATCCCAGCGAAATCCAGTGCTAAAAGTATTGGCTCTCCTTCAACACCATCGAAGGAGACACTAACGTTGTTAGCCAACCGCTGGGTTGCGTGACCATTTATTTGAACTCCTGATATTCGCTCCTCAATCCCTGTTATTATTCGATCACGAAGACGTGTGCAATGTCGAACTGCTAAGTCTCTCTCTTGCTCAGCTAAACGGAATGCTTCCGCCATACCAACAATGCCTGGGACATTTTCGGTGCCTGACCGGCGCTGTCTCTCTTGACCACCGCCCATTTGATGTGGCTCGAATGCTGTCCCTCTTCGGACGTACAGTAAGCCTACGCCTTTAGGCCCTCCAAATTTATGGCCTGAAAGACTTAGCATGTCCACGCCAAGATCCTCTATATTTAACTCAAGTTGCCCTGCAGCCTGCACTGCATCAGTATGTACGACGATTGATCTCTGTAATCTCTTGGCGTTCTTCTTGGTAACTTCAACAATTTTTTTGATCGGCTGGATAGTACCAATCTCGTTGTTTGCAAGCATTACACTGACAAGAATCGTTTTATCTGTGATAGCCGCTGCAACATCCTCCGGGCTGACTAATCCATGTCCATCTACAGGGAGATAGGTCACATCAAAGCCAAATTGCTCAAGCTGATAGCACGTATGCAACACAGCATGATGCTCGATATTTGAAGTGATAATGTGGTTACCTAAAGTGCGTAGTCCAAACGCTACTCCCTTTATAGCCGTATTGTCAGACTCAGTGCCTCCGCTCGTGAAGACAATCTCACTGACCCGACAGTCTAGGATACTGGCAATGGTTTCCCGGGCATCGTCCATTGCCTTACGGCTTTCTTGGGCAAGAGTGTAGATACTAGAAGGGTTTCCAAAGGTTTGTGTGAAATAAGGGATCATCAAATCTAGTGCCTCGCTACGAAGAGGTGTCGTCGCAGCGTGGTCCAGATAAATCAATTTCTCATAGGTCAATTTAGGCACCCGATAACGTGATAATGACTCATGATAATTGTAGCATTTGTCATACTAGACACTTTGTTACGTAATAAAGTGAGCAGTAGCCTCTTCTTGAATCGTCCTATAAACTTCAATCAGTGGCAGACCCAACTCCACAGCTAACTGGCGGCAGTAATCATACTCTGGAGCAACTGACACTTTGGAACCTCCGAGACTCTTGATCTTCACACTTACGGTACCCAGACTGCTCTCAAAGTTGACCGACTGACGCTGAGCTTCATACCTGTCAATTGGACGAACGCGCACACCCAAGCTAGTGGTCTCACGCAGAACAAGATCCGTAGCAAGACTTTCTTGACTGGATATTACCAGTGCACTAAGCATTGTCGCTGGACGATTCTTCTTCATTTGGATTGGTGTAAACCAAACGTCTAAAGCACCTAAGTCAAACAACCTCTCTTGGACATATCCCAGTAATTCTGCACTCATATCATCGATGTTAGTCTCAAGAAGAGTCAGGCTGCTAGTATACGGCGTACCCTTCTCCTCTCCTACCCAAAGAGCCAGTACATTAGGGTAGTTCGGAGAGTCTCTTTGACCAAGTCCATAACCTACACTCTCTAAATTCAGTGTAGGCTGCGTGAAACTTGCCAGGGTTGTGATTATGGCAGCTCCTGTCGGAGTAACCATCTCACCAACATCACCTCCCCCTGTTGGAGGGGCGATTACGGGTGCATTGACCATTGCGCAAAGAATAGAAGTAGCTGGCGCTGGGACTGGAAGAAGCCCATGTTTACTGTTAACAAGACCGGATCCCGAAGGAATCGGAGAAGAATACAATCTACTTATACCTAGTGCCTCTAGGCCGTATACGCTCCCTACAACATCAACCAAAGTGTCCAAGTCCCCAAGTTCGCCAACATGGTAATCACTACCTTTATGAACCTTGATCTCAGCGTCAGCAAGACGTTGGAAGACCGCACATGATCTTTTGATAACAGATTCAGGCAGATCCGACTCCATCGTCAGATCGATAAAATCCTCAATTCTTTGCGGGATATGGTTCTCCGGGTCAACTTGGACCGAAACTCGCGTCCCGTTAACACCTCCTCTCTCGGCAATTTCAGAAGAAATCTCTACACCAGAAAGGCCGAGAGAGCCAATGACATCATTTATTTCTTTGGGCGAGACACCTGAATCGATCAAAGCGCCCAAAACCATGTCACCACTGGCACCACCGATACAGTGGAAATATGCGCTTTTCAGAGAATCACCTCACTTACGGTTAATGGAGCGTAAGATACCTGACTGAGGGTATCATCGTCACTCAGAGTCACCACTCAAATCTATTAAATCCACATCATTCCTAGGGTAAAACCTTAGTTAGAGCCTCCCGGAGTGTTGAGACTGGAACGCCGACAGCGTAGGCTTCATCATGTTTTATTGACTTCGCGGGAGCCAGACACCCCTTTAGCCCTAGCCGCTGCACCTCTGAAAACCTGCGTTCAATGTTAGGAACCCGTCTCACTTCGCCACTCAATCCAATTTCCCCAACGACTGCCAAATCGCCTGCAACAGGACTATTTTTAAAACTTGATGCAATCGCAAGTGCAACTCCAAGATCAACTGCGGGCTCACTAACTTTGATGCCCCCGGTGACATTAACGATAACGTCCTGGTCAGACAAAGAGAGTCCAAGCTGTCGTGTCAGCACCGCACATACTAGTAATACACGATTGTTATCAACCCCTGTAGCAAGTCGTCTAGGAATTGGTAGACTCGTCCGATTTGTCAGAGCTTGAATTTCGACAATCATCGAGCGTGTACCTTCGACTATTGGGACAATGGCAGAACCAATGGCTCCATGCATTCGCTCGGCGAGAAACATTCCGGACGGGTCTTCAACTTGGAGTAACCCTTGATCTGTCATTTCAAAGATCCCTGTCTCATTAGTAGAGCCGAAGCGGTTTTTGACTGCTCGAAGTTGTCTCCAGGTGCTAACTCCCTCACCTTCTAGTTGTAACACCACATCGACCATATGTTCGAGAACTCGAGGCCCAGCGATATCACCGTCCTTAGTCACATGACCACTGATAATGATTGGAACTTCATTAACCTTCGCCCACTGGATGAGTACTTGAGTACATTCTCGGATCTGGCTAATACTCCCCATTCCTGACGACACATCATCTGTATGCATAGTTTGGATAGAGTCAATAATGGCGAGTGATGGCTGGGCGTTGTCTAGATTGGTTATAACATCTGATAGATGAGCACCTTGCAGTATCTGGATACGTTCGCCGGCTATACCGAGACGTCCGGCACGAACTTTGACCTGAGTCAGCGATTCTTCTCCAGTTACATACAAAGCTCCTCCAAATTCTCTAGCGATGTTATCGGCAATTTGGAGGAGTAGGGTCGACTTACCAACACCAGGTTCCCCGGCAATGAGGATAACGGAGCCGGCTACTAAGCCCCCTCCAAGAACACGGTTTACTTCGCTTAATGACATCTTCAAGCGAGGGGCATCATCAAATGTAACTTCAGAAAGTGATTTTAGGGTCGAAGTTTGTGAACTTACCCATGCTCGTACTCCGGTTGTCGCGATAGAGTCGGAATTCTCGACAAGCGTGTTCCATTCCTTACAGCTTGAACACTGCCCTTCCCATTTGGGACGCTGAGTGCCGCAATTTTCGCAGACAAACGTGACTATTGGCTTGGGCATGGCCTCACAGGAGATCTCCATAGCTATCGGGGAGTAGTAACTGCATCAGGGCACAAACAGTGTTCGAACGCTTCGCACCAACATCGCCTTGAATGTAGGCGTTGTTATGTGGTTTCGATGGGAACCGAGTCGACTTGGACGGCCACTTCATCATCTTCAATGTCGATGATAGCCTTATCACCCGGACTGAACCTACCTTCAAGAATAGCATCGGAGAGTTTATCTTCCACTTTATCCTGAATCAAACGCCGCAACGGTCGTGCGCCCATATAGGGGTCATACCCCTTCTGTCCAAGCCACTCCTTGGCCTTCTCAGTCACCTCTAGACTAACCCCTTTCTCAAGGAGACCAGCTGCAACTGATTTCATCTCAAGATCAACGATCTCATGCACTTCTTCCCTGCTCAGCGCATGGAAGACAACCGTGCCATCAATACGGTTTAGAAACTCAGGGCGGAAGAAGCGTTTGATTTCGTCAGTTACGTTAGTTTTCATACGCTCGTATCGGGCCGTTTCCTCGTCACCATCAGTGGATGAACGGAAGCCAAGAGTACGGTCTTGGCGGATGAGATCTGACCCTATATTACTCGTCATAACCAAAATCGCGTTCCTAAAATCGACTTTCCGCCCTTTAGCATCCGTTAGGTGCCCTTCATCAAAGATTTGCAACAAGATATTAAAGACTTCAGGGTGCGCTTTCTCAATCTCATCTAACAAAATAAGGCAGTAGGACTTACGCCGCACAGCCTCAGTAAGTTGCCCACCTTCGTCGTATCCAACATACCCTGGAGGTGCTCCTACAAGTCTGGCAACGGCATGTCTTTCCATGAATTCTGACATGTCGACCCGGATAACAGCATCTTCACTTCCAAAGAGAAACTCGGCGAGCCTCTTTGGCACATAGGTTTTCCCAACCCCTGTGGGACCTGCGAAAAGGAAAATTCCAGCCGGCCGTTTCGGATTCTTAAGTCCGGCTCTTGCTCGCCGAACCGCCTTAGATACAGTAGTTATCGCCTCGTCCTGTCCAATTATGGTCTTGTGCAGTTCGTCTTCCATGTGGATTAAACGCTGCATTTCGTCAGTGGACAGTCTCATGACAGGTATCCCAGTCCACATACTTACGACTTCTTCAATATTCTCATCGGTGACGACCGGTGACTCATCTTCGCGTTCCTTCTCCCATTCCGTCTCTAACGCAGCGAGCTTATCGGCAAGCTTCGTCTCACGTTCCCGGAGTTCAGCAGCATACTCATACTGTCTATCTGAAATTGCCTCATCTTTCTCCTGGCGAACACTCTCAAGCATTTTTGAAGCTTCATTCACCGAGATAGGAGCGGTACTGAAATTTATACGGACTCGCGATGCAGCCTCATCGATAAGATCAATAGCCTTGTCAGGCATAAATCTATCTGAGATAAACCTTGCAGCTAAAGTGGATGCCGAGACGAGCGCATCGTCAGTGATTTCAAGCTCGTGGTGTTCCTCGTATCTTCCACGTATACCTTTCAGAATCTCTATTGTTTCTTCGACAGTAGGCTCATCGACGGTCACGGGTTGGAAACGCCGCTCTAGAGCAGGATCCCTTTCGACATACTTTCTATAATCGTCAAGCGTGGTAGCACCCACACATTGCAGTTCTCCTCGTGCCAGAGATGGCTTTAGGATATTTGCTGCATCAACAGCTCCCTCGGCCGCACCAGCTCCTACCATAGTGTGAATTTCGTCTATAAAGAGAACACAGTTCTCGGCACCCTTTATTTCCTCAACCACTTTCTTGAGGCGTTCTTCAAATTCCCCTCTGTATTTGGTTCCAGCTACAAGAGCGCCCATATCCAAGGTGACCAATCGCTTCCCTTGCAGCGTTGTTGGGACATCATTACTCGATATGCGTTGCGCCAATGCTTCGACTATTGCGGTTTTCCCAACGCCAGGTTCGCCAACTAGCACGGGATTGTTTTTAGTACGCCGACTTAGGATTTGCGTTACTCGCTCAATCTCTTTTTGGCGTCCAACGGTAGGGTCAAGCTTTCCTACTCGAGCCGCGGCAGTAAGATCTATACCTAACTGATCCAGAGTAGGAGTTTTCGTTGTTGGTCGGGTACCACCAGCACTGCTCTGGGTATGCTGTACAGTCTGTGTCAAGACTTTAGACGTCTCAGCGCGTACCTTGTCAAGCGTTATCCCGAGGGTCTCCAGAACACTAGCTGCAACTCCGTCGCCCTCACGCATAAGCCCAATTAACAAATGTTCTGTACCAATATAGTGATGATTCAACCTACGAGCCTCATCAACCGCTAACTCAATTACCTTTTTGGCTCGGGGCGTCAAACCGATCTCGCCGGTCGCGGGTCGCTCACCACGTCCAATGATGAACTCGACAGACGATCTTACCTTCGATAGCTCGACTCCTAGATTCGACAGGACCTTAGCCGCCACTCCTTCTGATTCTCGAACCAATCCAAGGAGAATATGCTCTGTAGAAATGTAGTTGTGGTTGAACCGCTGAGCCTCTTCTTGGGCTAGCGACAAAACCTTCCGGGCTCTTTCAGAGAATTTTTCAAACCTACTGGTCATTCGCAACGTCTCCACATAAGCGAATCCCGACTAGAGGATCTACGGGCCAGCAACTAGACACCGGGGAAATCCTGTCCTCTATTCAGCATCTTTGACAAATTGATCTGGATCGATATTAATGGGGTTCTGTAACTCCTCATTATCGTGGACGTAGGGAACCTGGTCAATGCCAGGTGCGTTTTCCGAATTACCTAGTGACTCTGTTCTCTTTGTTCCGGGGACAGACTCACTAGACCCCAATTCATCTTCCCCACCCTGACGTAGGCTTAACCCGAGTCGGCGTCGTTCAGGTTCGATACGTAAAATCTTCACACGAACTTTGTCGCCTTCACGAACCACATCCTTAGGATGATTGATCATACGTTCTGTCAATTCTGAAATATGGATTAGACCTTCGATAGCATTCTCAACCCGGGCAAATGCCCCAAATTCAGTCAACTTGGTTATTGTTGCATCAATAATATCGTCTGGGGAGTAACGCTCATGAATAGTTTCCCAAGGCTCTTCCTGAAGCCTTTTTATACTGAGTGCAATTTTCTTGGTCTCTAGGTCAACCCGTAAGACATACACGTCAACCTCTTGGCCAGGTTCGACCACTTCCTCTGGCCCTTGGATCGGCCCCCATGACAACTCAGAAATATGGACCAGGCCATCAGCACCTCCAATATCTACGAAAGCCCCAAACTTGCTGATCCCACTAACCCGGCCTTTCCTCACTTCACCAACCCGAATTTCTTCAATTAACTTTGCCCTAACCTCTTCGCGTTGTTCCTGGAACACTAGCCTCTCAGACAATATCGCCCTGTTACGGCTCCGATTAACCTCCAGAACCTTCATCTGCAACTCACGTCCAACATCAGGATTGTCATTCCCAGTATCAGGATTGTTATTCCCAGTACCAGCATCGCCATCCGATTCGCCTTCCACATCTCCCTTTTCGCTAGCACCACTATCTTCAGCGCTAAGGAAACTATCTCTACTGACACTTGATAACTGCGACATCGGGACAAAACCCTGAACTCCAGCACAATCCACAATAGCCCCGCCCCTATTGAATCCCATAATCGTGCCTTGAATCACTTCTTCATTGTCCAAGGCCTTTTGTAAAACTTTCCAGCCTTGTTCTCCTGCAGCCCGGTCTATCGAGAGGATAGCGGAACCTTCCGCCGTTTCTCCTCGGATAACCATTGCCAGAATCTCTTCACCAATCTTGACAGCATTGTGGCCATCAGGCCCCAATGTTCGCATCTCTCCCGGAGGCACGATCCCTTCGGCTTTATGGCCTATGTTGACCAAGACCCCATCATTGTCCGCTCGCATAACGAGGCCATCGATGATATCGCCACGCCTCAGAGGCTTCATTGGCTCAACAGAATCGAGCAACTGCCCCATATCCTGCATTTCTTGTGCTTCTTGTGCCGAACTCACTGTTATATAACTTCCCCGTTTATAGTAAAACGCTCAGTCAATTATAGGCGCGCCTGTCCCAAGGTGTAAAGCGAGTGGGAGGTAATGCTAATAGTCAAACCTATCTTAAAAAAAAGCCCCTGGCAGTGACCTATTTTCCCACACCGTCACCAGTGCAGTATCGTAGGCGCTGAAGCGTTTCACTTCCGTGTTCGGGATGAGAACGGGTGGGGCCACTTCGCTAAGACCACCAGGAAGCCTTCTTTAACTGTACCAAAGTATATGGGTGGGTACGGGTATCGTCAACCGTTTTCACGTCTATTGTGAATATCAAATGCATGCATCGCCAGAACCTTTACATCTTTGGGGGGCGGCTCTTGGTAACCTCCAGAGCGGCGTAAACTTGTCTCAGACTGGATCATTTGCTCACTAACCCACTGCCATCCCTTGTTGAGTACTGAAGAGCCGATAACCCTGCATATATAGATCATATCAATGTGCTGGTGGTACCCATAGACAGGATCATGAATATCCTCAATTTCTATGGTGTAAGGTGGAAGAACCTGACGGGGGTAATCGAGTTCGATGATAGGGCTGGTTGGCACAACTACTGCTTCAAGGCCTGATTCTTCGCGGATTTCGCGAACAACAGCTTGAACGGGATCCTCATTATCCTCGATGTGGCCACCTGGTGGAAGCCAAGCCTTCACTTTACTATGCCAGTGGAGTGCTACGTGTCCATTGTGAACAACGAACCCTGTTGCGGTAAAGTGTCTGACAATATCTTGGGTCATGAATTACTCTTTATACCCACCCACATTTCATAGACCTCGTTTCTGGAAAGGGACGTTTCTGCAACTGTGGTGGCTATCGCTTCTTTGGATTTCATGCCCTTATCACGTTGAGCTCGGAGCATAGTTAAAGCCTTAGGTCGTGCATCTAGATCATCTGTGGGGGGCATCTGTGTTGCGGAGATTATAAGAGTAAATTCACCCCGTGGTGCAGTGAATTAAACAAGGGCATCTGAGACTGTTCCATGGAAAACTTCCTCGTGCACCTTTGTCAACTCACGCCATACGGAGATGGTCGTGTCTCCAAAAGTGTCAAGAATGTCTTTCAATGTCGCTAGCAACCGATGAGGTGACTCAAACAAAACAATCGCACGTCGGTCGTTGCAAATTGTTTTTAGCACCTCTCGGCGTACAGAACGACGACGAGACAAAAAACCCATATAAAGGAACTCAGAAATAGCTATCCCTGACACAGCTAAGGCAGCCGTCACAGCTGATGCGCCCGGAATCACAACTACGGAATGACCGTGCTGTCGAGCAGTTTCTACTAATTCAGCCCCTGGGTCATTAACACCAGGTGTTCCTGCATCGCATACGAGGGCCAAATCACCTTTGGTCAGTGCAGATGTCAGGGTTGGAAGTTTTTTTTCTTTGTTATGGTCGTGGTAACTCGTAACAGGCGTTGCGATTTCATATCTTGACAGAAGCTTCCTAGTCACACGCGTGTCCTCAGCGGCAATCAAATGGACCTCTTGGAGGACTTTAAGCGCACGCAGAGTGATATCTTCAAGGTTGCCTATCGGGGTACCGACAACGTAAACAGTAGCCATGTTAGAGACGAATAATTTTATTCCCGTCGCGGACCCATCGCCCCCTCAATATTTCGCTGGATTCCAGTAATTTTTCGAGCGTTTTAAATTCTGAAACGCTCAGCTTCGGAACTCCAAGCACTTCAGCTGCGACGTTTGCTGCAGTAGTACCGGGCATAGTTTTACCACTCGTGCCAGCACGGTTACTCCATGCAGCATCGATACGTTGGGCTCGAGCTTTAAAACTTGCTGTATCGCCGCTCGAGTTAGCTACACGTTGATGGTCCGACAGCTCAATGACTAAATCCGGCTGTCCTGGCGGCCGACTAACTTGTACTTCGTCGGACGCTTCCAAATATCGTCGGAAGTTAGAATAGCCAAGCGCTCTAACATCAAACGCTGGATCAAGGCGTGTCAGTGTCTGCGATAATGGACTCCCAAGGACTTTCCCATCAGGATTCATACTCGCCTCCACGGCGCGCCTCAGAAGGCTACGCTCAGGCGAGGGACTTAACCGTCTCCGGGAAGACTGCGCTTGAGCTGCCTCGTCTTCAAGGTAGTAATAACGGTCGCAGGACCTGATCAGCATATTAGAAGCTGCCTTCCTCCTGCCTGCACCAATAACCGTTTTACCAGCTGAGCGGAGCTTGTTTACAATCGGCACAAAGTCAGCATCAGCGGAAACGATTACGAAAGTATCCACATAGGGGGATTGATACAGCAGTTCAACTGCATCCATAACTAACCGAATATCACTTGAGTTCTTGCCAGATCCAGAAGCTTGAAACACTTGTACTGGCTCAATACCTAGTTCAAGTAGACGGTCTCTCTGACCACCAGCCTTGGCCCAATCTGTATAGGCTCGCCTATAAATAATCCTTCCTAGACTCGAAATTTCGTCGAAGAGCCACTGTATAGATCCTAAACCTACATTCTCATAATCGATCAACACGCCGAGCTGTCCGCCTCCAGGTTGTTGTTGTATTGTCATTCGTCCTCCCTACCCCATTTCAGGTAGTTTCTTGCCTGCCAGGATATGCATATGTAGGTGGTCGACGACCTGGCCTGCGTCAACCCCTTGATTTATTATCAGCCGGTAACCCGTGTTGCCGACATCCTCCCTTAGCACCATAGCGGTTACTGCTTCAAACATCGCCGCGATCATTGGGGAATCGTCAGTCTCTAAGTCCGCTACCCTTGTAACGTGGCTCAGTGGTATCACTAAGAGGTGAGTTGGTGCCTTTGGAGCGATATCTCTTATTACAAAGACGTGATCGTCCCGATATAAAATCTCACTTGAAATTTGGCCACTTGAAATCTTGCAGAAGATGCAATCTTCCATATTATACCTAAGCTACCGCCGAAATAAGCCTCTGATTCCTGCCACGTCCCTACGCAAACTGATTGCTACCCCTAACTCGGACTCGCAATAGATAGAAAGACATTTCGGATATTTCATCCAAATCCCTAACTTTTCTTCACCCATTATAAGTGATGTCTATCGCTGTCCCAGCAAAAAAGGCTCCAAAAGTATGAGAGGGATGAATGCCAGGGCAACTACCCAAGCTGCGCGGTAAGTGCTTTTGTAACCCAGTGATGAACGGAGAGATACGACCATACAAGCGAATTGCCAGAAAGTTACGAGGTAAAAAATCACTTGCCCAATACTGAAGGGTTCAATAAACAGAAAAATCCGAAATATTCTTGGTGACAAAGAGAACCCAACCCCCCTCAATACATTGCTATATCGGATGTCTTGGGCAATCTCGCCCTTTAACATAGTTGTACCGACAACATACATCAGCAGGGAACCCAGTAACCACCATACAATCACCCTAACAATTACGACCAAAATAAACACAAGGCCGCTGCCAGGGATATGTACCGCAGTCGCAATCGAAGCAATCGCAACAACCACTGCAGCCTGATAGGTTGCAGCAGGGTCCTGCTGCAACTCACTGAGCACTTTTTCATCCAGCCTCATGGTGGACACCATGCGACTGTAGGTCTTCTTAACTTGATTCCAGATCAAACGCCTGGATTACCTCTCCCACTGAAGAAGCTCAATCCGAACATCGTCCGGCACTGAGATAAAGGCGATAATCGGGCCATTCGGGACATCTACTGGCCCTTCCATCAACTTGGCCCCGAGACCTAAAAGCCGCTCTACTTCGGTCTCCATGTTCTCAACCTTTATACCGATATGCTCTAGACCCCAGTGAGCACTAGCATCGCCAGGTCCCATTTTCTCTTGGTTTCGGGCCCCTGAGATATTGACAACAGTTCCGTCTTCGGTTTCGCACCGAATGAAACGGTCACCCCATGACCGAACTGCATCACTTGTAATTTTGAAATTAAATGCCTGTACAAACCATTGGGCAGTCTTGCCGGGATCCGGTGCCTTCAGGTGAACGTGATCGAATGCGTATGACATCTGTCACTCCTAGTGAAGTATTGCTCTACCGGCGGTCAGACTATGGCATGGCTATAGGGCTGTCAAGGAATCTTACTTTACGTTGCTTCTACCAAGAGGTACTCTCACGACTAACTTGATCAGAGGAGTCAGATGGAGACCTACCGTGCAGCGCTCATTGGATGCAGCAGGATGGGTGCGTTCATTGATAACGAGGGCAGCAAACCTTTACCACCGTACTCACACGCTGCATCATATGAAGCCTGTCCAAGAACTCAACTTATCGCCTGCTCGGATTTACGTCCCGAAGTC
>JAKUTR010000028.1 GCA_022448725.1 SAR202 cluster bacterium | reverse complement strand
TGTTGGGACATGTGGCATGCCCGTGGGGAAAAAGACGCCGGCGCTCGGTGGTTTCGGAGAAGTTGGTACTGATCCCAGGTTCCGACGCAAAGGAATCGCTACTCGGCTGTCCGGACACGCGGTAGAAGAATTTCAAGGTGCTGGTGGCGAGGCGTTCTTCCTTGGCACGGGCAACCCGTTAGCCGAGCGTGTGTACCAAAAATTAGGATGGCGGAGGATGGCAGGATCAAATGTTTGGGCGAATATTACTAACGGAGCTTCGCCCGAAGCATTCTTGGTAGATTACTATCGAGATGGACAAACAGCGTCCATTACCCGAGGCGATGCCTCTTTACGCATACCAATGATCCCATTACTTTTGACACCCCATGACCCTCAAATTCTTGACGCAAATGTTGGGATGTTCTCGACTCGCTATAGTAACCAAGGTTCGTGCATGGGTCTTTGTCGCCGTTATTACCGCGTTGTACAACAGGAAAATGCTGAATGGTATGTAGCAAAAACACACGATGACAAACTGGTCGGCATTGCGACCGGCCGCATAGATCATGACGCCGTCTGTGACGTTGACGGCTTCACTCATAAGCGATATGAACAACACTGGCCTGCGTTGATCCAAGCGGTAATTGAATGGGGCGACAAGCAATCAGCATCCAGCTTTCGCACATCTGTGTCTTTAGATGACCGTGGCAAATTAACTTTATTTGAGGACCTGGGATTCAGACTTACTGGCCAACAGAGCCAGTTCAATCTGGGTGAACGCTCAGTTGTAGCTAATCTGTTGACAAAGACGTAATCTATTTCAGCAATAAAATGACTGACACCAAATAGAATAATCTTGTGTCAGTAACAAGAACTCTATTGAACTGTGATAGATGAATTGATTGAAACTCCTGTAATAAAGCCCTAATATACTGCCCTGCCAGCAAATGGTCTTCTGAGTAACTCTGAAAATCAAAGGCTGTGGCCAGTACAAAATGCGAATTAATGCCTGGATCCCCAAAGTTTTAAGTGCGCTTCGGTCTGGAGGCGCTCATTTTGTTGATATGTTCCCTCCGTATAGACGTGTTGAGGGACAGCTCAGAGATAAAGGCACAGACCCACATGGTGAATACAACCTTCTTATAGAGGATCAAATCGTCCTAATTGATTGGCTCACTTACGAAACACTAATCGTTGGAGAGCCTCTCAGAATCTTGATGACGCGGACCAACCGGGCCATCAAGATCGATAGAGTTTCACCCTAACGAAGTCAGCACCCTAAAATCGTCTAGTGTTGAGTGGTACACCGCCTTACTATTGTTACACTGGATCCACGGTATAAATGACAATACTGAACACCCGAAGGCAAACTCGATTGGTAAACAATTAGTCACATATTCATTGACAGGAGAACGTAGATAACGATGAAGACAGATGTAGTGATAGTTGGAGGTGGTATTGCCGGAGTAGCCACCGCTTACTACTTGTCCCTTGAAGGGATTAAAGTGGCGGTTGTTGAAAAAGATGGAATCGCAATGCACGCATCCGGGTACGCTTACGGTGGTATAGGCCACCTTGGCAAAACTGGTAGCCCAGGAATAAACGATCCTGTTGCTCGCTTGAGTTCCCAATTACACGCAGATCTGAAAGGTACGTTGGAAGTGAATACTGGGATTGATATCGAATATCGAACAAAACCAGTACTAACATTAGCCTTTGATGATGCGGAATATGCACTGATCAAAAAACAGATGACATGGACCCGAGACGTACTAGGAATACCTGCAGAGGCGGTTACAACTGCTGAAGCAGCGGAACTCGAACCGCGTATCAACCATGAAGCGGTAGGTGCGGTCATCTCCCAAGGTAACACTAATTTAAACCCACAGCGCTTGACTCTAGCATTAGCGCGAGCAGCAGAATCGCAGGGAACTGAATTCATATACGACTGTGTGACCGGCCTGATAAAAGACCGAACAAATATCACAGGTGTCACACTGGCGAATGGCAGTATCAGTGCAGGGAGTACTGTACTGGCGATGGGACCATGGACTAGTAACACAGAAAATTGGTTAGGCAGCAAAATACCCATAATCCCGTTGAAGGGACAAATACTTCGTCTACGGGCGCATGGAAGCCCTGTACCCGCCTCCGTTTCATGGGGTTCGGAATATGCAACCTCAAAGGCGGATGGATTACTCTGGACCGGTTCAACAGAAGAAAAGGCGGGATTTGACGAACTTCCCACCGAACATGCACGAAACCACATATTCCAGTCAGTCAGAAGAATGCTCCCTTACACAAAAAGTGCCACAGTTGCTATGCAAACAGCATGTATCCGTCCCGTAACACCTGATGGCGCGCTTGTGCTTGGGCCTGTGCCTAAATGGGAAAATATCTACCTAGCAACTGGAGGCGCCCGCCAAGGCATCATGCTTGGACCGGGCATCGGCAGGGTAACAACAGACCTTATTATGCATGGAAGCAGTACGGTGGATATCAATCCGTTATCCATTAGACGCTTCGATGGTTAGAAGAATCCTTCAAGTTAAACGCACAATGTGGACAGAGAGGTATTGATGAGAATCCTAATTATTGGATGCGAATACTCCGGTACTACAACGCTCGCAAAAGCTGTGTTTAAGTGGGGTACAGACGAACTGGGGGCGGAGTTTGGGTTAATCCACGACCACTGGAAATTACCCCAGGTTGGCGGCCACACTCCCATCGACGAAGACTCGTTTCTAAACGACCAGGAGCAATTAGAACTTCTGGATATCAGTCCTCGAATTCTCGAGCAAATGCAGCGGCATAGTTTGTACTACCACATCCAGCCAGGAGCCTTTATGGAAGGCAGGGAACACGAACAAGGATTCTCCCCGGATTACTTAGCCGTCGGAATGCATATTGATGACGCCATCTATGGTCCACTCTATTTCAATTACGGTGCAGAAGACCAACCAGCCCCCCGTTCTGTAGGCACTCAGAATGTTGAACGGGCACTTATCGAATCGGCTCCGGACATCGTTTTAGTATTACTGGAGGCGTCGGTTGAAACAATTGTCGAGAGAATGCACAACAATCCTCATCCCCATAGCCCTCTCAAGGAAGGCGACTTAAATCATGTCATTAGTCGCTACAAGCAAGAATATGAACGTTCCTTAATCCCAAACAAGTTTCAGTTAGATACAACCTCGTCAAACCTGGAAACTACTTTGGATGAATTCGTATCCAATATGCAACAGTACCTGCCCTGAGTTCACCACATTCTGGTGTTGACAAGAACTATGGGGATTTATAGGCTTGCCGCAATCACCTACGGGAGAACAACTTGACTCAACAACGATGGTTTAAAGGGAATCTCCATACCCATACGACAAAGTCCGACGGGGATGCTGACCCAGAATGGGTTGCTAACTGGTTCAAAGAACACGGGTATGACTTTCTGGTGCTCAGTGATCATAACCACCGAACGATCCTGGACCAAAAGATCGAGGGCTTACTCATGGTTCCAGGTGAAGAGGTGTCGGCCCGAATAAAGATGGGAGAAACTCCAATACATATCAATGGAATTGGGGTTTCCCGCTTGGTCGAACCGACTGACGATGACGATATCGTGAGTACCATACAAGCTAACGTAAATGCGATTCGAGAGGCTGGTGGTATAGCCCAAATTAACCATCCAAATTTCCATTGGGCGTTTGACCACACGCATATATCACAAGTGCGTGGAGCCAGTCTGCTCGAGGTACACAATGCTCACCCGGCCGTAAATAGCTACGGAGCACCTGGCAAACCTGGTGCGGAGCAAATATGGGATGAAGTACTCAGTTCCGGGCGAGTCATCTTTGGCACCGCCACTGACGATTCCCATCGGTACCATGACTGGCTCCCTAGCCTGGCAAATCCAGGGAGGGGTTGGGTTATGGTAAATGCGAAGGACCTCTCAGTCCCCGGTATTGTTGACGCATTGGCAACAGGGGAGTTCTACTTCTCCACAGGTGTGTCGCTGGAATCCTACACTACAAGCGATACTGAGATTAATCTTGCAATACAAGAAGACAGAGACTTTATATACACAACCATTTTCTCTGGGGCACATGGAAACGTGTTATCAGAATCAGTGGGCCTATCCGCAACATACAAGATCACCGGTAGCGAGACCTATATACGGGCTACCATTCATTCGTCATCCGGTGGGAAAGCATGGACACAACCGGTTTTTGTGAAAGGGTAGATCTACCAAAGATTAAACTACATTCCACTGTAAGCTTTGCTGCCGTCGCTGAACCTTGCCCGTTGTGCCCTATAGAAATATACTCGTATCTCAAAAATAGATACTCCATAAACTCGTGGCTTCACTGGATTCCCGAAACCGCCCAAATTATCGGAGAAATGCATGACCTGGTACAAAGGCAACATACACACACACACCACTGAGTCTGACGGCGACGGTGACCCTGAATTCGTTACAAATTGGTTTAAAGAGCACGGTTATGATTTCTTAGTTTTAAGCGACCATAACCATCGAACTTTACTCGATCATCATGACGACGATGGACCATTGATGATCCCAGGAGAAGAAGTTTCAGCACGGATTTTTGACGTTAAGGTTCCTATACATATCAATGGGATAGTGATCAGTCGTGTAGTGGAACCAATTGAACTAGACAGCATAGTGGAAACGATCCAAGCAAATGTTGACGCGATCCGGCAGGCAGACGGCATATCCTCCATCAACCACCCGAACTATGGCTGGGCCTTTGATCATCACGACCTTATTCAGATCAATGGGGCTTCTTTATTAGAGGTCTATAATGCTGCACCTTTCGTTAATAACCAGGGCGGAGCGGGGAAATATTCCACTGAAGAGATATGGGATGGTGTGCTTTCCGAGGGCAAAGTGATTTTCGGCGTAGCGAGCGACGACTCACATCATTATTATGATTTCGCCCAAGACAAGCATAACCCTGGCCGAGGGTGGGTTGTTGTTGAAGCTGAAGAGCTCACCCAAGAATCAATCATTTACGGGCTACGGAACGGGCTCTTTTACTCGTCAACTGTAGTTGAACTTGAGTCTGTTAAGAGCAATTCCCGACAACTCCAGATCATGATATCCGAGTACCGTGACACTCTTTATCGTACCGTTATCTCTGGAGAACACGGTAAGATTTTCGCTGAAGTTGATGGCCCCGATGTCGAATTCGACTTCAAAGGCAACGAAGTGTACGTCCGTGCAACTGTATTTTCCTCCAACGGTCGCAAAGCCTGGACGCAACCTGTTTTTCTGCCAAGGGATAACTAGTCGGCAAGCACTTTACCTGTAACTGAATGAGCACTATGAGAACTTGGGACCTTTGAATCGTTCTTGGTAGCCACTTCATGACATGCCTTCACGCCGCTCGTTCCCAACCTGTGGATCGTCCCAACAGCGATGTATAAAATATCAACCGCTTCTTTGGTTGCATCCGCGATATCGGCGCGGTTCAGTGCCCTAGCATGCTCTCCTGTTTCTTCTGCCAGTAACGCAAGTCGTTGGCGAAGGAGTTCCAAAGTCATCTCAGTATCATCGGTGTCTATTTTGCTGATTCTGAAACGGTCGTGGAAGGCATCTACACTTTCTGCTATACGGCTAATCCCCTGTAAAAACTCGGTGTTTCCCATGGCACGTACCTTAGTGATATTTCCGTGAACTTCGAAGAAACGTTTCAGCGTTGCTTCTGAATCGACTCCCCTTCATGACATGAAGAAGAGGTAGACGATCTATTTCGATAACGATACAGTAATTCTAGCCAACTTTGCGTACATCACTAGCCCCGGTTAAACTAATTTTGTCTACTCTCCCCTTCCATTAGGCCCTTACCACGAGCCACTCAACCATGGCGTAAACCTATGTTATGCTACCGGGGACCAGCAGCAGTGTTACTGGAGGAATGATGGCAGGCACACAGTTCATCTGCACCGGTTGTCAAGCCATAATGCCCGGAAATATGGACACGCTGAGATGTCCAGTGTGTGGGGATCCAGTTGATATCCTGCGGGCTGATACAGGTGGTTTTAGCGAACCACAAATTGCTGTGGGGCAACAATGGATGGAGGCCGTTACCCTTGGTGAAGGCCGTACACCTACTATCAAACTATCCCGTGTGGCGGAATCGATCGGGATAAGCTCTTTGTATGCAAAACTTGAGTATTTGAATCCCACAGGGTCATTCAAAGACAGAGGCAGTGCAGTTGTTGTCGCCGCAGCTAAAGCTGCAGGTTTTTCGGAGGTGGTCGAAGACTCCTCTGGTAATGCTGGAGCCTCTGTATCCGCCTACGCCGCGAGGGCGGGGATGAAAGCTCATATTTTTGTGCCAAGTACTGCACCCGAAGCAAAGATTCGTCAAATCCAGGCCTACGGGGCGCAGGTACATCCAATCGAAGGAACCAGGGAAAAGGTGACTGAAGCAGCTATCAATTTTCAACAGAGTAGGCAGTTAGCCTATGCGTCGCATGTTTTGAGTCCATACTTCATCGAAGGCACGAAAAGTTTTGCTTATGAGATTTTTGACGATGATCAAAATCCGTTCCCTGACCATATCGTGATTCCCGTGGGTAATGGCTCTTTACTACTCGGTACATGGAAAGGCTTTACGGAGTTTAGAGACGTAGAGCAGATGAAATGTGGGCCCAAGATTCATGCCGTGCAATCAGAAGAGGTCATGCCCGTAGTATCTGCGTTCCTAGGAAAACAGGAAAAGAACCATTACGAAACCGTAGCTGGAGGTATTGCCGTGGGATCTCCAGCACGTAAAGAACAGATTGTTCAAGCGCTGCGGGCTACAAATGGACAAGCTGTTGGTGTTTCGGATGATGACATCATTACATGGAGAAACAGCCTCTGTGAACAAGAAGGGATTTTTGCTGAACCCACCTCGTCAGCCGTCTTAGCTGGCGTACAAAAGCTAGTTCTTCAGGGCACGATCAAACGGAATGAAGTCGTCTTAATACCGATCACGGGATTTGGTTTGAAAGATCCGTTGTAATAGCTTTGGCCGTTATGTGAATGTATCGAAGGCGTCCCTAAAACCGTCGATCGCACCAGCAAGAGTGGCATCAGTCACACAATAAGAAACCCTGAAATACCCCTGCATTCCGAACCCACTGCCTGGAACTACTAACACCTTGTGTTTACGAAGTTCGTCGACAAAAACTACGTCGTTTTCAATCGGAGCTTTTGGAAACATATAGAATGCCCCGCCTGGCTTCACTACGTTATAGCCAATCGCAGTCAAAGCATCGTATAGAAAGTCACGCTGCGCTTGGTATTTTGAAACATCGATTGTTACCGATTGAAGACGGGCAACTAAGTGTTGCATAAGTGCAGGTGCGTTCACAAAACCCAAGGTACGATTACAAAACGTCAACCCATCAACCAGCTCGTTTTTATCATCACAATTAGGGTTTACAGCGATAAATCCAATACGCTCACCCGGTAAGGCCAGATCTTTGGAGTGCGAGGTGGCAACTATACTCCGCGGATGAAACCGGTATATATGCGGATATTCCATGCCATCGAACAGAATCTTGCGGTAAGGCTCATCACTTACCAAAAATATCTCAGAGCCGTACTCTTGTTCTTTGGACTTGATCACCTCACCAATTGTTGATAACAGTTGTGAGTCGTAGACGATACCTGAAGGATTATTTGGAGAACTAGTCAAGACCATACGTGTCTTAGGGGTTATCAGTGAAGCAAGTACCTTTAAATCAGGAATGAATCGATCATCACATGGAACTACACTGCATTTAGCTCCATGGTTATCTGCATAGAAGAAATATTCGACAAAATAAGGCGAGAATATTACCACTTCATCATCCGGATCTAACAAAGTCTTCATGATCACATTCAGCGCCCCACCAGCACCTACGGTCATCAGAATATCTTCAGTATCAAAATCTAATCCGGTTTCAGAGCACAACTCTTGAGCAACAGCCGCTCGGGTTGTCTCAAGGCCGGCATTCGGCATATAACGGTGCATTCCTTTTATAGGTTCTTTAGCGATATCGGATAGAGCATCAAAAAACTCTTGTGGTGGTTCCATAACTGGGTTACCAAGAGAAAGATCGAAAACATTCTCTTCCCCAAATTGCTGTTTCAACACAATACCGTCTTCAAACATTTTCCGAATCCATGAACCTTGTTCCATAAATTCACTGATTTTTCTCGAAACAGCCATAAAAGATTGTCCTTAGCTACCAGATATGAGGGCGAATGTACCGCCAGTACACCGGGCTGTCAACCATATCTTGACACTCTTCAAAAGTATTCGTTAGTCTAATGGTTACTTACTTGCCGGGCCTGTAGCTCAGTGGTAGAGCGGTCGGCTCATAACCGATTGGTCGCAGGTTCGAACCCTGCCGGGCCCACCAAGACAATTAACATAATTACTCACCATTACCGGGTTTTCGTATCGTCGTTGGAGGCAATGATTTGGCGTCCCTACAGCATGACTTGATACTAACTGCGGGTAGAGTGTTCGACTCAACCCTGGACCTAGATAGTCCAGGGGCTGTTGCGATCCAAGCGGGTGTTATCACCGCAGTTGGGCCTGAAGTGAGTGGCGAAGCCGAAGCCAGGTTGGATTTCCCCGATGGGATTATCTTACCGGGCTTAGTGGACATACATGCCCATCCTGCCCCTGAGGGATGGAAATATGGGATCGACCCTGATATCGAGATATTGCCTCGTGGGACTACAACAATTCTTTCCCAAGGTGACTCCGGCGCTGGTGACTGGCCTCAATATCGAGAGCAGGTGATCAAAAAATCACTAACACAGGTACGCTTAGCGATAAGTCCGGCACTACACGGGGAAACAGGTGAAATCGGTACACCAACTTTTGAAAATCTGGAAGAAGTAGACGTGGATGCTTGTGTCTCAGTAATAAACGAAAACCGTGACCTGATATGGGGAGTGTCAGTCAATGCGAGCGTAAATGCTTGTGGTGCCGCTGATCCTAGGGAGGTGGTAAAGAAAACACTTCAAATAGCCGAGGCCTGTGACGTCCCTATCTTGTACGGTAATCGATGGGATCCATATGATTGGCCAATCTCAGAGCAGCTTGATCTACTTCGCCCCAACGATGTCCTGACGTACTGTTTGCACGATGGTCCCAATGGGATCGTCGAAAACGGCAAGGTTATTGATGCAGCATGGAGGGCCCGCGAACGCGGTGTGCTGTTTGACGTTGGCCACGGCATGTCCTCATTCGACTTCCCAACAGCGGAACTTGCTATCGCTGACGGATTCATGCCGGACACGATCTCTACTGACCAATACATACGCCACGTCGGGTCAATCCCTCAACACGATCTGCCTTATACTTTATCCAAACTTATTGCTGCCGGAAGTTCACACGAGAACGCATTCAAACGAGTAACTACTCGGCCTGCAACGGTACTGGGAATGGGTGGGCAGATTGGGACACTGAGAGTCGGATCAGTGGCCGACATAGCCGTTCTTCAATGGAACAATGGAGATGATAATCCTTTGTTCGACGTAAACGGCAACGAACGTCCAGGAGGGTTTTACGAGGCTACTCTCACACTGAAAGACGGGAACCCAATCCGCAATTAAGCCAGCGGTAATCTGGTTACCGACCGGCCATCGGATGCCTCCGCAGAAGATCTAGCTTGGTGTTGCTGCCTCAGTTAGTCCACGAAGATCCAACTCGGATGCTCTGTGACACGCAACCCAGTGTTTTGGCTCTATCTCTTCAAAGACTGGAGTTTCCGTCCTACAAACATCAGTTGCATGTGCACACCGTGGGTTGAAATAGCAACCTTCAGGAGGATTCGCAGGACTTGCTACCTCTCCCTCTAATACAAATCGCTCTTTTTTGTTCTTGGGATCTGGGATGGGCACCGACTGCAGCAAAGCTGATGTGTATGGATGCTTTGGATTCGAGAAAAGTTCTTCAGTCTCAGCCAATTCCACCATCTTCCCAACATACATAACCGCTACACGGTCAGAAATGTGTCGAACAACACTGAGGTCGTGTGCGACGAATAGATAGGTTAGGTTCAGCTGCTCTTGAAGATCTGACAGTAGATTGATCACCTGCGCTTGCACTGATACGTCCAACGCAGACACAGGCTCATCAGCAACAACTAGTCGAGGATTTAAAGCCAAAGCACGTGCGATCCCTATCCGTTGGCGTTCGCCACCTGAGAATGCGTGGGGGAACCGCCTCATATATTCAGGTCTCAGCCCAACCAACCTCAAAAGTTCGGCCACTCGCTCTGAACGAACTCGCGAACTCTTTTCCCCATGCACCAGAAGAGGCTCTCCAACGATATCCAAGAGGGACATCCTGGGGGTCAGGGAGGTGAATGGGTCTTGGAAAATCATTTGCATGTCCTTGCGAAGTTCACGCAAGGGCGCTGGACCAATGGTCGATACGTCTATCAATGATCCATCTTCAGTTCTATACAGAATCTCGCCAGAACTTGGGTCGAGAGCGCGCATAATGCAACGAGCAGTAGTCGTCTTACCACAGCCGCTTTCGCCAACAAGCCCTAGCGTTTCTCCCTGGCGGATTGCGAAGCTCACGTCATCAACGGCGCGGACTTGACCTATCACCCTCTTCAGAAAACCCTTCGTTATAGGGAAAAACTTTCTGAGGTTATTGACCTCAAGTAACGTATCTTGTTGGCCAGAATCGTCAGCTATTGTATCTTGCTTAGTTTCCTCAACCAATTAAGCTACTCCCTCTGCCGGAGGGGCGGTTTGCTCTTCCGGCTTGTGATGTAGGAAGCAACTAACCATCTGGCTAGTCCCTTCCAATGGCTGGAACACCGGCGTGTTCTGATCACATACCCCATCCATATAGTTCGGGCACCTTGGCCTGAACGTACACCCGGAGGGGCGGTTAAATGGGTGAGGAATACTGCCTCTAATAGACGGCAGTCGTTCCACGTTCCTGGTATAGATACTTGGTATAGATCTAAGCAAGCCTTGGGTATAGGGGTGCTGTGGATTCGCGAAGATCTCATCAACCGGGCCAGATTCAACAGCCTTACCCAGATACATGACACACACATTGTCTGCCATCTCAGCTATTACGCCAAGGTTGTGGGTGATCAGAATTACTGACATGTCGTTGGTTTGTTGTAGTTCTCGTAACAGATCCAAAATTTGCGCCTGCGTTGTGACGTCAAGCGCGGTGGTGGGTTCATCCGCGATCAGCAGGCGAGGCTCACAAGAGAGTGCCATCGCAATCATTGCACGCTGCCTTAATCCACCACTAAGCTGAAATGCATACTCTTTCAAACGTTGTTCAGCGTTAGGAATCCCTACCATCTGCAACAACTCGATAGACCTATCCACAATTCCTTGTTCGGAGAGGTCCGTATGAAGTCGTAACGCTTCGGCGACCTGGTTGCCTACGGTGTGTAGAGGACTAAACGAAGTCATAGGCTCTTGGAAAACCAGGGCAATCCCAGCTCCCCTTATAGAGCGCATCATCCGACTGTTCGCGTCCAGCTTGGTGATATCAATAACCCGATCATCCGGCAACCGCCAAGCGATCTCGCCGCCCTCGATCTTTCCCGGCTTGTCCAGAATGTTTAGGATAGCGCGCCCAACCGTACTTTTACCGCAGCCGCTCTCTCCTACGACTCCAAGTGTTTCACCGGGTTTAAGCTTGAAATCAACGCCATCCACCGCTTTCACTACTCCTTCATCCGTCGGGTAGTGAATTTTTAGGCCGTTGACGCTGATAACTTCGTCTGCAGCGAGATTGGGGGATACGTTGGTAGTCATCGTTCTCCTACAATTATTTGCGTTACTTGCCGTACGGGTCGGCGGCGTCCCGAAGTCCATCGCCGAGGAAATTGAATGCCAATATTACGATTATGACTGGAAGAGCTACGAACATAAGCCAAGGGTATAGGGCCACCGTTACTGGGTTTTGAGCTTGTATCAACATGATCCCGTAACTGACAGCAGGCGGTCGTAGGCCCAAGCCTAAGAAGCTGAGGCTCGTCTCGCCAATTATCATGCTCGGAATGGAGAGGCTGATCGTGGCAATAATGTGGCTGTAAAAGCCGGGCAGCATATGCCGGAACATGATTCTGCCCTCTCCTGATCCAGACAGCCTTGCGGCCATGACGTAGTCTTCCTCACGTAGTGCCAGGAATTTCCCGCGCACCGTTCGCGCCATTCCCGTCCAGCCGAATATGGACAGAACGACGGTGATACCAAAGTAGACCTGTAAGACGGTCCAATCCTGAGGCACCGCTGCCGATAGCCCCATCCACAAGGGCAACGTGGGGATAGCACTTTTTACTTCGATAATACGTTGGATAATGGTATCCACCCAGCCACCGTAGTATCCGGAGATCCCACCCATCATGATCCCAAGAATGAGTGTGATAGCTACACCTATAAGCCCAATTGACAGAGATATCCTGTTTGCTAGCATCAAGCGGGACCAGGAGTCCCGTCCTACCGAATCACTCCCGAGAAGGAATATCGATGGGCGTGAGTCCAGTGTTGCGGGGTCCGTAAATCCGATTAGATGTCTGTCGGCTTTGATAAATCCAAGGAAATTGTATTCGAATCCCTTAGCAAAGAAGGTGACTCCTATTTTCTCATCTGGAAGCAACTCATACTTCTTTTGGAAGGTCATGGGGTCCCGGTAAGGACGCAGACCATTCACATGGGGACTGAAGGAACCGTCGTCAAAAAAGCGGATCACCTGGGGACGCAGGTAATGGTATGGCTCTGAGATCTGTGCCGGGTCACCCGTACCGAGGAATTCAGCAAGCGGGAATAATAGATAGAAGATCCCGAGTATGATAGCCGACACGATAGCAGGCTTGTGTTTGCGGAACCGCCACCACATTAGCTGCCATTGGGAAGCTATGCTGAATTCTTCTTCTTCGAAAGCGTCCTCTGTTGCTGTGATGACCTGTTCTGCCATCGTATCTCACCCTCCACAATGTCCGTACGAGTCGGTGTAAAGACTGCCGTTGAGAGCGGGACACAACACGAGCCCTCAGCATAGCTGCCGACACCGGCGGTACCGTATACTATTCAATCTGAACATGTCAAGGTACTCAGGCGCCTAATCACCCGCCTCCTCGGGCATCGAGTACTACGTTAAATACCCCCGCTTTTAGTACCCTGTGAAAAGGTTGGCGGTAGCACCGAGGTACTGTCGTTAGTATGCGAGGCTGATTCATCATCCTGCTAGCATCAACTCTGTCCCACGCTTACAATAGTTCCTTATAGGAGTCCATGAGATGCCAACGTACAACGCCTGGTTTGAGTGCATCGACCCAACATGCAATGAGCGCTTCCCGCTAACGGAGGTTGTTTACAGGTGTCCGCGCTGCGAAAAGCTATTGAAGGTAGAGCATGAAATCGAAGCCCTGAAGCATCGTAGTGGAGCTGCGTGGATGCGGGTGTTCGATGATAGATACATGCGAACCAACTTCCCTTATGGTAGTGGTGTTTGGGGTAAGAAAGAGTGGGTCTATCCGCATATTGATGACGAGAGCATTGTTTCTACTTATGAAGGTGGCTCGAATCTTTTCATGGCTGATAGGTTTGGGGAATTGATCGGACTAGATGACCTCTGGATCAAGCAATGCGGCAACAGCCACACAGGCTCATTTAAAGATCTGGGTATGACGGTCCTGGTTTCAGCTGTCAAGGAGATGATTCGTCAAGGTGCAACGATACAAGCTGTTATTTGTGCATCTACCGGAGATACATCCGCTTCCCTTGCAGCGTACTGCGCAGCCGCAGGAATCCCCGCAGTTGTGCTTCTACCCAAAAACAAAATATCTGATGCCCAATTAGTTCAACCTTTAGCTAACGGAGCCCATACTCTGGCACTCGACACTGATTTCGATGGCTGCATGGAGATAGTCCAAAAACTGAGCGCCGATACAAGATTTTACTTAGCAAACTCCATCAACCCTCTCCGCATAGAAGGGCAGAAGACAATTTCGGTTGAGATCGTGCAACAGGATGATTGGCAAGTTCCAGATTGGATCATCGTTCCGAGTGGAAATTTGGGGAATATCACAGCAATCGGACTCGGGTTTTTGATGATGAGAGAGCTTGGCTTAATAAATACTCTACCGCGTCTAGTAGCTGCGCAGGCTGAAAGTGCAAACCCCTTGTATTTGTCGTACAAAAATGGTTTCACTGATTTCGTCCCAACTCAGGCCGACTTTACACAAGCTACTGCTATTCAGATCGGTAACCCCGTCAGTGCACCAAGGGCGGTTCCTATCCTTCAAACTTTTGATGGCATTGTGGAACAGGCTAGCGAACACGAATTATCCCAAGCTGCTGCAATGGCCGACAAAACGGGTTTATTTAGCTGCCCACAGACAGGCGTGGCCTTAGCGGTCGTGAAGAAACTTGCAGAAGGTGGCGTTATCCACCAAAACGAGAAGGTCATTGTGATCTCAACCGCTACTGGTTTGAAATTTACTGACTTCAAACGTGGGTATCACCAAGGAGTATTGCCCGAGGTTCTACCTGAATTTGCAAACCAACCTGTCGAACTGAAGGGCGACTATAAGTCAGTAACCTCCGCAATTAGTGGACTCATTAACTAGATTGGCGTCAGCTCCATATCGCGAATACGCCACTGTGTACACAGACGGTGTATTCAGGTCCAGCCTAAACAACGGATCATCCACTAGAAGTTCGTTTACCTCACCCCTGTGTGCGTCAAATACTTCACGTATACCTTGCCCCTCACTGGTAATAGACTCAAGCTCATTCCGCAAACTTGCTGAGAATATAAGCGGGTGTCCGCCACGTCCTTGGTAACGAGGTGATGTGATCAAAGCGTTATTACGTATGTGATTATCAATTACCGAGGCAATCAATTTTGCAGGGCGGGGTTGATCCACAGCAAGAAGAACTAGGTCGGTCGAAATCGAACTTAAGCTTCCAACACCCTTTATCACCGATGTAGTTTTACCGTGTCGGTAGTCCTGGTTGTATACGATCTTTGAACTTGTATCTGGCACTACCTGACGAATGCTTTCATAGTGGTGTCCCAAAACGCCCACTACTTCATCAACACCCGCCGCAACTAGGCTATCAACTTGGTACCTTATTAATGGGACACCTTGCCACGGCAATAAGGGTTTAGGGCGGCCCATACGCGTCGACTCCCCAGCAGCGGTCACAATGGCGGATATATACCTTCGCATGGACTTGGCTTCCTCATTAGGAGCTAACTAATCGCAGTGCGG
>JAKUTR010000027.1 GCA_022448725.1 SAR202 cluster bacterium | reverse complement strand
TCTAAGGGGACGAGAACCGGGTCCAATGGTGCAAGTTTTTTTCGAAGCTGGCTATCCGGAGACAGTTCTCGCTTGGACGACTTCTCCAGCGGCTTGTACTTAAATTGAGTCATCACGCTCCTCCTAGCCGACTGAGTCTTTATCTTCTTACGATCAGTTACTTTAACGCGAATATCCCATAGGAGCAATACTTCATGTAACGTTATTAGTCGTTATTAGTCGTCGTCAACCATCTGGAACTCGTAAGGGCCTTTGTTGCCAAAAAAGTCCGTGAACTGCCAGAGCAGCCCAGTTCCAACGAGGGTTACCATAAGCATTGCCACCAAGATTACCCCTTCAATCTCAATAACATCGTAGGTCTTTCTGAAGAAATTCCGCCAGGTTTGTCGCCGGAAAAGGAGCTTCGGATGACCTATCCGGACATGCCGGAACCCGCTCAATTGCTTAAACATTCATCAATCCTCCTCGGCTAAGACTTCTGAGAGCGCTTCCAAGAAGCCGTCAATATGCTTATCGGTAAGAGGGGATGAAAGCATAAACTCCATTGGAGCTGTGCCCAAGTTATAGCCTTTGAGTAGTAAGGCGAGGTTAATTCTAGTGGTTGTAGCCGTATCTGATGTCATGAAGCTTCGGTAATCGGAGACCTTACGGTCCGTCAGATATGCGTTTACAACTGAGCCCCTTTGCAGCACTTGGCACGGTATGCCTGCGTCAGCGTATGCTTGATCCAGGCCTTGCGCTAAGCGCTGGCCGATGCTGTCAAGGTGGGCATATACCTCTGGGGTCAGTGCCCGCAATGTTGCTAGGCCTGCCGCCAGTGTGAGGTTGTTACCTGAAAAGGTACCACTTTGTGTAATACCTGTCGGATGCCCGGTATTGTCCAGCATATCCATCATCTCGGCGCTACCACCTATTGCACCGACGGGCATTCCGCCGCCAACCACCTTGCCAAAAATGGTGATGTCAGGCTGAATGCCTGCCAGACCTTGATACCCTGCCGGCCCTGTTCTGAAGCTAACGACCTCGTCCACAACCAGCTTCATTCCTAGATCTTTGGTGATGTCACGCAGAAAGGAAGCGAAATCGTCGGATACGTCTAGCATCCCTGGGCGGCCGTCGAAAAACACCCCGGCGATTTCATCTTTGTGCTCCCGGAGAATTAGATCGACTGTCTCGCGGTCACTGTAGGGCAAGATCACAATTTCATCCTCAGAGCCCTCGGACATGCCTTTGTGGGCAGGAACAACGCTGGGCGATTCTATCGATCCAGCAGCGTCCAGTGCAGGATTTGTACTATGTTCGAGCGCATCATTGCTCCCATGGTAAGCACCTTCGAACTTGGCTATTTTCCGCCTACCGGTTGCGGCGCGAATCATACGGGAAGCATGAAGAGAAGACTCTGTGCCGGAGTTGGAGAAACGAACTTTCTCGATTGACGGTACACGAGCGACTATCTCTTCGGAGATCTCGGCTTCTAGTGCTGTCGGGTTCCCGAACGCTATGCCGCGGTCAAGTTCTTTGTGGATGGCGGCAACTACATCTGGATGCGAGTGACCTAATAGGGTGGCGGAATGGTGGTTTGCGTAGTCTACATACTCGTTGCCGTCTAGGTCGTAGAGCATACAGCCGGATGCGTGATCGATGTACAGAGGATGCGGGCTTTTCCAATATGCCCCCTTGATAATGCCGCCTGGCATTGTCTGTTTGCCACGTTCCCACTGCTCCATAGACCTGGGAGTGCGAGCCTTATATTCGGAGTGTAATGACTCTAGAGTACGGACCATCTTTTTCTCCTGTTGGTAGTCTTCATACTATAGGGTATTACTAGAGGCAGGGCATCTTCTCGACATTACTCCCAAATAAGCGTCGAAGACGGTTAGAGCAGTCATGGTGTCTAGGCCTACCGCCCCCATTTGAGCTAACGGCGGTCCTAGTCTTCTAAGCCAAGAATCCGGATAGCGTTGAGGCCGAGCACCTTTCGCTTGGCCTCATCTGAGATGTCAGCGGTCGCAATTCTGCCCAGCTGTGGGCGCGGGTCCATCAGAGGTGCATCAGATCCGTAGACGACCCTGTCCTCTCCCGCTCCCTCAACCAAGAATTCAATCGTGCCATGTTCTGCATAAGAGGTGCAGGTCTCAAGAACAATGTTCTCGCACTCCTTCGCTGCTGTGACAGCGTCTTCTTGGCCCAACATTCCGTTACCAGAGTGGCCGAGTACCCACGTGATATTTGAGTAGCGCTTCGCGAGTGGGATGAATGAGAGCGGGAGCGTTAGAACGTCGTCTACTCCAACCTTTGAAGAATGGCACATAATCACCTTATTTCGGTCATTACACCACTCAAAGATAGGGAAATAGCCAGGGTCATCAACGGGTTTCTGGTAATAGGTTGGATAGATTTTGAGAAACTTTGCTCCCAGTTCTCCAAATGCGCGTTCCAATTCTGGCAGCATCTCGTCAGGGTAACGAGGCGTCACGTAAGCAACAGGGAGAAACCTGTCGGGGTGCTCACGTGCAAACCGGCTGACGATATCGTTGCCGCGGCGCGCATCACCATAAAAGATGCAGTTGGTACAGGATTTATCGACGCCGGCTGCGTCCATTAATTTCAGGAATATCTCTGGCGAATCGTCCATGTGGGAGGTGCCCCAGCGCCCCACATGAGTGTGGAAGTCTATGACAGGTGTATTAACCATGAGTGCACATTACGTTGCTCTTTACCAATCTAAGAATTTAGCGTTGCCCCTGCAGTAGCCTCTCTAAGTTCCCGCTGCAGACAGCCTGCAAATCCTCATCAGAAAGATTCATTCGATGAAGAGCGTACAGAGGGGGTGCCATTGATGAGTCTGGGAAGCGGGACCCAAAGATTACCTTATCAACCCCGACCTTATCGATGAGTTTCTGGTAGCCATCTGGAACGACGAACCGAGATATCTCTATATAAGTGTTCGGGAGGCTTTTTAGCAATGGAACACTCCACGCCGCTTGGGTGTAATGTACCTCGCTAAAAACTACGGGAGTATCAGGGTGATTTTTGAGGGTGTCATGAACTTGAGTTGGGTCGAACTCTTTTGAGTCAAGCCAGAGTGGCAAGTTTTCTGAGGCGAGCCACTCAAGCCAATCACCGACGACCCAGTCCGTAAACGGGTAGCGGTGAGTCGCAGGCGCCATTCGAACAGAGCGAACAGCCAACTCATGGAGCTGAGAGGCAAAGGCATCCATGTCGTCGTATGTGGGGTTGCCTACGAATTGAGGAACAACCCGTGGCTCACCGGCGATCTGCTGCATCAACAATTCATTGCCCTCTACGGTGTCAAAATCAATAGCATGTGGGGAGTAGGCGAGTGCCTTGTCGACACCGGCCCTATCCATCGTCGTAATCAAGCCTTCAAGCGTATCCGACCGGACGTACCGGTTGAACCGTCGCCCGAGTGCAACGCATGCGTCGAAGGTGGGAACACTAGATTTGAAGTTAAGGTCTACCTCTCCCATGACCCCTCCATCGTCATCCACGTGGAAGACAAGGCGCGGACGACTCGTTGCAACGGAGTTTAGCAGTCACTCTCATTGGGGTCAATACGCTGGCCATCAATGTGTTAACCTACCGGCCATCAAAGACCTTGGAGGTACCGCAATGACCGACCAGATCTACAAGGTAGGGATGATTGGGCTCGGGCGGAAGGGCCATGGGCATGCACGCGGCTACGAGGGTAACCCAAGAACTGAAATTGTCGCAGGTGCTGACCCGGACGCAGATAACCGCACTCTTTTCCTTAAACGCTTTCCTGTCACAGGGTACAGCGACTACCACGAGATGCTACAGCACGAGCAAATCGACATTGCGGCCCCAATACTACCGGTTAGTCCCAACCCGGAGGTCGTTATTGATTGCGCAAGAGCCGGAGTCAAAGCAATCTACTGCGAGAAACCGATGGCGTCCAGCCTTCAGGAATCAGACCAGATGGTTGAAGAGACACGCTCAAGAGGGATTTATCTGGCCTCAGGGGATGCGTATCGAAATATGCCGCAGCATTGGAAGGTTCGTCGACTTATTGACTCAGGTGAGATGGGTGAAGTGCAGAGCATAAACCTTTACCAGTCTACGAACGAGATCTCGGGGGGAGGGTGCCAGGGCCTTAGTGTCATGCGCCTATTTGCAGGCGATTCGGACGTTGACTGGGTTACTGGCTGGTGCGACACAGACCCTTTAAGTGACGATGATCAAAACATGGGAGGGTACGTTAAATTCAAGAATGGAATCGACGCCTTTGTGCACAATAAACCGTCAGCCGTCAGGGGTATTGAGGTAGTTTGTACAGAAGGGATTTACAGAAGCAGTTTTGATATTGGCGAAGTCCTTTTGGGAGGCAACCAGAATGCCCTGAAGGTGCAAGAAGGGTTCTTTGATGAGTTCGGCAGCACCGACCACTGGACATCACCTAGCGGTACTCGGCAAAGGGGCGGAATTCAAGCGATTGTGGAGTCCCTTGACCAAGGGATCGATCCCCGGTGTAGCGGCGACAATATGGGTAAGGTGCTAGAGATTGCGATTGGTTTCCGTGAGTCCCACAGGCGCGGATTTGCTCCTGTGAAATTCCCGATCGAGGACCGGAGCCTTGCTCTCTATCCTAAGCCGGGCCGTCTTCATAACAAGAAAGATGTATATGGGGAAGAAGCTTATGCTGAGATGATTGGGCAGGCTTCTGACAAGCCGATCGGAGGAGCGGAAGTATAGGCGTTTGTCGGGGCATACAATACTGAACCCCACATCGGTGATCGCTAGTTGGTGGTGTACACAGTCATATGTGACCCATCCCCGGTATGCCAGAATTTCTTAAGCCTTAGGAGGCAGCAAATGGCAGCGAAATATAAGGTTGGACTTATTGGTGCTGGGCGAGCAGGTGTCCCTAGAGCGCGAGCTTTCGATAAGCACCCATTGTGCGAGATTGTTGCGATAACGGACACAGACCAAGCCAATCTCGACTTGGCCTGCAAACGCTTTGGTGTACCCGGCTACTCCGACTGGGACGACATGCTTAACAATCATGATCTTGACATTGGCATGGCAGTTTTGCCGGTCCGCCCGAACCCTGATGCCGTTGTTGCCCTCGCGAAGTCTGGAGTCAAGTCAATTTTCTGTGAGAAACCATTAGCGGGCACGTTAAATGATGCAGATCGGATGGTAGAAGAGACGGCTTCCCGAGGCATCCCTCTTATATGTGGCGTAGTAAATTCCAGTCACCCAGATATGCAGACAGCTTACAAGCTCGTAGCAGATGGAGAGATAGGCAGGGTGTTGCGGATCAATCTTTACGACACAGGGAATCAGATGGGCACCCATGGTTATAACCTCACACGCAGGCTTGCTGGGCGGCCTGCTGTCGATCATGTTATCGGCTGGGTCTCCGGAGACCCGATGTCCGAGACTGAGGATGAACACGCAGAAGGTGCGCCAGGCTACGGACACCTAGGAGGGATATACCAATTTACAAACGGAGTTCGGGTCTCTAGCAGCTACGATGAATACGAAAATTACCGACACTGGAAAGGCCTAGAGGTGATGGGTACTCACGGAGTCATATGGCTCGAAAACACATCCGGTCGCGACCTGCGATTCTTCAAGGCCAAGAGTAACAGCGCCCCAACTTCTTGGGCTGACCTTGAAGAGGTCAAAGGTTTATTTGGTCCACCAGCCTCTAGAGAGCGGGGGTTTGATGAAGATGGATGGCGAGACCCTGGTGAAGTAATGATGGGGATAGTTAGGGAGATGGTAGACAATCTCGAGACCGGGGCCCAATTAGGGGCAACGACGGGGGAAGATATGAGATACGCACTTGAGATCGCAGTTGCTATTCGAGAGTCAGCACGTAATGGAAGTACGCCAGTGAGATTCCCCCTGACTGACCGGAGCCTTGCGATGTATCCACAGAAGACGCGATGGTTCTACAAGAAGACCATTATGGGTGAAGAAGCGTATATGGCTCAGTTGGCTGAGCATAAACAGGATTAATTGCTACCGGATTGCGGCGAATGCCACACTTGACACTCGGCATATTGGCCTCTCACCGAGGAACAACACTGCAGGCGATTATCGATGCCTGCGAAAACGGCAGCTTGGACGCAGAGGTCGCCGTCGTGATTAGCAACAATTCGAACTCAATGGCTCTTGATCGCGCTGGCAGGCACGGAATTAAGAACTGCCATATGAGTAGCGTGACACATCCTCAGTTCGCCAGCCTAGATGAGGCTATTTTAAGCACCCTGCGGGAGGCGGGTGTCAACTTGGTACCTCTCGCTGGCTATATGCGGCCTCTTGGGCCACAGATGATGTCTTTCTACGGTAAGAGAATTCTTAACGTTCATCCGTCACTATTGCCAAGGCATGGAGGGAAGGGAATGTACGGTGACCGGGTTCACGAGGCTGTTCTCGGGAGTGGAGATCCGTTCACCGGTGCGACAGTTCATTTCGTAGAGGGTGATTATGACACGGGGCCCATGATCTCACAGGTCAAAGTTGCGGTGCAGGCAGACGACACTGTCGAAACCCTCCGAGATCGCGTCCAGGGGGCAGAACGTTCCCACTACCTTGATGTTCTTCGTCGTATAGCGAGAGGAGAAATCACAGTAGGGGTGTGATAACTCCTCCAAAGAGTAGGTTTCTCTAAGTTGCTGCGTTAACAAACACCGGTTGAACCCAAGCCTTGCTGCCTTGCGACGATGATACTGTGGCGCGTACGTAGCCTTCCTCTCCACTCATCGTGTAGGTCCCTTCTAGTCCGGTAGTCTGACTAAGGACACTGCCGTTATTTCCAGAAAACGTTATGGAGTAACTCTCCCCTTTTCGACCTGCTACGACAAGGGACATCTTTGAGGGAGAAGCCTCTACATTAGCTAGCGTGACTCCGTTTGAAGCGTAGAAACTCCCTGTCTTTAGTGCGGTTATCACAGACTGTTCAGAGAGTTCATCGGCCCATACAAAAACCCAGCCTCGTCCGGGGTTAGATCGATCTGGCCGCCACTCATCGTAGACATGAGCATCATCAGTTGCGATTCCGTAAATAAGTCGCCCTGAAGTCAGGACGTTGTCCCAGATTTCCTCACAGCTTGGGACGCCAGGCCCGCCTTCATTGTTTTTGCCCGGCCCTCCACCGTTGAACACCTCCATCAAAGTGGCACCAGTCGTTTGAAGGAGGTGAGTATGGTTGAAACTGCCGCGATCGTTAGGGTGGTTTAGAGAGGCTATGCCACCAGCAGCGACGACACCGTCAATGCTAGCTTGCATGGTGGGGACCTTTTCCTCCAGGTCAACGAATTCGACTGACCGGCTTATACCAAAGCCGTTGACGTGAATTGGTCCGTTACCACCAGGCATGTGTTTGCCAACCTCTTGGCCTCTCACCAAAATGAGTTCTTCAGTCTCAAGTTCTGTCAGGACATTGTGATCGGTGATGCTCAGCCAGTCATATCCATGCTGAGCATACCAATGCACCACCGCTTCAGGCGCCGCAGGCCCCTCGGATCCAAGTTCAGAGGTGTGAGTGTGTAGGTTTCCCTTGTACCATCCCATCAGATTTCATTCTCCCTGTGATAATAGGTTCTGTGTGAGAGTAACATGATTTGTGCGGGAATATCCCTCACTAAGGAGGACGACTCGCCGAAGACGGTTGATGGAGCGTCCTTTGCTATGATTCCCGCTGCACCCTTAGGAGGAAAGCGCAATGAACATAACAGTGATGGGGGCGGGGGCAGTAGGCGGCTACTTCGGGGCTGTATTGGCAAGAGCCGGGCATGATGTCACCTTCATAGCCCGTGGCGAGAACCTTGAAGCGATCCAACAAAACGGGTACAGCGTTAAGAGCGATGCAATAGGCGAATTCGCTGCCCTCGCTAAAGCCGTGGAGAACCCGACAGAGGTTGCTGACCTGATTCTCTTCTGCGTAAAGGGATATGACAACGATATTGCTGTAGATATCGTTGCTCCTGCTGTCGGCGAAGAAACATCGATACTTACCCTGCAGAACGGTATTGGAAGCAGCGACTTGCTTTCAACTGCGTTTGGCCACGACAAGGTATTACTGGGACTAACCTACATTGATTCCACCAAGACCGGGCCAGGCATAGTTCACGAGTTTGGCCTCAAACCGCCCGACATCGTTTTCGGTGAACAAAACAAGGGTAAAACCGACCGGGCTAGGGTGATAGGCGATGCCCTTGACGTTGAAGGAGTTGAGCTAACTTTGGCGGACAATATTCAACGCGAACTATGGAGCAAACTTATCTACATTTGCGGACTCAGCGGATCGACTTGTATCACTCGCTCGAAATTCGAGCAGGTGGTTACGACCCCAGCGACGCTAGAGTTTACAAGACGTATTATGCGAGAAGCTTTCGAGGTCGCACAGTCGCAGGGGGCCGAACTTAATGCTGACTATGTAGATAAGACCGTCGAATACTTTATTGAGATAAAAGGCGCAAATACGTCATCGATGTACACTGACCTCATGCGAGGCAACCCGATTGAGATAGATGTGCTCAATGGTGCGGTGGCTCGGATAGGCAGGCAACAGGGAATCGATGTAGCAACGAACGAATTCATAGCTACTTGCCTTTCGTTGTATCACGAGACGGCTATGGAGTCACGGTAGGCGTTGTATGGAGTAGGCGCCGGTTTATGTGACTAGCGGGGGATCACAATTTTACAATTACCTGAAGGCGGTCCGTAGGCTTAAACAGTGAGCGAAATACAGCGTCGATTTCCTCAAGGGCAACAAAATCAGACTCTTTGAGCATCGATTCAACTCGCACACTACCGGTTTGCATTAGTTTGAGAGAAGTGCGCCAGTCCTCTGGCGCCGCACCAAAAGTCGTCTGTATATTTATCTCACGCGCCATCCAATCGGCAGCAGCAACAGGAAGTGGTTCCCAAGGCACCGCGATCAGCACGGCCTGGCCTCCTCGACGAGCCATACTTGCTGCTTGGTCAAGTGTGTTCTTGAGGCCCGCGCAGTCAAAGACAACGTGCGCGCCTAGGCCATCAGTCATATCTTCAATCGCTGATATTGGGTTCGTTCTATTCGGGTCGATGACAAGGTCGGCTCCGAGAGCTTCTGCCGCGGCACGTCTCGTTTCTGACGGCTCACTTACCATAATCTGTAAGGCACCCGCTGCTCTCGCAGCCTGGATAGCAAAAAGTCCGATGGGGCCGGCACCTAAGATGGCAACTGTATCTCCAAGCCGGAGATTAGAAGTACGAACCGCCTTTACCGCTACGGAGCAAGGTTCGCATACCGCAGCCGATTCATCCGGTACACCATCAGGAATAGCGACCGGCTGCCACTCTTCCAGGACGATAAATTCTGCGTATCCAGAGAGCCTACGCTGTGTCATACCTTCGGTCCTGTAGTTGAATCTGGGTTGGGTAGACCATGGCTTGCCCTTACCCGGAGGAGGCGACCCGCCTCCTCCGATGACACGATCGCCCAGTTTCCAACGGGTTACATCGCAGCCAATTTCTGCAATGGTGCCGCAGTATTCATGACCAAGGACCACTCCTACCGGAGCAGCGTTGTACATCACTGCGTGCACGTCAGTGCCGCAGATTGCACTATATTTAACCTTTATAAGCACCTCGCTGGCGGCAGGTGAAGGTGTCGGAACTTCCTCGACAGCGAGACGACTATTACCCTTGTACACGGCTGCTTTCAATTTGCGAGGTTCCTTAAATGAAGATCGGCCAGTTCTTGAATAGTCGCAACTTCAATATCTGGAGTGACGTTAATGCTGGGATGCACAGCCCTGCGGTTAACCCAGGCACTACGTACACCAGAGCGGAGCGCGCCGAGCACATCGTACTCAAGATGATCCCCGACATGTAACAACTCGTTCGGCTGGCACCCAGCCTCGTCAACAGCAATCTGGAAGATACGAGGGTCTGGTTTTTCCATGCCTCCGTGCTCGACTGAAAGTACCTGGAAATCGAAAATACCATCTATCCCCAAAGAAGCTGGACGGGTATTGCCGTTTGTTAATGTGCCCAGAGTAAAGTGTTCTTTAAGCACATTTAGTGCTGGGAGCACGTCTTCAAAAGGGAGGTTGTTCTCATGGCGGACGCGGAAATACAGATCTGTTAACTCAGTAGTCAGCAAGCGGTCTGTAATACCAATCTGTTTCAGTGCAGCGGTTATCGAATCCTTGCGAAGCTGCACGAGGTCTGTGATTTGGCCCTTCTGATGGTCGCGGAGATTCTGCCAAGTCACATCTAAAGAGTCTACGGTAATCCTAAAATCTAAGTTCAATCCTCTGAGGTTTAACTCCTCAACTACTGCAGAAAGCGCACTCTGCATAATCGAGTCGAAGTCCCATAGCGTGTCGTCGACGTCGAAAGAGATAGCCTTGACTCCTTCAAGCACCCCTAGCCACCATGTCAATAAAGCGATCGAATATATACTCATTATCGAGTGGACCTGGTGAAGCCTCTGAGTGGTATTGAATAGTCATAACTGGAAGGGACTTATGGCGTATCCCTTCAACCGTGCCGTCGTTCAGATTGAGATGGCTCACCTCAACCTCAGAAGGGAGTGAATCCCCATCAACGGCGTATCCGTGGTTCTGAGAGGTAATATAGACTTTCCCCGTAGCTAGGTCCTTGACTGGGTGGTTGGCACCTCGGTGGCCAAATTTAAGTTTGAAGGTCTTGGCACCGAAAGCACGAGCAACTACCTGGTTCCCGAGACAGATGCCCATAACAGGCACCTTCCCGATGATCCCTCTGGCTGCTTCTACCGCATAGTCTACAAACTCTGGGTCGCCAGGCCCCGGCGAGAGCAGTACCCCATCCGGTTCTTCCGACAAGATCTCTTCAGCGGTGGAGCCAGCGGGGATCACGCCTACCTCACAGCCGCGAGTTTTTAGCATTCTGAGGATGTTGTACTTTAGTCCGCAATCATCGACCAGGATGCGATACGTGTTGTCGCTTGCTGGCTCGGTACCCGGTAAGGGGTGTGTCCACTCATATCGGCCCGTCGTGGTTACACGCTTCACGAAATCGACATCACCATAGCTCGGCAGCTTATTGATCCGTGCAAGAGCCTCATCAGCCGACTCGTCGACTGCAATGGCTCCCATCATGACGCCACGTGATCTCAACCTCCTCGTGATTGCCCTGGTGTCCACACCACTGATGCCAGAAACTTCTTGAGCAGCTAGGAATTCGTCGATAGTTGAAGTGCTTAACGCGTGACTGGGCCTACTTGAAAATTCGCGGACTACAAAACCTGCAACCTGAACCTTTTCTGACTCGAAGTCACGCTCGTTGATTCCGTAGTTACCTATCAGTGGATAAGTCGGAACAACTATTTGTCCTGCAAAGGAAGGATCAGTCAGCATCTCCTGGTAGCCTGTCATTGAGGTGCTAAATACAACTTCCCCATGTGCCGGACGATGGGCACCAAAAGACTGACCATGGTACGTTGATCCATCCTCAAGTACGAGCATCGCAGGATTCTTCATACTTTCACGTTACTCATTGACATAGTTTTCACACCAACAACCCTAATTCTGCAACGATCCCTTCCTGGGTTGACCGTGGGCACAGCAGGCACTCCTAACACTTCAATACCCAATCCCGTGAACGCCAGGGTGTTCCGATTGGAGGTTACCCTCGCGCCGATAAAGAGCTGCTTTCTCCACATAGTGCTCGGAGGTCTGCCTGATTAAGTCCGTATGCCGTTCCTGGATCTCACCGCGGACTCTGCCAGGTACTCCTACCACCATTGACTTAGAGGGTACTTGCATTCTCTCGATGAGCATGGCCCCGGATGCAACGAGGCTATCTGGGCCAATCTCGACCCCATCGTTGACAACGGCTCCGTTGCCAATTAGTGATCGGTCGCCAACAACTTTAGCGTGGCACATTACCCTATGCCCGATTACAACTCCATCCCCAATAAGGACGTCTGCATCACCGTGAATTACGGAGTTGTCCTGGATACATGTATTCCGACCGATCGTGATTTTCCCCATATCCGCCCTGATCACCGTACCTGGCCAAATACTTGAGCCTTCACCGACCTCGATCTGACCGACTAAGTAGGCAGCCTCGCTTACAAAGGCGCCAGGGTGGATCTTTGGGCTTTTCCCATCTAGGCTGCGAATCATTTTGAAGTGTTGTACCTGCGGAGCAACGGGACGCTTTGACCCACTCCTAGGGCTTTTAACAACGGATACTCCTCTGAGACATAAGGGTTATAAAGTTATGATCCTCTGGGTAGCGTACTGTCGCGCCGCCCTCGGGTCAATATGGTACTCTGAAGCGCACGGGGTTTAGCCTGATTACCAAGTGGCTCATGAAGTTAAACAACTTCCACATATTGTCCGCAATTATTCTCATCCTGAGCTCTGCCGGGTGCGGTAATTTGACATCTAATGACACCGCAACTGCGGCCCCCGCTACACCCACACAGGAGATTGCCTCACCATCTGTTGTACCGGAGTCAAGGGGAGCGACTACTCCTCAGACGGGCGAGGAGCTATCCCCCGAAGCAGAGGATGAAGAGGACTCAACGCCTGACGTGCTGTTCAGGTACATGTCTGGGGTGAACCTGCTTAACGCAGGGCAATGGAAGGAGTCTTTGCCTCAATTTGATCTCGTGATACGTGTTCATCCTGAACTGGCGAGAGCCTACTTTTACCGAGGGATCGCGCAGTACCATGAGGAGGAAGATGAGGCCGCCCTTGAGGATTACAATAAGGCCATAGAGTTGGACAAAAGGTTCGCGGAAGCCTTCCACGCCCGAGGGCTTCTTCACTACCGTAACGAAGACCAGCAGGCGGCGCTTGCGGATCTCAATAAAGCTATCTATTATGCCCCCGATTTCGGTGACGCATACCGTAACCGAGGAGTTTTATACCTAAACGATAATAAGGTTGATCCAGGAATTAGAGATCTTGAGACTGCCCTCTTGATTTATCAGAGAAATCGCCAGGGAGAGCGAGTACGGGATGTCTTGTCTCTACTGGAAGGCCCTGTCCCGGGTAATACCCAAATGACTACGTCCACAGAGACACACTCAAGCTTTCGGTGATCCGGCCGTCAGCTGTCGACGGAGACAAGATAATTCAAAAGCACATACCTGGCCCATGGTCCAAGCTAGTAAATCATGGCTTAAGCCGTTTACTAATCTAGTTAATGTCTAAGCCGTTTACTAATCTAGTTAATTCCTAGATACTAAGGCCGCAGTTCAACAGTTGATGAGGCTTTGGACTGGGAAATCTACCATGGAGGGACGGTATGACTACGAGAAGTTTGGCAGGTTATCTGATTGCAATCGGGCCAATATTGATGATGGCAATATTCATTGGTGTGTGGGACTCAGTAATCGGAGGGGCAGAAGACGGTGCGGTGGGAGAAGCGCTAGTAAAAGCAAACATCGAAGCCGGACTGGAAAATATCTCGCTTACCAAGCTAGTTGCGTTCCTGGCTTTCGGAGGCTTTTTTGGAATGATGCTTGGCCTTACCCTCTGGGCTCGTTCACTACGAGGTGAGGGTAAGAAAGGTGCTTCACTTGCTACAGTAGCATCTATAGTAATACCAGTAGCTGCAGCAAGTTTTATGTTATCAATGGATTTCAATTTTGCTGCTGCGGATGCCTGGGACAAAGGTGATACAGGTAATGCCCTAATCGTAGGGGCAGTCGCTGAATATGCACCTTCCGACCTTCTCGGGATGGTTATGATGCTGAGTGTAAGCTTTATAGGTCTAGCTGCGGTATTACAATCAACTGATAAAATCAGCAGGTCTCTGGGGGCCATACTTGCAGTATTCTCCTTAGCGATGTTCCTTTTGTCCTTTACTTCTATTGATGGCGGTCCGATCTGGATGCTGTGGATGCTTACAATTGTTGCAGCCGGAGTCAATCTAATTAGACAAAAAGCCTAGTAACAATCTATCAAGCTAAAGTAAAAAACGAAGACACCCAATACTAAGGGTAAAGTCCTTTGTGGGCACCAGCGACTTGGACTAACCGAACCGCTGGTGCCTTTCTCAGCCTTGGGCCCTAGTCAAGGCCTACCTACAAGGGCTCGAAAGGCCTTGGGGAAGGGTGATTCCCCTGTCTTTGTATAGGTTCCCCCGCGTTATGAGGCGGTCATCTCGTCATAGATCAAGCGAGAGATACGAGCGAGCTTCGAATCCAAGTCTGTCGCGTCGCCGATCTTCTTAGCCATTATAGCTACGGAGTAAGGTCCCGAAGGTGACCATACAATCCCCACGTCGCAGCGGACACTCTTAACGCCGCCAGTCTTGTGAGCTACAACGGTTCCAGGCGGAAGATAGAAAGGAATGATGCTATTAAGCTTTTGGCGCTTAAGGATATGAAGTACTGAATCGGAGGAGTCAGCCGACAGTAGTTCTTGCTTGTAGACCATTCCGAGTAGGCGGATCATGTCATTCGGCGATGAGACATCAGACAGATCCTCGTTTAGCGCATCGCAGTTTGGCGAAAGGCCTCTGTAGCCGGCCTCGACAGCGTCCCCTACTCGCTGGAAGCTGTCCAGCGAGTCGTCCACATCCGTTTCGCCTGCGAGACTGAATAGTAACTCACGGCAAGACATGGGTAGCCGCGTGTTGGCTAAACCTAATCGTTCCATAGTCGCGTTAAGGTTATCTCGACCAACGGTGTGGTAGAGAATGTCAGTTGCAAGGTTGTCGCTGACAATGATCATCAATAGAGCCAGGTCGTAAAGCGTTGGCTGAATTCCCACACCGAGCTCCCGAAGTACCCCTGATCCAGGTACGCGCAAGCTGTCGGTTAGCTCTACTCGCCTCTCCAAATCAATTTCTTGGGCATCGACCTGTCGGTAGAGTTCTACCAGAAGCGGCACTTTGAACGTGCTGGCTGTGAAATAGAGCCCGTCAGGATCATGAGATATTTTGTCGCCGCCCCCAAAGTGTTCCGCAGCAACACCAACGGAGCCATCAATCTCTGCTATCACATCGTTGATCGTAGTCAATAGGTGCCTCCAGCTCGAAGATAAGCCGTCCTCCAGAGTTGTCATGAACCGATAGGCCACGACCTAGTGCTTCGGAGTAAGCATTGAACGAGCGGCTTTTCTTTTATGGTAATGAGGGGAGGTTAGCACGTTGCGCAGAGCTCGACACAAGGGCCAGTACGTGAATAGAACACCAAGGAGGTGTAGAATCATCGCCAAATAAGCTTGGACCTGTTAATTCAAGGAGAGACAATGAGCCAGCCCAAATTGATGTTCTATCACGACGGTCGCCACCCCCTCATATATATGTATGAGCCCCCGATGCAGAAGGAAGAGTATGAGCAAGGGGTCGACGAATTGATCGGTACGCCCGTTGATTGCATCAATTTCTGTATGGGCGATGGGCGAACGGTTCTCCATGACACCAAGGTTGGAGAGTTGTGGGGTCACGCCAACGAAAAGTGGTCACACGCGATATTCCGACGAGCGCACCAGAATGCAAAAGGCCTTATAGAGGAAGGCAACGACCCTCTTCAAATCATCGCCGACCGTGCCCACCAGTATGGGAAGGCGTTTTACCCAGTGCTGCTTGTTCAGCAGGGTAGCGGTGACCCGGCAACCGATACAAGAGGATCACAATTCCGATTCAACAATAAGCACCTCGATATCGGAGCCGCAGGTGATGTGGATCCAAACTTCAAGGGATTCCAGAACGCTGACTTCAAGCATCAGGAAATAAGAGATGAGCGGTTCGACCTAATTCAAGAGACCCTTCAGAACTACGACTGTGACGGATTTGAATTGCAGATGAATTATCAGCCCTACTACTTCCACCCAGACCATGTACAGGATGGTGTGCCAATAATGACGGAGTGGATCAAGCGGGTACACGACGAAGTTAAGGCTTCTGGTGCGGATCGTGAACTCGTGGTCCGTATCCCTGCGAGTGTAAAGGGCTGCCTCTCTGTAGGGATGGACGTTATCGACTGGGTCGAGAAGGGAATCGTAGACGTTATCGTCGCGCAGGACTTCTCAGGGCCGGAGTTAGTCAATGGAATGTCCAACTTCCGTGAACTGGTCGAGGCGACGCGAGGAACCAAGACGCGCGTTCATGCTGCCGTTCAGAGCAATGTGGACTCCGACCGTGTTGCACAGGGGCCGATCGAGTTCATCCGTGGCGTGGCAACAAACTATTGGGCGCAAGGCGTGGATGGCCTTTATCTAGCACATTGGTTTGGCAACTGGCCGTACAAAGCATCCTTCTACGAAAAGCTTCGTGAACTGCCCTATCCCGAGGTTATGGAGGCCCGTGACAAGATCTACTACCTGCCGACAGTCAGTGAACGGCACGACAGTCCCGATACTGAGCCTGGTCTCACTATGCAACTTACGAGGCCAATACAGGGCGAGGGACAAACGGAACCCTTTACACTCACTATTTCGGACGATCTACGTAAATGGGACAAGGTTGGCCGTGTGCACAAGGTGATCCTGCGCGTCCGTATCATGGGGACGACAGAACTGGACGAGTACACCTTCAAGTTGAACGGTAAGAAATTGCCGGAAGCCCTGCTCCGCAAGATAAACCAGTTATATAGGATGAGTGCCCCACGCTATCGTACTGGTTCGGGCTACTGGTTTATCTACGAACTGGACGAGGAACACTGGCCGGTTAAAGGAGACAACATCCTCGAGATCACCCACGATGTGGTAGATGACGTTGTAATCGAGTCGGGCCTTGTGAGGGACGTTGAACTCGAAACACAATACCTGATGGGTAAGAATTTCCATCGCGAGTTTGTCGATCGGGAGCTGGGGCCCTACGAGATCAGTAAGGAATAGGAAAGACTTAAAACCATACATGTCATGTGAGGTTCTGCTGGAAAGAGTGGACTGGGCTCAGGAGGACTCCCATTAGCCCAGATTCCCGAAGAGGGTGGTCCGCTTGCGTAACTGGATCAAGGACAGGGTAACCAGGAAAGAATCTTTGCTGAAACATCGACATCCAGAGATTTTCCGTAATATCTTCCCAAACACGTTGACCTTTTCTTGATCCATGTGATAAAGTGCTCCCCTCTGTGAGCGCCTTATGGGTGCTCTGTTTTATGGATAGGCAAAATAGAGGAGGTACAATTTATGCCATCTATTATCAACCGTAAGCTGCTGTTGTCGGCGGTGGTCGGGCTAGTATTGTCGCTACTGCTTATTGCATGTAGCAGCGATGACGATGCGGACGATGCGGCTGCACCAGCACCTGCACCGGCTCCTGCCCCAGCCCCGGCACCTGCCCCTGCGCCAGGTGCTACGCCGGCGGCTGCGGCGTCTGCTGATTCGGTGGCCGCAGAGCGTACG
>JAKUTR010000026.1 GCA_022448725.1 SAR202 cluster bacterium | reverse complement strand
GAGGGCAACGCTCCTTCCATCCCCGCGACCACTACGATAACTTTCGCCCGTTGAATAGTTGACAACCGATCAAATAGTCGATGTATCCCAGCTACACCAACATCTACAATGGTCTCCACCTCACATCCCATCAATTCCGCAGTTATCGACGCCTCCGTTGCAACGGGGAGATCAGACGTCACGCCACTCAAAACCATCAGGCCTGGAGCCAGGTCCTGTCCTCGTTCACGCTAGACTACAATAGTTCGCGCATCCTGCTGATACTCTGCGTCCGGCACCTCGCACAAAAGCTTATCGTATGCCTCAGGGGTAGCACGCGTCACAAGCAACCTTTCCGACTTTGATAACAGAGACCGTGCAAGCGCCACTATCTGATCAGGGGTTTTCCCTTCGCCAAAAACGACCTCAGGGAACCCTTGGCGAATGGCGCGGTGATGGTCCACTTTGGCAAATCCGAGATCCTCGTATGGCATACCATTTAGACGATCAACAACATCGTTGGTCGTCACAGCGCCAGATTTATACTCCTCAAGCAACCTTTGAAGACCGGCTCTATCGATTAGGACCCTCCTACGGCCAGTATCCCCGATACCAGATAGTATAATCGCATACTCGATCATATAGGTGTGCAACGATCAGGCAACATGACATCTAAACGAAAAACTGAACACAGAGAAAACCTATTACTCAACATAGGCCTAAATATCGTAGTGCCCGTGATCATATTAACGTGGTTTAGTGATGAAGGACGACTGGGACCAGTACTTGCCCTTGTGATAGCACTAGCGTTCCCTGTCGCGTACGGTCTATACGATTTTGGCATCCGAGGAGGCTTCAACTTCTATTCGGCAATTGGGTTCGTTAGCGTACTACTCACCGGTGGCATAGGACTACTTAAACTCCCTGTTGAGTTACTCGCAATCAAGGAGGCTGCGGTCCCTCTAGTAGTAGCTGTATCAGTAGTTGGTTCGTTGAGAACCAACTACCCTATAGTCAAAATTGTTCTCCACAAGATTATCGATGAAGAGGCTGTCTACCAATCTTTGCATGAAACTGATCGCGTAGAGGTGTATGAAAACCGAATTCTCAAAACTACATACCTGATCCTATTCGGACTCTTAACCTCAGCAGTCCTGAACTACTTTCTGGCACGACTCGTCGTTGTAAGTGAGCCCGGGACTGCAGAATTCAACGCGGAACTCGGTAGAATGACTGCCTTGAGCTTTCCAGTTATAACGGTACCTTCAATGGCCATTTTAGCTATTGCGCTATACTACCTCGTCAGCGGAATTATTAAGGAGACTGGGTTGTCAATCGAGGAGATCGTCAAAGCTGCAAAAACGGACTCAAAAACGGACTAATGAACCTCATTATTACAGGATGTGAATATACTGGCACCACTACCTTCGCAAAAGCGATCGGTTCTTGGATGAGATCCGCGATGGGAGGAGTCCAAGAGATTCATGACCATTTTAAACTGCCAGACATAGCATGCTATCGTTTGGGCAAGCCAGCCGATCCTCTGAATAATCAAGAATTGGAGCAAATTCTTGGTTGGACACCAAAACTACAAGAAATGGCGCAACGGCAGAGCCTGATGTACCACATGCCCAACACGAGTACTGCGGACGACTATATCCTTGTGGACTACCATATCGGAGACGCAGTGTATGGACCTAGATTTTTCGGATACGGCCAAGAGCATGAATTACAGGGAGGTCAGCGTTCCAAGTATGCACGCCGCACTGAAAAACATCTGTTGGATCAGGCTCCTGGCACCATCCTTGTTACCATCACAGCATCTGTGGAAGCAATCAGCACGCGAATGGCCTCCAAACCACATTCGTACGCGATCGTTCACTCAAAGGATGTTGCACCAGTATTGGCAGCGTTTACTCAAGAGCATGAAAACTCGATCATCCCCAACAAGATTATGATCGACTCTACTAACACAACTGTCAAAGAAATGGGCGCTACCTTCCGGAGTAGTATGCAGCCCTTCTTGACAATTGAAGACCGGCGGCGTCTCGCGATGCTCAGGAATTAACAGATACCAAAGAGTTATATGGACATCCTTGCGATAGGCTGCGAATACTCCGGTACAACGACCTTACTAGAGCGTCTACAAGAATGGATGCTCGAAAACCTTGGTCAACATACGATAATCCATGACCATTTCAAGTTGCCTCATGCTTCTGGCCACCCGCCGATAGACCCTCCAGAAATTATCCTTACAAGCGAAGAAAAATCCCAGGTGATGGCCATGACTCCCAAGGTAAAGGAAATCTTCACACGCTACGCACTCTACTACCATACGCCAAGCGAATTGGGAAAATCAGGTGAGATTGGTAGTATCCGTAGTGGCCACCATATAGACGACCTTATCTACGGTCCTCACTACTTTGGGTACGGTGGACCAGAAGAACCTGGTGACCGACGCGTAGAAGCTCAGCAAATAGAGCAACAACTGAACGACTACGCTCCTGGCACCGTATTAGTACTTGTGAAGGCTTCTCCTACAATCATACGGCGTCGTATGCAAGACGATACTCATGAGTCATCAGTCATCAGAGATCAGGATGTAGAATTCCTTCTATGCCGATTCGAAGAAGAATTCCATCGATCATCTATCCCTAACAAGTTCGTACTCGATACCACTGAATCGACTCCAAAACTCACATTCCAACAGTTTTTGGTGGAAATGGAACCCTACTGGTCTGAGGCTGACCGGCTTCGGATGCTAACCAAGGGCGCCTAAGGTGTTGAACACTCCCATAAATATAGGCACGGCTCACCCTGACTATGTTGATTCTCTACGCCAAGCAGGATTTGACCCACTGATTGCTAGTACTTCAAATCGACTGGATCTAATAGGTGAAGCCACCGAAAATTTATTGATCTTGATCGAGGCGAACAAAGTATCTCGCCTCGAACTAAAAAATTGTGTAGACCAGTGCGTCAGTCTGAACATACCCGTGTTCGCCTTGGTAGATGAAAATAAAATTGCAGACCTAGGGTCAATTTCCGGCTTGACAGACTTTGTCGTCCATCCTTTCACCTCAGAAGAAATCGTCACCAGAGTCAAACGAGCAATTGGGCCTGATGTAAATAGAGATGTTCAAGACCTCGTTCGCGTTGGCGATCTGAGTATTAACCCGTCCAATTACGAAGTAACCGTTGCTGGTCGAAATGTGAACCTTAGATACAAGGAATACGAACTCCTGCTGCTAATGGCGATGAACCCCGGAAGAGTGTATTCTCGAGACCAACTTCTGGAGCACGTTTGGGGTTACGACTACCTGGGTGGCACTCGTACTGTCGACGTTCATGTCAGACGGCTCCGTAGTAAGATTGACGACCGTGACCACCAGTTCGTGGAGACCGTATGGAACGTCGGATACAGGTTCAAAGAGAGTGCTAATAATCTGACCCAAACCCATCACGGAAGCAAGGAGTCTACTAAATGACTACAGCTGAACCAGTCGTGTACATCAATGGGGAGATCGTTCCTTTTAGCCAAGCAACAGTATCGATCAGCGACCGGGGATTCATATTGGGAGATGCTGTCTTCGATACGACTAGGACATTCGGTCACCGAATCTTCAAGTTGCAAGAACATCTAGATCGACTATACGAATCCCTTAAATACATGAGGATCGATCCCGGTATGTCAAAAGAGGAAATGTCGAACTGGACAATGCGGATCCTCGACAACAACATCGAATTAGTCGATGCCAATGAAGATATCTGGGTGACGCAACGTGTGACTCGAGGTTCAAGGGTAGCTGGAGCTGACATTCAAGGATCGTCGAGCAAGGCGACGGTGATAATCGAAACATTCCCAATCCCCTTCAAGGAAAGAGCGAGCTACTACACAGATGGCATACCCATTGTCACACCAGCTATCCGGCGTACACCGCCAGATTCCGTAAGCCCAAGAGCGAAAACCCATAACTACATCAACCTGATACTCGCTGATATGGAGGCGAGAGCACACGACCCTCACGCCTATGCTATCTTGCTGGATGCTAATGGGAATCTTTGTGAGGGTAACGGTAGCAACATCTTCCTTGTGAAGGATGGCTGCGTTGTCACTCCGAAAAGTCAGTACGTACTCGGTGGAATTAGCAGAGAGACGACAATAGAACTAGCAAATGAAATCGGCATCGATGTGCAAGAAGCTGACGTGGACGTTTTTGATGCCTACACAGCCGATGAATTATTCATAACGTCCACAAGCTTTTGTATCTGTCCTGTCTCGACACTTAATGGTGCGACAATTGGCACTGGTGAAACCCCTGGACCAGTTACCGACAGACTCCAAAAAGCTTACAGTGGCTTAGTCGGGATAGATGTGGTAGATCAATACACGATGTGGCTCAAATAAACACTACTATGCCCGACCTTCTCTAAAGGAGTCTGCCTCATCGAAATAGTTGTGATCTCATCCAACGAATGACTAAGAATGGTTCTAATTGACCACCGATTACTTGACAGGTATAAACGCTAACTTGAAATTTCAAGTCGATTTAAGGAGCCAACGCCAAAATGATCGGCCCAGTCTTTCGCATAAGCAAATATTTGATAGTAAAAACTCAGCCTGACTGTGAAAAATCGGTTCTGAGTACCTGAGAATTTCAACGTAACCGTGAACCCCGTGAAATTAGCCGTGATCGGACTTGGTTTAATGGGTGACCGTCACGTTGAGCTCATACACTCCGATACCGGTTGCGAGCTAGTCGGGGTTTGTGACAGTGACAGTGGAAAACGGGATGTGGGTGACAAATATGGCGTCCCCTTCTTCAGCAATATCAAAACGTTAATCGAAAAGACGCACCCCGAGGGTGCAGTCATTGCAACACCAAGTGCTCATCATGCCGAAGCAGTCAGGATCTGTTCTCGGTATGGAGTACACGTCCTAATTGAAAAACCTATGTCAAACACGCCCAGTTCCGCACAAGAAATAGTCGATCTGTCAAAAAACACACAAATAAAAGTCTTAGTAGGACATCATCGCCGCTACAACTCGCTTGTTAAGACAACGCGGGAGATCATTTCTAGCGGAGAGATTGGCAAACTTGCAGCAGTATCAATGCTTTGGACACTTATGAAACCCCCAGATTATTTCAACGTTACGTGGAGGACGCTGCGGCCCGATGGCGGCCCTGTGATGATCAATCTAGTACATGAACTCGATTCCTTGAGATATTTATGTGGGGAAATTACCCAAGTGTTCGCACATTTAAGTTCTACAACTCGAGGCTTTGAAGTAGAAGACTCTGCTAGTATCTCGTTGAATTTCAACTCTGGCGCGGTCGGCTCAATCCTAGCTTCCGAAACTGTCGTATCTCCTTGGTCATACGAGTCCACAAGTAGAGAGAACCCACTGTATTTCCATACGAATGAGAATTGCTACTATTTCCTAGGAACCTCAGGGTCGCTCGCTTTCCCACAGATGCACCTATGGCGATACATAGATTCAAATTCCACCGGATGGCAACACGAACTTAGGCGTGTAGAGTGTCCTGTCGAAACACGGGACGCATTGACTGAGCAACTCAGTCACTTCTGTGAAGTAGTCCGTGGTAACGAAGACCCCTTAGTAGATGCCGAAGACGGGGCACAATCATTAAAGGTGGCCCTTGCTGTGATTGAATCAGCGGATAAGAATCTCCCTATAACCTTAATTTGATGCATCAACATCTGATTGCGCCAGTTGGATAACCAAGTCTTCAGTTACGACTGCCAGTTCATCAACACAATTAGCCAGCATTTCCTCCCAATCCTCCACACCACTAACGTCTATACGTATCTGGGTATTCCCAACCTCAACGTTAGTTCCAAGTAGACGACGTAATACCTGCCGTGCTCCACCAACAGCGTTATTTAGACGCAAGACGATCTTCTCACCCTCTCTTGAAATCCGGTTCACACCGGCGCTGGCCGATCTCAACTTGAGTTTAGATAGATACAACAAGTTGCGAACTTGCCACGGTAGCGGGCCGAACCGATCAATAATCTCGTCTTCCAGTAAGTTGAGATCGGCCATTGTAGTAATGCTTGCAAAGCGACGGTAGATGTCCAACCGCGTAGGCAAATTGGTGACGTACTCAGACGGGATGTTGGCAGGGATACCGATGTCGACCGATGTCGATGTCCCCTCGGAAAGAGCTTCCAATGAATGATCCGGGCAACTATCCTTTGGGGGTTCCTCAGAGCTATCCTGCGGGGCTCTCAGAGACTCAACTGCATCATTTAATAGTCGTGTGTAGAGTTCAAACCCTACTGCATGTATATGCCCACTCTGGTTAGCTCCAAGAATATTCCCCGCACCACGAATCTCAAGATCTTTCATCGCGATATGAAAACCAGCTCCAAGCTGTGTCGCAGCGAGCATCGTTCTTAGACGCTTTTCAGCAGTCTCAGTTAAACTTTTTGTTGGTGGTACAAGTAGATAAGCGTACGCCCGTCTCGAACTCCTTCCTACTCGACCCCTTAGTTGGTACAACTGGGCTAACCCAAAGGCATCTGCGCGGTTCACGATCAGCGTATTGACATTGGGAATATCGAGACCTGATTCGATAATCGTGGTGCACACAAGAACATCCATCTGGTAGCTATCGAACTGGACCATCGTACTCTCAAGTCGTCCTTCACTCATCTGACCATGGGCAACCGCGACGGTTGCCTCTGGAACGAGATCTCGAATACGACCGGCTATATAGTCGATATCATGGACACGGTTATGAAGAAAATAAGTCTGGCCTTTCCGATCAAGTTCACGTCTGATAGCTTCCCGGATCAACTCATCGCTGAACTCAGACACGTATGTTTTGATCGGCAATCGCTCCTCAGGAGGTGTCTGTATCGTACTCATATCGCGTATTCCTGCAAGCGAAAGATGTAGGGTCCTCGGAATGGGAGTTGCAGTCATTGAGAGTACGTCAACTTGGGGATTTATCTGTTTCAAACTCTCTTTGTGGACGACCCCAAAACGCTGCTCTTCGTCGACAATGATAAGTCCCAAAGATTTAAATTTTATGTCTTTCTGAACAAGACGGTGAGTACCAATAATGACATCGATTTTGCCCCCGCTGAGTGCTTCCACAATCTCTTTCTGTTCTTTTTCAGTCCGGAAACGGCTCAGAACTTCCACGCGCACAGGGTAAGGGCGCAGGCGCTCAGAGAAAGTCTTGTAGTGCTGTTGGGCTAACACTGTCGTGGGAACAAGAACAGCAACCTGATGCCCATCCATCACCGACTTAAAGGCTGCCCGCAGGGCGACTTCGGTTTTCCCATAGCCAACGTCTCCACAGATTAAGCGATCCATCGGTTTCGCTCGCTCCATATCGTTCTTCGTTTCGATGATCGCCTCAATTTGATCGTTTGTCTCCTCGTAAGGAAACGAGTCCTCAAGTTCGACCTGCCAAGGCGTATCTGCGGAGAATGCTCGGCCTTCAGATAATTCACGGGAGGCATAAAGCGATAACAGTTCTGTAGCCATCTCTTTAGTCGATTGCTCAACACGGGCTTTGGTTTTTTTCCATTCTTGGGTACCTAGGCGGGTCAACGTTGGTGATCGGCCCATTGGAGCAACGTATGGAGTCACACGGTCAAGGTGATCCATCGGCACGTAAAGTTCGTCGCTAGCGGCATACTGGATGATGAGGTACTCTCGGTCCGCCTGATTTCCAGATGCTTCACCAGTACCAATAAACTTTCCTATTCCATGCTCGACATGGACCACGTAATCTCCTGGGTTTAACTCAGACAGTAGGGCATCTCGCCGCCGAGCTCGCCGCCGAGATGTGGCACGTTGTTTAGCAACCCCAAACACCTCAGCATCACTGAGGACGACCAATTTACGTCCATTTAAGGTGAGGGTGAATCCTTCCGACAAACCAGTCCCACTATTAGAGACGACGGTAGTAGATCCAATCGCCGGTACCGCATCAAGTGTTTCGTTAATCAGGGCTGAAACCCCCTTCTGATCAAGGATCTCTTTGACTCTCTTAGGGAGTGAACTGACAACAATGACACGGTTGCCATTTTCAGTTGCTTCCTCTGATTCCAAAACCAAATTCTCGAAATTACCGTAGAAATCGGGGAGTGACATAAACGGAAGCGCAACCGTTTGTCGATGACTGATCCCTTCCGACCCCCATGAAGAAACTTCAACACGTCCCTTGAAATCAGCAATCTTATCCTGCGTTGTTTGCCAATTCAGATATGGACTAGGGAACCGAAAAGGTAACTCCCCACGTTGTTCCTTCGCCTTCCGAAGCTCGTCGATTCGATATTCCATCTCTTTAGCTACTTTGGAAATATCGGTCCCGTCTATCTCCACTATGATCGTGTCTTCAGGCAAATAATCGAGTAGCGATCCATGGTTGAAGAACCCTGCATAAAAGTGAGGATCCTCCACTTCGCTACCATCTAATAGAAGATTTAGCTCGCTATTGATTCGTTCAGTTTCAAATGGAGAGCAGTTCGACCTATCAATCTCTCTAACCAGATGGTCAATGTGATCATAATGAGTTAGGCCAGGTAACGTCTCTTGTGCCGGAATTACTTCGAAGGAATTCACTGTCTCTGTAGATCTCTGTGTCTCAGGATCAAAGAGACGGATGCTATCTATTTCATCTCCCCAAAGCTCGATTCGTTTGGGTGCTTCAGTTCCGATTGGATAGATATCGATAATGCCACCGCGGCGGCTCACTGTACCCGGAACTTGTACGGTGGGTTCATATTTATAACCCATCCTTCTCCAAAGATCGAGAATATCTTCTAGCTCGATCTGTTCACCGGATATGATCGTATGGCAATTATTATCAAAGACTTCACGTCCAATCGTCTCCTGAGTTATACCCGAAATTGATGTGATGATGAGATTCGAGCCAGCTTCTCTTGCGTACTCGGACGATTTGGAAGCTAGTCTCCCAAGTACACGTATCCGTTCTTGTTCAGTCTCTGGATCAGTAACGAGCCGTTCGAAAGGCAACGTGTCGCTCTCAGGGAAATGCAAGATCGATTCTGGTGAATCCGACCATAACGAAACCTGCCCATACAGTTTGCGTGACTCTTCTGGTTGTGCAGTGACTACCAGTATGGGAGTGTTAGTACCCTTTGCGATTGATGCTAGAGCTAGTGGAATACCGCTAGGCAATACTTGGAGTCTTGTTCTCGCCCCATTTTCATTGACTAATACGCGTAAGCGCTGAAACTCGGGGGCGGACTCTAGGACACGACTAAGAACGGATAATGACAATTGCTCTCCATAACGATAAAGCCAAAAAGGGCGAGCCCTCTTTTTGGGGGCTCACCTTCATCGATTGTAGCACGCGATACTGAGGAAACTCCCGCAAGCCCAGGGATTCCAAACCATGATAAACACACCGATAGTTATCACCGGCTCAGACAATAGCCGCTAAAGTAAGCCACAATCTGGCGTCAGGTAGCCAAGCTGGTTCGTTACAAGTAAGCACTACGTAGTAGACTGATCTTTAGTATCGTAGGGAGAGCAACATGAACTACAAATACTTGATTATAGGTGGAGGAATGGCCGCCCACTCAGCGATCGGGGGCATCCGTGGTATTGACAACGAAGGCAGCATCGGAATGTTCACAGGAGAAACCGATCCTCCTTACGATCGTCCTCACCTGTCCAAAGGCCTGTGGACTAAAGGTGAGTCATTAAACGATATCTGGCGTGATATGAATAGTGACAGTGTAGACCTACATCTCCGAACTTTAATCACCTCAATAGATATTACAAACAAAAGTGTCATTGACGACATAGGAAAAACGTACACTTACGAGAAGCTGCTCGTAGCAACCGGAGGTACACCTCGTCGGCTGCCGTTCGGTAGTGATCACATCATCTATTTCCGGACCGCAGAAGATTATCGTGCCTTGCGGACTTTAACTGATACACAGCAACGGTTCTTAGTTATTGGCGGGGGATTTATTGGCTCTGAGATAGCCTCTTCTCTTCGTCAGAACGGGAAGGAGGTTATCATGGTCTTTCCCGAAAATGGAGTCGGTGCAAACATTTACCCAAATGACCTGTCAAACTTCATGAATGAATACTTTGCAGACAATGGTGTGGAAGTTTTTGCAAATCACTCCATTACAGATATTCAATCTGCAGATAGGTGCCTAACCGCCACTTTGGAGAGTAGTACGGGATCTCAGACCATAACCGTCGATGGTGTGGTCGCCGGCCTTGGTATTGATCCGAATATAAGTCTAGCAAAAAATGCAGGGCTTAAAGTAGGTGACGGTATCATCGCCGATGAGAATCTTAGCGCCGCCCCGGACATTTTCGTTGCGGGAGACGTGGTCAACTACTACAACCCTGCACTAGAGCGAAGAATTCGTGTAGAACATGAGGATAGTGCTAACGTTACAGGTACCCATGCTGGGAAGGCGATGGCAGGAGAGACGGCACCATTCACTAATATCCCTTACTTCTGGTCCGATAGCTTCAAATTAGGCTACGAGGCAATGGGACATATGGATTCTTCCATGGATATGGTCTCTGACTGGAACGAGGAGTTTAAGGAGGGAGTCGTCTACTATTTGGAAGGCACCAGGGTACGCGGGGTCTTGTTGTGGAACGTATGGGATAGATGGGGGCCTGCCGGAGAGATAATCGAATCCATGGGACCATTCAACGCAGATAACGTAAAGGGCCATATCCAATAGCTACTGCTCCCGCTAAACTACAGTGACCCGGTTGTCCGAAGTACATGACTTTATTTGAACACAACGCTAAGCAACACTTAGCTAAACAAGCTCCACTAGCCGCTCGAATGCGTCCCCGTTCTTTCGACGAGTATGTCGGACAACATCATATAATCGGACCCGGTAAAGTCTTGCGACGCAGTATCGAAGCCGACCAAATCCCCTCCATGATCCTTTGGGGACCACCAGGTATCGGTAAGACAACGTTGGCTAGCCTGATTGCCTCCATAACTAGCAGTCACTTTGAAACAATTAGCGCAGTCACTTCTGGTGTCGCAGATTTACGCAGGATAGTTGCAACTGCCAGAGAGCGACTTGGGCAACAAGCTAATCGCACTATCCTCTTTATAGACGAGATACACCGCTTCAATAAATCCCAGCAAGATGTGATCCTGCCCTTCGTCGAAGACGGCACTATAGTACTCATTGGAGCGACAACTGAGAATCCTTCATTTGAGGTCAATTCTCCACTGTTATCTCGCGCTCGGGTGTTCGTGTTGGAAGCCCTCACCGATAGCGAGATTAGAACAATTATTGATCGCACTCTCAGTGATTCCGAAAGGGGTCTTTCAGAGCTTCGACCTGATCTTGATGATACTGCGATTGGCGCGTTAGTGAACCTTTCCAATGGTGACGCTCGGATTGTACTCAACACCTTGGAATTGGCAGTGACAGCTACCGCACCGAATGATGATGGGGTGCGGGAAATTACTATCGAGACCATTGAAGACGCTGCACAACGCAGGTCACAGATCTATGACAAGAGTGGAGACAACCACTACGATACGATTTCCGCGTTTATCAAATCTATGAGAAGTTCCGACCCCGATGCCACCATCTACTATCTTGCCCGCATGATCGACGCCGGCGAGGACCCCCTCTTTATTGCAAGGCGACTAGTAATCCTTGCAGCGGAGGATGTGGGCCTCGCCGATCCTCAAGCACTCTCCGTGGCCGTTGCAGCACAACAGGCGGTACATTTCGTTGGTATGCCTGAAGGTAAGATTCCGCTAGCCGAGGCAAGTATTTACTTAGCCACTGCTCCGAAGTCCAACGCTTCCTACAGAGCGATGAACCGTGCTCTCGCAGACGTGCAAAAAAACCGTAACGATCCCATCCCACTCCACCTTCGGAATGCAGTGACAAACCTCATGCAAGAGCTGGGTTACGGTCAAGATTACAAGTATTCTCACGACTACGATGGCAATTTCGTAAAAACCAAGAACTTGCCAAAGTCACTCGAGGGGCGCCGGTATTATGAGCCAAGTAATCAAGGCTACGAGACTGAGGTGAGTGAGCGCCTTCATAAATGGTGGGGCGATAAGCAGACCCCCTAAGGTTGTATGTGAACACCACTTGTTAATGCACCATCGACTACCAGTGTAGTACCGGTAATATACTTCGCGTCATCAGATGCCAAGAATAGAGCCGCATGAGCCACATCCCAGGGCTCACCCTGTCGACCGATGGGGATCATTGCATCCCGAGCGCTCATCATATCCTCAACATCCCCTCCCCAGGCATCTGTCAAGGAAGCCTCTACGAACGGGGTACGCATCATACCTGGTAATACAGCATTGGCGCGCACACCTTTTTCGGCAAACTCAACAGCTATCTCACGTGTTAAGGCAACCATTCCAAGCTTTGATGCCCCATATGCTCCAGACAAAGCAGGCAATGTCCGAATGCCGTTGATTGAAGAGATATTGACAATAGCCCCCCCTCCCTGCGAGACCATTTGAGGGACTACTGCCCTACACATTAGAAAAACGCTCTTCAAGTTCACATCAATGGTACGGTCCCAATCATTCTCCGTTATATCGAGAATACCCCCGGGTATCTCTATACCCACATTGTTGTGGAGAATATCAACCCGTCCGTATCTCTCAATGCACTCGGCAACAATACGATTGCAATCCTCCGAATTACTGACATCCGCTCGCGAGGTAAAACACTCGCCTCCTTCATCTTTAATAAGACGTTCAGATTCTTGAGCAGCTTCAAGATTGTGATCTACAAGCATGACAGTTGCGCCTTCTCTTGCAAACAGCATAGCCGCCGCTTTACCGTTCCCAACCCCTGGACCTACCGATCCTGCACCGGTGACAATTGCTACCTTATCGCCCACACGATCTCCCATATCAACCCTCCTTAATACGAACCTCGTCCACACCCAGACCCAGTCTGGTAAATCTTCACCTTCAGGACTCTCAGTAGACGAATGATCATCCTATGAGAACAACCTGTCGTTGCACTTCGGTAGTAATACATGGGCCATCATTGCTGACAAAGACATCGATCTCAGAACGTACACCAAACTCACCTGGGATATAAATCCCAGGTTCAACTGTTACAGCTAACCCAGATGTGATACTACGCGTGTCGCGGGTCTCGAAACTGTCAAGGTTCACAGCGTCGCTGTGAACACTATGTCCTAAACTGTGACCCAGTCGGTGGGTAAAATACTGACCAAAACCACAATTCGCAATGTAGTCCCGAGCCACCTTATCAATCTCCCACCCTTGCACCATTTTCCCTTCGACGAATGCCTGCTCGAGAGCACTGACCGCTGCATCACGCCCTCCGACTACAGCGTCAAAGACCAGCTGGTGGCGTCTGGGAACACTATCGCCTACAAATGCGACCCAAGTAATGTCAGCAAACATGTTGTCCTCGCCAAGCATGCGGGCCCATAGATCTATCAATACCCAGTCTCCAGATTTGATAGTGAATACGTCTGAGCCCACCGGGGCAAAGTGAGGGTCCGCAGCATGAGCGTTCACCGCAACGATAGGCCCGTCTGTAACTTCAAGTCCTTCCTGAACAAACCTCTCTCTTATGAAGTTAGCAACTTCGTATTCTGTTACCGGACCATTTGATTGACGACCAATCAAATGGAAAGCTTCCTGAACGATCATATCCAATTTGGTCGCAGCTAACTTATGGGATTCCAAATCAGCGTCCGTCCACCTTTGAGTTGCGTATTGCAAGGTATCCGCTGAAGAGACAATTTCCACTCCCAAACTTCGAACCAATTCAATGGTGCCTGCATCGACCTTCGAAACTCTCGGTAGTCCACTTGATGGTGAATACTCCATAGCTACTGATTTACTCACAGCTAACATACCCTTCAGGATAGATATCATCTGGGATCGACTGGCCCATAATTTGATACCTAGGCTGAGGTGCTGAAAACGCCCCTGATCGACGTATGATACGAGCAACTGCGGCTCACCAGACTTCGGGATCCATAGCCAACATGGTCGGGTCACATTCTGGATCGGGCCGAGGGTATCCCAAAAAATGGAATTCATCCCCATATAGTCATATAGAAGCCAGCCATCAACATCACTGGCTCTTAACTGCTCTTGGGCATGGTTGACTATCTTGCTCAGGCACATTGCAGATATTCAAGGTATGGTTCTAAGAGATGTTCCAGCACCATTTCCTACGGCGAAGGGACTTGTGAGTCTACCCAAACAAGCCATGGGGGGAAACCATCATGAGCCAGAGCCTGTACGTAAGCCCTGTACCGAAGTTCCCACTGCCACTGCAGAAGCCTCATCTGTTCACGTTGGAAATCGGCCATCCGCTGCATCCTAAGGTTAACTCTGCGCTCGTATCGGCCTACATCACTTTCCATGTAGGATGCGAGCTCAGCTTTGGCGTCCGCCTTTTCTTTCATTATTTTAAGTTTCTCATCCGCCTGTTGCCGGGTAATTACACCAGCTTCGACTAAAACTTTGAGTTTCTTTTGTTGGTCCTCGAAGGCAATATCAGATCGGGATTTTTTGTCCGGTGCTTTTAAGTCTTCCTGATCTCTAACTCTTTCTGAACCGTTCCGAATACGATTCGGGGAAGCTTTACCCAATGGGAGTTCAAATGAGTTAACGTTTGCAGTAATTGTCACTCCCAAGATCTCTGCAGACTCGCTCAGGTGGTAGGTAACTTGAACTACCAATTGCTGTGCATCGTCGTAGCGGCCACGATCAACAAGTTGACCTATCTCCTGGTTACGTACATTGGCCAGATGAGCGTGCTGTTTTGCTCTATCCAAATCAGACTTAGGCATTCGGAGGGAAATATCTTCTCTCAGTGACTTTACGGGATACAGTGCATCGCCAGGCACGCTTCCGTCAGAGGCCATAGACGCACCAAAGGCGGTCCCAGTCGCAAGCACTCCTAAGCCGAGGGCCACTACCGCTGAACGACCGAGACTGTTATACCATCCCCGCGCCCAATGAAATTTATCCTGCCTTCCTTCTCGACTAGTAACAGCAGACATAAACGTATTTAAGCGACGCTGTTCGACCACAGACTCCACCGCTACGGTATTAACAACTCGCATTGTAGCGGCAGAAACATGAAGTAAAGGTTCCAAATCGGCGCGTTGATCAGGGTAACTCAAGAGTATCTGGTCGACGGACTCACCGTCTCTTAGACGCTCCAAACATTTGTCGAACATTTCGTCCATGTAACTGCTCTCCATAACCAGGTCACCCATTTTTTTGCGTAACTGCCTGTTTCATTAAATGGTCAGGCAAAATTGTCCGGAGCTTCTTAATTGCTGCGTGCTGAAGCGCTTTCACAGCGTTGTCCTTCTTTCCCATGGCCTCTGCTGTTTCAGCAATTGATAAGCCACCAGCAAACCGAAGGGTTATAACCTCTTTTTGAAGTTGTGTGAGTCTCTGCATTGCGACGCCGACTTGTTCAATTGATAATCCGACCTCGAGGTCACGATCCATATCATCAGTGTTCGCGCCAACAACCGAGCCTGCATCATCAAGTTCGACAGTTCTCTGTCTACCTTTCTTCCGGTAATGATCAATAATCCGGTTATGAGCGATTCGAAAGAGCCAGGAACTGAAAGGGTAACCCTGCCATTTGAAAGAGTTGATAGACTCCAACATGCGCAAGAATACTTCTTCAGTCAGGTCTTCAGCTTCAACTCGATCACTTACCTTGAAGTACACGTAGCGATAAATCTTCGCATGAAACGCCTCATATAAACCTGCGAACGCCCCGTTATCGCCTTTTTGTGCCCGTTTGACTAGGTCTTCGATTTCATCCGTCAAGGCAGCATCGTTTCCCCTAGACATCAATAAGTTCCTAACTGGCGGTGCTGCTAATAGCAAATCCACACCCTCTTCGCGTCGATGCTACACTATAAAACGGTTCTCTTACTATTCAGTTAGTACAACAGTTAGCACCAAACCAAATTTGCCCTGACACTTCCGTATTATGGCAATCGCAACGCACCAAGACTCACTTGATACTGCTTCCTTCACTGTACGTAGTCTAGCAAAAGATGATGTACATCAGACGTTGGAAATTGAGAAAGAAGTCTTTCCAAATCTTTTCCCGCCAACATCCTTCCATCGGGAACTCAAGAATCCAAATAGCCATTTCCTAGTAGCTACCAGAAACGTATTTACCAAAAGAAAAAGTCCCATACATGAAGTCGAGACTAGCCAACGTGGCATATTGCACCACTTTCTTAATGTAATCCGGAGTCGAAGGTCTAGGGCGGTGTCAAATCCAGAGCATATCGTAGGTTTCATAGGGACTTGGTACATGGTTGATGAAGCACACATTGTCTCCATCGGTGTGAGGAACGAGTATCAAGGTCAGGGCATAGGCAATCTTCTATTCTTGGGAGCAATAGACCACGCAATCAAGACCGGAGCAGAGACAATTACACTTGAAGTGAGACCTTCGAATCTCAAAGCCCGTAACCTATATAAAAAGCATGGCCTAAGCGAGCGCGGTGTTCGAAAATCTTACTACTCAGACGACCGGGAAGACGCGATAATTATGACTAGCGAGCCCATTCAAATGCCGGAATTTACCCGCCGCCATCAATCCCTTAAACGCGGAGGCGATTAACGGTGAAACCGGAAAACAACATCACCTGTTGCTAGAGCCCACAACCTGCAGATTGCCGAGCAAACTTTACTTTCCCCCAGTTGAGACGTATCGTGATGACCGTCAACATGGACAACTACACACCACAACCCGGGACACCTATTGAAGAACTAGAAACTCCATGCTTCATCCTTGATATGGACTCATTTGAGCACAACCTTGGGGTTGTAGCGGAAACGTACACATCCACTGTTAAGATGCGTGCCCACACTAAGAACTTAAAGAGTCCATTCTTAGCTAATTACCAGATTAAAACTGGTGGTACCTCAGGGGGAATCTGTACGGCAAAAGTTTCAGAAGCGGAAGTGATGATCGAAGGCGGAATCACTGATATTCTAATCCCAAACCAAATCGTCACGCCCGATAAGCTTAACCGTCTCTGTAGTCTAGCTCGTCGAGCTGATATTAAGGTTTGTATCGCGGAGCCACAGAACCTTCAAGATATCTCCCGTATAGCTAGTGAAAACGACGTAACGATAGGTATCCTTGTTGAAGTCGACACTTCTATGGACCGCGGTGGCATCAGGCAAGTCGAAGACGGAGTGGGGTTGGCCAAGCTAACCCAAGCCCTTCCAAACGTTGAATTCCGGGGGGTAATGAGTCATCAGCACGTCGATGGGTGGCCTACCCTTGAGGAACGTGTGAACATCGGCAGGAAGTACGTCCAGATGTGTCTTGATGTTAAGGATGCAATTGAAGCAGCTGGTATATCTGTCGATATAGTTTCCAGCGGGGAAACCTTCTCATACAAGATCGCTGCTGAAATGGATGGTGTCACAGAGGTTGAGGGTGGTACCTATGCATTTATGGATACGATGTTGGGCTTTATGGATGAATTTCGTTACGCAGGCAAACTTCTAGGAACTGTCGTCAGTAAACCCAATGCGAACGTTGTCATTGGCGATGTAGGCCTCCGATCACTGTGCACTATTAACGGAGAGTATGGACCATCGGTAGAAGGCGTGCCTGGTATCAAGATCCCACATCTACACCACCACCAAATGACTCACTAAAACTACGAAACTATACAGCAAAAAATGTACGAAAACTACAACCTCATCCC
>JAKUTR010000025.1 GCA_022448725.1 SAR202 cluster bacterium | reverse complement strand
AATATGCGGATTTTTTGAAAATAGTACCTGAGTCGGATTAAGGAACCACTGACATAATAATATTAACGTCCATAAATTTAAAATCATGACAGCAAATAACAAGGAGTCTCGGAAATACCAGGGGCACTAGCTTAAAGCTTTAGACTGGCCCTTATCACGTGCGAGACTGCTCTCCCTAGGAGCACGTAGCCTTCCGGGGTGAAGTGAAGACCATTTCGTGCCATATAGCGTTCCACTCCGTTCTCAACGGTCACACGGTGTAAGTCAATCACGGGTACGTCAAACTCATTTGCTATTTCAGCAGCAGCCGTGTTGTAAGCAATTACGTCGATCTCTTTCCGTCCGAAGGGATTAAGCTTGTCGCGACGCTCGTGAAAGATTGGTGTCGTATGTGCCCAAGTTGCCAAGGTATTAGTTTCGACTTTGATTCGCCGGAATATCTCGCGGAGATTTTCTTTGAACTCGGGGAGAGGCACTGTCTGAGAAGCATCAGGGCTAAAACGCCGGATTTCGTGCAAACCACAATTGAAGTGAAGCAGATCTGGCTTCCCTGTCGACACCCACTCATCCAAATGTTGTAGCACATCGCGCGTCGTCTTGATCGTCTCCTTGGGACCCCAAACCTCAGCAAGATCAGCAAGATCAGCCTGCACAGTAGGCTGGTAATCTCTCCGTATACAGTCTCCAATCAAAGTGACGGTCTTCATGCTATTTCTCCCAAAACAACTCGGCCGCTCGTTGATTCTCTCCTATTCGGAACAAGGATTAGAACAGGTACACATGGATTCCTAATACCTAACTTGACTGCCATGAGTATACTGAAGCCATCAAACTCGTGTAGAGGGAGGCTATTTATGAGTTCACGCACCTTAACGACATGGTTACTTATAGCAGGCCCCATTGGGGTGACCATTGGGTTCACCGGATGGGGGGCTATCATGGGCTTCGACGTAGATTCTAGCGATAGTCAGGCGATGATCAAAGCCTTGGGAGGGAATATAGACGGCGTGAAACCCTTCCTAATGGTTGCGATGCTTGGTTACTTATCAATCGTAGCTGGATTAGCCGGTGTAAAAAGTTCAATGGACGGAGGGTCTGGCCATTCAATCGCTGGAGTAGGAGTGCTTTTACTGGTCATTGGATCAGCAGGTGCTGCAATAGAAGGCGGGCTCCAATTAGCAACTGGGGAAGCCGGCTCACAAGCTGCACAGGCAGCCGCAGCGGGAGCAGCTGAAAGTGCTGCCACCCTTAGTTCTGTTGCAGCAGCGGCGTACGCTTCGTCCGTTGGAATAGGAGCCACTACGACAGCCCTTGCAATGTTAGGTTTCGGAATCATAGGCGTTGGCATATTGGTTCAAAAGAACTTCCACACAGCCATCGGCGCGCTCATTGTTGTCGTTGGAGTTATAGGAACCATTCTTGCCGCGGTAGACTATACGAACCAGTTGATGGGTGGAGCTTACATACTCTTCATGGCACTGAGTGTCACCATGGGTATCATTACCCTTCGATCCCAGAGTTAGAGCATAGAAATTATTCCGGTAGGGTGGGACAACTGTCCCGCCCTACCCTTCCATGGACGTAAACCCATAATACCTATTCAAATGGATCGGCATCCGATGGCAATAATTGGCCAACTCTAAGAGTCCATGTGGTCGAAAATAATCAGGCCCCATACCACCGCTGCATGAACTAGAGACAATAACACCCCTGCTGCTGCAAGATCCTTCGCCCGTCGAGAGAGATCGTTACTTTCCAACCCTATACGGTCTACCACAGTCTCAAGAGCAGAGTTCAAAAGTTCGACGATCAAGACCAGTATCAGGGCCCCAATGAGCAGGGCCCACTCGAGGCCGGAATCCCCCACCACGAAGGCAATTGGCACTAGCAAAGTTACCACTATGACTTCTTGCCGGAAAGCCACCTCATATCTGGCAGCATCCCGTAAACCCGCAATCGAATACTTGAGGGCTCGGAGAAGTCTTATAACATCCAGCGTTTGGGGAAGTGACATAGCTACTAGAAGCATTACGCGAAAACCTGTTATTAACGAGCCATCAGTATATTGTTATCTCAAAGTCATCACAAAGCAGATCTCTTGACCAAGTCTCCAGGTCCGAACATGGAGTAGATCAACGGTCATCGATAGGACTCGCAACTAGGTTAGAATGCACGCCACAGGGAAGGAGAATCCATGCATATCTTGATCACCGGGATTACGGGAAGAATTGGAGCGAACCTAGCCGCCACTCTGATGAAAGATGGGCATCAAATCCGGGGGCTGGTATGGGAACGTGACCGCAGGATCGAAAAACTCAAACATTTAGACATCGAGTTCATCGCTGGTAGTTTAACGAATCCCGAAGACGTTGCTTCCGCAGTAAAAGACATGGAGGCGGTATATCACCTAGGAGCAGCATTCCAGGGCGGCGGACCGTTCGATACCAAAGACTATTTTGAGATCAATGTCCGCGGAACGTTTAACATGCTTGAGGCGGCCCGCGCTGAAACTAACTTGAAACATTTTCTTTTGGCAAGTACGGATTCGGTCTATCGTAAATCCGGTCCGAACGGGATGGCTGCCTCGATCAAGGTCGACTCCAATTTACCGGAGCCTTCGAATTGGTACGCCCTATCTAAAACCATGGCCGAGGAGCTTTGTATAGGTTACTTTCGATCCCATGATATGCCCACTACGGTCCTACGTTTCTCCAACACCCAGGGTGCAGGCGAGTTTGTTAACTACGGAGCTTTCTGGCTTGGGAAGATGCGGTCTAGACCTGAGTTAAAGCCACTTTGGACAGGTGATGAGAAGCTAGTTTTATGCACAGATAAAAACGGCAGACCTTGGAAAAAACATATGGCCGACGTCCGAGACATCGTACATGGCTGTGAATCTGCACTTGGGAAAGAGACGACTTTTGGAGAAGTATTTCAACTCGCAGGGCCCAGTGCATTCACCTGGGATGAGGTCATTCCCTACATATCAGCACAGCTAGATGTACCGTTCATCGAAGCGCCTCTCAACGGTAATCCCACATACTACGAGTACGATCTATCGAAACCGAAAGAGCTTTTTGGTTTTAGCCCTTCTTACGATTTTCGCCGAATGGTCGATGATTCTATCGCCTTCAACAACGGTCTGGACATCGGTGTCCTGCCCGCATGAGTTGCGGATAATGAGACAACATGCCCACGGAGGAATCTTTCTATGACTGCTTCTAGTTCCCGTAGAGACCCTTTCAACATCGCAGGCATTACGACTATTAAAGCGACGGAAATCACCGCCCCACCTGGGTGGGCGTTACTTGAGCGATCACTATTGAGTTCCATGGAGGAGGCAGTACCCAGGATGATCTCGAAGTACGCCGAGCGAGCCGGAGCAATGTACTTCGCTGACGACCTAGACGACCTGTACGAAAGGGTCTGTGACTGGGGCCTGGTGTACGCCATCGGTGGGGCCGACGTAATCCTCGACCTGGCATTACAGGAATGGAACGCGGCAACCCGTTTCAGCGACCTAAGCATAGTCAGTCGTGTTCATCCCAGGTTCCACCAACAGGCGTATAACGAGTACTACAATTTGGAGGTCCCTGGTGGGGCGGAGTGGCACCACCAGGGTGAGGGCAACCAGGCGTTCTACAACTTTGGCCTGGCTGATCCAACGATTTCAGAGAACGTCCGGCGGGCACAGCGGTTCGCAGGGATGATGATCGGTGAGGATCCCGAGGCTGACAACTGGAATCCTAAGCACAAGATGTTTCGCTCTCCAATGCAAACGAGTCAAGGGCCATACCACAACTCCAGCATCGAGTTCGCACATCGCTACCTAGATACCGGCAATCGCTCTCCACTCCCCGACTACAGTGGGCGGGCCTCGTTACACCCGATAGTGAAGAATCTTGAGATGGACTGGGATCAGAATCCCCGAAGAGTTAAGGAGATTCTTAAGCTCTTCGACAAGATTATTTTGAACGGTGACGTAGCTAATAGTCTGTCCTCCACTGCACTGGTTACCAATGCCTATCTATACACGGGCGACGAAAAATATAAGCGCTGGGTTTTGGAGTACGTGGAAGCCTGGATGGAACGAAGCCGACTCAATGGCGGAATCATGCCAGATAATGTGGGGCCATCCGGGGTAATCGGTGAACAAAGAGATGGACAATGGTGGGGCGGGCTGTATGGCTGGAACAGTCCATGGGCTGGAGACCTTATGTTCCACGCACTAACTATCGCTTCCGAATGCGCCCTGCTCCTTACCGGTGATACAAGCTATCTAGACCTCATCCGCTCTCAAGTCGAGATGCTCATGAATCACTCAACCACACGAGAAGATGGCCAGCTTCTCGTCCCTTCCCAATATGGACCTGAAGGCTGGCAGGAATTCCGTGCTGGTAGGCTTCGGGAACCGGAGCACCTCTATCACGCGTCCATGAGTAGCACCGACTACCAACTACTCACAGTCCTGCGTGAGGGCGAAAGAGAACGGGATTGGAACGCTGTAGTCCCATCGGCCACCAAGGGAGACAATAACGCCGAGGCCCGCTTTCAATACTACGACGGAAAGAATCCAGACTGGCCCGAGAAAATACTAAGAGCCGAGCACCAGGTAATATCAATGATGACGGAAGCAATGAACCGAGACGAACGAGATCCCGAGACGATCATCGCCGATAATGAACTCCCCCCTCAACCCGTAGTTTCAAAAGGGCTAACACAAGTCACAATGGGAGCCCCTCAGAACGTTTACCACGGTGGACTTAACCGGGCAACTGTCCGCTATTTCGACCAGGATCGAGCCCGTGCTGGCCTTCCTTTGGACGTCGCTGCTCTTGTCGACAGCCTCACTCCTAAGGGTGCAGGTGTCCAGCTCATTAACCTCAGTAGAAGGGAAACTAGGCACCTAATCGTCCAAGCTGGTGCCTTCGGTGAGCACCAGTTCACCGAAGTCAGTTTTGATCAACAGGATCAGCCAGAGTTAGGCCGGTCACCCTACAAATGGATGTATGAACCATATGAGAAAGTGCCCAAACGGGTAAAACTCGACTCGAAGTATCTAGCAGTCGAGTTACCACCCAACACATCGATACGTCTCAATCTAGGAATGCGCCGCTACGTCAACACACCGAGCTACGCATTCCCCTGGCACGGCGGTAAGATTCCGGTACCGTTTCAGTGAAAAGTCAGTCCTAGGACTAGTTCACACTCAATATTCCAATCTGTAAGCTTGAGGTTGTAGGATCATACAAATTCAAGGAGCCCTGCCATGAACACCCAACAGTATTCGTGCGACAAATGCCATGCGACAGAACACCGAACCGGTGAAATAAGAACTACAGGTTCTGGTTTATCACGATTCCTAAACCTTCAGAATCAAAAGTTTACCGCTATCTCTTGCAGCAAATGCGGCTTCACTGAACTGTTTCGCACAGACAGCGGTGGTGCTTTAGGCAACATACTGGATGTATTAAGCAACTAGGGTATCTACCATGCCGGAAGGCCATAGGAATTATTGCCTTCCCTAACCTCGCTGTTAAATAATCCGCCCCTGCACCTGATTCAGATTTGGCAGAGAAGTGACTTTGTCATTGAGGCTCCACATTCACAACCGCTGTCATAAAGGGATGTACTCTGCACCAGTAGTGGAATTCACCGACCTGGGTGAACGTGTAACTGAATTTATCGCTTTCCTCAAGAAATAGACTATCCCAAAGACCAGACACATTAGGCGCAACTCCCGATGTTACTGTATGAGCCTTTTGATCCACATTGGTCCAGATTACCGTGGCACCAACAGGCACAGAAATATCCTGAAATACGAAATCCTCGATCTCCGACTCTGTAATCAAATTGGGGTCTTGGTCATCTATTGATACTGCTCTTTGACACGCAATCATGACAACGGGAATTAGTAGCCAGATGAGAATTGACACAGCCCATCTGATATCCAAAGGACGGTACATCAACTCACAGCGAGGAGAGGTATCGGATCAAAGCGCTCACTCCCAAGAACCGCTTCAGACGATGCACCTAACCATTGTTCAAGAATCGTGGAGTACACCGCACGGAAATCCGTTGTGAAGCGTAAATTGTCCTTGTCCAGATTACGCAAATCAGGTCTCTCTCCATATATCCCACCAACTACAGGGCTCCCTAGTAGAAACATTGGAGCTGCGGCTCCGTGATCCGTACCCCCACTCCCGTTGCTCTTAACTCGTCTGCCAAATTCAGACCAGGTCATTACCAATACATCCTGATCTTTATTAGCAGCTTTCAGGTCCTGATAAAAAGCATATAAGGCTTCGGATACTTCCCTTAGCAGATCAGGTTGCTCCACTATTTGGTCGGAGTGTGTGTCAAATCCACCGATTGTTACATGTCCTACTTTTACACCTAATCCGCCAATGATCGCTGCAGACAGTACCTTTAGGCTCTTACCCAAAGACGTGTCGGGGTACTCTATTTGTGATTTGTAGTTCTTGTTAGCGTTCTGTAGGGCTTCCGAACTCTTGTATACAGATTCAAGAGTGTTGTCCAGCAAAACACCGTAGGGGGTGGTTAAAGAGGAGCCGCCGTAGAGTTTCATTAGTGCTTCTGATCTCTGTTTATTAGATCCCGCAAGACGGTATCTATTGATATTTTGTACCACGGACATGGGGGCATCGACTGCAGAGCATTCGTAAGGTGTGGTACGTCTACCCACAGCGAGGCCTGGAAGGGCGCTGCCTTCCATCCCCTCTAACTCTCGGAAGTAGCGCCCCAACCAGCCTTCGTTTAGGTTGCCATCGTTATCAGCAGTTTGCCACACATGCATGGATTCAAAATGTGAGTAACTCTGGTTCGGGTATCCAACTCCTTGCACTATCGCCAAAAGACCTTCATCCCAAAGTAGTTTCATCTTATCCAGAACTGGGTGCAGGCCAACTTCTCCGTCGAGATCTAAGACGTCTTCTCCTGGCACAGCTAAATACGACCGATGGTCATAGTACCTGCTGTCAGTGAACGGTATCACCGTGTTTAGGCCATCATTCCCACCTGCCATTTGTAGTACAACCAAAGTCCGATCTGGATAGGGCGATGTTGGGTATGCAGTCGTGTGTGTTCCCGATTCCACAATCGACGAAGCTACAGCACGCCGAAAGACGAGCGGCAAAGATGCGAATGTTGGCACCAATACGGCGCTAGACTTCAAAAAATTCCTGCGAGATATTAGCAATTTCGCCTCATTGGCCAGATGCTATCCTAATTGATAATCAGGGGAAGACATCACCAGATACATTAAACTTCCAAGCCTCGATTTATTTAGCGCATTTACAGAATTGTCCCCACCCACTAGACCATTTAGGTATCCAACAAATACCGCTCGCTCTTGATCAGGTACTACGCTATCTAGACATAGATCTAACAAATAATCCACCGCTTCTTCAGTAGACTTTATGTTGTTTGATTTAAGGGAAGTGACAAGATCGTAATCGAAAGCTCTCTTATTGCCTTTAGAAACGGCATTCACAAAATTTAGTCGATTAAGAAGGGTCGAACTGTTTATCCATTCTCCGCCTTCAGGCCATCCTGAAACATCGAACGGATTGAATAATTCTTGCCCCATTGGTGTCACGTAATTAGAGCCGAAATTATTCGCGTGTGTCTCTATACCCAGAGTACGTACCGTACCGGCCACTAGTTCTGCAGGACTTTTAATCTTTGCACGGTAAGCCTTCTTCGAATAGAACTCATCAGAGGTGAGAATTTTTTCAACAACTGCCTTTATGCTGTACCCGGTGGCGTTGAAGGTGCTGGCTAATTCAGCGAGAACTTCCTGTTCAGGGTTCTCATATGCAAAGAATTCGAAAAGTTTTCCCGATATAAACTGCGATGTAATGGGTTGACCCATTACTATGTCGACGATATCTGTACCATCATGATTGCCAGTGATCCCAAGGAACGTTTTTTGACCAAAGTCGTGTTGGTTCTCCTCAAAGAAAAACTCCTTCTTTCTCAGAGACCATCCTGTAAATGACCTCGCTGCTTCTTTGACATCGAATTCAGTAAATGTGCCTACACCCATACTGAATAGTTCCATCAGTTCGCGTGCGAAATTCTCGTTCGGCTTATTCTTCTTGTTTACTCTGCTATCCAACCAGATCATCATTGCTGGATCCTTCGCAACTGCTTTCAAAAGGCCGTCGTAAGGAGACAATGCGTGACGCCTGAACAGTTCATCTTGATTCAGCATGTAGGGGCCACGACCTACTTTTTTGTACCCACTTGTGAGCAGTCCATGCCAAAACAAAACCATCTTTTCCTGTAGTGGTCTCTGGGTGTAGATCATCCGAATTAACGCCATCCGCTGTAGATCTTTTAATGAATGATCCAATGGATCTAAATTCAGTGCCGCAAGGCGCATATCTACATCTGAATCATCAACTTGATCGTATTCCAAAAGAAATGAGACCGTCTTTTCCTCACCCATATCCAAAAATCTATCTATCTCTTGCCGACTAGCACCAAAGCCAGCACGTCTCAGTAAATGCCCCATCCTGACGCGCTGGTCAGTAATAGAACTATCATCCGGAGCAGGAGTAGTTACATGCGGTGTTGAGATAACGGTTGGCTCTGCGGTGGCTGTAGATTCCACAACCGGATCAGGGACGATACGAGGAGTAGCGGTAGGGTAAGCAACTGGTGTTGAAGTAACTCGTGGCTGTGCTGTTGGAGTAACTCGTGGCTGGCGTGTTGGAGTAACTCGTGGTTGGCGTGTTGGAGTAACTCGTGGTTGCGCTGTTGGCGTAACCCGTGGCTGCGGTGTCGGATTAACCCGTGACTGGGGGGTAGCCAGTACTGAACTAGACCTGCTCGGAGAATCGACTTGCGAGCAGGCTTGTTCAAAGATTACGAGGGCTCCTGCGGACAAACCTAACTTAGCAGCTGTCCTTAAGAATGCTCTCCTGTCTTTATCTAGTGCCATTATCTCTACCTACCGAGAGCCTCCACAGTAACTAGGCATTGGCATCGATTGCTTCAGCCACCCTATCAACCTCTTCCTCAAGCGTAAAGTAAGGAAAGGATATGCGGACCCATTGATCTTTACCAGTGACCAAAATCCTGTGATCCTGCCATAGCCTATCAGTAAGATTTTCGGCCTTTTCCATACGGCTGGTGACCGCAACAATACCGGTACTTACTGATGCATCCATAGGTGTTATCAAGTCAAACCCGTTCATATCTGCAACCTTACTCTTCATAAGGCCGGCCAGATGAGACGACCGATAGGAAATATTATCTATTCCCACCTCTTCTGCAAGATCCAATGCAACCGATAGCCCGGCATAGACTGTCAAGTCTCTGGTACCGTATTCGAATTTTTCAGCATCAGTTTTGGCATCAAAAATCAAATTTGAAAGATCCCAATTTAAAGCAGTATTGGCTCCGACCGACGTCAGTTCCAGCCCTTCAAAACGGTCCTTACTCACATATAGAAAACCGGTACCCTGAGGAGCTAACAACCACTTGTGCCCACAGCCTGAGTAGAAATCGCACCCAATATCTTTAAGGTCGACCGGCACGAGTCCAACAGCATGGGCTCCATCGAGTACGATCGGAACGCCTCTGCTGTGTACAAATTCTGTGATTTCTTTTGCAGGTAGTAGGAATCCACTCCTGGTAGATACATGACTTAACGACACTATTCGAGTACGGGCATTAATGAGGCTATCTAGCTCCAACAGCAAACTATCAAGGTCGTAACTCATATGAAGGAGTCTGACGGTGATCCCAGCTCGCCGTGCCAAATTCATCCAGGGAATCGAACCTCCCTGGTGCTCTTCGTCACTTATTATGACTTCATCACCTGGAGACCAGTTCAGGCCTGAAGCAACGATGTTCATTCCTTCGCTAACATGTCTAGTCAAAGCAATTTCACTCGACGTCACGTTCAACAACTGGGCTGTGCCGTCCCTGGCCCGTTCATACATCTTAGAAATCTCAGCCATAACGTCTGGATTGAACATCCCTTCTGTCTCAATAAGACGCGCTAACCGTACGACTTCGTCAACAACCGGACTCGGCTTGGGACCATAACTCATGTTCAAATAGCTCAAGTGAGCCAAGCAAGGAATCTTGGATCTTACTGCATCGATATCAATCAAAGTTGGACCTACCTTGGGGTATTGCCGGGAATTATAGACTTAACTCTTCTAATATCAGATGCGTGGCTGATGAGAAAATGCAACCGGGGCTCATGCAAACATGGACCACTTTCTAGACAAGTCTCTTTACTTTAATCTTGTTTACCCTTGGGATAAGAGTGATTCAACCTCGCACCTTAGTGGCATCGATCCCTGCACTCCTCGCCTAGTTACCGCCAGTGCGCCTGCAGCCGCGCCATAACGAACCGCATCCTCAAAGCTCTTACCCTCCGCTAAAGCAACACCTAGTGCACCACTGAAGGCATCACCTGCTGACACAGTATCAACAACCGATACCTCAAACGGTTCGATATATCCACCAGTAGATTCAGTAGCGTAGTACACGCCTTGGCCGGCCATTTTCACGACCGCTGCAGCAACACCTCGTTCAAGCAGAACTTTAGCGGCCGCTTTTGCAGAAGAAACATCCGAAACTCTTATCCCTGTATGAAATTCTGCTTCCATCTGATTGGGGGTAATAATGTCAAGATCTGCATACTTGTTCAAAGCAATTTCGGTCGCAGGTGCAGGATCTAGTATCACGCGAGCCCCACCCGCAGCAGCAACCCGTGCTGCTGATAAAGAGACATCGAATGGAATCTCCATCTGCAACAAGAGTACATCTGCTCCTTCAAGCGCAGATTGCACCGAACGGACCTGGTCATCATCACATTGCAAATTCGCACCATAAATTGCAGTTATATGATTCTCTCGGTTCTTGTCCAAAAGAATCATTCCCACGCCAGACGGGTGATCCTGATCAACAGCTACCCCGGTCACATCTATACCCTCTACTGTGAGGGCATTCAGTAAGAGTGGCCCAAACAGATCATCCCCTACCCGGCCAACCATACGCACATGCGCACCCAGTCTCGCTGCGGCTACTGCCTGAGTTGCACCTTTGCCACCTGAGGCGGTGTAAAAACGTTCACCTCTAAGAGTTTCTCCTGGTTTGGGCAACCTATCTGCGACTCCGATAAGAGCCATGTTCATACCGCCCATTGAGACGATTGTCGTTTTTTTCTTCCTGTTGATATAGATCTCCTGATAATCCAAGCAGCATCGGTAGTTTACCGAGTATATTGATCGACAAACAGACCCTTCATCAGCACTCGCCAACTAATAGGCTTATCTAAAATATCCAGGTGAGGGAACCTAACAATTGCTAACCTTTTCCACAACTGAGCGTAGTAATTAGTAAGGGTCTCTTCTCCAAGTACATACAGTTGTAAGAATAAAGATCAGCCCCTAACGGGCTGATTCATCCTGCACATAGTGGGTGACCTCCCTCCCTGAGGCCGGGCCCTCGGCTTTAGTTGGTCACTAACTATGATCGGCGATGAGAGATGAAATCGTGGAGAAGGGACCCGCCACTAACCCCAGTCTTCCCCTCCAGGCGCGTCCATGGTGTTAACTTTCTCAGCCAATTGGGCTCGAAGTTATTAACCATAAATCTACTCTAACAGTAACTCAACTTCATCAACGGTAAAGGGTTGCGCGAGACCTGTACCATGTGCTGCAGCTGGATTACTTACATCGTTAGCTCCTCGGCGATGTAGTTCAATTTCTACAACGTTATCCCCTATCTGGGGACGGATCTTGTCGAGATTGATCTCGACCCACCTTCCTACAAATGGCTCCACAGAATCGTGAAAATACGTTCTACTCTCCTCATCCATTATGGATACGCCGTTCAGATAGATACTGAACTGATCCGCATTGACCAACCCGTGAATAAACAGTCGCAAATGAACTTTCCTGTCTGGATCATTTTCAAGATCATCCGAAATATACAGGGGTAGTGCGTACCGAATACCTGTCGCATGTGAATCGATACTAAGTGGTAGCACTGATTCATAAGAAACGACACCCTTGGGCTCATTTATCTGCTTAGGTACGAAGTAGTGCTTGGGCCCAACAGGCGAAGGATTGGGATTACCTTGTTCTATCAAGATGTCGCGCTGATCATCTCTTAAAGGCCATTCAAGTGCCCAAGTATAAAGACCATCTACGTTACGCGCTCTGTAATTTGAGAAAGCTGCTCGCATCATGGCGAGATTTGCGTATTTATCCTCTCGATACATGGAATGTAACAGTGGATAAATTGATACGTCTTCGGTATCAGCTAACTCAATTAACCAATCAATCTCCATATTCTGATGAAGGACCCGGGGTTCGCGAACGTTAGGTGCTACGTAATCAATCAGCTTTTCGCGTATCCAGGTTCTTACATCAAGACCAGCACCAAGATTTACAGACTCAGTGGGATAGATACGTGCACCCAAGACCCCTGAGCCTCCGGCCCGGTTTCGGACCAAGTCCGAAACACGGCGAACCCAGTCGGTCATCACTGGGGTGTATTCCTGTACATTGTCTTTATCGAAATACCCTAGCAAGCTGGAAGATCCCGGCCCAGACGGATCAGTAAAGTCTAATTCGATGCCGTCAACAGGGTAATCTTCCGCAAGTTCACGTGCACAGGCAAGCGCGTGGTCTCTGACCTGTGGGAGTTTGTAGCCAAGACCGTTGTGACGCACATTCAATCCAGCATCCATTTCTCCAAACGCTCCAACCCGTAGACAGGCAAAAAAATCCATCCCTTTTTCTTTAGTCCGATCGATTAAAACTCCCAGAGGATCAATCCCTTGGTCAATTAGACTTTGCATGTTGTGCCACGCCCTCCACCAACTGGCACTTTTGAACGGCAGAATGTCACCGCCAAACCTCATGCCCACCTTCGAGGGGTAAAATAAACCGTCCCGTCTCGATACTGCATACACAAAGGTATCAACAGGGGTACCTGACACTTCATCTACAGGCTGCCAGGCATCTTCCACACTCATAGGAGGCTCAATTACGAACAGGTAGTGACGCCGCGCATCGTTGTAGTAAAGGGTTCGAGCTTTTCTCACAACATTTCCTTTCTCGCTCTAATAATCCTGTTACAAAGCCAGTACTTAAAGTAGGAACCTAGATAATCTGACTGCGAGTATCGCTGATATGGCCCTTTGACCTCAAGAGCACGCGTCCGGGCCTTTCACTTGGCAAAGATCACAATTACATCTGAGTAACCACAAGCACTAAAGGGCACAGGGTTCACACACTCAGACACGCTGATCTGACCAAGCTTATATGCAAATCTTCTACATTCCGTCTTCCCGCTAAGCTAAAATGATTGTTACAAAAGGCTGATCGGAATTATTCACAGGCAGTGAACCTGTGGACCAGTCGGAAAGTAACCTTCAGAGTGACCGTACTAATAAACAGCTATTCCTTCTTGGTTGTCGGGTTACTGGCAATCTTGCTCGTTTCAATAGCAGCGTGGCGATTACTAAACCCTTCATGGACAATAGCTATTGCAGTTTCCACGTTTGTTCTCCTGAGTGCTTTCCAGTTGGTCACAAGTACTAGAGGAGACGAGGTCACTAGCCTAGAAGATTTTGACAATGTCCTTAAATCCGGAAAACCGGTACTCCTTGAGCTTTATTCTAATTTCTGAGTTGTTTGCCTCCAGGCTAAACCTGCCGTTGACAGGCTAAAATCTAATCTGAGCGATGAATTCGTTATCGTCAGAATCGATATCAATTCAGATGTAGGGGAAAAAATTCGCCAGAAGTATCAAACCAGATTAGTCCCCACTTTCGTTGCGTTTGACAAGGGAGGTACTGAAGTTTGGAGACGCAGCGGGAAGGTCCCACACCTAGAAGAGATATTGCTACTTAACTTGTAAAAGCCGCAAATTGGAAACCGGCCACGTTTACAGCTAGTCGAAAAAGCCCACCCGTTCAAGGCCCGTGCGCATCCTAGTTTGCTCATCTTCGGTCAATATACGGTTCGGTGTACGACCATATCCACATTCCAATCCTAGCCAGTTCACAACCTGCTTCGTTGCGGCAATCGTATCAACATTAGGGAGTGCAGCCACCAAACACTCCGTTATCTTCGCTTGGGTGTCCTGAGCGGCATCAAGATGTCCATCCTTAAACTCACGATATAGCTTAACGAACCGGTCAGGCATCATGTTGTAGGTTGCGCCCACGCCACCGGCAGCCCCCGCTTTAAGCGCTTCTAGTACTGCTGTATCTTCTCCTTCAAATATCGTCGGTGTACCAATTTTTAGAAATCGCGACAGCCCTTCGATATCACCGGTCGAGTCCTTCATCCCGATTATTCGTGGTAATGCCATCAACTCTTCAAACAATTCCACTGTAACTTCGATACCTGTTCTCTGTGGAAGGTTATACATCAACAACGGCACTGACGATGCTTCATGTATTGCAGTGTAATACTGGACTAAGCCAAGATGGTCAGGTCTATAAAACCAGCCTGGAGGTAGTGCCGCGATTGCGTTTGCTCCTGCCTCACTTGCATGTCTCGCTAGCGCCAAAGTTTCAGCTGTTTGATATGCACCGACGTGGGCAATAACACCAACCTGTCCACTTACTTCAGTTAGAACAAACTCCAGTAGACTTTCACGTTCCTCTCGGCTAAGGAGTAATCCTTCACCCGTTCCGCCACATAGAAAAAACCCATCAACCCCCGCATCGAGTTGATAGCGAATGATCTTTGCCATTAGCTGGGGACTAAACATCCCATCGTCACCAAATGGAGTGACAGTTGCCGGGTATATTCCTTCAAGCATTCGCATCACTATCTCCTAGTTAGGTATTCACTTAACAACGGCTACGCTTGTGATGGATCCCTGACCCATCCGCAAGTACGACTTGATACCACTCTAAGCAGTCGGTTGTCTTCTGTAAAAGCTTACTTCTTTTATTAGTTCATCCCACGGCATAGCTAGTATCGGAAGGCCAAGATGATTTTACCAACATCATCTACCCAACGATCTCGAAGCCGGTTCCCACTTGCAGCTTGACCTCGTCTCCGTCATCCTCGTACGAGCTAAGTATAGTTAAGGAGAACCCATGAGCATCCTATCGTACCCAACTTGGCAGGAGCAGCAAACCTCGTGGCATGAGTTCATCAAAGGGAGTTTCGGAGGCAACTGGACGCCGCCGATGATTTCACCTGAGACTCCAACTTTTATGAGCCTACCATACGTAACAGAACCCGAAGAACTAAAAGGTGCTGATGCCGTGATAATCGGTGCTCCCTACGTTGCATCAGAATCTCCAAAGTACGCTGGGGTAGATCGTGAGGAATGGCTTGCTGCTCCGCAAAGAGTTCGCCAGCAGTCGGTACGATACCAATCTGGCTACATACAAGAATTCGATTTAGACGTCTTTGAGCACATCAAGGCTGTCGACTACGGCGATGCAGAAATCCCTCCTGAGGTACTAAATAATCAGTCCCCCGAAAATATCCTGCGCGCTCAACATGCCGTCGAAGAAAAAGTTGGCCATGCCCTAGACGCTGGTGCTGTACCCGTAGTCATTGGGCAAAACTCCCCTTGTGGCTCTTATGCCATCGCCAAGCCAATTGCAGAACGGACATCTGGAGCCGTTGGCTGCGTTAGCCTAGACACACACTGGGACGTACAGCCTCTCGACCATCTTACAAATGACCCTCGTATTGCAGGCTCTGCGAGTTGGAAACATAAAATGTACGAGTGGCACGACAATATGTCGCCCCGTAATCTTGTCGAGATCGGAGAACGAGGACTACTGGAACGGAAAGATATCGTAAGAAGCTACCTACAACAAGGCGCCCGTTTCATTTCAACTTGGGAGGTTAGAACGTCCCTAGGAATTGAAGGACTCGTCAATGAACTGGACCAAGCCTATCAAGGTACCGATGCTGTCTATGCTCATTTTGATATGGATGTGATGGGGGGCGCAGGACCCGCTCCCGGAGACATCCTTGGTGAAGCCGCCGAACCTATTGCACTCACAGATTACGAGGTTATTCGCATCGCTCACGAAATTGGAAAACGCGGTCTTAACGGCTTATCGTTTATATGTATTCCTCCGGGATCAGCACTCGTATATCGGGTAGTGGTTTACGTGATTATGTACATGCTAGCTGGTCTGGCTATAAGAAACACAGCCGCAGGGCAATAGATCGCAATAGCCCGGAAACTTATCCCACGTCTACCGTTGCAAGATAAATCTGCGCTTTTCCTTCATGGGATGAGTAGTAGGTTACCCATAGCAAATCGTTATACCAAACAAACCCAGGATAGCTACAGTCCCCCCCACTAGGGAGCTTGAACACCCATTCGTAACTATCTTTGGTCATCCACGCTAAAGCCATGTCCGCACCATCCACGGAATAGCGCCGAGCGCCTGCCAGAAGACGCCCGTCCGGTAAACGAATAAAGTTCGGCCCACCGATCATCTGATCTGCTAGCTGGAAGTACGACCATTTTGTGTAGGGATAAGTGCTCGATCCAACATACCCAGGCCGGATCAAGGCAATCATCTCACCATCCGGCATGATTCTTAAAGTCGTCTCGCTCACACCATCCACCTTGAATTCCGTAATCCAATCCCATTCAAGAGCGTCATTACTTGAGTAGAGAAACCCACGCCGCGGTTCAGATCCCTCTCCTAACTTGGACAGAGAATAAGCTATCCCATCATGCCAGGTTGCTCGCCAAAGCCAATGATCCTCTGACAGTAGTCTTCGTGATTGCGTCCAGTTGTGCCCATCGATTGAAAACATGACACGTGGTGAACGTGTTAAGTACGTGCCATCTGGAGCGAGAACACAACCACCCATCAACAGCATCAGGCGACCATCCGGTGTAATGGATAGCTTGGGATCTCGTAAGTCTATTTCTGGCTCACTGAGCAGAGCTGCCGAATCCCAATTCTTTGCGTCACTAGAGGTAATAACTCGGACGGCGCCAATGCTCTCCCAATGTGTTTTCGCTTCACGGAAAGTACACCACCAGCGATCTCCAAACCGGATAACATCACCGAAAGCGGAATGTGGTGCTGTGCCCCATACTTTCTCAACTGACAATAATTCCACTTTAAATCTTGTCGCCTGTGTCGACCTGCTGCCCTTCCTGAAACACATCCAAAACTTCCCAGAGCGCTCCAATATCCTCCGAGGGATCACCTTTAACGACTAGCACATCGCCTGCCTTACCTATTTCGAGACTACCAACCTCGTCTTCAACCCAACAAGATTTCGCTGAGTTACTTGTCCCTGCCACAATCGCCTCCATAGGCGTCATACCACCCGCGACATGCGCCTCGATCTCGTCTTGAAATTGAGCGATCTTGTGCCAACTCCAAGAGGTATCAGAGCCCGCTGCCATTTTTACTCCTGCTGCATGCATTCGACTAAATGCATCGAAGGTTTTTTCCAATCCAGCAGGAGTATTTTGAAGTACGAGTTGCTCACGTTCAGTAAGCGGTCGCGCTTCTGCTATTTCCTCAACAACGCGCTGATTCGCCCTGCCTTCGTTGAGTGTCATGTTCACAAAAACACCCTGTTCAAGAATACGATTTGTTACTTCGGGACTATAGTTGTAGGTCCCGTCAGAATCCATGTGTCGAGCGTGGATAATTGTATCGATGCCGGCGTCCAAACAATTCAGCATCGCTTGTGAATTTACACAGTGCGCAGCTACATGTTTACCAAATTTGTGTGCCTCTTCTACAATCGCAGTCAGTTCATCTACGTTAAAGGACGGGACAAATGGGAACGACGTGCGAGTACTACCTCCCGATGCCGTGACCTTGATAAAGTCTGCTCCCTCTTTAATCAGTTGACGGACAGCCTCTCGGCAACTCGTAGGACCTGTCGCCTGGATTCCAAAATAACTAAGGTGACCT
>JAKUTR010000024.1 GCA_022448725.1 SAR202 cluster bacterium | reverse complement strand
TTTTTCTGCTGATCTTGATCGTAAGATATTGGGGCTGAGTCTGATAGTTTTCCATCAACAAAATATTTGCCGTTAGCGTCTTGGGTATCTGGCGAAGTTGCAACATGTAAAACGGCCTCTGCCCCAGTCGCCGGAGTATCACCCGCTATATCACTGTTGTTGGAAAAGCCCGCTTTTGAAGAAGTGGCCATATAGTTATCTAGTAGGTGCGTAGCAATTACGCCAGGGTGCAAACAATTGGCTGTTATATTGGTACCTTCCAATCGACGAGCTAACTCATAGGTAAACATTATGTTTGCCAGTTTTGTTCTTCTATACACTTGGCTAGCCGAGTACGAGTGGTCGGAGTGGAGGTCGGTAAAGTCCAACGGACTGTTACTGTGTACTTGAGATGCCACGGTCACCACTCTGGAGGGGGCTCCGCTTTTTAAAGCACCAAGAAGGAGGTTGGTCAAAAGAAATGGAGCTAAGTGGTTGACCGCCAGTTGCATCTCTATTCCGTTCACGGTGAGTCGCCTACGTTCAGGAATAATCCCTGCATTGTTAACCAGCAAATGTAGATTTTGGTAGCGGTCAGAGAACTGGCGCGCTAGCTTGCGGATCGATCCAAAGGAAGATAGATCAGCAATTATCAGATGTATTGAATCGTTTTCTGTCTCTTCTCGAATTTGGAGCATAGCTGCTTCGCCACGCTCAGGGTTGCGACACACCATCACAACGGTGGCTCCGAGTGCTGCGAGTCCAGCCGCAGTTGCCTTGCCAATCCCAGCGTTAGCACCGGTGACAACACCAATTCGACCGTTCATATGAGGTTTTCTTGATCGCATGTGTGGGGGAAGTGCCATGGGCCGAGGAAAAAGCTTTACCACCGGGCGAGTCTTACGCTGTACCCGATCTTTGTGCCTGGTTATTCCTGCTCTTCTTTACCTTGAGCACCAAGATCGTCAAGATTTAAGGTCTCAACGAAGTCAGTGAATGCGGAGAGGCTCTTCAATTCTTCCTCTCGTAGAGGTCGTTTCTCCACATTGCCCTGCCCTGAATTAATGGGAGTCGCTCCGTCCTCCTCTAACTCAACGCCGGCACGCTCTACGACCTCGTCTGAAGCAAAGATGGGGGCGGCTGAGCGGACCGCGATTGCTATCGCGTCACTAGGTCGTGAATCGATCTCCATCGTCCCCCCGTTTACCTGAAGAACAATCTTTGCATAGAAGGTGTCGTTGCTAAGATCTGACACAATAATTCTGTCGACTGTAGCTCCTAAAGTGGAAATTACTGTTGATAGGAGGTCGTGAGTCATGGGACGTGGGGCATTATATTCCTGAAGTTTCATTGCAATGGAGTCAGCTTCGGCTGGTCCAATCCAGATGGGGAGAAACCGATTTGCTTCTTTCACGCGCAGGATCACCACGCGTTGGTAGTTAAGAAGACTCACTCGGATGCTTTCAATAGACATTTCAACCATTTCCGACACGGAATACGCCCCCCAAGCTCTAAGGTACCTGTTCGGCATTGTAAGGCTGTATTTGCAGGGGTGTCAACGCGTTAAATAGCTAGTTGCATTCGTCGATTTCACTAACTATTTCTCTGGTTTTTATACGCTTTTCCAGATTAGATCGAGACATCAGTAACCGCCTGTCACAAGTGGTGCACCTGATCCCTATATCGGCTCCTAGACGCACAACTTCCCACTGATATCCACCACACGCATGGGATTTACGTAGTCGTAAAATCTCGCCAATATCAAACTGAGCTACCATTCGAAGCCGGCATTTTTCAGTACTGTGTTAATCTCATCACGTAGATTCATCGTTGCGGTCCGTGCGGCTTCCGCAAAATCACTATTTGACGAGGCGTAGATGATGCCTCTGGAACTAGCGATGAGGGAGTTACGTCCTGCCGAGTTGATACTCGTTTGTACAGCTTGTTGTAAAGACCCCGATTGTGCTCCAACACCTGGGACAAGGATAGGTAATTCAGGACAAGTCTTTCGTATTTCGGCGAGTTGGGTAGGGTAGGTTGCACCGGCAACGAGTCCAACGTTCCCTCGTATGTTCCATGAGTTGGCCCGATGGGCAATCAGTTGATAGTACGGCATGGATTTCCCATCGACCTGCATAGTTAAGTCTTGGAACTCTGCGGCTCCCGGGTTAGAGGTTCGGCATAACACGAATGAAGCTTTGTCCTCATACTCTAAGAAAGGTTCCATGGAATCACCTCCAAGGAAGCTGTTTACCGTTGCTGCGTCAACTCCCCAGGTTTCGAAAAGAGCTCGCGCATATTGGACGTTGGTAGGAGGAAAATCCCCTCGCTTTGCATCCGCTATGATGACCACTTCAGGGGCGACGTCTCGAATATGAGTAATGGTTGCTTCGAATTGACGGATTCCTGTACTTCCCCTTGCCTCGTAGTATGCAAGGTTAGGTTTGTACGCACAGGCCAGATCATGTGTTGCATCTATGATGGATTTATTGAACGCGACAACGTCACTGATTGGCATGAGTTCAGGATTAGGATCAAGGCCGATACACACGAGAGTTTGACTGCCTGACGAGATATTGGCGAGTCTTTGGACGAAGTTTGGCATTTTGCACCTTGATTGAGACTGTAGTACAGCGTAAAAGGTAGCGATAGAAAGGTAAAGCGGTGAAGTTACCGAAGCTCAAGCTCGCTAAATTTATAAGACGTGTCAATCGGTTTGTCGCTTTGATGGAATGTGATGGTGATCAGATTGTTGCGCATGTGGCAAATACCGGCCGCATGGCAGAATTGATGACTGAGACGAATCCGATGTATGTTGCCCCAGTGAAACGCAGGCAGAACCGAAAGACTGCTTATGACCTTGCTCTTGTACGATATCGTGATGTTCTCGTGGGAGTCGACTCAAGGATGCCGAACTTAATAATTCGAGAAGCTATCCAGGAGTCCATACTCGCTGAGTTTCGAGGTTACGAGACGATAAAAAGCGAGGTAACTTATGGCGGGAGTCGACTTGATTTTAAGCTCTCAGGTGAGGCCCCTGTTACCTATCTGGAGACGAAGTCGGTTAATCTAGTTGAGGATACTGTAGCTTTATTTCCGGACGCACCTACTCAGCGTGGTAAAAAACATCTAGATACACTTCTGTCGATTGTTAAATCAGGATGTAGAGCTTCGGCTGTATTTGTCATACAACGCTCTGACGCCAAAAGTTTTAAGCCCAATACTGTTGCGGATTCTGGTTTCGCCAAAGCACTAACAGCGGCAACTTCCGCTGGAGTCGATACGTACGCATACAATTGCGAAGTTAATTTAGGGGAGATCAGGATTGCAAGCCGAGTCCCAGTGGAGTTGGATTGAAAAACCTTCTATTGACAGTGTACGAACGGCTTTTTGATGACTATGGCCCGCAGAAATGGTGGCCTGCCGATTCACGGTTTGAAGTGATGGTAGGGGCAATACTTACGCAAAACACTTCTTGGACGAATGTCGAAAAGTCAGTTTTAAGCCTAAAGGCTGCTGGCGTGATGTCACCTGTTGGAATACGGCTGACCCAACAGGCCGAACTTGCCCAACTTGTTTACTCTTCCGGTTACTACAACATGAAAGCACGTAAGTTAAAGGCATTTACAAAGTGGCTCGGTGAAAAGTTTGCTGACGACATAGAAGCGATGACACGTCAAGAGGTTTCAGTGCTTCGGCCTGAACTTCTTAGCGTTTATGGAATTGGTGAGGAGACTGCAGATGACATTCTGTTGTATGCACTCGATATTCCGATATTCGTTATTGATACTTATACCAAAAGACTAACTACCCGACTGGGACTAGCACCACGGGAGGGAAGGTATTGTGATTATCAGGCCAAGTTCATGAACTCACTGCCCCAAGATGTGAGCTTGTTCAATGAATACCATGCCTTAATAGTGACTCACTCTCATAACATTTGTACCAAGAGGGAGCCACAATGTGAGGGATGCTCTCTTCTGGAAGTTTGTCCGACTGGCAAATCGCGCACTAAGTAGTCGCAATGACTACTTAAACGCTTATGGATTGAGCGCCTGCTGCTGGCGCATTAAAATGCTTATGTCATGATAATCGATTTTCATACTCACATCTTCCCTCGTAAATTTCGGGATGACCGTACTGCGCTTATAAAAAGAGATGCAACATTCCGTGAGATGTATACCAATCCCAATTCCAGAATGGCCACAGTTGAGCGCTTAATAGATCGGATGGATGATGATGGGGTAGACGTATCTATTGTAATGGGAATTGGTTGGGAGAATTTCGAACTAGCTCGGATATGCAATGACTACATCGTTGAGTCTGTTACCAAGTACCCTGATCGGCTTATCGGTTTTGCTAGCATTAATCCAGCTTGGGGAGATAAGGCGGCTTCTGAGGCGGAACGTTACGCTGAAGCAGGTTTGCGTGGTATTGGCGAACTACATCCAACAATGCAAGGCTACGATATCTCTGATCACTCCATCATGCTGCCACTTATGGATGTGGTTAAATCGCATGAACTCATTGTTACAACACACTCTTCTGAACCTGTTGGCCACGATTATCCAGGTAAAGGCACAACTTACCCGGAAGTGCTCCTAAGGTTCATACAGAATTTCCCGGATCAAACGATCGTATGCGCGCATTGGGGAGGCGGGTTGCCAATGTTTGCCCTCATGCCTGAATTAAAACCCCAACTAACTAAAACATATTTTGACACCGCTGCGTCTCCATTGCTGTACACGCCGAATGTGTTCCCTACAATGGTGTCCGCGGCTGGAGTTGACCATGTTCTCCTCGGTAGTGACTACCCATTGGTGCGGGTTGAAACACTGTTGAAGCAGGTAGAGACAGCACAGCTTTCACAGGTCGATAAGGATGCTATAAACGGAGGTAACGCCGCGAGGCTACTTGGATTGATTTAATCAGGGAACTTGATTATGCCCCGGCCATCTTCTCGACGATCTAAAGCACTGAAAGCCTCGTTTATTTCGTCTAAGGGGTGAATTCGTTGGATGAGACCTTCGACATCGACGTCGCCTTTTCTGTAGAAGTCCACGATTTTACGGAATGATTCGTGTGGGCTTGTTGAGCCGTAGTAGCTACCCATGAGAGTCTTTTGACCTCTTAGCATATCGACCATATCAATTGGTGTTGTATCTCCAACAGGGGATAGACCAATCATAACCGCTGTTCCTGTTGGCCTAATCGATTTGACAGTATCAGCTGTCACCTGGGAATTGCCTATGCTGTCGAAAGCCATGTCAACTCCTCCGCCTGTCAACTCTTTGATAGCAGATGACACATCTTCAACCTCAGCCGAGTTAATCGTGTCGGTTGCTCCAAACTTATAAGTGAATTCTAGTTTATGATCCACGATATCAACAGCGATGATACGGCTCGCGTTCATGAGTTTGGCCCCCTGGATTACGTTGAGCCCCACTCCTCCACACCCGAAGACAGCCACCGTCATGCCCATCTTTGAGTTAGGGTTGTTGATGACTCCGCCAACGCCCGTAGTGACCGAGCACCCGATCAAAGCTGCCACCTCAATTGGGACGTCGTCAGGGATTGGTTGGCAAGCTTGTTGTGGGCAGATTATAAGATCAGAGAATACCCCCAGTTTCGACATCTGAAAGATATCTTCATCATTGTCATGTAGACGTACCGTGCCGTCGTACATGCGCGGTCCTATTGCGACATTGGTTTCGCAGACGTTAGGAAAACCATTGAGGCAAGTGCGGCACATGCCACAGTGTGACACAAACGATAGGATGCATCGGTCCCCAGGCTTGACTCTGGTCACCCCTTGACCAACTTCAACGACCGTCCCCGCGCCTTCATGGCCAAGCACTATCGGTTTATCAATAGTGGCATCCCCATGAAGAAAATGGTGGTCACTTAGGCACACTCCGGCGGCCCCCATCTTGACACGAACTTCTCCAGCGCTTGGTGAATCCTGTTCGAGTTGCTTTACTTCGTAATGTGTATTGCCTTCGTAGAGAACAGCTGCTTTGACACTTGTACGATTCACCACGCCTGCCTCCCTGATTCCAGTTTCGTTTAGAATATATCGCCTTCAGATTAACCTCAAGGAACTGAGGCTTAATGGAGTGAGTTGGTACGACAATCCAGCCTTGAGAAGTCAGCCACGTGTACGGTAGTGTTGAGCGGGTCGTACGCGATGAATAAATAGAAAGTAAGGGGTTTGGCTGGAGGTTCCCAATACTGTGCCAATCAGGTGAATAGCCAATCCCGCACCAATTTCCTACAGGGAAGTCGTGGAGGAGAGTCTGGCGTTTAAGGCGATTTGTAAAAGAAAAGTACAAACTTCGTTGCAAAATGTGCTGCATGCCCCTATGCTTAGCTGCAGACATGTGGTAGTGTAGCAACGGTCGTGGACCCCTTTGTGTCACCGACCGAGTGCTACTTGAATAATAACTGTTGGCTCACAGGAGGGTAAGGTCCGAATGTCCAAAGCTAGAGTCATAATACTGCTGGCATTGGCGTCGCTGCTGGCACTGCCGATGGGAATAGCGACGGCCAACCACTTCGAAGGTACCGCGGCGATATCGGATGATAAGGCCGCTAGTGATTCAATCACCTTTTCGCTGAAAGGTGTGCATGCACCCTCTGCGGGTACCCAGTTGGTCGGTTGGCTTATCTCTGATGATGATGCAACCAAACTCAGTACTGGCGCAATGACTGTTGCGTCGGGAGATACAGTTTCCCACACCTTTGGTAGTAGTAGTACTGGGTACACCGGTGCAAACCTGATCCAAAACTTCAGTAGCCTCATAATCACTGAAGAGCCGTCTGGGGCTGTCCCTGCTGCTCCAAGTGGGGCTACGGTTTATCACTACGATATACCAACAGCAGCCATAGCCCAGATCAGGGCTGTTGCGTCTGCAGGCGGAACCGGATCTGCTCAAGATCTAAAGACCCAGTTGGCTGCTGCCAAGTCCGAGTTGACACTGGCACGAGCTACCACAACGCTTGACATTGTCAGGACGCACACTCATAAGGCTATCAACATAATTGAAGGCCCTACTGGTTCCAACTACAACGCGACCCATGGCGTCGTTGAGGGGATTGGCGTTCTGGGACATGCTCAAGCTGCTATTGATGCTGCAGCGTTAGTAGGTGCCGCGAGTGCTGACGCCAAAGCCGCTGCGGATTTGGTGCAGATCACCGCTAAAAACGCTAAGACATTTGCTGAACTGGCTAGAGACCGATCGGTCTCGCTAGTTCTCACTGAGACAAACTTGGCCCAACTAGATATCCACCTGGCCAACGTGATAGGCGTTGTTGAGAATGCGATATCTGGTTTAGATGCTAACGCCGATGGTTCAATCGGTGCTGTAGATGGTGAAGGCGCAGCCAACCTTGTATACACGAATGCCCAGGCGATGGGTACCTACAAGCTGAAGGCTGGCGCACCGCCGCCCTTCATAGTTCCGACAGCAGTCCCGACAGCAACAGCAGTTCCGACGGCAACACCTGCCCCGACACCTGTTGTAGTTCCAACGGCAACACCTGCTCCTCCTGTTGTCGGAGACTCGAGTGTTCCGCTTATGGCCCACATGGCTCTATTAGCTGCACTTGCCTTGTTAATCGGAGGTGGTGTGGTCTTGTTGTCTGAAAGAAGACGGACGCAGGGTTAACCAACCACTAATTAACTGAAACGAAAAAAAGACCCCGTCTGGTAAATGGCGGGGTCTTTTTTTATGAAGCAGGTTTCTAATCAAAACTTCCAACCCAAGACCGATAGCCAGGCAAATATGCGATATATGTGGCTCCGTGATGCTTGGTGTCCACTGCAAGCTGAGGTGCGTCTTTTGTGGCTATACGCGGGACTGTTCTGACCCCTAAGACACTACCTTGAAAAAACCACTCGTGCTTAGGGTGAATTTGTTTCAAATCCTCTTCACGATTGGAATGGTTATTCGCTTTTGTCGTAAAAATATCTGCAAGCTTGAAAGGTGTGAGTTCTAGTTAATTCGTTGCTGTGGTGGTTGCCCTATGCTAGCATTCCGGGCTCTGCGAGGTGAAAGATGCCGGGTCCATATAACGTCAAATTTGACTCGAATGTACCGGTGATGTTGCGTGATGGGACTATCACTTATGCTGATGTGTGTCGACCTGCTGCAAATGGCAAATTCCCATCATTGTTGATGCGGACCCCGTACAGTAAAGATGGGCCTTCGACACGGACAAGCACCATCGATATCCTTCGCGCTGCTAGTCGCGGATACTCTGTTGTAGTTCAGGACATCCGGGGACGTTATACCTCTGATGGTGAGTTTTACCCTTTCGTAAACGAGGCACTTGATGGCTATGATTCTGTTGAATGGGTTGCGAGCCAGCCGTGGAGCTCAGGCAAGGTAGGTATGTTCGGGAGTTCCTATTTGGGCGCTACTCAATGGCTTGCGGCGACTGCGAGACCGCCTGCTCTACGGGGTATCGCAGCGGGTATTACCGCTTCTGACTACCATGAAGGTTGGGCATGGCAGGGGGGTGCATTCGAATTGGGGTTTAACCTATCGTGGTCAGTAGGTTCTCTCACTACTGCAAACTGGAAAAATCTATCGAAACAACTGTTTCTATCTGACTATCAATTATCTACCTTGGTTTCTTCACAAGACGATATGTCAACTCCCTTTAATCATTTGCCTCTTAAGACTTACGAGGGGTTACAGAATGGTCTTGCTCCATACTATTACGACTGGCTTGAACATCCTGAGTACGATGATTATTGGCGTTCAATTTCTATTGAGGAGTCTCACCCTGAAATCGAAGTGCCTGCCTACAATTACGGCGGATGGTATGACATTTTTTTGTCTGGGACGGTGGCGAACTTCACGCGAATGCACGAAGTTGGTGCCACTAAGGAGGCTCGCGATGGTCAACGACTTGTCTTAGGCCCATGGGCTCATGGAGGGCTTGATCAGTATGTCACTGGTGAATACAACTTTGGCACAAAAGCATCTTTCCTTGCAGAGGATGTCCCGGGTCAGATACTTCGCTTTTACGACTACTGGCTCCATGAAGAGGAGAATGGTCTGTTAGAAGACAAGCCAGTACGTATATTTGTTATGGGCGATAACGTTTGGCGTGATGAGGATGAATGGCCCCTTACTCGAGCTGTCTCAACAGATTACTATCTCCGTAGCGAGGGTAAGGCGAATACTGTTAATGGTGACGGCTCTCTCGCGCTAGACCCTCCTAACAGTGGAAAGGTTGATGTTTACCTTTATAATCCCGCCGACCCTGTACCTACTCACGGAGGCGCTCTTTGCTGTGAACCAGCAAGCTTGATTGCCGGTGTCCGTGATCAACGGGTCGTTGAATCGAGGCCCGATGTTCTTGTTTATACTTCAGAACCTATGGGGATCGACACAGAGGTTACTGGACCGGTTACTGTAACTCTATACGCTTCTACTTCAGCTCTGGACACGGACTTTACAGCCAAACTCGTTGATGTGGAGCCTAGCGGGTATGCCCGGAACCTATGCGATAGCATAATCAGAGCTCGATATCGGACTACAGGCAGTCTACCCAGCTTACTCGCCCCGGGTGAAATATATGAGCTCGTGATCGATCTTGGTCCCACCAGTAATGTTTTCAAGGAAGGTCACCAGATAAGGCTTGAGGTTTCTAGTAGTAACTTCCCTCGGTTTGATCGGAATATGAATACCGGAGACTCGATTGGGACAGATGCGACGTTCGTGTCAGCACTTCAGACGGTGTATCACTCCCCACAACACCCTTCACGAATCACACTGCCGGTGGTTCCACGAGACTAGGGATATTCCTACTGAAGACTTAGTTACACTAAATTGGTCGCAGCTACGCACACAAGACCATGCGTTATTGTATTCAGAGAAGCTGGTAGTAGCCTCTTGTGTAACTAGGAGTGTAGTGATCAACTAATCTATCGCCTTAATTTTAATTGACACTCTAGGTGGGGCACACTATCGTAAATCACTGGTAAGTGAAGTAACCAAGGCTGCGTAAGGAGTTGTCATGGTTAGTGTAGGTAATATTGGAACGTTTGGGATAGGGATCATTCTACTGGTTCTTGGGGTCATTCTTAAGTCGAGGCTTATAGAGTGGCTACTTGATCTGTCTGGATGGGTTCTGATAATTGTCGGTGGTATCTTGGTAATCGTCAGTTTAATTCAATTTTTTTCTGGCAACAAAAGCAGTGGAAGTAACTATTAGACTCTAGTTAGTCGTTGGAGGTAGACCATGGCAATGCTACAGCGAATGTCGACCGTGGTGAAGTCAAAGATGAATCGGTTGTTGGATAGAGCTGAAGACCCTCGTGAGACGCTGGATTACGCTTACGAGCAGCAGATGAGTATGTTAAGAGATGTGAAGCGTGGCGTTGTTGAGATGGTAACGGCGAAACGGCGCTTAGAGTTGCAGGCTTCCAAAGCCCGTGACAACCTAGCGAAACTCGAGGTTCAGGCCCGTAAGGCTCTTGAAATGGGACGTGAGGACCTTGCCCGAGTTGCTCTCGAGCGCAAGCAGGGAGCTCTCGCGGAATTGCAGGGACTTGATCTCCAGATTTCAGATTTGGAAATGGAGCAAGAGAAGCTTACGGCTTCCGAACAACGGCTGCAGACCAAGGTTCAATCCTTCCGTACGAAGAAAGAAGTTATTAAGGCACAATACAATGCAGCGCAGGCACAGGTGAAGATTGGTTCTGCGCTTTCTGGGTTGTCTGAGGAGATGGGCGATGTCTCCTTAGCGGTTGAACGTGCTGAGCACAAGACAGACACAATGCGAGCTAAGGCTGGTGCTATTGATGAACTCGCCGCGATGAATGTTCTTGATGACCCTCTTGGCGGAGGTGATGATATCGATCGTGAGTTACGTCAACTTTCAGTGGCATCGGACGTGGATTTAGAGCTGGAAGCACTAAAGGCGGGTGTCTCTACTGACAAACAACTACCGGAGGCAAAGTCATGATCGTCCGAATTCTCACGGAGGGGCAGTACAAGTTCCCAGCCGCAGAACTAGACGAATTGAATGCCATAGACAATCAGATTGTGGATCTCGTAGCACTGGATGATGAGGAAGGTTTCCGTAAACTATTTGATAAGATGCTTGAGATGGTACGGAATCACGGGGAACCCCTAGCTATGGAAGAAATCGAGGAATCTGATGCAATCATCCCCGAGCCCGATATCACTCTAGAAGAAGCAAAGGAACTCTTTGTGGGTGTTGGTGTTGTCCCTGATTAGTTGTGACAACGCAATTGTTGTCTGACGAGTGTCCCTGTGTGGGAATTGAGACTACTGGCTTCGATCTTTTCCATCCATGGTCAGCATCTATAGCTTGTGAGGAAATCTGACAACTCGTTTGCCAATTCCATGGGGCATTCTTCTGGGATAAAATGGCCGCAGTCAATACCCTTACCTTTGACTATTTCAGCCCGTTCCCGCCACACCGTCATCATGTCTAAGGTCTTTCCTGTTTGCCAGCCGGGCCTCTTATCCATGTTCTTGCCCCAAAGGACCAATGTTGGGCATGAGAGTTTTCGGCCCCGGTCTTTCTCGTCGTGCTCAAGGTCAAGTGTAATACTTCTGTAGTCCATCACCGTCGCACGTATTGTTTCCGGGTCGGTGAAACAACGTAGGTATTCAGCGTAGGCTTCGGGAGTGATTGCTCCAGGAGTCGAGCACCACTGCTCGAGTAGGAAATCAAGGTAAACTTTAGCACTGTTACTAATGAGGGTCTCTGGTAATGGCGATGGCTGGCGCATTAGGTGCCAGTGAAACCAAGAGAACGATAGGTCACTGTCCATACTCTCGAAAGCTGCCTGGGAGGGAACTACATCGAGCGAGGTGAAGGTCAAGACACTACTCGGGTAGTCGAGTGCTATCCGCTGACCAACTCGAGCACCTCGGTCGTGGCCTACGATGTGGAACTTATCGTAGCCTAGCGCACGCATTAGCTCCATCTGATCTTGTGCCAGAGTTCGTTTGCAGTAGACGGTATAGTCATCCGGGGCCGCTCCAGGCTTTTCGGTATCTCCATAACCGCGTAGATCGGGTGCTACCACTGTGTATTGATCAGTTAATAGCGGTGCTAATTTGTGCCACATGACGTGGGTTTGGGGGTAACCATGTAACAGTAGGATAGGGGGGCCACCCCCATGAAATCGCAGGTTAGTATTAATCCCATTTACTTTTATGGTCGTCTGAGTAAATCCTTCGAACATCGGATCACCTATTTTGGTCGAAATATTAAACTAAATATAAGAAATTGTCTTAATAAGAGCCTAATTCTCCTTGCACACGACTGCTTGCCTCTGGGAGACTCCACCTATACTCAAAGGAGTAAGGGCACTGGCCCTTAATCGTACCTTAACAGCACACATTGTCAGGTAACTACCGATCCGACAGCGAAGTGCACCATATACCGGTGATGGTACCGCAGGTTATAGACGGCCTGCAGGTTAAACCAAGTTGCGTGTACGTGGACTGCACTGTTGGAGAGGGTGGCCACACGAACGCTATCTTGGCCAGTTGCGATGCAGTTAGAGTTCTAGGTATCGATCCAGATGCAGCAGCTCTGCAGATCGCGAGAGATAGGCTTGAATCTCATCATGATCGCATCGTGCTTGTACAGGATTGGTACACTCGTATTACCGAGATCGCATCAGGTGAGGGTTTTAGCCCCGCTGATGGAGTATTGCTGGACCTCGGAGTTTCATCCCTACAGCTGAATACTGCAAGTCGAGGGTTTAGCTTCTCAAAGCCTGGTCCCCTCGACATGAGATTTGACCCGAATGGGGACATTACCGCAGCGGATTTAGTGAACTCCACGAAGGTAGATGAACTCGCAGACATCATCTACAAGTATGGAGAGGAGCGTAGGTCAAGGCGGATAGCGAACGCGATAGCGAGTGCGAGGCCGATCACAAAAACCGATCAACTGGCTACTGTGATCGCCAGGTCAGTTGGAAGAACTAAGGGGCGGAAAGCTATCCATCCGGCTACCAGAACATTTCAGGCTCTTCGGATCGCGGTCAATGACGAACTCGGCAACGTTGCAGATGGCCTGGATCAGGCCATTGAAATTTTGAAACCGGGTGGAAGATTGGTGGTGATTAGTTACCACTCGTTGGAAGACAGGCTAGTTAAGCAGGCCTTTCGGGCGGCGGCCTCAGATTGTATCTGTTCTCCAGAGACCCCAGTGTGTGCATGTGAACATAAACCGAAAGTACGAATCGTAAATAAACGGGTGATTAAGCCATCTCAAGAAGAGGTTATGACAAATCCCCGTAGCCGGAGCGCAAAAATAAGGATCGTGGAACGGGTTTGAAAGTGTCTAATGACAATCGGAGCAGACGTATGCAGATAGATATGAAGGATATAGTTGCAGCTATAGACGTAGGTACTACAAAGGTCTGCACCCTTGTAGGGCGTAGATCTGATGAACAAGGGATGGAAGTCCTCGGATATAGCACGGTGAAAAACACTGGAATGAAGAAAGGCGTAGTTTTTGACGTCGACGCTACTACATCTGCGATTCGTGATTCTGTTAATGCCATTGAGAAGAACATTGGGTATAAGGTCAAGTCTGCGTTTGTTGGAGTGACAGGCTCTCACATTCAGTTTGAGAACCGGCGAGAGAATATACAAACAGGTAATCTCAAAGGGGTAGTCACCGGTGAGGACACTACTCGTGCTGCAATAGAGGTGTCCTATAAGTTTGAAGCACCCGGGCGGCAGATGATCCATGCTAACGCTATAGGCTTCGCTCTTGATGGGGAAGAGGGCATCCGTAACCCTGTGGGGATGCACACCACGCAACTTGAAGTAGAGGCACATCTCGTTAGTGGTGATGCAGATCAAATTGGTCGTCTTAAGAAGGCTGTCGAATCTGCTGGTGTCAAAGTGGAAGGCTTAGTCCTGCAGCCGATTGCCAGTGGTTTTTCGGTTCTGACTACTGAGGAACGCGAGAACGGTGCAGTGATCATCGACATAGGTGGTGGTACTAGTGACATAGTTGGTTTCCGTAGCGGTAATGTTGCTTACACAGGGGTCATTCCTATTGGTGGATACCAATTTACCAATGACATCGCAACGACATTCAATACAACGTTTGAAACTGCTGAGAGCTTGAAAATAGAACACGCTAGTGCTGACTACCAGGCAGGGGCACTACATGATGAGATTTCGGTTCCGGTGATTGGCAGGGATTCTTTGTTGAAGATCCATCGACTTGAAATCTGCCAGCTTGTTCGCGAACGAGCCCTTGAGCTTGGTCGGATGATTCGTATTAAGCTCGAGTCAGAACAGTTTGGAGATTTGGAAAGTGATACGACGAGTGATATGACGATTGTACTAACAGGAGGAGCATCCAACCTACCCGGATTTACGGACTTGGTTAGACGAACGGTAGGTGTCAATGTTCGGCATGGTGTCCCACAGTTGGGCGAAATGGTCCCAGAAGACCTTAAAGAACCAATCTACTCGACAGTGCTCGGCATTCTTTTGTCAGGAGTCAACGAATGGGTCTCCGACAGTGAATTCAAAGAAATCATTCCAGATGCCAATGTCGATACACAATTAATGGAATCTGATGGAGTCATGCAACGTCTATTAGGACGAATCGGGAATCTTGTACCAAAACCAATATCGGTTGCGCGAAAAGGGAGGGTCTAATCGTGGAGGATCTAATGGCTGCAAACGTGAGTAACCCCGACCATGGGGCAAACATCAAGGTGATCGGAGTCGGAGGCGGAGGATCTAATGCCGTCTCTCGAATGTTTCGGGAAAGGCTTCCAGGTATCCAGTATATGGTTGTAAATACGGATACTCAGGCTTTGGTCGGTTCTGAAGTACCACTTCGTATCAGCATCGGCGAAATTTTGACAGAAGGCAAAGGTGTCGGGGGTAATCCTGAACTAGGAGCCCAGTCAGCTGATGAAAGCCGAGAAGACCTTTACGATGCCGTCCGCGATGCAGACATGGTCTTTGTTGCGGCTGGGATGGGTGGTGGAACAGGTACGGGAGCGGCACCTGTTATTGCAGAGATTGTGAAAGAAACTGGTGCTTTAACCGTTGGCGTTGTAACCACCCCTTTCATGTTTGAGGGAGCACGCAGAATGCGCACCGCGCAAGAAGGCATCAAAGAACTTAGGGATCATACCGATACCCTGCTTGTGATACCGAATGAGCGGTTGCACGTAATAGCGACCGAAGAGATCACCGCAGAAAATGCTTTCAAAATGGCCGACGATATCCTACGTCTTGGTGTTCAGTCCATTGCTGAACTAGTAACGGTAGCGGGCGAGATTAACCTTGATTTCGCCGACATCAATTCTGTCATGCGTGACGCAGGGCCAGCCTGGATGTCCATCGGTCATGGCGAGGGTGAAAACCGAGCGAAAGAGGCGGCTCAGGACTCTATCTCTAATCCTCTACTTGAGGTGTCTGTGGAGGGCGCAACGGGCGTATTGTTTAATATAACCGGTGGCACCGATCTAAAACTCTCTGAGTTACATGAAGCTGCCGAAGTTCTTCAGCGGGTTGTTGATCCAGATGCCAACATCATTTTTGGTATGGCCACCGATCCTAAGATGGAGAATGAAGTGAAACTAACCGTGATCGCAACTGGTTTCCCAACTGCTGACAACATGCAGGATAAAGAAGAGGAGCTAAAGAAGTTACTTGCAGGCGCTCTAACTGATGGCGATACAGATGTCGATCTGCCGCCTTTCCTGCGTAGGGTTTCCAAGTACGCTGTAGGTGCAGAGTAGCGAGTAATCAGATCTAAGACCCATTGTTATAAAGTATCTAGTGAGACGGATAGAACAAGGCCGAATCTAGCAAATAGGTTCGGCCTTGTTCTATCTAACTGGAAGATTCGAACCGTCTACTCCTAGTACGACGGATACTAAGTGAATGCAATTACGTACGAGAAACATCCATGGTTTTAGCAATGTGTGTTAAGTAGTTGGTACCGGCCATCCCCAGCTTGTAGCCAGGGTACGGAGTTCGGTCATTTCCTCAACTGTTAACGGCTTAGACGGGGGGCGAGATGCTCCAACTTTGTGTCCCATAACCTCGGCGAGCCCCTTCATAATCAGACTCTGTCCCCCAGTCCGCTCGTGTAATTTTGCATAAATTGCTTCGATCGGACGGTATACCCTGCAGTAGGCTTCATCGGCCTTTTCGTATTGACCCGCTCGTAACAACTCCAGAACCTTCAGTTCGTGAGGAGGGTAAGCATCAAGGGTCGTTTGTACCCAGCCATGGCCCCCAAGTTTGAAGCACCGTACAGGATTCGCAGAATTATCGATGATATTGAAGTGGTCTACAAATTGCTCCATATCTTCATAGGTCTGGCCATCCCCATGCGGACTCCACTTGATAGCGATTACGCGTTCCAAGTCTCGCATACGGTGAAAGGTATCAGTCTCGATACGTCCACCATGTATCCAGTGGGTATGATAGATCATGATCCCGATTTCAATCGCTTTCCCGACATCTGAGTAGTAGTCGTACATGTCTTGTTGTGTTGGGATGTTGTAAACAGGCGGAGCAATCTGCAGTCCGATAGCACCCAGGTCTTGAGCCCGTTTTGCATCCTCGATCGCACGGAATGTGTCCTTGTAATGGATACCGAACATTACTGGTGCCTTTCCATTGGCTGCACGTACTACGGTTCTCAGCAATGCTGGCCATTCAGAATCTCGGAGCATGGGGCCTTCCCCGATGGCCGAGGCAACTTTGATGACACCGTTGCCATTGGATACGCCATTTCCCACCATGTATTGAACCATGTCGTGCATAGCACCGAGATTTAGGTTGTAGTTTGAGTCGAACGGGGTGGGGATTGCGCCGATTGGCCCGACGATCAATTTGCGGTTTTCTTCGCGATTCATGTGTGCTCCTAAAGGTTTTGTTGGTTTTTAACCCGTTGTCAGTACGAGATACAGGGTTGCCGACGAGTCACTCTATTCGCTTGAAACTAGGGTACAGAAGCCCGAAGGCTATCGTAAATAAGACCAGTAGTCCCCCACTTAGTAGTAGGGCGTCTGCTGTACCGATCCAGAGATCGGCTATTGCTCCAAAAGGGATTGCACTTAACGGCATAGCGCCGAACGTCATCATCGCAATGCTCATTACTCGGCCGCGCATCTCATTGCTCGAATATAACTGCATCAGTGTCATGTTGAGGGACATAAACATTGAGCCAACTAACCCGACTAAGACCAGCAGTGGTAATAGAATCATGTAGTTAGACGTGTGCGAGAATGCGGCAAGTCCAATCCCCCAAACAACTGAGCTCACTAGTTGCACCATCCCACGCCGTTTGAAGTCACCCAGACTGGCAACTACAAGACTGCCGATCAGTGCGCCTATACCTCCTGCCATATATAGAATTCCAAGATTGTTTGACTGAACGTTAAGCGTTTCTCTTGCCCAGGCTGGCATCAGGGTGAAATACGACATCCCGAATAGGACTGGGATAAAAGCCATAATGATTAACCCCAACAATGGAGGTGTTTGAGCTGCATACTTGAGTCCAGCACCTATATCGCCAGTCAAGCTCTTGTTAGAGGTGGAACTGGGTTTTCTGCCTGCATCGATTGGGAGTGTGCATAGCACTGCCAGAGCATAAATCGTAGCAATCAGGAACAGTACTCCGTGTGTGCCAATGAAGATGATGAGAACACCTGCTATGGCTGGGCCGATTATGCGGGTCATATTCATCGCGGAATTGACTAGAGCGATGCTACTCATAAGCTTAGCTTCAGGTACGATCTCAGAGACAATTGCCTGTCTGCTAGGCATGTTGAATGCCATCATTGACCCGTTGATGGTGCCAGATACCAAGATATGCCAGAAAGTGATGGCGTTTGTCATATCGAGGATACCAATAACGAGAATTATCGTGGCATTGCCCCCCTGTGCAAATACAATCAATCGTTTTCGTGGGACCCGGTCCGCGAGTGCGCCACCTATAAGAGATACGAATGTCATTGGTAGAGCGAATGAGGCCATTACCAAAGCAAGTGCAAACGGAGAATCATCGGCGACACGTAGCACTAGCCAACCTCGCGTGATCCACTCCATGTTCATGGCCATAAAGGATGTCAGGGCACTGGCCCATAGCCAGCGGAAGTCGTGGACTCTAAACGAATCAAAGGTTCGTATTCGAGCTGCGAGCGAATGTATCAATGTATAGGTCACCTGTTGGCGATGAGTCGCCTGACTTTGGTGGTGCTTGGGATCTCGCTCATGAATGCAGGCTACATTCCGGCCGATGATCGGGTCAACAACAAAGGAGGTCTGGTTTGTACATAGACATAACTATAGGCAGGATCATAGTGGTTGGCTTTGGAAGGCATGTAACGTAGCAACAAACCGCAAGTTTCAGCTAGAATACGCGTACACCTTAAGTAGAACCTTAGTGAGGATTTATTATGTCAGACACTGCTACAGTCGTTACAAAAGAAGAGGTTATGGAAGCCCTCCATGATGTTTTTGACCCGGAGATTCCGGTTAACGTCGTTGACCTGGGTCTAATCTATGGTTGCGATGTTGAAGACAACAACGTCACTGTTGAGATGACCCTCACGTTCGCAGGTTGTGGTATGGGGCCGTATATTGCTCAGCAGGCCGAGTGGAGGATTGCAGAAATTGAAGCTGTTGAGGATGTGAATGTAGAAATGGTGTTTGATCCCCCCTGGAACCCTGATTTGATTACCGAAGAAGGTAAGCTACAACTCGGACTCGATTAGTTTTAGTGATCGTCGTGTAGTTTCCCTTCCCTATATCGAAGATCGATTTCCGGTCGTTGAAGACGCCGGGCAGGAGTAATTATGACCCAATCGCATCATGGGCATGAACATGGCCCGCAGGATCCTGATCAACAGAAGGCTCAGGCTCGAGGCCGCATCGAACAAATGAAGCGCCAGTTTGAGCAAAAGAAGGCGATCGCAGATACTCTTTCTGAGATCAAATACAAGATCGGCGTCTACAGTGGTAAAGGCGGAGTAGGTAAAACTACTGTTGCTGTTAACCTTGCTACCGCCCTCGCACAAGATGGTGCTCGGGTTGGCATACTCGACGTAGATATTGATTGTCCCAACGTCATTCGCGCAATGAAAATCGTGGACCCACCAACGATGACGGAAGATAAGCGCCTTATCCCACCGCAGAGGTTTGGTGTTGGTGTAATGTCGATGGGATTTTTTCAGCAGGATGAAGAGGAGGCGATCATTTGGCGCGGCCCGATGATCCATAACGCCATTAATCAACTGCTTCAGACGACGATGTGGGGTCCCTTAGACTATCTGATTATTGATCTCCCTCCAGGCACCTCCGATGCTCCGCTCAGTATCATGCAGGCGCTCACACTAGATGGATTTGTGGTTGTTACGACTCCTCAAGAGCTTGCAAAAATTGACGCGATGCGGTCAATAAACATGATCAAGAAGCTTCAAGTTGATGTTCTCGGCGTGGTGGAAAATCTATCAGGACCGATCTTTGGATCTGGGGCTGGAGAGGATCTCGCAAATCAAATGGAGTTGAATTTCCTCGGCAGGGTGGAACTGCGTCCTGATTACAGAGACACTTCTAGACCTACTGTTTTGTCGAGTCCGGATGTTCTGAGTGAATATAGGCACATAGCTGCTGAAACCCAGAAGGCTCTAGATGCAGTGAGTACCCCTGCCTAGCTCTCTTGACTCAGCATTTCGCTTCCATGGCGACTTTACGAGTGCTGCCCGAGCGCTTGGTAAGCTTCGTCTAGCCACACGACCATCTCGGCAGTAGCGTCGTTACTAGGGATACCTTCTGAGCCAACTGCGGACCACCACCCTTGGTCCGTTTGCTGAGCTACTACTCTGTGGCTAATCTTAGCAGCCATGTCGCGGTATTTGGTGTCTTGAGTTAAGGTCCAAAGCACTGATGCTGCCCACATTACCTTGCCAGCTCGTAGTAGCCCATAGAGGTTCTCATTAGCAGACTCAGCAAAGCGCATGTACTTTCTAGCGAGTTCAAGCCATGTTGGATCCCCGGTCGCTTGGTACAGCCGTGCGAGAAAGCCCCCGGCGATCCCGGGGTGAAAGAAATATTGGTCACCCGTGGGAGCGTTAACCAAGACGTATCGGATTGGGTCAGTGGGATCAACTTCAGTGATCAGCCCTCCACTAGGCGTTGACACCGTGTACATGAGTAATGTAAACTGCCCGTGTGTTCTCATTTAAAGCATTGATCACAATCTTTTTTTCAATG
>JAKUTR010000023.1 GCA_022448725.1 SAR202 cluster bacterium | reverse complement strand
AAGATTGACCCTATTGAGTTGAGACTCGACGAGCATGACGAGCTTGACGAGCATGACGAGCATGACGAGGATGACGAGCATGTCGAGCATTACGAGCATGAGGAGCATGACGGAGAAGGCGAAAAAGACGAGCATGACGAACATGACGGAGAAGGCAATGACAATAGTAATGGTGAAATAGCAGAACATCATGATCACGGGATCTGGGACCCCCATTTCTGGTTTGACCCCAACAGAGTCGCTTTAGCAATAACTGAGATAGAACATTCACTAAAGAAATTAGATCCAGAACATGCTGATAAATACGAGTCGTCAGCGAACAAATACCTGGAAACATTGGATGCTTTAGATCACGAAATTGAAATTCTGGTTCAGGCGATCCCACGAGATAACAGGCACATAGTCACAACTCATGAATCTCTAGGCTATTTACAAGATAGATATGGGTTAGAAGTTCTAGTCACTATCATTCCTAATATCACCACCGAAGATGGGGTGACACCTAAACAACTGGTCCACGTGATTGAAGAGATAAACGAACATGGCGTAAAGTCCATATTCATCGAGTCCGAAACCCCGACTCAAGCAGCTGAGATTATTGCTCAAGAATCTGGAGCTTCGTTGGTTCCCGGCTTATGGGTAGAAACGTTGCAGGTGAATCAGTCGTACGTTGAGTTCCTAAAAACGAACATAAATCTAATAGTTGAAAACTTAAAAAAATGATAGTTGCAGATTCGTGAAATCTAACGGAATATATATTTAATACCAACTTAGTACGGTCGTGATACCGTCAAATTATGTCAAATAAATCCCTTAATACAGTTTGCCAGATTGCTTCTGAAGGATGCTGTGTTGAACTTGGTAGTGAGGTTGTTTTGGACGACCTTACATTCGCCATTCAAGACAGTTCCTTAGTTGGTGTTGTGGGGCCTAATGGAGGCGGAAAGACAACGTTATTTAATGCCATACTGGGTTTAGTGCCAATTACTCATGGCTCAATGACAATTAAGGGACTCAACCCAAATGAAGCACTTGGAATGGTTGGGTACGTCCCTCAAAAAGAAGAATTCAATTGGAAATTTCAGGTAACTGCCAAGCAAGTTGTTCAGATGGGTATAACCAAAAATTCCTCGTTTCTTCCTACTACAAGCAAAAAGGATCAAGAAATAATCGAGGATTCGTTAGCCAAAGTAGCCTTGCTACCCAGGATTAATGATCGCGTAGAAGAAATGTCCGGCGGGCAAAGACAAAGGGTCTTGCTAGCTAGGACCTTGGCGCAGGGCGCAGAAATTTTACTATTAGATGAGTCGTTCAGCGGAGTAGATATTGGCTCTCAAGAAAAATTATTAGATGTCTTGAGGAACCTGAAAAATGATGGGAAAACCATTTTAATGGCAACCCATGATTTGAACACTATAGGTGAGAGGTTCGATGAAGTTTTGTGCTTAAACAGACATTGCTGTGCTTTTGGTGATCCATTGGAAGTTTTGACCCCAGATGTTTTAACCGAGTTATATGGTTCTCATAGTTCAATGTTCAAAGACCATACTTTAGGCCGACACAGACACAATTATGGGGATTGAGTATATATACGAACCGTTCTCTTACGGGTTTATGGTCCGGTCTTTAATTGTTGCAGTTTCAGTTGGAGTTATGCTCCCGATCTTGGGATCATATGTTATCAATCGGAATCTGGGGTTCATGGGTGATGCTATCGCTCATGCCAGCTTACCCGCACTTGTTTTGGGCTTATTAATAGGTACTAGTGTTGTTATTGCGGCCTTTCCTGCTGCGATTCTTATTGCTCTACTAATTGGATATATCATCAATAAATCAAAAATTGGCGAGGATACTGCAGTTGGAATCATTTTCTCTTCATTATTCGCTCTAGGGTTTATTTTATTATCAATATTTAAGCAAATTTCACTCAGCGTGGAAGATTTGTTATTGGGACAAATACTGGGTGTGTCCACATTTGATGTTTTGTCCACCCTGATTTTGGCTGCCGTGGTTGTAATCACATCAGTGACACTTTACAAACAATTTTTGTTTGTTTCGTTTGATCCCATAGGGGCTAAAGTTGCAGGCCTGAGTGTGAAACTATTTGACAATATTTTTTTGGTAGTTCTGGCGTTGGCTATCGTTGGATCGTTACAATCGGTTGGTATTATTTTGGTTTTAAGCATGCTCATCACGCCGGCAGCAGCAGCTAAATTAATCATGAAAACTTTTCCTAGTTCAATGATAGTAGGTAGTGTTTTTGGCGTTGTTGCTTCAATCGGCGGATTATATTTATCTTATTATTTGGATTTCCCTTCTGGCCCATCAATGGCTTTAACCGCCACATCAATATTTATCATTGTCTGGATTGTAAGAAGAGCTATCAGCTACGCGAATTAGTTTGAGGAAATTACGAAACAACGACAAAAGTTTAGCCTGAACCTCTTGTGCGGTTTTAGACACGAAGGACTTTACCCCTGCATGCTGTATTTAACAGAACACTCCGTAATTACTTGGCGAACGAAGATATCTTAGGATGCAGAGCACACAACAGAAAATGCTGGTGGATCCTGAACTGCAGGCAGCGTGTGTTTATTAATGGATGGTGGGCCAGCGTGGACTCGAACCACGGACCTCAGTCTTATCAGGACTGCGCTCTAACCGGCTGAGCTACTGGCCCAAGAGGGGATGCCGCATTGTATCACAGGCATTAGGCCGCTAAGAGGGTAAAGATGGGAGAATGTGGTGGGCCCCCTACCCCATTTTGAGGTGGGAGATAATATAGGTTCTAACCATGAGACTCCATTAAAAGTCTGTAGTACTTGGTGTAAAGTGGCGAGTCACTATACCGCGAGGTGAGACCCGTTGAAAATTCAGTCGATCCAAACCTACATTATAGATGCGAGGATGAAGAAGAACTTAGTCTTCGTGAAGGTTGAAACTGATTCCGGTGTCATTGGCTGGGGTGAAGCCTATACTCAGACTAATAGAGATACTAGCGTCACTGCTCACGTCGAGCAATTAGCGAATTATCTTCTAGGACGCAGTCCTTTCACAATAAAGCATTTCATGCAATGGGCCTATGACGACTTCGCCGCTAAACGTGGGGGAATGGATTTCTGGTGTGCCTTTAGTGGGATCGAACAGGCTTTGTGGGACATTGTCGGTAAAACAATGAACCAGCCGGTTTACAATCTGCTAGGCGGTCCCTGTAGGGAGCGTATCCGAGTCTACGCTAACGGTTGGTCTGACGACACAAAAACGCCGCAAGAATTTGCTGATGCAGCAAGCGCTATGGTGGACCGCGGATTCACTGCACTTAAATTTGACCCGTTTCCGGGGCCCTGGAGACTCTACGTGTCAAAAGATGTTGAACGGCAAGCCATCGCAACGGTTAGGGAAGTCAGAAACGCAGTTGGACCTGAGATTGACCTCTTGGTGGAAGTACATCGTAGGTTAGCGCCGATGCATGCGATTAGAGTTGCCCATGCTATTGAGGAATTCGATATTTACTGGTTCGAAGAACCTTGCCCAGTGGAAAATATGGATGCCCTTGCAGAAGTACGCGCCGCCGTGAATATCCCAATTGTAGCCGGGGAGACACTCTACACAAAGACGGCATTTCGTGAATTATTTGAAAAGCGGGCGGTAGATATCATCAACCCTGATGTTTGTAATACTGGTGGTATTCTTGAGACCAAGGAAATTGCTGCGATGGCTGAACCTGCCTACGTCGCTGTTTCCCCCCATAACTACAACAGCGTCAGTATTGGGTTGTCCTCGACAATACAGGTTTCGGCGTGTATTCCTAACTTCCCGATAACAGAGTATTGGGTCAACATCGAACCTGTTTCCCACGAGATAGCACGGGATCCTTTTCAGGTGGTTGATGGCTACATCACTGTGCCCGATAACCCGGGTCTAGGTATGTCGTTAGATGAAGATCAATTAGTTTCGAACCAGCAAACAAAATCAACGACAAAATATATCAGGCAATACCAAGACGAAGGCCCGTAAACGCAGTGGACAGGTCACTGTAGTCCCTCTTCCCAGTTAATAACAATATTGTCTGGGCCGCGAGCAATAAACTGTTCAGATGGTTCATCATACGGGTTCTCCTCGATGTGCCATGTGTTCGCTGGGACAAAAAGATAATCACCCGGACCTGCCTCTACGCAGTTTTCGTAATTTTCACCGTAGTGGACTCGCACGTGTCCACTTATGATATATGCGGCGGTTTCTGCCTCTCCGTGTTGATGTGGTGGTCCTATATGGTTTGGAGACGATGTAACAGTGCCAAACCATATTTTGCTAGCACCAACTGACGCTTTATGGATAGCGGGTCGACGTTCCATCCCTGGGGTTTGAGCTGTTTCGCTTGCTGGTTGCGTTCCATGAATTACTTTCGGAATATCTCCGGACGGCTTTGCTGCCATAGTACCTCCTCCTTGATATGCTGACCTTCCTAGTGTGAGTCATGGGTTTGTAATTTGAACACTCTCTTATCAGGGCCATGGGTTGATTGATTGATTACCCAATTGAGGCCAAGCGGCTGGGGCACCAGCTTTTTCTATCCGCTGTTTGATTGGTAAGCTTTCGTCCCAGTGATGAGCAATGAATCGTAGGCCGTTTGTTGAATGGGAGTCATCAGATGCAAGCCATACCACTGGTCCTTGCATCACTTCAGGTCGTATAAGAGTCGCCTTTGAATATCCTAGCTCCGGTGGAAGCATGTTGGTGTCAGTTGCACCGCCTGGAATCAATACATTTGCTGTAACGCCCGTGTCTTTCAATTCTCTTGCCATAAGGGCGACTAGTGCCTCATGACAAGCCTTCGAAGGGCCGTATGGACACATTCCCTCGTGATACATTGAATCGACGCTGGTTGTGACTCCTATAATCCTGCCCCACTTTTGGTCGATCATGTGCCCTACACTGGCTTTGGCCATATAGAATGGACCACTGCTGTTGACAGCCATTATCTCGCTCCATGTTCTCGGTGTGACATCCCAAAAGTTGGGTTTGTTATCCCCACCGTACCCGGAAGGGTTGACTATCCCTGCGTTGTTGATGAGGATGTGTAGTCCTCCCAAACCGGCTATCGTGTCGCGGACGGCTCTCTCCGCACTACCGTGATCCGCAACGTCGCATACTAGCGTCAGTACGCTGTTATCTCCTCCGACCTCGCGAACATCACTAGCAGTCTCCTCTAACCATTCTTTGTTGACATCCAGCATTGCGACACGTGCTCCAGCTTGTACCAACGCCAACGTCATTGCACGCCCCAAACCTATAGGGCTTCCTGCGCCCGTTACGATTGCTACTTTCCCAGTCAGAGGTCTCGGTTGCATATTACGTACCCTATCTGTCGCCAATAGTCTGGTTCTAGAAGACGTTCGGCGGTGAGTCCGACGAATCGTGCATAGTTTCGGATTTTTGGTTTTCGTAGGGAAGTAGTCTCAACAGTACCTTTGTATGATCTTGAGATTCCCGCTACAAATCTTCGTGAGCGTTGGCCCTGACACGAAAAAGCCGATTCGGGTAGTCAGTCAAGATTCCGTCAACGCCACAGGCGATTAACCTACGCATTTCATTAGTATCGTTGGCGTAAAATGGGTTAACTTCCATTTGCTGTAGGCGTGCTTCTTTTACAAATTCCGGCGTAACTTGGGCGTTACGTGGTTGAAGTATACGGCATCCTATAGAGGCTGATCGAGAAATGTATGTATCTGTTGGATAAGGAGAGAGATTACAGGTTTGCACAGTAGTTCCCAGCGTTAGCGCAAACTCTATGGTCTCCTGCTCGGAGGAGATATATGCGTATTCTAATGCTCCGTGGTCAACCAATTGACGAATGACCTTTCGAGTAAGAGGGGCGCGGTCAGATTCATCACATTTGAGTTGCACGTTTAATCGGGCTCGTCCCTGTATAAGGTTCAGTGTCTCGCTGAGAGCTGGCACCCTTTGTTCCGAGAATTTAGGAGAAAACCAACTACCAGCATCGAGTCTCACAATCTCATCGAGTACCACATCACTAACCGGTCCTGTCCCATTCGTGGTTCGGTCCAGTGTTTCATCGTGGATAACCACCAACTGACCGTCCTGTGTCATTCGAACATCAAACTCGATAATCTCGACTCCGAGCTCTATAGCTTTCAGGAACGAGAGAGCGGTATTTTCGGGGTATTCCCCGGAAAATCCTCTGTGTGCCACTATGTTGACCACTTGCGGGGTCTGTTCAGGCGTGGGAAAAATTTCTAAGTTACTTCAATAGAATCAAAAAACTCCATTTCAGCAGCCACACAATGAGAGCCCCAACGATAAGAACGGTTATCCCGAGCCACCCGAGGATCCCCCAGAGGAAGATCAAGATGAGAACACCGATAATCGCAGCCAAAACATACATTCCACGTTCAATCACCCAACCGATCGCATCTTTTACCGGTGAGTCAGGTATCTCATCTAAATCGATGGGCTCACGGGCCAGAGCATCTGCTCGACTTTTCGTGAGAGGATCACGCCCAAGACGCTCAAGCACCATGTCGCGATTCTCGCGAGCTTCCTCGAGGGTTGGGTCTAGTTCGACCGCTTGTTGGAAAGCTCTGTAGGCGCCCTCAAGATCCTCTAATTTAAATCGGGCGACGCCATCGTTATTCTTACCTACGGCTAGTTCTTTATTTGATGATGATGCGTCCGTGCTCATTCAGTGTGTCTCCAAGAATACGTTTTTGTTTTTGGGATGGCCCTTCACCTTAATCAAAGTTTAGATTCGATATGTTTACCTGTCAATAAAGCTTTGCGGAGATTGCCAGCACTCTAAACTTTGCGAATGAATAATTATTTTGAGTTTGATCCATTCTGTAACTCTTTGGTTACTACACCAGGATTCATCGGAAGCTGGCGAAGTCTCACACCAACGGCTCCGTGAATGGCATTAGCAATCGCGGCTGGTGGTGGGACAATATTTGCTTCCCCAACTCCGCGCACACCATATGGTTGCTGTTCACTCGGCACCTCGACGATTACGGTGTCTATCATTGGGAGGTCATTGGCAACTGGCATCCGGTAGTCAAGCAGCGTCGCATTACGCATATCCCCATTTTCACCCATAAAGTACTCTTCATTAAGTCCCCACCCGATACCCTGTACACTGCCTCCCTGCATTTGTCCTTCAACGTACGAGGGGTGAATTGCCTTACCTACATCCTGCACTACTGTAAACCTCTTGATTGCTACTTTCCCTGTTTCCGGGTCAACCTCGACATCGACGATGTTGCCCGCAAACGAGCCCCCGCCAGCACCAAGGCCGCCTGCATCCACAGTGCCACGGCCCATCACAGGGCCACCTGTGTCGTCTAACTCTGCAGCCAATTCCTTGAATGTTAAGGTTAGTTTTCCATCAGATTTTGACTTGAAAACACCTTCCACAAGTTCGACATCACTCGCTTCCGTGTCCCAAATGGCGGCGGCTCGTTCAAGCATTTGGTTTTTTACGTCGACTGCAGCATCGTGTGCCGCCCAACCGGTTGCGTACGTCACTCGGCTCCCACCAGTGACATCGGTGTTTCCAATTGAATCGGTGTCGACCACCGTTGGATGGACATCATGCGCACCTATACCTAGAACTTCAGCTGCCTGCATCGAGACGGCAGTACGACTACCTCCGATGTCCGTGGATCCTTCGACCAAATTCAAGGTGCCATCATTATTGACGGCTATACTGACAGACGATTTGAAGCCAACATTAAACCAGTAACCTATCGCGATTCCCCTACCTTGGTTCTCCTCTAGGGGAGATTTGTAGTGAGGGTGGCTTTGCATAGCTTCCAGGACCTCTTTCGCCCCTACAGTTGGTAGGACGACGCCGTGTGCCAGCCTTGTACCTTTCTTAGCAACGTTGCGCAGTCGTAGTTCGATTGGGTCAATCCCCAATTCTTGTGCTAGTTCATCAAGCACCGTCTCTGTTGCAAATGCAACGTTTGTGGAGCCAGGTGCTCGGTATGCTTGCGTCTTGGGTTTATTGACAACTACATCGTAGCCATCTATTAGCTGATTTGGAATATCGTAGCTGGTGAAAACGCATTTAGCGGCAGCTCCAACTGGAGATCCAGGGAAACCTCCTGCTTCAAAGGCAAGATATGCCTGCGCAGCCTGTAAATTCCCTTGGTCGTCCGCTCCGATTTTGACCTTCATATATGAGCCAGGAGTCGGCCCAGTGGCTTCAAATACTTCTTGGCGAGTCATCATCGCTTTGACGGGCCTGCCTGACTTTTTGGAAAGTACGGCAACCACAGGCGGCAAGTAGGCAGGGATCTTCCCTCCAAAGCCACCTCCTATTTCCATCGGGACAACTTTAATCTGGGAGTCGGGTACTCCTAATACCTGGGCCATTTCGTCGCGGACTGAGAATGACCCTTGAGTACTCGTCCAAACAGTTATTCGGTTATCATTATTCCAAAGAGCGGTAGCCACTTGAGGTTCGATGTAACCTTGGTGCACGGTCTGGGTATCAAATTCTCTTTCCACCACTAAGTGTGAAGCAGCAAAGCCAGTTACAACGTCGCCTTTTAGCTCCCTGAAATGTTCTGCGATATTGCTGGGGGTGTCAGCGGTTTCGCCCATCTCATCAGTGCGAAGGGTTTCATGCAGTAAGGGGGCCCCGTCCGCCATACCCTCTGGCGCCGTGACTACCTTCTCTAGTATTTCGTACTCAACTTTAATCTTGTTAGCAGCCTCTTCAGCGATATGTGGACTTGTGGCTGCTACAGCCGCGACAGCGTGGCCCTTGTAGAGAGCTTTCTCTGTTGCGAGCACGTTATTCCGTAGGTATTTGACGTTCGCTGATCCCTCGCCAAGAGAGATCACTTTATCAGCTGCTTCCGGGAGATCCGCGGACGTTACTACTGCCAGCACCCCGTCGATAGCTTCAGCTTCTTCTGTTTCAATCGATAGAATCCTAGCGTGGGCGTGCGGACTTCTGACGAATTTGGCATGTAGGAGATCTGAAGACTGGTAGTCAACTCCGTATTTAGCCCTACCGGTGACCTTATCGGCTCCATCGTGTCGCACAGGCCGCGTGCCGATTACATTATATTTTCCATTCTCTAGAACAATGTTGGGTTCGTACGTTTCGGTCAACGTTTCCTCCATGTATGTGTCATTCGTATTTCACATACTATCAGGGCTCATTAGCCCCCACAACGGGAATTGAACCTAGACTCTCTTGTCGGTAATCTAAAGATCATTAATACCAAGGAGCCGATTGATGAAGGCGATACAAATCACAGAAACTGGTGGTCCGGCAGTGATGGAATACGTTGATCTTCCAGATCCAACCCCAATGCCCAATGAAGTACTGTTTGAGATTGAATCTATTGGAGTTAATTTCATAGACATTCAAATCAGACGAGGTCAATACCCACGAGAACTACCTCTAATCCCTGGGTTTGAGGCAGCAGGTAAGGTCGCTAAGGTTGGTAACCAAATATCGGGGTACAAACTTGGTGATAGAGTTGCCATGGCGGGACTCTCAATGGGGTCATACGCTGACAAGATGGCAGTGCCTGGCTGGCAACTTGTCAGGATCCCGGATTCGATTAGCTTTGATACAGCTGCTGCTTTGTTAGAGCAGGGTCTTACGGCCCATTACCTTTGCCGAACCACCTACCCATTGGGTCCCAACGACACCTGTCTAATCCATGCAGGCGCTGGTGGTGTCGGGCTACTTCTAATTCAAATGGCTAAGAAATTTGGCGCTACAGTAATCACCACGGTGTCAACCGAATCGAAGTCTGAGATTGCGAGAGAAGCTGGCGCTGACCATGTCGTGCTCTACACCGAGCAAGATTTTCAAAAAGAGGTAAGTAAGATTACTGGTGGCGATGGCATCGATGTTGTGTATGACTCAGTCGGAGCTACGACTTTTGATAAAAGCGTCAACTGTCTTCGTCCAAGGGGCTATATGGTCCTATTTGGCCAAGCTTCGGGCCCAGTTCCACCTATACCGACATCAGTAATCCAAGCGAAATCAATTTTTGTTACCCGACCTGGTTTGAATCACTACATACCAACTGAAGCGGAGTTAAACCAACGTGCCGGTGAACTGCTGAATTGGGTTGCCTCCGGTGAATTAAAAGTCCGTATTGGCAAGCGCTATAAACTTGGGGACGCGTACCAAGCACACGAAGATTTGGAAAACCGCCGATCAACAGGGAAATTAATACTGACACCCTAAGTAATGGAGGCGACGGGCGGATTCGAACCGCCGAATAGAGGTTTTGCAGACCCCCGCCTTAGACCGCTTGGCTACGTCGCCTTTACATAATTGGTGCCGAGGGAGAGACTCGAACTCTCACAGCCTTGCGGCCACAGCGCCCTCAACGCTGCGCGTCTACCAGTTCCGCCACCTCGGCCCTTCCAAGAATTATATCAGGGCATTTGCCTGAATCGCTACACGTTTAATCCATTGTCAGACCGCCGTCAACGTTTAAGGTTTGTCCAGTTATACCGGATGCTAGATCTGATGCAAGGAACGCGACTGCATTAGCGATATCGGTCGGTCGTTGGGGACGTCCTAATGGAGTAGTCTGCGCGACATAAGCATCAAAAGACTCTCTGGTGGACATCCCTCTGTCATCAGTCAGGGCTGTCGTACGACGGACAGCGATACGTTCCCACATCTTCGTCCACACTAGACCTGGAGCGATACAATTGACAGTTATTCCATCTGGTGCATAAAGTTGGGCATAGGATCGAGTAAGGCTAATCGCCGCTGCCTTTGATGCAGCGTATGGGACACTGTTAACGCTGCCAATCCGACCTGCAACAGATGCGATGTTCACTATACGGCCATAGTCGTTCGATTTCATGTGTGGTCCCACTGACTCAATCATTCGTCCGATACCGTGGGTATTCACATCATAGGTCGAGTTCCAGTCGGAATCATCAGCTTTGGATCTTTTTTCCCAGTTCGGTCCACCTATTACTCCAGCGTTATTAATGAGGACGTCAATTCGACCGAACTGCTCAATCGACTGGGCCACAGCTTTGTCCACTGAATTTTGGTCGCTCACGTCTAAGTGAAGAGCCTTGACTGTTTGCTCCGATTTATCCAACTCTTGTTTTACTATACCGATATCCTGTTCATTAATATCGGCAACGATCACATCCGCTCCGTACAATGCCAGTGAATGAGCAATAGCACGACCTATACCACGACCACCGCCTGTAACAAGCGCTATTTTACCTTTGAAATTCACACGGTCCTCCTAGCTTGATAGTACAGCCCGAACACCGGCTATCAGATCATCTTTAGAGGGAATTATGTGGTTGTTTAGGCGATCACTATGAGGAATTGGCACTCCAGGATTACCAACTCTTTCTACAGGGGCTTTGAGGTGATGAACAACATCACTATTGGCTACCACTGCAATGACCTCAGCGCCAAAGCCGGCACGGGTTACAGCTTCCTGGGCAATAACGAGTCTGCCTGTTTTGGAAACGGAACGGGTGATAGCCTCTTCGTCAAGTGGAATTAAAGTTCGGAGATCAATAACTTCTAAGTCAATACCTTCAAGTGCAAGTTCTTTAGCGGCGTCCAACGCGGCGGGGACCATATTGAGCCAAGCTACTATGGTTACGTCCGAACCAGTCCTTGCTAGGGATGCTTCCCCAATGGGGATAGAGTACGTTTCCTCAGGAACCAGGCCTTCATTCGAGTACAAGCTTTTATGTTCAAAGAACACCACTGGGTCTGGATCACGAATACTCGTGAGTAAGAGGCCTTTGGCATCGATCGGTGTTGAAGGTGTAACCACTTTGAGCCCCGGCACATGTGCAACCCAGGCCTCGAGGGACTGCCCCATATAGGCATTCCCTGCAGGGTAGGTTACTGAACGGATTACCAGTGGACACGACATAGCTCCGTCATGTACGTAGCGTGCTTTCGCCGCACTGTTAACAATCTGGTCAAGGGGTACAGTCAAGAGGCCAGAGAATTGCATTTCTGCTACCGGCCGCATGCCCATCAAAGCCGCTCCAACTGCCATCCCTGCGAAACCAGATTCCGAAATCGGGGTATCGAAGACTCGCTCGGTCCCAAACTTTTTCTGCAATCCTTGTGTTACTCCATCCAATCCCCCGTAACCGGCTACATCCTCGCCGAATACCAACACTCGATCGTCAGATGCCATCTCTTCGAAGAGGGCCTCACGGATAGCTTCACCATAGGTTAGCGTTTTCAAGATGCTCCCTCAGCATAAACGGTTGAATTAGCGGCGGATTTGTCTGCAGCTTGTTTCGCTTCCGCACGCGCAACCACTGAATCTAATTCGATAATGATTGAGGTCTCAAGCTCTTGTTTTTCCGATACATTCATATGGCCATTCGCGAGCAGGTAATCACCGAGGATTGTCACTGGATCGCGCTTAGACCACTCCGCAATTTCTTCTACTGGCCGAGTCTCGGCAAGGATGGGATAGTGGCGTCGGAACCGATAAGTTTTTGCCTCAATCAAGGTTGGCCCCTTACCTTGGCGCGCCCGTTTGATCGCTTCCTGCGTTGTCTCATGAACAGCAAGTACATCCTGCCCGTCCACAATGACGCCTGGGAAACCGTACCCTGCCGCTCTATCTGCTATGTCAGTGATGGCCATCTCGACTGAAGCCGGCGCTGTCTGAAAATGGAGGTTGTTTTCACATATAAACACGACAGGAGCCTTGTGCACCGCTGCAAGGTTCAGTCCTTCGTGGAAGTCACCACGCGCTGCTGCTCCATCACCAAAAAAACATAGCATTACGTTATCAGTTCCCTTCAATTGCATAGCTTTCGCAGCTCCTACGGCTACAGGGATATGTGCTGCGACTATCGCCGTCCCAGCGAGGATGCCTAATGACGGGTACCCGCTATGGTGAAATGATTCTTTACCCCTGTTGACGCTATCTTTGTTGCCGTACATGGCATCCATCATCTGCTGCATAGTCACACCCCGTGTCCAGAAGCACTCAGTGGTACGCAGGGAAGGAATCACCCAGTCTTCTCGACGCAGCCCGTAACATGCCCCAACTCCAATCGCCTCCTGCCCGGCGCTAGGGTGTAAACCCGTAGGCAGTCTACCTTCATCAAATAATTGGAGGGCCCGGTCTGTATATATACGGCTCATCAACATAAGGCGGTACATTTCACGTAGGTCTTTTGGCATTAATTGGGTCATATCTAGTACGTTGCACGCCCTCCAGTCACATCGAAAATAACTCCATTTGTGAACGAGCACTCTGCCGAGGCGAGCCAGCAGATAGTGGAGACTACTTCTGCTACGTCCCCGGGGCGACCCGTGGGTATTTTTTCAACCATGTAATCACGCTCCTCCGGAGTAGCTTCACGAACTGGTTTAGTGAGTACAACAGATGGAGCGATCCCATTTACCCGTATCCCCGTGCTAGCAACCGACAAACCTACGGATTTGGTGATCGCCATATTAGCAGCCTTAGTACTAGAGTATGCTCCGCGCTTGGGGTTTCCTTCTTTTCCTGCAACTGAGGCAACATTGACTATCCGTCCGTAGTTGGCTTCCTTCATCTTAGGAATTACTTCTTTACAAAAGAGCATAGGAGCTCTCATATTAACCCGGTAGCAAATGTCGATTGTATCTAAGCCGACATCCCACACAGTGCCGAACTCCCCAGCAACACCTGCATTGTTTATTACGATATCGATTCGATTCCAAACCATCATAGCGGTATTTACAGCCCACTTCGCAGCCTGTGGTTCAGCAGCATCACCAATGAGTAGTCGGCCCTCAATGCCCACTTGGTCTAATGCATCAGCAGAGCGTTCACCGGTTTCTCGGTCAGAATCGAGTAGGATCACTTTGGCGCCTTCAAGGCCCAACCTCATCGCGGTTGCGAATCCAAATTCGCCACCGGCACCGGTGACTATCGCGACTTGGTCTTTGAAACGTTGGTCCATAATGTCCTTGCGAGAATTTAAGGAGTTTACTTGCCTATTGGTTGGTGGGTCAATTTGGGTATCTGTATACTGTCAGTACCCTTTATATGAGGTATTAGACAATGGTTCGTGAACCGATACGAGTCCCATCACTTACAGCTGACGACGCGCTTAAATTACACCATGAAGCGCTTGTAATTGACGCGCAACAACCTCCTGCAACAAGTGGGTTTCTGTTCAACGATACTATGCGCTTGGCTCTGGCCGATATGTATGCCGCAGGGTATACGTCGCCAGAAGCTCATCAACAACTATTACGTATCGCAGCTAACGAAATACAAACTAGTTCAGCGGCAGCTGACGAATACATGAGTACGTGGGATGAATCCGGTATAACTATCGGAGCAGGTACCTACGCCGCAGGAAACCGAGCTGAAATAGCGTTTGAAGAGACGGTCACTCAGATGGCCCAAGCCCGGTCTATTATCGATGCCTCAGATGGGAGATTATCATTAATTCGTAACGCGAGTGATATCGAAAAGGTCTACCAGGACGGTACGCACGGATTGATAATGGATTTGCAAGATACGCTGCCATTCGGTACGGACCTGGACAGAATTGATATGTTCCATAGCCTAGGACTTCGACAAGTACAGTTAACCTACAACCTTCGTAATCTCGTAGGGGATGGTTGTACCGAGTCCAACCCTAGTGGGGTAAGCTAGGTTGGACGTACGGTTATAGAACGACTTAATACACTCAAGATGATCGTGGATGTGAGTCACTGTAGTGAACCTGTGGGATGGGACGCGATGACGTATTCAGAAGCACCAGTTATCGTTAGTCACTCTAATGCGAAAGCCCTAACCTACCACGATCGTGCCAAAACCGATGAATTGGCTGCGGCTATAGCGAACCAAGGAGGGTTTTTTGGGGTAGCGGTCGTACCTGGATTTTTGACTGATGAGTCATTTGTGGCAACATTAGAGCAGTTTGTTGATCACGTAGTTCATCTCGTAAATGTTATGGGTATTGATCACGTAGGCGTGGGCAATGATAAATGTGGAACTGGTCCACAGACAGGTACTCTAATTGAGTTTCCTGAAGGAATGCTAGAGGACCGCTTTGGTACGTTCGATTGGAGTGGCTTCAGACCGGAGCATCGAGTCCACGGTGAGTACCGTATGGAAGATTATGAAACGGTCCGAGATTGGCCTAATATCACTGTCAAGTTGGCGGCACGAGGTTTCAACGAAGAAGAGATCCGGAAATTACTTGGACTGAACTACCTCCGGGTCTTCCGAGAGATAGTGGGATAACCTAATAACTTCTAACGTTTGTCCTCTTTGCTGTTCGGTATCGGTAAATCTGCTTCATACTACTGAGCGTAAAAACCTGGAACGTGATTATTTGCTGTGTGCCGAGTGTGATCTCGTTTTTGTACCACCACCGTTTCACGTGGACACAGACTCTGAACGTGAGCGGTACCTCAGTCATAATAACCAAATTTGGGATAGATCCTATCGACAGTTCTTGGGGAAGTTATGGCGGGAGTTGTATCCAAAACTAGCAGTCGGCATGTCTGGTCTGGATTTTGGAGCGGGCCCGGGGCCAGCGCTAGCAGCGATGATGAGTGAGGACGGTTTTGATGTAGCCATTTATGACCCATTCTTCCAGCCGGACGCTGAAGCGTTGCAGCGAAAGTACGATTTTATTACCTGTACTGAGACTGTAGAACATTTCAAGCGACCCCGTGACGAGTTTAACCTTCTTATCAGCCTCTTGCGGCCGGGCGGATGGCTCGGAATAATGACCGGCATGTTGGATAATAGAGATGGCTTCCATGGTTGGTATTACCATCTTGACCCAACCCACATAGTGTTTTATAGCACCACCACAATGAGATGGGTATCCGAGTGGCTTGGGTGTACGGTTGAAATGCCGGCGAAAAACGTGGCTCTCTTTCGGAAACCTTAGTTCTTGATTTCACCGATCACCAAATCATTTTCAATTTTGGTGAGGTGAGCATATTGGAACTGGTTCTGAAGATCTTTGTCCGCTGACACGCCAACCTTCACATAGTTGTCGGTCAAGCCTACCCAGGTTCCATCAGAACGTTTTCTCTCCCAGAGTACCTGTTTGACGCTGTCTAACATCTTGGTCCGGAACTTGCGCGAATGGTCTTCTGCAAGCTTTAGAAGTTCTTGGACTCGCCTCGCTTTTGCCACTGAATCTACCTGCAATGGCAAGTGCGCTGCACTGGTTCCCGGTCGAGTTGAGTAAGGGAAAACATGTATCGAGGCAAATTCAGAAGCCTCGCAAAGAGAATGTGTCTCTTGAAATCGCTCCTCCGTCTCGCCAGGGAATCCAACGATTACATCTGTCGTTATTGATGCATCGGGCACGGCTTCTCGTATCTGTCGTAAGACTTTTGAATAAAGTTTACTGGTGTATCGACGTCGCATACTGTGAAGAATTGGGTCGCTTCCGCTTTGCAAAGGTATATGAAAGTGTGGTGCTAAGCGACTATCTTCCCAAAGTTGTAATAGCTCACAATCGATCTCTTGAGGTTGCAGTGATGAGACTCTTAGCCGTGACATTTCCCCATCTCTTAAGATGTGCCTTATCAGTGCACTCAAATTTGTTTTTTGATCATACTCAAACCCGTAAGTACCTAGTTGAGTACCGGTTAATACAACTTCCTTTGCACCTTTAGCGACATGACGGTTTATTAACGAAATGATTTCATCTGGAGGGATGCTTACTTCACGACCTCTGACTTTGGGGACGATACAGTAGGCACACACCTGATCACACCCTTCCTGAATCTTCACCATCGATCGGGTCCGACCAACGGCTGCTAAGGGTTCAGGATTACTAGTTTGCGTCCAATTCGCTGCACCTAAACTTAAAACGTCTTGAACAAGCCTTTGTTTATCCACATTCCCTAGGACCAGATCCACTTCTCCCATAGCGTTCAGATCTTCGATTGCTCTTTCAGGACAACAACCTGTAGCGACGATCGTCGCTGTAGGATTGCGGCGACGAGCTGAACGAAGCGCTTGACGAGCTTTTCGGTCCGCAACATGGGTTACGGTGCAAGTGTTAACAATATAAACATCCGGTTTGGATTCGTCATCGACAACCGTACATCCGGCAGACTCAAATTGGGTGGCCAGTTGGAGAGAGTCAGCCTGATTCAGTTTGCACCCGTGTGTTTCAATAGCGACGGTCGGCGCAGTGGATACGGTAGTGAACATTACCGTAGAATTCTACCACCTAAGAAACGTTACCCATGCGAATTTACGATGTGACCAAATATTTGAGTGAATCAAGCACGGTTTATCCTGGGGATCCGCCGACAGTCTTCGATCGCATTTTCGATATCGACTCGGACGACCCATTTACATTCACGTCCCTCTCAATGGGTGCCCATGCGGGGACACATATTGATGCTCCCAGTCATTTCGTTAGAGACGGGGTTAACGTCGACGAGATACCTTTAGATACTCTGATTGGAACAGTCCAGGTTCTAAAGGTCCCAAATACAGTCGGCGTACAATCGCTGAAACCCCTTAGTAACTCTAACGTTTCCAGAGTCCTGCTCAAGACCGGAGGATCTAACGGTCATTTGACAGTTGACGGTGCCGAATGGATTCATGCACACGGGGTCAAATTGCTAGGGATTGATACGCAATCAGTTGATCCGCCAAGCGAATATCCCCTTAAAGCACATCAAATTCTGCTAGGCAACGGTATAATCGTAGTTGAAGGGCTTGATTTAACCAATATCGATCCTGGCTTGTACAATCTGTTCTGCCTTCCATTAAAATTAAAAGGCTTAGAAGGTGCCCCTGCACGGGTGATCCTGACAGATACAAATGTCCCAGTTGCTTAAGAGCACTGCTTGTAATGCGAAATAAGACAACGAAAATAACAATGTACGGCACCAATTGGTGTGGTGACTGTCGACGGGCCAAACTGTTTTTTTCGGAACATCGGATTCCTTATAACTGGGTGAATGTTGATGAGGATCGTGAAGCTAGCGACCTAATCACTGAGATGAATAATGGTTATCGTAGTGTCCCTACGATTGTCTTTGACGATGGGGCGATTCTTGTTGAGCCATTAGCCTCTGAACTGGCCCTGAAGCTGGGAATCTCGTCCCAAGGCTAATGATTTAGGCACCGTTTTGAACAAATACAAGCCTCTGTTATAGTACCGAGATCAGAGGAGGCCTTCGTATGAAGCCCCGAGTTGTTGTAACTGGAATAGGTATGGTTAGTCCTGTAGGACTTACGCGGGATTCCAGTTGGAAGAATCTGGTATCCGGTGTGTCCGGTATTGACCATATATCCGCTTTCAACCCCGAGGATCTTGAGACCACTATCGCTGGCGAAGTAGATGGCTTTGACCCGACTGAACACATGACGTTGAAAGAATCGAAGCGAATGGACCGCTTCGCTCAATTCGCAGTTGCTGCCTCATGGGAAGCAGTGAACCATGCAGGTTTAGACATCAATAACGGTAAGGGCGAAAGAGTTTCTGTCATGATAGCGAGTGGTATCGGTGGGATAATCACACTCGAAAATCAGATTGGAATTTTAAATGAACGAGGCCCACGCAGGGTATCCCCTTTTCTAGTCCCCATGATGCTACCGGATATGGCGTCCGGCCAAGTATCTATGGCTTTAGGCGCCAAGGGCCCCAACTTCGCAACGGTATCCGCATGTGCGAGCGGCGGCGATTCGATTGGCCAAGCGTTTGAGCTTCTTCAATCAGGAGGAGCTGACGTTGTGGTCGCTGGTGGCAGTGAAGCAGCAATTTCGCCAATTGGGGTTGCGGGATTCAATTCAGTAAAAGCCTTGTCTCGACATAACCACGAACCAACGAAAGCATCTAGGCCATTTGATGCTAATCGAGATGGATTTATACTTGGAGAAGGGGCGGGTGTATTAATACTGGAGGAAAGAGAACATGCGATGGATAGAGGCGCCAATCCGATAGTGGAAATGGTTGGATATGGCTCCTCATCGGATGCCTACCACATTACGCAACCACATCCGGAGGGTGAAGGTGGTGCCAGAGCAATGGCGACAGCTTTGGAGACCGCGCATCTCAGCCCAGCTGATATCGATTACGTGAATGCTCATGGCACTTCAACCCCCTTGAATGACAAAGCAGAAACGCTCGCTATGAAGAGAGTTTTCGGCGATGAGGCGTACAAGATCCCGGTAAGCTCAACTAAATCGATGGTTGGGCATCTGCTAGGAGCTAGCGGTGCTCTTGAGGCAGCAATCTCTGTTATGGCCATATCGAAAGGCGTAGCTCCTCCTACCATCAACCTAGAAGAACCTGATATAGATTGCGACCTTGACTATATTCCACATGTTGCTCGTCGGGGCAGGATTCGGTCCGCAATGAGTAATTCCTTCGGATTTGGTGGTCATAATGCAAGCTTGATTTTCCAGGAATATACAGATTGACGGGTAGACTCTTCAGCGTAGGAACAGGGCATCGGGGAATGGATGCCCGATAAAATCTGGAGAATCCATCCTGAAGCTCCCGACGATATTGTTGAAGCGTTAGGTGTCCATCCCGTTCAAGCTCAACTACTGTATAACCGAGGACTACGTTCCGCAGACGAGATTGAACCTTTTTTGAACGCTGGTATTGAGTTAGGGCATGACCCTTTCCTGTTACCGGATATGGGTAAAGCTATCAATCGACTTCAAGTTGCTCTAGATACCAATGAGACCATTGGAGTTTTAGGTGACTTCGATACAGATGGTCTGAGTGGTACCGCGGTTGTGATGACTGCCTTGCAAAGTTTGGGGCTTAATGTTGTGCCCTACATACCTCATCGGGTTAATGAAGGTCATGGCGTCAACGAAACAGCTGTACACGAATTTGCTAATGCTGGCGCTAGCGTGATGATCACGGTTGATTGTGGCACATCTTCGGAACCTGAAGTCAATTTGGCCGCTTCATTAGGGATTGACACTATCGTTACCGACCACCACACGTTACCTGCAAATCCACCGAAAGCAGTAGCTATGGTCAATCCACAGAGTGATGATTCTCGCTACCCGTTCACTCACCTAACTGGAGCAGGCCTAGCATACAAGCTAATCGAAGCACTGTGGCAAACTCTTGGAAGAGAACGTCCAGAACACCTACTAGAACTTGCCGCACTCGGGACAGTTTCTGATGTCGCGCCCCTGGTGGGAGAGAACCGGTACTTTGTTACTGAAGGTTTACGCCGCTTAAACTCCACCGATCATCCAGGGCTTTCAGCGCTTATGGATCAAGCCAAGATCACTCTCGGTTCTATTGATACCCGAGACTTGTCGTTTGGCATCATCCCACGGATAAACGCCGCGGGACGCATGGATGATGCTCTGGTGAGCTTAGAATTGCTTACAGCCCAAACCAAGGAAGTGGCGGGACCGATAGCAGAGATAATCGATGCACAGAACCAAACTCGACGCAAGATTAGCAGTGAAGGGATCCAAAATGCGAAGGACCAAATCGCAGCAGAGTACAATGGGCACCTGCCGCCAGTAATATTCGTTCAAGATAGTAATTGGATACCCGGGATCCTTGGTCTGATCGCCAGTAGCATCGCCGAGACATATCACCGTCCGGTGATAGCCGTACAAATTGAAAATGGGCTTGCACGGGCCAGTGCTCGTAGTATCCCTGAATTCAATATGATTGAAGCTTTACGTCGCACCAAAAGCGAGTTTGTTCGTTATGGCGGCCACTCCCAAGCAGCAGGATTTACTATTCAAACAAATGCGTTGAGCAGTTTGAAATCATCCATGATGGAACTAGCAGAATTGGAACTCGCCGGAAAAACACTTCTCCCCTCACTTGATATTGATTGTGAGACCTCACCATTTGACCTTGTCGGTCCTAATTTCAAATTTATCAACTCCCTTGCGCCTTTCGGTGTGGGTAACCCGGCTCCGGTTTTTATCTCTCGCGGTGCAGGTGTGCGCAGTCTGAAAATACTTGGGCGCCGGAAAGATCATCTGCGCATGGCTATCCAGCACGGTGGCCGTATTTGGGACGCCTTTGCCTTTCGTCAGGGACACAAACCGGTTGCTATTGGTGACACCATAGACGTCGTGTATAACATCACTGAATCAGTTTGGAACGGACGCCGATTGGTTGAGTTAAGCGTTCTTGATTTCCGGAGTTCTTCTGGTAGTAGGCAGCACTAACCTCGATTGCCGCCATAGGTCGATAGCATCCCGCTGCCTTCCGCGAATCGTGATGCTCGCAAGGGGGTTATATCCACAGTGTCAGATTGCCCTCTTACAATCAATTCAGCCATGCACTCTCCAAGAGCGGGCGCCAGTTTAAATGAATGACCACTACCTCCAACAGCGAGGAACAATCCATCAACCCCTGCTGCTTGGTCAGCGATCATGTTCCAGTCTGGTGTGATCGTGTATAGTCCGGCCCAACTGGCTATCAGATCCGCTCCAACCATATGAGGTAAGCGCTTCGTGAGCCTTTCTACAGTATCCTTAACGAATTCCGCGTCAGTTTTCCGATTGTAATTATCGGGATCAGCAGATTCGTTGGCTTTCGGATGACCTACTCCTACCAGCAGTGTGTCCTGCTCTCGAGTCGGTCGCAAATATATACGATCCACCATGTTTGAGACGGCTGTTTTTGGTAGAGGTATTCCTGGCTTCACCCGAACCATAATCTCCTGCTCACGGGAGATTTCAAGCGGTAAATCGAGCCCCGCCCATCTACCCACCTTGTGAGCCCACGGGCCTGCTGCATTTACAACTATTGGTGTATCTATATGTCCGGTGGAAGTAGTAACCCCAGTCACGCGATTATTGGAGGTGGAAATGCCGGTTGCAGGTGTGTTTAGTAGAATTTGAGCACCCTTAGATTGTGCGCCATTTGCGAATCCGAGACACAGTTGCTGTGGATCACAGAACCCTCCATCTGGCTCAAAAGCTACATGTGCTATCCCATCTGGGTTTAAACCAGGGATATGTTGGGGTGCTTCATCAATAGAAATCTCTCTGGTGTTAACACCCAGTTCCTGTAGTTGCTTAAGATTGATTTTGAATGATTCCCCAGCATCTTCGGGTACGAGGAACAACCAGCCAGTCTGATCGAACACATCCTGTCCCAGTTTCTCAGGGAATGACTTCAAAATTTCGATACTGCGCATAGCCAATTGTGTGCTGACTGGGTTGGAATAGTGTTGTCTAATGATTGCAGCGGAGTCTCCTGTTGAGCCTGCTGATAATCCATCCTTTTCGAGTAAGATGAGATTCCGCATGCCAGATTGGGCAAGATGGTAGAGAATGCTTGTGCCTACTGCTCCACCACCAATGATTACTGCATCTGCAGTTAATGGCATTAGTCCCTCCCTAAAAACTTACGCAGGGTCTGCATGTCATCATCCGGTGGTTTTTCGAACCACCCTCGGCGACTTACAATCGGCAATCCTGCTTGTTTCAAATCTGCCATCATTTCAGCCATTTTGAATCCAGACAACATACCATCGAGTACTGGTGCGCCGATAATGTCCTCTATGTTCGGCAGATTGTGAGTCAGTATCGATCCTGCGAGGGTACAACCGGGAATAACTACCTCGGCTCCATCTTCATAGACACAAGCTTTGGCTGCCGCGACTACTGCTTCGATCACCTCACCAGAAGGAGTTTGGTCGATATACAGGTCGTTCGCGTCGATATTGAATGGTCGCTGAGAGACGAAGTGTTCATGCAAGCCGTAGGTTTGAAGTAGTTGCTCTTGTATCTTCCCGTTCTGGTAATCAACAGTAACTAATGAGTAGGTTGACCCCATCATATGGGCAGTAAGTGCAGCTGATTCCAATGTTGCAGTCACAGGTATGTCGACTAGTTGACGAGCCTCATAAAGCCCGATATCCAGGTTACAGGAAATAAACACAGCATCGTAACCATCACGTTCGGCAGATACCACTTTTTCTAGGGTTCCATCCGTACAGTGGTACCGGAAGTAGAGCCACTGGTTATTTCGAAGTGGGTATGAATCTGCGATGTTAACGACGTCAAATTCGGTATCAGGCCTAGCAACTCTTGCTAAATTTTCTTGACCGAAAAATTCAGTATCGCCAAATGGATTGATCACAAGAATCTTCATCATTGCCTCCGAAGCACACGATTACACAATACCGGCACCCTGTCTATAACGGTTAAGTTACAATGCCACAGCGGCCTCTAAAGAATTGTTCAATTCTTTGGTAAATATAGGACTAGCGGTAGGCGTCAAAGTAGCGAACATCGGTCCCGAGATACGTTACCGTAGTTGTGACGATTTGAATCTGCCAAGGTGACTGAACACACGAAAAAAGTGAGTTGGCGGAATGCAAAACAATCCTTTTAATATAGCCAAAACCTATCCTGGAGATGGCACGATCTCTAACCCTGGGAGTCAGATCGGGCAAAAAATTGGGCTTATCGATGCTACATCGAATTATGTTACAGATGGCCGCTTTGATATTGGTAAGTTTTCAAAACTACACCGGCAACTTACCGTAGTTGACGGATACTCCGCCACAGTAGATATAGAGGAACTAATGCGGGGTGGCATTAACGTTGTCGTACAGGCATTTGGTCCTGAGGAGGAGTACGTCCGCACGGAACCAGATAGTGATCCTTCTGTCGAGCCCCCTCGAGGTTCACGTTCATGGCGACCATACTTTGAAGGTGCTGAACTAGTGGAACGGATAGAAATCGCTATTGCTGAACACCAGGCGTTCGCCGAGGCTTATAAGGACTCGATTGAGATAGCAAACGATGGAGCCGACATTCTAAGGATTGTAGCCAGTGGGAAAATAGCAATGGTCCTAATGCTAGTAAGTGGATTTATCGCGGATAGTATCGCCGTACTACATCGCTTCCATGAACTTGGCGTCAGAGTAATGTGTCCTAGCCACCTTAGTGCCACCTCTTGGGCTGACTCATCTGCTGAACTGAATGACCCGCCTGGATTGAACGATTTTGGCCGTGAAGTCATTCAAGCTTGTCAAGAGATAGGTGTTTTAGTGGATCTAGCGCACTGCTCTGACTACACCTGCAAAGACACTCTAAGTATTTCGACGCGACCAATGATTGCCACCCACACCAAGGCCCGAGGTATAACCAATAGTTTACGGGACATGCCGGATGAAATATTACGTGGCGTTGCAGATACCGGTGGGGTTATCTGCGTACTCGCACCGACAGGTAGAACGCAACAAGAACGTCACATGGCTCGTTTAAGCCGGGATCAAATCTTAACAAAGAACTATGCTGATCCGTTTGAGAGGGCACGAGCTAAACTCGCCAATGCACAGGTCTGGGCCACTAAGCTTGATCTCTCAACCATTGACCACGTTGTGCGGGTAGCTGGGATAGATCACGTCGGCCTATCATCTCATGCACAAAATGTGCCTCAATGGATCGAATTCACTGAGTCTCTTATCGACCACGGATACAATGAGGACGATGTGGGTAAAATACTTGGAGGCAATGTAGTTCGCGTTCTCCAAGAAACGATTGGTTAAATGATGGCTGTACCGCGGCTTGCCTGGGACGGAACACTCGCATCATTACCACCCGAATGGCCGGAGGATCCCCTACCCGACATCCGAAATCATGTGACACAACGACGGGAGAAGATCATTGTCGTTGATGATGATCCAATGGGAGTGCAAGCTTCTTTCAACGTCACCGTTTTGATGGATTGGTCTCTGGACACTCTGGTAGATGATTTTAGATTTAACACTAGGCCGACTTTTATTGTTGCCAACACTCGCGGGATGTCTGCCGCGACTGCTAAGCGCACGGTTGATGAAATCGCTCATAATGTCGCCAATGCTGCTCGCATGATAGAGCACCCGCTGGTGATAATTGGTCGAGGCGACTCGACCCTGAGGGGCCATTATTTCGAGGAATCTAAATCTTTGGCGGCAGGGATGAACCTAGAAAACGCCCCTCTTGTTTTGGCACCATTTTTTTTTGAAGGAGGCCGTGTAACCATTGATGATATTCATTACGTCGTTGAAGACAATGAATTAATTCCAGCTGGCCAAAGTGAGTTTGCCAAAGATGCAACGTTTGGATACAGCAAATCACGACTTCAAGAATGGGTCGCTGAAAAAACACTAGGCGCAATAAAACCAGACGAGGTATGTTCGATTTCGCTGGATACTATCCGCAAGGGTGGTCCTAGAGCCGTTATGGAAGCGCTATGTTCCTTACAACCTAATTCCATGTGCATTACAAATGCTGTGACGATGCGTGATATACAAGTGGTTGCGCTCGGCTCGATACGTGCGGAGGAGAAGGGCCACCATGCCGTTTGGAAAACTGCGGCGTCATTTATCAATGCCCGCGCAGGCATTGGTTCTGCGGACCTTATTCAACCTGCCATCCTCGATTTACCCCAAGACCGAGGCGGCCTTATTATTGTGGGTTCGCATACCCCTCGGACCAACCGGCAACTGGAATGCTTACTTAATCTTTGTGATGTCTCCCCAGTGGAGATTGACATCGATAAACTTCTATCCAACGACCAAGAACTAACCAGTGTGCTCCGATCAATCAATCGGAATTTACGCGCTGGAGTTGATACAGTGATTTTCACGAGTCGGCGACTTGTCACCTCAGATAGTAAAGAAAAGAACCTACTACTTAGTGCCCAGATATCAGACAAACTCGCACTGATCCTGCAGGAGGTCTACCGTCCGAAGTACATGATCGTAAAAGGAGGTATGACTTCGTACGATATCGCAACAAAATCTTTACGCGCTAAAGGTGCATTGGCCCTGGGACAAATTCTGCCAGGGATACCAATCTGGCAACTTGATGCTGAAAGTTCTGCTCCAGGTATGACCTTTATACCTTTCCCTGGTAATCAAGGGACTGTCACATCATTATCTGATCTGCTAACCATACTGAAGTAACCCTTTCTGCCAAGCTTGTATCGATGTTTTAGATTCACGTTTGCTTCTAATAGTTACTAATGAGGAGTAAGAATGCAGTTCATTTCTAAAGATATAGAACAGTACGTGCTCGACCATACCACCCCGCTGCCCTCACATTTAGAGGAACTGGTCGAATTCACTTTCGACAACATGGATATACCCAAGATGATATGCGGCCCTATCGAAGGGATGCTGTTGCAGTTCTTGGTATGGATATCAGGAGCCCATCAGGTATTGGAATTGGGAACCTTTACAGGATTCAGTTCCCAGATGATGGCAGCCGCGCTGCCAACGGACGGCAAAATAACTACCTGTGAAATCAGTGAAACAAATGCCAATACCGCCCGACATTACTATGGTAAAAGTGAATATGGGAATAAGATCGACGTACGGTTAGGCCCGGCGCTGCAGACCCTTGACTCATTAAACGGGCCCTTCGATCTTATCTTTATAGACGCCGACAAGACCAACTACCCGCGGTACTATCAAAAAGCAGTTGATTTACTATCTCCAAAAGGAGTGATCGTAATCGACAACGTACTCTGGGGTGGCAGGGTCCTGGACCCCAAAGATGAGGATTCAATAGCTATCGCTCAAGTAAATGAACTGGTGAAGAACGATTCGCGGGTGGACCACGTCCTACTGCCCATCCGAGATGGCGTCATGCTGATCAAACACAAGAGTACTAAATAAACTTATAGATACTGAGTTCACACTGCTAAGCGGGACAGTGAACAATCCCTTCAGGTGGCCGTTGTGGTAATGCTGTGGCATACTCTGGTGAGCACGTGATCTTGGAGGACTTAGCTATGAGCAACAAACCGGTTATTAATTCTAATGGGATAGAACCTGTGGTGAACGGTCCCGTAATGCAGGCACGGCAAAAAAGCCGCGGCCCTGCTATTTGGCTGGCTGGTGATCCTGAAGATTTGAAACCTTGGATGGACCGAGGTGCTGCGGGCATTGTCACTAATACTGTAGTACTCAACGATATGGTCAAAAAGTATGGACAAATTATTGATGTGACCAAGCGCTATCTAGATATCACTGACAAGCCTGTCGTTATTGAAGTAGATGGACACTCTACAGAAGAATTAATGGATGTAAGTCATAGCTTCACTCGGCTTTCCGATCAAATAATTATTAAGATCCCTTGCACAACCAATGGTCTGGCGGCTTTCAGGCAACTTGCAGAAGAAGGAACTGAGACCTTTTGTACGACGGTCTTCTCTTTGGCACAAGCCGCATCTGTAGCCCAAGCAGGAGCAACTCATATTCTCCCCTTCTGCGAACCTGTTAAACAAATGGGCGGAGACCCAACTCAACTCGTTCGGGAATGTGTCTCAATGTTTGCGGGTTGGGAGAATAGACCGTATATAACAGCTGCTCTGGTTCGTTCAGCGGAAACGGCGTACGCAGCACTTAGAGATGGCGCTGACGGGATAATTATCTTTTGGCCTATTTTTGAAGAGATGATGCAACATCCACTCACTGATACTTGGAACGATACGTTTATGGGGCAATGGGTAGAGATGAACGATGCAGGATTACTAAAAGATGTACCGGTAACTCTCCATTAGTATTGATCTGAAATGGGTCCAACAAAAAAACAGTTAGCGTTTTTTGAAACATTCGGATTTATAAAATTCCCTGGTGCTTTTAAAAAAGAAGCGCAGGATATCATTAGCAGCTTTGAGGAGGTCTGGGCTGATAACGGTGGGGGGCACGCCGGGGAACACCATGACTTCAAACGGCGCTCAGCCATTGCTCCATTCATCGACCAACATGAGTATCTCAGTGCACTGATTGACCATCCCCTGATCGAAGGTATGGCCAACGTCATTCTGGAAGCCAACTGCAACTACACGGGGAGCGACGGTAACTTTTACGTGGGAGATACGAACTGGCACTCCGATAACTTCCGCGGCCAGTATCGAGCCATCAAAATGGCTTTTTATCTTGACCCGGTAACCAAAGATACGGGTTGTCTGCGAGTAGTTCCAGGTTCACATATCCATACAGATCAGTATGCACAGGCCTTGCACGAAGTAACTCCCTTTTCCGTAAGCAATGACAACGAAGAGGTTTGGGGAGTTCACGGCAGCGATGTCCCCGCCTACCCGATTGAGTCTGAGCCGGGAGACCTTCTGGTATTTGACCAGGCAATCAAACACAGTTCGTGGGGCGGAGGTGACCGTCGGCGCATGTTCACAATTAACTGGTCTGAGAGATACAAGGAGAAAGACCAAGAAGCATTGCGGGAAAGTATAGCTGGAATGGCGGCATTTTGGCACGATCGTGCATACGGGACCGTGATGATCGATACCGCAAGTTCTGCACGCAGGGTCCACCTAGAACAACGACTAGCAAACGACGACCATTTGCCGCAATTGTTGGCAGAAGCTAAAAAAGAAATGGTAGAACCATCACGTGGTGGCGGCCAATTCGACAGAAAGATGTGATCGAGCCAGGCTATTCAGCAACAGATTCTTTTGAATTTAGGAGTTCCTGCAAGTTCAAACTGGCAAGGGAATCTGTTTTCAAATTCGCGTGACTAAAGTCGGAACCTTGAGTTAGCGGATTGGGTATGGCCAAGCAAAAAATG
>JAKUTR010000022.1 GCA_022448725.1 SAR202 cluster bacterium | reverse complement strand
TCTACACGACGACCACATGACTCTGTATAGCGAGGAAGCGATACCGCTCCAAGTGGGCGATACCTACACCCTGATCCCCGGCTACCAAGATGGCGTAGTCAATCGATGGGATCAGATCATCGGTATTCGCAACGGCGTGGTGGAAGGTGTCTGGGCCATACCGGGCCGCGGTTGCTTTTACTAGTGTCACCTTGTCCGAGGATTCAAGACATCATTTAGCGCATCCCCGAGAAGGTTCCAGGCCAACACCATAAGCCATGCAACGACACCGGGTGCAATAAGCAGCCACGGCATCACCTGTAACACACTTATACTTCCGCCTTCCAATAACATCACTCCCAAGCTAGGACGTGGCGGTTGAATACCGAGACCCAGCCAACTTAAAACAATCTCAGTCCCTACCATAGAACCCATGCCCGCTGAAACGGTTACAACTATCGGACTTATGGCGTTTGGAAAAAGGTGACGGAAGAGTATACGAGGAGTAGAGAGGCCAATCGCTCGAGCGCTTTCAATATACTGAGTTTCCTTCAATACAAGAATCTGTCCGCGTACCAGCCGGGCCATACCGATCCACCCAAAACTTACGAGCGCCAATGATATAACCATATAATCGACCACACCGCTTCGAACAAGGCCATCTACAGCAGTATGATCTTCCAACCAACGAACCCATTCCAACAATCGGGGTCGTAATGTAGCAGCAATTATGATTACAAGCAGTATGTCTGGGAATGAAGCAAATATTTCCCCTATTCGCATAATAACATCGTCAACCCTACCACCAATGTAACCGGAGATAAGACCTAGGCTAACTCCGATGACGAGGCCTCCGCTTAACATTCCAACAGCTGTCAATATAACCGTGTTCTGCACACCCCATATTAATCTCGTGAAGATATCTCTACCTGCTCGATCAGTACCTGCCCAATGTTTAAGGCTAGGTGGTTCCTTGAGTGACGTATAGTCCTGATCGGTATACTCGTAACCAGTAACATAATTGGAGATGGGTGCTGCTAAAATACCGGAAAGGTAGATAATCAGGATGACCCCAACTGCTACCACTGCTATCTTCTTGCGCATAAGCCTTGCGGTCGCGCGAGATAGGTGGCCACGCCTCCTGCGCTGAGTCTCGTCAGCTATCTCTGTAAGAGCTTGTAAGCTACTCATAAGACTATCTGTATCGGATACGGGGGTCTATGAAAGCATATGTGATATCAGCGAGCAGGTTTGCCAGCACAAAAGCTATGGCACCAATCAAGGTTATCGCCATAATGACAGGATAGTCACGGTTGAATATGGATTCCACTGCAAACTGGCCAATACCCGGTATCCCCATAATACGCTCGGTTATGAATGAACCCCCGATCAACCCTGCTAGCGAAAACGCAAGTATAGTAACAATCGGGATCGAAGCGTTACGAAGCACGTGTCGCCTGTCCACAGTAATTGGCCCAAGCCCCTTTGAATGGGCAGTCCTGATGAAATCCTGACCCAAGACATCAAGAGTACTTGCACGCATTAGTCTGGTCATACCTGCAATCCCAGGCACCCCCATCGTAATCGCAGGCACTACGATACGGAGGTCAAAAAAACCACCCCAACCAGCACAAGATGGCAAAATATCAGTTTTCAAACATCCAATCCATAGTAAAGCCGGTACAGTCACCATGATTGGAATTGACATAAGAACAAGAGCAATCGTCACCGCAGCTGGATCCTGCCACGAACCCTGTTTATGGGCAATGTGAAATCCCAACGGTAAACCAACTCCAAGACTAATTATCATGGCCGCAATAGAAAGTTGGGCCGACACCCACATTTTAGGAATTATTAATTCGCGGACGGGCTGCCCTACATACCTGAAACTCTCCCCAAAGTCCCCTTGGACAAATCCCCACATGTATTCTCCATACTGCACATAAAACGGTCGGTTAAGCCCCAACTCCGACCTGACTCGTTCCGCAGCAGCAGGATCATATTTATTGCCCATCATCACTCTGACTGGGTCTCCGGGCCCGTAGTGCCCCAAACTAAACGTGATGAGTGACACAGCAAAAATCATTAACGGCAGCAGGGCTAGTCGGCGCACAATATAGATCCGCATGTAGTTATAGTTCCATCATTAAAAGCTCGCCTCTAAGTGATTACAGATGGCCCTAGCAGCCGTAGCAGTAACATGCACGGAGCTACCTTCACAAACACCTAGCCTTCTTACCTCGTCGCCAGCTTAAGTTCGCCGATCCAATATCCCGGCATCACTCAGATACCGTAACTACAACCAGTGTTTCATAACAATACTCGACATTACGCAATTTGGGTACCAGTCATTAATCAATCTAAGTGAACTTCTTGGAGTTTGGGGACGATCATGGGTGTGAGGCGATAGCCAATCACATGAGGCTTAACTAGTGCATATTGCTCTCCTGTAAACCAGGTTGGGACCCATGCAGCATCATCTACAATCATCTGCTCAGCTTTTTGATAAATCCCAACACGTTTTATTGGATCTTGGATGACTCGCGCATCCTCAAGCAAGCTATCCACCTCGTTATTGGCATAGTTACCGTGGTTCATACCACTATCGCCGTGAAAGAGGATGTCGAGGAAATCTTGAGGGTCCGGGTAATCTGCGGACCACCCAAGACCTGCGTACGCTTGAAATTTCCGGTTATCCAAATCCTCTAGGTACGTAGCCCATTCAACCTGTTGGATCTCAACTTCGACCCCTAGTTCCTGCTTCCACATCTCAATGATCACTTCAAGGTCTAGGCCAATCGTTCCACCTGTGCCGGGTACTGTTACTACAATGCGAGGGCGTGATTCAACATCTGAATACTTTGATGCTTCAAGGTACTCCCGTGCCTTGTCAGGATCGAAGGTAAGTCCTTTTATATCAGGCGTATACCCAGGAAAGCCGGGTGGAAGAATCGAGTATGCTGGTTTAACAAGTTCAGCTAGAACCTCTTTAGCGATCAACTCTTTATCAATCGCGTGATTGAGAGCTCTGCGGAAATTCACATCGTCAAATGGCGGTTGCGCAACGTTCATTCCAATGTAGGAAACCGAGAAACCTGGCGGAGCGACCGTAAGCTCTTTATTGAGAGGTTCATTCGGATCCTGAACACGCTCCAAGTCGAATAGACCTACACCGGTAACGTCAATCTCGTCATTCTCGTACATTGCCATTGCTTGGCCACCTGCAAGATTCAGTTGGATCGTGTCCAACTGGGGCTGAGGGTCACGATAGTAACCACCAAACCGCTCAAGAGTAATTCGTTCGCCGATACTATATTCGGACATCTTAAAAGGCCCGGTTCCTACTGGATCTGTGACCCACCAATTACGACCCCCTCCCTCTACTGTTTCACGGTCAAGAACGTATGCTGTTGGGTAGGTCAACTTGGCCAAGAAATAGGCCTTTGGGGCATCAACAGTAATCTGCAAGGTCTTGTCATCAATAACAGTGATCCCTTTAATGGAGTCGGCCTCGCCAGCTATGTATTCTGACGCGCCAACGATATCATTCAAGTAGGTATCTGCAAGGTGAGAAGCAAGCTTCGGAGAAGCAGCGCGTTCCAATGACCATTTGAAGTCCGCAGCCGTAACCTTCCGACCATTGTGAAAAGTTACATCGTCACGGATCCTGAACGTATATACCTCTCCCATTCCCGAAATATCCCAGCTCTCGGCAATATCAGGCACCAACTCTAGATCTGTATTCAACGCAACAAGTCCGCTAAATATCTCGACCACGACTCCCGCAGAAGTTGTATCCCCAGTGAGATGTGGGTCAAGAGTTGGCGGATCCGCCCATAGCCGGGTGAGGGTACCACCATCGGTCTCAATACCACTATAGCTCGGTGTCGCAGAATCTACCTTGGTAGTAGGTGATTTGTCATCACTAGAATCGGGTGCCTCAAGTGAGGCTTCGTCGCCCTCCTCAACAACCGTTCCATCATCTTGATCACCTCCACCGCACGCAATCAACACCATAACGCCTATGACCAAAACGAACATGAAGAATTTTTTCATTCCTATAACCTCAAAAAAGTAAGTCCATCCAGATAGATACTTTAACCATTTACAAACTAATACGTACAACTAGATAAAGAGTTTGGTTTGAAGTTCGTGATTTAGAAAAGATTTTAGTCCTACATGGTCCCCACAGTTGATCGAAGGTAAGCGTTCATGAAGCTGTCAACATCTCCATCCAAAACCTTCTCCACGCTCGAGACCTCGTAGTTGGTCCGATGATCTTTGACCATCTTGTATGGGTGCATCACATAGCTCCGTATCTGGTTACCCCATTCCGCTGAGATATGATCCCCTTTCAGATCAGCAATCTCCTTAGCTCTCTCTTTCATCTGCCGTTCCATCAAACGTGCGGCTAGAATCTTCATGGCTACTGCCTTATTTTGATGCAACGAACGTTCGTTTTGACAACTCACTTTGATACCTGTGGGAACGTGAGTTATACGAACAGCGGTTGAGTTCTTTTGGACGCTTTGTCCGCCAGCCCCCCCTGCCTTGAAATTTTCGATTCGAAGTTCATTTTCATCAATCTCAACATCGAAACCTCGCTCCACTTCCGGAAGAACCTCAGCAAGTGCGAAAGACGTATGCCTAGCGTGGTCCGCATCAAAAGGAGAGATACGTACAAGACGGTGGACGCCTCGTTCCGACCTAAGGTAACCGTAAGCATAGTCACCTGAAATCTGAATAGTGGCACTCTTAACGCCAGCCTCCTCACCCTGAGACATGTCAAGAACTTCTGGTTTCATTCCACGGGACTCAGCCCACCTAATATACATTCGCACCAGTATTTGCGCCCAGTCTTGTGAGTCCACTCCTCCAGCACCTGCATGAATCGCTAGGATCGCGTTCCGTCGATCATATTCTCCCGAAAACACAAGCTTGAACTCCAATGAATCCAACGTTTGTGTGATTTCATGAGCCTCCACCGCTATGCTATCTAGGAATGAATTGTCCTGTTCCTCAATCGCCAGCGAGACTAACTCTTGGTTAGTAATTGCTCTCTCATGTAACGATGTCCACTCGTCAACTTCATCCTTCAAACTAGCTAAGTCTCTCATGATACCCTGGGCTCTCTGGGTATCCTGCCAAAACGAAACCACGCTTGATTCTTTCTCGAGTTCGGCTATTCGTCTCTGCTTACCCTCTAGGTCAAAGACGCACCATAATATCTGTAATCTTGTCGCACAACTGAACCAGAGTACCTCTTAAATCATGCATGGCTTACCTCTCTTACCGGCTGCAGCCGGTGTCCATGTGCCTGAGCACTGTCTAACCGTTGAACCATTATATCAGGCAACCAACAAAGAACTAAGTAGGAGCGGTGGTTACAATAATAAGAAATAACTACTAATCCGCATGAGTTAACACGATCAATTTAAGCCACTACGCTACAATGCTCCATCATGAGGCAAGCACCACCAGACTATAAAATCATCTTTAACCACGATGGGACATTTCATGGAACTTCAGAGTACCCTCAACAAGTCGACGACCTCTTAGACAAGATTTTCGTCCCTCTTGAAGGTTCTCAAGTGGGAGCACTATTCTGGTGCGTTGGCTCAGAAGAAGCACGTTGGCCTTCAGACTCCCTTCCAATGGATGGCTCTACTGAAAACCGATGGTACGCGTCTGTGAAGGGGATGCGCCGATCAGAGGGTGTCCGTGCGTTTTTCAATCGTGAGGATGATCTTTACGGGCGCATGGTCAAACGAGGACATGATGTCGGCATGGACGTATACGTTTCGATACGAATGAACGACAATCACTTCTGGTCTGATTCTGCCCGCAAGGCACTCCCTCTTGCCCCTGAGGAAATGAGGCTCACTACCCGTCCACACCTCACCCAATTTCGTAAAGACCACCCTGAATGGACACTCGGTATAGGTAATGCACCTCGCTGGGCTGTCACCTCTTGGAATATGGCTATCCCCGAGGTACGCGAATACACTCTCTTACGCATACGTGAGGCGTGTGAGCAAGCCGAATGGGATGGTGTAGAAATAGACTGGCAACGCCACGCCTTTCACCTCCCGGAGGATGATGCTTATAAACTTCGATACACAATTACAGACTTGCAGCGTGCTATCCGGCAAATGGCCGATGAGATTGCCCAAGAACGTGGTAGGCCATTTTTCGTATCCGTTCGGGTAGGTGCGTCAAGTGAAACAAATAGAAGGATAGGCTACGACCTAAATCAGTGGCTAAAAGAGGGTCTTTGTGACATCGTTGCCACCAATGCCAACTCCGGAACTGACCCAGGAGTGGAAGTAGAAGAGTACCTATCGATGATGAAAGGTACAAGCACTCGTCTATACCCGGGGTTCGATAGCCATGGAGAGTGGGGTAAAGATCATCTTTTAGACGCAGACCAATGGAGACAAGCATGGTTTCGTGGATTAGCTAAGGGGTATTATGATCGGGGCGCCTCTGGTGTGCACCTATTCAATTGGCACAATACGGCAACTGCCCGGCGACCTTTACTGGAGACGTTAGGCTCACTAGAAACTCTTGCCGGACACCAAAAAATATACACAGCCATAAAGCGCCACATCCGCCCTAGGTCAGAGATACGATACGGGGCCGAACGCGATGACCGCCTCCTTGGTGAGATCCCTGTTGAGCTTCACCGAACTATCACTGGTGAAGGACCCACATTTACAGTAGATGTTTACGATGATACAGGCTCCCAAAAATCTCCAAGCACAGTCAGACGTATCGAACTACAAATTGACCTTAACCATCTTTCACCAGCTGACGTGCTGCAAGTTAGTATCGATGGCACCAAGCTTGGGCAAGGGACACGTGTATCGCCCGCAACAAAGAACACGATGGATCCTAGCGAAGTGGCGGAGAACACATGGCTCGTGTGGGAGCTTACTCCTGCGGACATAACCTACGGCCGGCACAAGATCACTGTTGTTTTAATTGAGCGTGACCCTCGATTACTAGTCCCAATCGTTATCGACAATGTTGAGGTTCACATAAGCTATATCTGAAGGAGTATCCGTTGATCAATCGAACTATCACCCCGCAGTACCGCATCATCTATAACTGGGATGGTGCCCCCCATTTCTACTCTGAGTACCCACAGTCTGTAGCTGAATTTGTTGATAAGACCTTCGCTCCATTGACGGGCACTCAAGTGGATGCTCTTTTTTGGTCTATGGGGGAGCATGAAGCCACCTGGCCTTCGACGTCGCTAAGCGTGATAGGGGATTCAACTAACCGCCAATACACCAGCGTCCGAGAAATGCGTCATGTGGAGGGAATACGAGCAGCGTTTGAGCGCGGGGACAATCCTTACGCAGAGATGATCGACTATGGTCATCAAAACAACATCGACGTATGGGCTTCGATTCGAATGAACGACAACCATTTTTGGAACATTCAGGATTTGCAAACGATGCAGACGACTGTCACCGGTGGTCTTACTGAACTACGCAAACAACACCCTGAGTGGTGCTTGGGAGATGATGCCCCCAACTGGTGTACGACCTCTTGGAACATGGCCATCCCTGAAGTGCGTGAGCACAAGCTGCAACTCATAGAAGAAGCGTGCCGCATCGCTCAGTGGGATGGAGTAGAACTAGATTGGCAACGACATGCGTTCCACCTCCCGCGGAATAATGAGTACCGACTCCGTTATGCTCTAACAGACCTTCAGCGCGCTGTAAGGGAAGTGACAGACCGAATATCTGAGGAACGTGGGAAACCTTTCCACGTTGCAGTTCGAGTAGGTGCTACGCTGGAAGCGTGCCGACGAATCGGGTACGACATACCGATTTGGATTGGTGACGGACTCTGTGACATTGTAATTGGAGGAGGTAACTCTGGCACTGATCCGTGCTTTGAAACCGAGGCTTTTCTGGGAATTTCTGAGAACACGAATGTCCGAGTGTATCCTGGCTACGATTTCGACGGACGTCAGGCTGCAAATCGCCTAATCCCACACAACGAGTGGCGGGACCGTTGGTTCGCAGCTATGTCGCAAGGCCACTTGAGTCGAGGCGCTGACGGAATCTACTGCTTCAATTGGCACGCCAACGAGACGATGCGTAGTAGTTCACTTTCAACAATGGGGTCGATGACAACTCTAAAAAACCAGGACAAGGCCTACACTGCAATTCATCGTAGTATCAATAAAAGCCCTCTACGAGAAGATTCTGAACGAGACGACAGAATTTATGGCGAAGTACCCGTCACACTTTATCGCAGCTTGACGGGAGAGGGTCCCATATTCCGGATACCTATCTACGATGACGCTGCGTCTGAATCCCAACAAGGTAATCTTGATAGGGTGCAACTTCTAATTGAGATTGAGCACTTCTCTCCCACTGCCGACAAGCTCGAGGTTAGGTTAGACGGCCAAACCTTGCCACAACCGTTGGTACGCAATGCTGCTGGCGAGGACCCCAACAACCCAGCAGATGTAGACGAGAATAGTTGGCTTGTCTGGGATCTCAGTCCATCCCAATCCAGTAAGGGCACCCATGAGATTGGGATCTCTCTCATCAACCGAGATGATCGTATCCGTATGCCGCTGGTGGTTAACAACGTGGAGTTCTGGATAACCTATAGGTGAATGTCAATCTGGACGATACCGTTGACATCACCCCTACGGCGTATGAGTTTTGATACCCCTGAAAACTTAGTGGAACTACTAAACAAGATAATCCACTTGGCTAGCCAAACTATTTTCTGGAGCCCCAAAATAGCGGGCATTGAGTCAATTGATAGCCTCGAAAGTTTCTCGCAAATCCCATCCACGAAATTGACAGATTACCGTAAACATTTACTCCCTGACCTGATAGTCAGGCCAGACCAAATTGCCTGGATAGTGGGCGCGTATAAGGGTCACGACCCAACATCTCCCCCAGTGGCTGAAAGCGTGAACGAAGCTACCCTTCGGTACGACGTATTTCTCGACGCTGTCAAGGCATGTATCGACATCACGACCCCTCGAACGTGCGTTGTGCAAACAACTCCTGAGCGTCGGTACTTTGCCTCTGAGGTAGCAACAATGTTGATCTCAGCGGGCGTTGCAGCCCATGTATTTACCGACACGGTAGATATTCGCTCTTACGAACGGATACATCTTCTACAGCCAAGCATTTTGGTAGCTCTGGGAAAAGGGATAGACGAACGAAGGCTGGGAGACAGCATTGAATTGAGTATAACGTTTGGTGCAAATCAACAATTCCGCCGTTCAAAGCAACTCGACCTGCTGCACGTCGACGAAATTGGATTCCTCGCACAATCGGCAGGTGATGACCTATATACCCCTAACAACGACATATACCTTTTCGAGCAATCATCCAATGGGAATATTGTCGTCACATCACTATACAACCATGTCCAGCCGATACTTCGTGTTGAGGTACCAGATATGAAAGCGAGCAAATTCCGTTTGACCGTATAAAACACGCCCTGCTAAGGTCAGTCTATGCAGGCTCAGGCAGTTGGTGGGAGAACGGCGTCGGGACGAGCGTTAGATATATTGCAGACCCCCTTTTTCTTGGTCGATGAAGTAGCTGTACGTCGTCAAGCAACCCTGATACGCCAATACACCGATGGTGCAAGATGCCGTCTTCTATATTCCGTGAAGGCAAATCCGTTGCCAGACGTAATCACCATCCTTGCCTCTTACGTTGACGGCTTTGGGGTAAGCTCTTTGTCAGAAGCGCACGAAGTTCGCACAGCAGTCAGTACAGGCGGTAATCTTCATGCCTTTTCTGTTGCTATTCGGCCGACCGACGTAGAGGAACTAACAGAACTAGCCGACTATGTATCGGTAAATTCTTTTGGCGAACTTTCACGGCATCGTCCGTTGCTCGAAAATCGAGTCCAAATTGGTCTGCGGATCAATCCCGGAACATCATTCGTCGAGGATCCCCGTTACGACCCTTGCCGATCCCACTCAAAACTAGGTGTTCCTTTACCAGAGTTGATGTCAGGAGACATCACCGGAGTCAATGGTATCCACGTACACGCTAACTGCGACTCTCATGATCTTGGTCATATAAAATCAATGATTGATCACCTAGCAAAAACTATTCCTGATGTGTTGGATCAAGTTAATTGGGTAAATCTTGGAGGAGGCTACCTGTTCGAAAAGGACACCGAAATTGGGCCTTTGGCGGAAGCGGTGGAGTTTCTGCAATCCCAATTCAACCTCAGTGTTTTCATTGAGCCAGGCGCTACCTTCGTCAGGAACGCTTGCTCGATAGTAGCCACTGTCCTGGATATATTCAATTCAAGCGGTAAAACTATCGCTATCCTAGACACCACAGTTAACCATATGCCTGAGGTATTCGAATACCAAATTCAACCGGATGTCGTTGGGCATATAAATGGAGCTGAACATTCATACACCTTAGCAGGACTCTCTTGCCTTGCAGGTGACCTTTTCGGGGAGTACAACTTCGACAAACCACTTACAATAGGGTCAAGAGTGGTTTTTGAAAACGCTGGCGCATACACTCTTGCAAAGGCTCATACATTCAATGGTATAGCCCTGCCGAGCATCTACACACTCTCGGAGGATGGTAGTGTCCGTTCCTTTAAAAATGAGACTCACTGAAAGACAACTACAACTCCCGCTTACTCCCCATGGCACAAGCCTACTAACGTTCCTCGCTAACAACATAACCAATGCATTGGCTAACGATCAGTTACCAGTACGACTCGCAGTAACACGCTCCAGCGAAAATGGGTACGACTGCGAAGTCGGCGTGTATGAAGGATGGGCTGGCCTAAGATCATTACTCAGATCCTCTATTTTTGACTTTCGACGACGTGAAGCTGAAACAACTAGTTCATTTAATACCGTACTAGTCATCCCAACAGGGATCGGAGCTCAAATTGGAGGTCACGCTGGTGATGCAGCGCCGATAGCCAAGCTTCTTGGAGCCTCGTGTGACTCTTTGATCACGCACCCAAACGTGGTCAATGCTTCCGACATGAATGAATTGCCTTCCAATGGGATGTATGTCGAAGGGAGTCTCCTTAGCCGGATGTTAATGGGAAACGTAGGGCTTCAAAACGTCCGATCAAACCGTGTACTGGTAGTTCTCGATAATCACGAGCAACGCTTCGTTGACGCGGCGATAAACACAGTCAATGCAGCTCGTGCAACCTATGGTTTGGAAAGTGCCGAGATAGTGGTTCTGGAACCTCCCCTACGGACTTTGGGAGAGACCATGGCATCAGGTAGAGCATCAGGAACAGTAGAGAACCTAGAGGCGCTTTGGGAAATATTGGATGAACGAGAGGGAGAGTTCGACGCGATCGCACTGGCATCCGTCGTTAATGTTGAAGTTCCACACATAGACTATTTCCGTAGTGGGGGTGAAGTAGTTAACCCATGGGGAGGCGTGGAGGCGATGTTAACCCATACGATCTCATCACTCTATGATGTGCCTACAGCACACGCACCTATGATGGAGTCAGCGGAGATTGCCAATATCGACCCAGGTGTTGTGGATCCCCGCATAGCTGCCGAAGTAATATCTCTCACCTTCCTTCAATGTGTACTTAAAGGTCTACACACTGCTCCAAGAATCGTGACAGACAAAGGGGACTTCGGTAAGGATGATATTTTCACTGTTGAGAATGTATCCTGCCTCGTTATCCCAGACGGCTGTATCGGGCTCCCTACTTTAGCCGCTTTAAATCAGGGTATCCCTGTAGTTGCTGTGCGGGAAAATCGTAACCTGATGCGCAATGATTTAACACGTCTACCATGGGAACCAGGCCAACTCTACATAGTAGAGAACTACTGGGAAGCGGCCGGCCTTTTGACGTCTCTACGGGAGGGAATATCCCCAGGATCCACACGTAGACCGCTCTCAGGTGTAAAAGTCTCACGCACCGTTTCTAAACGGTCGATTAAGACTAACTAGCTAGCAATGGCTTAAAGAATGTATCCACAATTCTTCAGCTCCCTTACCAAGGAGATTGAACTCAAACTACGATCAACTCTTCTGAATTGCTACGAAAACTTTAACTTCTATCGCCGCAGGTTCAAAGAAAGCGGGGTAACGTATGATGACCTCGCGTCAGGCTCCCCCGTCGAAATCATGTCTTCATTACCAATGCTTGGCGGCGATTCACTCCCTGAACTTAGCTCCGAAAGCATTTCCTCCATAGAAAATATTGTGGATATGGAGACATCCTCCGGTACTACTGGCGATCGGAAAAAGCGGTTCATCTCCCAACGGGACGACCTGAGTGATCATAGGCTGATGGCAGAGATGTTCAGATTCTGCTCCATAAATCAGAATGACAGGGTTGTATGTCTCGATACTGATCCCGCTTACCTGATGATTTCATTTGCACGTGCTCTTGACCTATTAGGCGTTGAAGAAGTTTATAACTACGCCGTCGGACCCGATTTCCGACGTGAACTCGCGAAGCTACCTCCCCTAGAGCCAACTACGATATTCACGGTACCTTCCCTTTTGGAAAGGAGCCTAGCCGAATTGGAAGAATTCCAAAAAGGCCCATCGGGTAGCGTCCAAAAGATCGTGTTTCTTGGAGAGCGGGTACCAAATGCGCTCAGGACAAGACTTGAAAAGGAGTGGGAAGTCGAGGTATTCAGCTACTACGGGGCTGCTGAAACTTCTTCACTGGGGATCGAATGCACGGCTCATGAAGGTATCCACCTATTCACAACTCATAATTTGTTCGAGGTTACTAATAAGCCACCAGAATTAGTGGTTACTAGTCTCAAGCAAGCTACCCTACCCCTGTTACGATACAAACTAGGTGATTTGGTCGATCATATACCTGGTGAATGTCGCTGTGGTTCGAGTTATCCAAGGGTTAAGGTAAACGGTAGGGTTGGCGATACCTTCACGATCTTTGGGTCCGATTTCCATTATGAATCACTACTTCAATCAATGTATCGTGATCAAAATGAAATTGGCTTCATGCAAATTAACATCACCCGGACAGATCGAGATGTACTCACCATCGTGGTGCCTGAAGAGCAGCGAGTGAACGAGAAGTTTCTAAAACAGTCACTGCTCAAGGAGCAGATGGAGTTAGACTTCCTTGTCGCAAGTCGATTTGTCGACTTACAATTCCTGTATGTCGACCAAGAGTATTTCCAATCCGCGAGAAAAATGAAACTAGTCACCGATCGACGACCAAGGCTATAGTTGGATTTACATATTCGTCTCTTTTAGTGACTCGCGGCTTTCACATCGCCTCACCTAGTACTGTTAGGGTCACCCATTAACCCCATCCGCTATAATGACGCCGACTTGAAAAACGGGAGAGGTTTGTTATGCCTGTGATGACTGGTAAGCATGCGATGATGCGAATGCTCGAAGCTGAAGGTGTTAAGTACATCTTCGGTAACCCGGGTACTAGCGAGAGTCCCATGATGGATGCACTTGAAGATTACCCAGACCTGGAATACGTGCTCGTCACTCAGGAGGGAGTAGCCGTTGGGATGGCCGACTCTTACGGCCGAGCGACAAACAAACCATCATTCCTAAACCTACATATAGAAACCGGTCTCGCAAACGCCATTAGCCTGATGCACAATGCTCGGGAGGGTGGCTCACCCATGGTAGTTACATCGGGCAATAAAGATATCCGTGAATTCGCCCAAGAGTACACTGAGCTCAAGGAGATGGTACGCCTCTTTACTAAATGGACTTCCGAAGCAACATATGCTGACCAGGTCCCGTTCTTTATGCGCCGCGCTTTCAATGAGGCCAAAACTCCGCCAACAGGTCCAACCTACGTCAGTTTCACTGCTAATTCAATGGACGGAGAGGCAGATATCGATATTTTCCCTAGTGCAACAGGCTACAACCGTATCGGCCCGGACGTAGACGCTATTGACGATGCAACACGTATCTTAAACGAAGCTTCAAACCCGATTATGATCGTCAGTGACCGAATCTCGCAGTCAGGTGCCCAGACTCAGGCTGTCAGAGTAGCAGAGTTGTTAGGTTGTCCTGTGTATTCAACGATTATGAACTCGGAGATGAATTTCCCGGAAACACACCCGATGTGGCGTGGAGGTATCCGATTATCATACCCAGAGTCAGAAGCTACGCTGAAGAATGCCGATGCAGTCCTCCTGGTAGGAAAAATGGCCTCCGGCTACTACATGTTCTCAAAGCCCCGCCTATCGTACTTCGACAATAGCACCAAATTAATACACATCGACCCCGATCCAACACAGGTCGGAACCACCCAACGAACAGCGGTTGGTATCGTTGCAGACCCTAAGGTAACCCTGTCGCAACTAGCTGAATCGCTAGATTCCAGCATGTCTGGTTCAGTACGGGAAACAGCCAAGGGTAGGGCAGCACGTCTAAGCCAAGAGAAGGATTCGATTAATCAATCTTGGCAGAAACTGGTGAAAGAGCACTGGAACGATTCACCGATTTCTCGAGAGCGTATGACCACCGAGATAGCCAACGCTGTACCTCCGGACACGATCATCGCAGACGATTCAGTAACTGCTCGAGATGCTGTCCACAACGCTTTCAATTTCAGCGAACCCGGCAGTATTTACGCTGGACGGGGAGGTGCACTTGGATGGGGCATGGGGGGGACACTCGGAGTCAAACTAGCACATCCAGATAGGCCAGTTGTCGGTATATTGGGCGATGGTAGCGCCATGATGACCGTACAGGGGCTTTGGACCGCATCCGTATACAACATCCCGGTTGTATACGTGATCTGCAACAACGGCGCTTACCGAGTCCTTAAATTAAATATGAATGCCTACAAAAATCTGATCCATGGTGATGCACAGCCAACTAGCCAGTACATTGGAATGGACTTCCCTCGCCGGTTCGATATCGCGAGCATGGCGGAAGCCAATGGTGTATACGGACGTCGGATAGAGGATCCCGCCGACATTGCACCTGAAATTGACAAGGCTCTTGCATCGGGGAAGCCAGCAGTGCTGGATGTAGTAATCGACGGCTCCGTATAGGAATCCGCGTGCTCGGACTACTCGGCGGTACCGGTCCTGAAGGTAAAGGCCTAGGTTTACGGTTTGCCCTTGCCGGCGAGCGGGTTATGATTGGCTCACGGCAACGCCATCGTGCAAAAGCCGCTGCCGAGGAGCTCGGGTGCGGAGCTATCGGCGGACTTAATTCTGAAGTCGCTGCAAAATCTGATCCTGTTTTCGTAACCACACCCTATCAGGGACAGGCAGAAACGTTGGAACCATTATCCGACATTCTTTCAGACAAAATTGTCGTCGTCACCGTTGCTCCGCTCAAGTTTGATCCATCTACTGTCTCAGCCATCCATATTGATGCCGGTTCTGCCGCAGAAGAGGTTCAACAGATATTACCTAATGCAAAAGTAGTGGCAGCTTTCCAAACCATTAGCGCCATTGAGTTATTAAATCCCCATGTACGCATCGAATCCGACGTGGTCGTTTGCAGCGATCATCTAGATGCTAAGAAATCGATTATGACGCTCGCCGAAAAGATTGACTCCATACGAGCAGTTGATGCTGGGTCACTGGTTAACGCCCATTATGTCGAGCAGATCACAGCCTTGTTACTGAATATAAACCGAGAGTACAAGACCCATTCCTCTATCAAGATAACGGGTATTTAGCCACAGTACAAAACCCTCGATAGTTGTGGCCGTTTTTTGTTCTTAGGACTTACAAACCTAGCCCCCGATTCCTGATCACTGATAACCTAGCTGACTTTCCTCGCCAATGGGGCACCACCACATTGAGGTATCCATCCGCTCTTGGTATGGTCTAGTCATCGCCTAATGGAGTAGTAGCAATGAGTATCCCGGACAACGTACAACTCACCAGCCTAACCGAACTGCAATCCACGAGAGACTCAGGCGGAGCTTGGTACGAGGTCGTTGTGATGGACGGCCGGAATCGCGTTGGACTCATCTGCGCTCTTCCTGGTACGCCACCGGACCCACACATCCACCCTGACTACAACGAGTGGTGGATTAACATTGGGGGGCAAACCCAATGGCAGATCGGGCAGTACGAGCCTCTGCTAGCAACTTGGGGGGATATCGTGATCGCTCCAGCAGGTTACTGCCATGACATTCGATCAAAGGGCACTGAACATGCACGTCGTCTCCACGTCTCACACCCGAATAGTAACCATGACATCAGGGGTATCGCACCGAACAGGTATGTTCCTGTCGACTACAGCGTACCAATGCCAAACTTGCTGCACACTCGATACGAAGACCTGAGAGGGAAAAATGGCCTTCAAGTAGCATGGTCTCAAGTTATAGTAGAAGACGGTCGGAACCGCGCAACAATGGTACAAGCTTGTACAGGCGATACAACGGAGCCTCACAAGTCTCAAACAGATGAGTGGTGGGTGTTACTTGATGGGACTGCCTCGCTGCATACAAACAAAGGGGACGTCCATATGGCTCGAGGTGACATAGTCCTTGTGGAGGGGAACACGTCATACAGTGTAACGGCCACCAGCACAGAACCCAGCGTTCGTATAGTCGTTACCGCTCCATAATTTACTTCGTTACAATACTGTCCCAACTACTCAAGTACGAGAATTTCACTGGCAGGAGACCAATTGAAAGCAGGTATTTTACACAAACCACATACACCGCTATCCATTGACGATGTCGACCTTGACCCTCCGGCTGAAGGTGAGGTTATTCTGGCGATGGCCGGCGCCGGAGTATGCCATAGCGACTACCATTTCATGGATGGTCATATGACCCCATGGAAAACCCCGTGGGGTATGGGGCACGAAGGAGCAGGGACTGTAATTGAAGTCGGATCAGAGGTGCAAGGCCTTTCCACAGGGGACAAGGTCATCCTATCTCTGGACACGATGTGCGGTCGCTGCCGAAACTGCACAAATGGAAGACCAGCCCTATGCGAAAATAACCCGCGCGTACCAGTAACGCGTATGAGAACAGGTGGAACGCCAATCTACCATTTCCGTCCGACTTTTGCTGAACATACACTCGCATCAGCAGATGCGTGCGTTAAGGTTCCTGATGACACACCCCTCGAGAAAGCGTGCCTTATAAGTTGTGCAATTATCACTGGGGTAGGTGCCGTTGTGAACCGTGCCGAGGTAAAGCCCGGAGAGACTATGGTTGTATTCGGATGTGGGGGAGTTGGGCTCAATGTGGTCCAGGGGGGTGTTCTCGCGGGCGCGGGACAGATTATCGCAATCGACACCGTCGATTTTAAGTTGGAAAAGGCTGAGGAATTTGGGGCAACACACTTTGTTAACGCCTCAAAAGAAGACCCTGTGGAACGCGTCAAACAGATCACCGGTGGTGGAGCAGATTACGCTTTTGAGGTAGTCGGCTTTCCAGCAATAGTGCGACAAGCTATCGAGTCAGTCCGACCTACAGGTAGTGCTGTCGTGGTAGGAGTTCAACCTAGTGGGCAAGAGGTATCTGTTGAAGGGTGGCATCTTCTACAGGATCGATCGCTAATCGGAGCTTTCCACGGGACCGCGAGACCTCGTGTCGACTTCCCTTGGATGCTGGAACTCTACAAGCAGGGACGTTTAAAGATCGATGAACTAATCTCCCGATATCGTCCACTTGATGAAGTTAATCAAGCATTTGAAGACATGAAGGCAGGCACGGTTGCTCGCTCTGTCCTCGTATTTGATTAGCTTGAAAACTGAGAATTTACAGGTGACATTGGACGCTCACCTCTAATTATCCGAGCAGCCTCTTGCCCAAGGCGTGTCTGCCCCTTCGATGCCGAGGCATCTGAGGTCCCGGCAGTATGCGGAGATAACACAACGTTATCCATTTGAAGTAGTGGGTTATCGATAGGAGTCGGTTCAGTCTGAAATACATCAAGGGCGGCTCCGCCTATCCGACCCGCCCGTAATGCTTCAATAAGCGCTTCTTCATCCACCGTACTACCTCGAGAAACGTTAATAAAATACGCACTGGATTTCATCATGCGAAAGAAATCGGAGGTGATCATATTACTTGTTCCCTCTGCGGAGGGAACAATTACAATCACGTAATCCGACCTTTCGGCTAGGTTGTCCAGACTTTCTGTTAAGGCAACTTTGTTTTCGGCAGCGATCCACGGTTGCATAAACGGGTCAAAGGCTATTACATTCATATCAAACCCTTGTGCTCGCCTTGCAACCATACGTCCGATGTTACCCAGCCCGATAATTCCTAAGGTCTGACCATAAACGGTCGGTAGACGCAAAGCATCAGACCGCGTAGTCGTGTCCCATCTCCCCGTACGAACCAGCTCATGAAACTGTGGGATACGGCGAGCGCAGGCTAATAGCAGAGCCATCGTATGCACTACCACTTCGTCAGCGCAGTAGCCAGCACTATTAATGACTAGGATCCCCTTCTCAGACGCTGCTTCTATATCAACATGGTCGAATCCGTGCGCTTGGCAAATAATCGCCTGTGCCTTCTCAAGAGCACCGATCACGTCACGGCTAATTGGAACTCCAAGGTCTAGCACGATATCAGCATATCGAGCAGCTGAAATCGCATCATCCTTGCTAGAGCACCGATGAGTACTCAACTCATAATCAAGTCCTCTCAGTTCAGTCTCTATGAGCTCAGTCCTAACCTCAACAGGATCTTCTTGATGTTCGGAAACCAGAAAGACGATTTTGTAGCTAGACATCTATGTCCCTTCAATGAACCCTGGGGGTGCGTCGTGCTGGTGGCTCATATCTATTGGCTCGTACCGCGGGCCATCATACATTTGCCCTCCAAAGATGACAGTATGAGGAACGATCCGCTGCTTACCGATACGTGTCTCATGAAGCACATCGAGGTATTTATATTCACCTTCCAATAAGTCACTGACGACTACGTCAGCCTGAGCATCTGGTTTAAGAGTGCCTATAAAATCTTGCTGCCTGAGAGCTTTGGCGGGGATAGAGGTGGACATTTCGACTACTTCATCAAGTGAGAGACCGAGGGCCAGCATTTTCGACATAGTAGTGGGCATGTCGTAGGTAGGACCATCAACGTTCCCTGCGTGCAGATCAGTGCTAATGGTCGAAGGTCGTAATCCTTTATTCAAAGCGTGTTCCATGGTACGCCAAGAAAACCCGCGCGCGCCGTGACCGATGTCAAGGACCACACCTCGATCCACGGCATCCCAAACAGCGGGCCAAACTTCCCCACGATGATCCCATAAGGGGTACCGGAAAGAAGCATGGAAAGTATGGGTAACGATATCCCCCGGGTTCATATAATCGAGCAGTTGAGGAATAGGTGCTCCATACGCCTCAGCCATCAAAATCCCTCCCCCGAAGTCAGATGCTTCCCGCGCAAGTGGGAGAGTGACGTAGTGCTGAGAATGATGGTATTTCATACAAATCAACACGTCCTCATACTGCTTAATGACAGCTGCCGCCTGCTCCACCGTCGCAGGATCCGGCCCATATGGCATCGGCATACGAATCAGGGCGTAAATACGCGTCTTTGCCTCGGAAAGATCAGTCTCCCAATAATGCGGAAACTCACTAGGAGTAGCCGTGCCTGCATCTAGCACAGTGGTGGCCCCATTGGCGAGACTCGTGCTGTCAGCATCTAGGCTGGGAAGCTTCGAATTGGAAGTGTAGTTATGTGTGTGAAGATCGACGAACCCGGCTGTAACAATTTTGTCTCTTGCATCAATCACAACTTGTGCATCGCCATCTACACTAGGTCCGACAGCACTGATTTTTTCACCTAAAATCCCGACATTGGCTTTTCCGTGCAACCCTTGACTAGGGTCGATCACGTCACCACCTTTTATGAGGATATCCCAATCCATAGCTCACTCCAGTGATAAATTCACTTTAAGTGTATCGCCCTCCATTACGTCCGACAATGGCAAATGTGAAGATACCTAGGCTCATTTAGCTGCCATTTCTGATCTGTACGAGGTCCACCCTGTTAGAATCATCTTATCTTCTCCTAGGACAGTAGTATGAGGCTCGACTGGCGCTCCCTTTTTGGCAGACACGATCTAACAGAACAGACCATAATTTTCGGTATAGGTAATCCCGGATCTAAGTATCTTAAAACTCGTCACAACGCCGGGCTATGGTGTATCGATAAGCTTGCTACGGCTCACAGCATAGTCATTGCAAAGAATACGCGATTGAATATTTTGGGCGAGGGATCAATCGGGCAGTCCCCTGTTGTACTAGTCAAACCGAAAACCTTCGTAAACGATAGTGGGCGTGCCATTACCTCATTACTTTCAAGGTACAGGACAAACGCAAGTCGTTTCATTGTCATCCATGATGAGATGGCCCTCCCAACCGGTAAACTCCGTATTCGACCAGATGGGAGCCATGCGGGGCATAACGGGGTAAAGTCAATCATTGGTGCTTTGGGAAGCCAAGAATTCACGCGTATAAAAATTGGCGTGGGACGCCCACAAGGTCAAGACGGTGACATAGATCACGTTCTGGGAGTTCCTTCTCAAGAGGAGTACGCGTCAATCTCTGGTTCTGTTAGGGCCGCAACTGAAGCAATAGAAACTATACTCACAGAGGGTATAGAAACAGCTATGAACAAGTTCAACTAGCTGAAGGCCGACAGGAACCAACTGAACAGAACAGATGCAACACCCAGGATGAATTAGGCCTCGATGCTACCAGCTCGCTTTACGAACCCCTGGGAGAAGCCCTTTGAGAGCCATCTCGCGAAAAGTGATTCGAGAAAGCCCGAAGTGGCGAATATAAGCTCTCGGCCGCCCGGTAACCTCACAACGATTACGCAAACGGTTGGGGTTGGCGTTGACAGGCAGCTTAGCAAGCTCCAGCCGAGCATCCATCTTCTCCTCATGGGAAGCCTTTGGATCCTTGGCAATCGCGAGAAGCTCCGCACGCCTTTCGGCATGTTTCTCAACTATTCGCTTTCTTTTAGCGTTCCTTGCAAACGACGACTGTTTTGCCACAGTCAACACTCCTAGATGTCACTATTCTAGATTCTATACCCACAATAGCAAACCGCAGATTCAGATCCATGTCAATAGTTATTACTTGGCGCCCCTGACAATATTGAGTATATCGTCAGCGTGCCCTTCTGGAGAAACCTTGTGCCACGCCTTAATGATCTTGCCGTTCTCGTCAATCAAAAAAGTTTTACGAATAATCCCCATCGACTTCTTTCCGTAGTTGTTTTTCTCTCCCCAAACACCGTACGAATTTATGACCGATTTGTCGACGTCCGCGAGCAAAGGGAAGTTAAGATCAAACTTGTCAACAAACTTCTGATGGGAGTCGAGGTCATCTGCACTGACACCTAGAACCACTACATCCTCGTCTCCAAGATCCGACTCGGCATCACGAAAGCCACATGCTTCCTTAGTACAGCCCGGTGTATCATCCTTTGGATAAAAGAAAACAACAACTTTCTTGCCTCTGAAACCCTCAAGAGACAATTCCTCCCCAGTAGAGGAAGGCAGAGAGAAATCTGGGGCAGCGTCACCCGCCTGAAGCTTCACTGTCACGTGGATCTCCTAAATCCGTGAATGGTAGTCTAGCTGAACAATCGAACGCTCATTTTAACATGTATTGATCCAAATCTGGAAATTGTGACACGGGGCAAATTACATAGGCTCCAGAGGTATGAAGATAGTTGTAACTGTTTCCCTTTGCTCGTATCATCGAATACACGGGGTGTGGCGCAGAGGAAGCGCGCCTGTTTTGGGAACAGGAGGTCGCCGGTTCGATCCCGGCCACCCCGACCACAATCTCTTCCTCCCACCTCGACAAATACGCCGCCCTACACGTGGATATACCAACATTTCAAAACACCATTCTCGACTGGCATTCTGGAAACCGCCGCGACATGCCATGGAGAAGAACTCATGACCCCTATCGCATTCTGGTATCTGAGGTAATGCTCCACCAGACACAGGTTACTCGCGTCATTCCCAAATACCACCTCTTCTTAGACCATTTCCCCGATGTTAACGCCTTATCTTTGGCACCACAAAACAAGCTGCTTGAAATATGGCAGGGGCTGGGATATTGGCGGCGGGCCCTTTTTCTCAGAAGTGCAGCCAAAATTATCGTCTCGGAATTAAACGGCTCGTTCCCGTCGGAATCAGCGACATTACAACGTCTGCCTGGCGTTGGACCTTATACTGCTTCAGCGATCGCATGCTTCGCTTTTGGCAGTACCGAAGCCTTCCTTGACACTAACATCCGTAGAGTCTACCTCCATTTCTTTTTCCAAGATGTGACGGACGTGCATGACAGAGAGATCATGAAAATCGCAGCGGAAGCCGTACGAACTGATAACCCCCGGGAATGGCACTACGCTCTTTTTGACTATGGCGCTTGCGTGCTGACTAGAGATAACACAAATCATCGAAGTAAACATTATAAGAAGCAGAGCGCCTTCGAAGGGTCATTCAGATCATTCAGAACCAAGGCAGTCCGAAGACTGCTTACTGAGCCTCACAATTCAATGTCTAAGCGAGATTTAAGAGAATTTGTCAGCATGGACATCAAGGCACACAGGGCTGAATATCAAACAGATGATGTTATAGCAGCGCTACTGAACGATAACCTTATTAAAGAGTGTGATGGTCGATACAAGCTGTAACTGGCTCCCAACTTCTCAATAACAGACTACATTGGTCTGCTAGTAGTTGGGTATACCTGGACTTCGCTATCCACCCTACCTTGGCTGGTGGATGAACTGGGCTTGTCTCCTCCAAAGATCAACCCCGACTAGTTTAAGGCGAACATCACTGCTAGGATCAAGCAACTTTGGTAGCTCGACTCGTGCACGGAAAGGGTACTCGTCAAGCTCAACGAGTGCATACCGATGCGGTTCGTTCTCAAGAACAGTGGCTATGAAATCGGTTCCCAATCTAGTTTGCATAAGGTATTTTAGGAACCAGTACCGCTTACGCGCCTCCTCAATACGGTTGATCTCTCTTAACTGCTCCTCACCGCGCTGAGCGATCACGCCTATGTTCGCGACCTCATAGGGGACATTCCCTGTCAAGATATATTGACCAATCTGCCTCTGCATCACTAGGTCTGGATAACGACGAAGAGGGGACGTGGCTTGAATATACGCGGACACACCTAACCCGGCATGAGGGGATGGGATTACGCTGACACCAGCGGGGGCAAGACTCCTAGTAATCAAAAACCGATCTAAGGGGCTTGCGAGCTTATCAGTAGCTGTAGGATCAAGCGTAGAGAGGTCCAAAGGCAGCTGTGACCTGTAGCCGACCGGAATGCCATGCAACGTACAGAAATCAGCGAGGAGCGAGTTACACAGAATCATCATCTCAGCAACCAAAGTCTGGCCTGGAGTGGTCCGATTACGAACCGCTACTTTCGGATCACCCGAGTCATCGAGTGATACCTCCATTTCACTACGATTTATGTTGATCGCTCCTCGCTCCTCACGTTTAACTCCTAACACTTGTGCAATGGAGTTCAGAGAGACCATTGTTTTATGCATGTTGGAGACAGGGTTTCCAATAGCATTATCGGCCTCCTCATATGAAATCGCAGAGCGGCTTCTAACTATCGACCGTACAACTTCATACCCTTCAACATCGCCTGTAGGACCAACCACTACGAGCACACTAACTGCATATCTATTCTCGCCAGGGTCAATGCTGCCAATCTGAACAATAAAATCGGTGGGCAGCATATTGATCGTACCTTCCGGAAGATATAGTGATGCCATCCGCCTGTCGGCTTCGATATCCATTGGTCCACCCATCGGAATCAAAGCACCAGCATCCGCGATATGGATACCTATTCGATAGCCTTGATCAAGAATTTCTAATGAGATGCCATCATCTCTATCAGACGTGTCTGCATTATCAATCGTGAAAACTTCAAGATGGGTAAGATCCAGCCGTTTAGATTGCTCGATATTGGCTGGCAGTTTGATAGATCTTGCCTCACCAAGCACACCTATATCAAAAGATTCTTCAATTTCGGCCCGGTGTAGTTCCAACGGCTCATCTTCGGAAAACACTCCGGCTCCAACCAATAGGTCAAAAGCACGTTTCTCAAGGTTACTGTTACCCACAGTGACTTTCCCCAAAAGACTGTGTGCGACATGGCTTCGCGCATATTCATCACCATAGATAACAAACTGCTTTAGATGCTCAATCATTTGGACGTGGTCTTCGGACATCGTCGCAGGTAAAAGTCCCCTCTCAAGAGCCTCCATCAGAGTAGTTGCCCTTTCGGCTACCTCAGTCTGACGTCTTAGCTTTCTCTGAATTTCGTCAACCTCGGCCGGGGTTCGAGAAAAGTATCCGTCAGCTTTGTAAACAAAGAGCTTATCGTCGTTATCAAGATGCAAAGCTACGGCGGTTATCTGAACAGGAGTCGGTGATCCCTCAAAACACAGTTCTGAAATCTCTTGCAGCGATAACTTAGACCTATCCTCCTCAACAAGCTTCCATACTGGTACTAGATCCAAGGTAACGGCAATATCAACGGCCTCTACTCGGAAGCGGTCAACCAAATCCATATCATCGGTCACTAGACCTGTAGCGAAGATTATCCGGTCCCGGGGTAACTTAGCCTGCTTGTTTCGTCCGATTGCAACTTTAGCCAGCCCACTAGATTCATCAATGAAACGGACTATCTTTGCTTCCTTAGAAAGCCGGGCAACTATGATCTCGCCTTGTTTAAATTCCCTCATAATGTTAGTGGGGCGCGATTAATCGCGCCCCACTACCACTTCAAACCATCTAGCATTAACTCAGGTCTGAAAGTTTAGGAATGACCTCCTGTCTCAAAAGGGTAACTGAGCGTTCCCATGACTCCCTTGGTTCCCACTCGTGACCCATCGTTAGAAGAACGCCAAAGCCTCCAACAGTGCTATGCAATTCCCTGATTTTCCGTTCTACTTCTTCAGGATCTCCAACTATCCAAACATTGTCGAGTAGGTAATCCAGGGTCACTTCGGAGTCGGGCATGTTGGGATCATTTTTCATCAAATCAAGTCGACCGTCACGCTTAAGTAACTTCAGGAAGTACTCTCTAAAGTCACGTCCTAAATTACCATTCAACGCATCCTCACGAGCTTGCGCGGTCGTTTCACCGACATAAACCTCACGTGCGATGCGCCAAGTCGATCGGTCCACCGTTTTCCCAACACTCTGTGCCCCAGCTTCAACAGCGTCCCAATGGCTCTCTAACATAGAGGGGGGAACGATATTGATGCTCAAAGGAAGGTAGCCCCTCTCTCCGGCTAACCGGAGGGTCTCTGACTTGGAAGACACGCCAGCAACCCCTATGGGTGGATGAGGTTGTTGGTATGGCTTGATATGGTATCTCAGCCCAATATCATCATCTGGCTCCGGGATTGTGAACTCCCACCACCTCGTCTTATATCGGCCAGGTTTGGGATTCTCCCAAATCTCAAGCACCAACTCTAGGGCATCACGTGTCATGGTCCTATGCTCACCAGACTCCGGGTCATATCCGAAAACGGTGAAATCACCAGGGAATCCACCGGATCCAACCCCCCAGTGAAAACGTCCTTCCGCCATATGGTCGAGTTGGGCAATACGGTGCGCAACCATAAAGGGGTTATGATTAGGCATACATGTCACACCCGTGCCTAAAACTATATCGCTGGTAAGGGAAAGGGCCTGTGCAATAAATAAATCTGGCGCCGGAATGTTCTCCCACTGCGCCGTGAAATGCTCCCCTATCCACGCTTCCTTGTAGCCAAGACGATCAAGAGTAACCACCTGTTGAAGGTCATCTTGAAGTGTCCTAGTGAGATCCGATCCGGGTGGATGTAGCGGCATTGTGAAATAGCCGACCTCCATCGTTCTACGCCTCCTGATGTCAGAACCTGAGTTAGGGTATCGGGTCCAGACTTTCGGGTCTAGGTCTTTGGGAACGTCTTCATTTGATCAGTCTACGACGGATGAGGTGTGAAGCTGTCCAATAAGCGATTGCACTGTATAGAAGCATCTGACCAACCCACACAAACATCATTGGGGTAAGCTCACCATTGAATAATTCTCTCATCAAGGATGCAGCCGGTGTCAGAGGCAAAAGGACTGTGAGCCGTCCAACAACTTCCGGAAGGTGATCTATAGGAAAGAAGATACCACTAACATAGAACATAGGTAGAACGAATAAAGTAAAGAAGTTATTCATGGCACTGATAGTTGTCGCGACTGCTGTTAGATTCATCCCAATCGATGCGATCATAAAACCTGTCAAAAAAGCGACTGGTATCGCCAGCACAGCAAGCGGTGAGTTCACAAGACCGAATAACGCAGCCGCGAACACCACCGATATGCCAGCTAGCGCTGCCCTTGTGGCGGACCAAAGAATTTCGCCGAACACAATGTCCGCCGGCTCGAGCGGCGTGAACAGTATGGATTCGTATATGTTGTGGGTCTCCATCCGAAGGTACGCACCAAAAGTGGAGTCAAAAGACGCATGGAACATAGCGTAGCTGGCAACAACACCCGGCGCGAGAAATTGGGCGTACGTCAGTCCATCAATGTCCCCTATGTAATGGCCGAGGCCAAAGCCCAAAGTTACAAGCATCACAAACGGTTCAACGGTATATCCACCTAACTCAACCTTCCATGCACGGCGAAAAGCGTCCCAGTCTCTTTGCCAGACACGGAATCCACCCCAGAACCTACTTCTTTGTATCGTCGTTACAAAGGCCATCTCGAACACTTCCGATAGTTTACGCTCACAGTCCGTTTAACATGGTCGCACACTAGAATCCGTGAGTCTTTAATATCTGAGAAAGTGCTCTTGATCAAACTAGGTAAGGCGTATCAAAGGGGTAGGCTTTATCTAAACTTGCCAAGCACTGCGATAATCGATCTTATCGCTGCCACTGCAAACCGGCAGATCATTAGGAATTGGAGTTATGTATTGGTTTCGACAATCAAACTTAGCTGTACACCGGGAGGATGCGTTTTTGTAAGGACAACGCCATTTCGAAAGCTGGTCAGTTGCCTCTGAGATCCCTGAAAAAATCTCATACAGACGCTGCATGCTCTCTTTGTAACGAGTCTTGTCAACTGGTTGGTCCGACATCGTTAACTATACTTTGTTATCGAAATTCACCCATGCCCTCACAAGCCTCAAAATTGCAACCCTAGTTGAGAACCTGGAGCTGCTCGAAGTCACCGCCGACTATGGATGTTGGTTCCAAATCAAGGTGCTGGTTGAGAATTGAGGAGTATAGACCACGAAAATCGTATGTATGAGCCAGATCTTCCCCATTGGCCAGATTAGACTGTTCAAGCGAGGGGTACTCTGCATACAAGCCCCCATTAACCATATTCCCTATCAAGAAGGCTCCACCGCCGGAACCATGATCTGTGCCACTGCCGTTATCCGCGAGGCGACGTCCAAATTCTGTCCAAACTAACATGAGAACGTTATCAGCTGCGTTGTGATCCTCAAGATCTTGGAAAAAATCTACGATAGCGCGGGAGAGTTCAACCATGTCCTTCTCGTGCGTTAATTCCTGACGTGAGTGAGTGTCATAATCTCCATGGCTTACATAAAGAACGCGGGTGCCGAGATCAGCTAGATGTACTCGTGCTGCATCCCTCAATCCCTGACCTAGAAGATCAGAGCCGTACTCAACATTGGATTCATACATCGCCGGAGCTTTTTTTAGGTCGTCAGCGCCACTAAGTACTCCTTGGCCGGTCTCACTCAGGTAGTCCATCACCGGGCCAGTCCCAATCGCAGGTGCGTACATTCGCTTGAAACGTTCAAGAGATGCCTCTCGCCTATCCGCCATTCCTGTCAGCAGTCCATAGTTATCAAGATCACCTACTGAAGTTACAGGTACTCCCTTTGACACAAATGACTGAGGAAGTCCACGTCCAAAATTTACGCCCGTTAACGAATTTTCCTTGTCGGGATCCATCTGACCAATAGCCTGACCAAGCCATCCTTCCGTTGCTATAGTTTCAGGTTCACACGTGTGCCAGATATAGGAACTCCGGAAATGTGACCGGCTGGAATCAGGGTAGCCTACGCCCTGTACAATCGCCATCTTTCCAGCATCGTATACATCTTTCAATGGAGCTGCATGAGGATTGAAAGCAAGGGTGTCATTGATCGGTAGAACCTCATCCTCAGCGAAGCGCAAGCCGGGACGTGCGTCATGGTAAAGAGGGTTGGTGTATGGGATAACGGTGTTCATGAAGTCATTCCCACCAGTAAGCTGTACAACAACCAAGACAGGGTCGCTAGCGGTAGCGTTCATAATGCCCTCCGAGGTTATAACCGGTTTTATATATATGGCAAACGATCGTGCCGATTGGTTCGTTTCTGATCAGCAAAACTGGAACTCACGTGTTGACACGATTAGTTGCAGCATATGGATAACCCGTTCATCAGTTTTTTCTTGGTTACCATTAAAGACAAGTTCACCTTCGGCCTGAGCCTCGGCTATCAACTCATCTCGCGTATCACTATCTACTACGATTGGTCCAACTAGATCCAGACAGTTATCTACTAGCTCTGTTGCTGTCAGTACACCACCACTGAGGTTAGAAAGTCTGTCAATAATATCGCGTATGCCTGGCTTACTTGAGTCTTCAATTTGATCAACCGCGAAGTTGACTCGCTCGTTAAGCGTGCCTCCGTTTATCCAACCCGTACCTGTTTGCCAGCCTTCTACTGTGAGTGGCGCCATCAATTGTTGGCCCATTACTGCCGTTGCTGCAGCGTACTGGTCAATGCCTGGGTTTGCCTCACGGTAGGTACCAATCAGTTTAAGGATTCCAGCAACGTGTTCAGTTGGGCTCTTGACCCTCTTAAATTGAGACGCTTTGAAAAAATCAGAGTTGAACAACACTTGCAACATGTGTTGGAGGCTGCCACCAGACTCAAAATAAGCAGCCATTAAAGTATTGATTGCCTCAGGGTCCTGGGGGACTTGTTCATTCCAGGCCGACACGGGCGGTTCGTCAGCGACGAAGAAATTATACAAATGGCGGGCAATAAATCGAGCCGTCGCTGGCTGCTGGACGATTACGTCTACAACATCGTCACCATTGAGATCCCCTGATAAGCCAAGGAACTCTTTATCACCATAAATGTGGTCATCCTCACGAAATTGGAATGTCGTTGCCCACTTACCATAGGGGACCGCCCCATGCGCCGGCTGCACGAAACTCCAGCCAGTGAATGCTTTGGCACACTCTTTGACATCCCTCTCTGTGTAGTTGCCCACACCCATGGAGAAGAGTTCCAATAACTCTCTTCCGTAATTCTCATTAACCTCATCCTTGTGGTTCTCATTGTTATCCAGCCAGAAAAGCATCGCGGGATCACTCGACAATTCAAGGAGAATCGTTCGGAAATCCGCCATTCCCACACGTCGGAACATTTCAAGCTGACGACGGTTAGTCCGAGGATGAGCCGATTTGGAAGGTGCACATGCAAATACCCCATGCCAGAACAGTGACATCTTCTCTTTGAGAGGGCGCTGGGAATTGACCATTTGAAAGATCCATTTCCCTGGCGAACTGGCCCCCGGACCACCAATTCCACGATAGTATCGTAGTAATACATCTTCGTAGTCTTCTGGCGCCGGTTCATCGGGCAACGGACCATGAAGGTAAGGGTGAACAATATCCGGGTAGCCATTGGAGAATCGCTCGGGATGGACAAGATCATCAACAACTTGATCATATCCACGGGACGTCAAGTCATCAAGTTCAGGTCGTGTAGCCCCCATCCCTGCCCTTCTCATCAGATGAGCCATGGACGCGACTGCGGCGTTCGGCATGGTATGCCCTCCTTGCCGTTTCGAACCTTATACGCAACCGGTGACGGGATTGTGACACAGGTTCTAATACAGGTCAACGTCGATTCTAAAAAAGGGGGGACATCTCGATAATACAGATATCTAGGCTCATCCTAGACCTCTGTATTACCAGTTCGTGTAAGAGCCATCTCGCTTACGTATAAAGTTAAACTCACGCTTTTCGAACTTGGCTGCCTTGATAGCCTCTTCGTTCACCTCAATCCCTAGACCTGGAGCAGTCGGCACCGCATACCTGCCATTATCAACCTTGGGGCGGGTAGGAAACATTTCATCGCTAAAGTTATCTGAACCTGTCGGGCCTGCTCCCGTCTCGAACCATGCTACCCCGGCAGAGGCAGCACACATATGGATGGAGGCAGCAGCACAAACAGGACCAAGGGGATTATGTGGCATGAGATCGATATAGTGAGCCTCACACCAACCTATGACTTTCATCGCTTCGGTAAAGCCTCCTATATTGCAGATATCCAGCCGCGCAAACTGAGTTAGGTTCTCCTCGATATAAGGTAAAAACTGCCAT
>JAKUTR010000021.1 GCA_022448725.1 SAR202 cluster bacterium | reverse complement strand
CCCTTAAAAGCGCCAGGTACTGATGAGGGGGAAGCTCTGGGAAGCTCTTCTGATATTGGTGACATTGATGGTGATGGAGTAAATGATTTAGCAGTTGGCGGAATGGGCATGGTTGTTGGCGAGCGTGTTGGTACCGGACAGGTATCGGTCGTGAAAGGTCCATTGGATGCTACATACTTGATACCTGGAACTAATCGCTGGCAGGAGCAGCAAAAAACTAAGATCAGCAGAAAAGCGAATGCTACTGTTTCGGGTGAGGCCGCAATCGAACGGCTGGGCACCGCAGTCGCTATAGGAGACATCAACGGCGATGGTGCCGCTGATCTAATAATTGGTTCCCACGGAGCGGACTCCCCCAACGGAGAGGAAACGGGCACTGTTTCAGTGATGTTCGGTAACATCTTCGATAGGGAGCCAATCCCCGAAGAATCAGGGACAGGCTCGATCACAGTGTTTGCGATCATTGGGATTGTTGCCGTTGTGATTGTAGGCGGCGGATTTTTGTACATTCGGAGGATCCGAAAGGTCTCTCCAACTGCTTAGCATCCGCTTAAATCTTCTATCCGCAGGTGGCTAAAAACTTGAGGCCCTAGTCGCCTGGAGGCTGGAATGCAAGAAGAAACGATGGGACTGTGGGATCCACGACAGTTCTCTAATGGGGACAGGCTCGTCACCGTCAAGACGGTAGCTTCGATATTAAGTATCGGGCGTACAAAAACTTTCAACTTACTGAATGAGGGTGAGTTCGCCAGTGTCAAAATCGGCCGATCGAGGCGTATATCATTAAGGTCAGTGTATGAGTATATTGAGCGACTAAAACGAGAACAGAATCCAAACACGTGAAACCGACTAGACGCTAGACAAACGCCAGTTCAAGATCCGATGCGACGGGTCGCAGCCTTAGCCCTATTTACTTTCAGCAGAGACACCCTTGATTGCGAGTCTTACAATCTCGGCAATCGCGGCCTCGCCCGGATCATTCTGCCCATCGTCCGCAAGCGTCATTCCCGATACGACCATCGGTCCGGTCGAAAGATAGACGATCCCTACATCGGCCTTAATACGAGTGCTAGAACCGATCTTATGTGCAACCAATGTTGAGCTACTAAGGTGCAAGGGGATCATACTACGGTCACTACAACCTTTGAGTAATTCAATCATAGCCTCCGAAGCCGATGCAGAAACGATATCCCCCAAATACAATCGCTTAATTATGCTAGCTATCTCTCGAGGTGTAGTGACATTACTGCCGACAGAATCGGTGTACCCGATCCCACCGTGGTCCAAGTGACCTTCAACGAGTCGCTTATGAACATAGTCGTTGTTATCTGCGGTCTGATCGAGATGCTGAAGACCTGCAATTGTGTAGTGCCATTGGCTCATGGTCATACTGGTTCGCGTATTCGGATAGCCAAGTTCATCCATCGTAGCGTTGACATTTTGTAGACCCACAGACTCCATAACCGTGTCTGTCGCCATATTGTCGCTCACCCCTATCATCAGCCTGGCATAGTCGTAAAGCGTAAGTTCGGGGTCGTCCTTCAACATTTTGAGAGTACCAGTGCCATGATGAGAAATATGTGATCCGAGTCGCTGCCGCTGATCAAGCCTTATTCGGCCTTCTACCGATTGCCTAAACAGTTCAATCATCACAGGTACCTTACACACGCTTGCAGTTGGGTAACGAGAGTTAGCTTTGTGTTGGTGATATTCTCCACTCAGGATATCTTCCACGTAGAAGCCCATCTGACCCGGAAAGTCCTCAGCGACAGAATCCATCTCTCGTCGACTTGCCTGAGTGAATTTCAAGATGGCTACTCCTTGCGCCCCGATACAAATCTATCCATCTATTCTAAACACCACCTCGAGATTCGAATAGCATCACGGTTACAACATATTTCACGTGCCAGTTCTTACTTATCAAACACACTTAAGAAACTTGTCGGAGTAATGCGCACACAAAATCATGATCAATTTGTAACCATGGCAGTAACGTGGACGGATGCTATCTGGTATGGTCAAAATAAGAATAAGATTATATTCGTCTTAAAGTTTAAGGTTGCTTAGAAGCACCAAGTTTCACCTAATTTTGAATGCGGAGAGCATTGATGTTACAAAATCGCCTGCTACGTCTGATTAACGGGTTACTTTCACCCATACGCTTAATTATCCCGCAACCGTTTGTCAACTTTATCCCAGGACTTATGACGAATTACGACATCCGAACATCCATCGTACTAGAAGCAATTCCTAACCGCGCTACGATTCTTGACATCGGCTGTGGGACTAACCGACTTGTCAGGAAACACCAAGAAAGGGGAGGTAAAGGTGTCGGAGTTGATATACATGATTGGGGAGACGTCGACATGCTAGTAGAAGACAGTAGCAATTTACCCTTGGAGAACGATTCCTTCGATGTAGTGACTTTCGTTGCCTGTCTAAATCACATTCCCAATAGAGAATCAGTATTGCAGGAAGCCGTCCGGGTACTGAAACCAAATGGAGTTATCGTGTCTACCAACCTTACTCCAACAATATCTAAGATTTGGCATAAGATCGCATGGTGGGACTCTGATCAGCATGAAAGAGGGATGGAAGAAGGAGAAGTTTGGGGGTTTACAGATTCCGAGTTCCGTCACCTTTTGAATGGCGCAGGCCTCAAGGTCATAGATGCTCGTCCCTTCTCATGGGGGTTAAACCGTTGTTATAGGGCTCGAAAACAGTGCGTTGGTTAGAGAAAACGGAGGTCTTTTGCGCAGTGCCATCGATAAGAATCATGATTTGGTGAGTCCTTATGGATTTTAAGTCGCTTCATTGTTAGTCTTTTCTGTCCTTACCAAATCTCGTCACACTCAATACACCTACGCTAATACTCGCCCTCAGAGAGAAAGAATGGCAGTCTCTTGGAACGAAATAGCCTCCTGCGTACCAATCGTCATAAGAATTAACTGATATGAGAGATATAGAAAGCATATGCTAGGTTCAAATACACCACCCGCTAGTCCTAGATCAGGTAACTCATTGTGAGGGTAAACCCCCGGCAAATCTCCCTAAGTGTATTGGGTCTGGCCGTTTTTATGGCACTCATATTTTGGGGCGGCTCCGATGTCCTTAAGAGCTTAATGAGCAGTCATTTAGGTTACATAACAATTTTTCTTGTGGTAGGTTTTTTTGCGACGCTACTATCAGCCTGGCGTTGGGCTATAACACTAGATTGGTTTGTTGGTCATAACCATACGTCCTTTAAAACGTACTATCGATCGTTCGTCTTATCTCGGGTTTCGGGCCTCTTCATACCTCAAGTGGTGAGTGATCTCGCTGTCAGGCCAGTGCTTCATGGGCTATCAAGGTCATCTTCTCGTATCGATGCTTTCGCTGGCTCAATAACTGAGAAATTATTGGATGTCTCTCTGGCATTGAGTATGAGTATCCCCGCAATCTTGTTTATCGTGAATCTGGTCGATTCAAGTTGGTTCGTCGTACTACTGTTCTCAGTTGTCACTATATGGTCCATAGTTATGGTGGCATTCGGTCCCTTTGTCTTGCGTTGGGCTGGCAAAATAATACTTAACGCAATGTATATTTTCACACGAGTTACTAGATCTCGGTTCAGCTCAATTACAGAGTCAGTCGCTCAGTCCGTTGATAGGATAACCCGAGCTTCCGAAGATAAGACTACGATGACGAAGTTGGTCGCTCTCACAGTGGTAAGATACGTGCTTATTGGGGTCTATCTGGTACTTTTAGCTTATGCACTTCCGCTTTCCGATATGGGACTCATAGAAGTGCTATCCGCCCTTCCGATCGCACAGCTTGGCGCAGTTATGGCTATTACACCTGGTGGCATAGGATTCGTTGAAGGTGGGTTCTTCGGAGCATTCGTCTTGACAGGGGTTTCGGCTCAATCCGCAGTGACATATTTAATTGCATTGCGACTACTAGTGAGCCTAAATTTATTGTTACATGGAGCGATCACCCTCATGACTCACACGCAGCGGGGAGACTCTCCCAAATGCGAAAACTCATTACTATAGCGCAGCAAAATACAGCATCTTTTAACGGTGGTCAGCCCAAAGCCTTATTCTAATACGATAATTAATCTGTTAAAGTGCACGATGAACGTGGCGCGCCACGATGCTGTTGGAGGACTTGAATGACTATATCTCTCTCTCCTTTGAAAATGTCCGAAGAGGAGATAAGCGCTGAGATTCATGCCCAGCTACCCAAAACAAACCGCCCTCTCAGAGTATCGATGTTCAACCCCCCCTATGGGCTACACGCTGGCGGAGGTGATAGACAGTTAGCCGGGATGCAACCTCTCGGCCTCGCATACATGGCTGCTGCCACCCGCGATGCAGGGCATCATGTAGCTGTGTGCGATGCCTATTCATTCGGTTTTGGTGAGGAAGAAATTCGAGAATTTATCGCCACCGAACGACCTGACGTGGTCGCTACGACCTCAACCACCCCCTATATATATGATGCTTGGGCAATTCACCGAATTGCGAAAGAAATGAATTCGGATATCCTTACGGTCAATGGTGGCCCACATGCTTCTCACATACCCGAAGACGTTGCTCGGGATGAGAATACCGATGTAGCCGTCGTCGGAGAGGGGGAGTTCATATTCCTAGAGATACTTGCAGAGATCGATACCCGAGACTTTTCAGAAATAGCCGGCATCGCTTATCGGACACCTGATGGCAAAGTTAAACGAAACCCCAACCGCGTCCCTAACCACCATCTGGACAATCTGCCATTCCCGGCTCTAGACCTATTACCTTCAATCACGGATTACACGATCTCTCCTCATCATGGTAGAAGCGGACGGTTTGCTCCGGTTAATACCACCCGGGGTTGCCCATACAACTGTGAATTCTGTTCCATAACAGCCTATCAGGGAACAAAATATCGGTTCCGTAGCGTAGAGAACGTTATCGAAGAACTAAAGATGCTTAAGAACGAGCAGGGCGTTACTATGACTTCCTTCCGCGAAGGGGTCGCAACACTGCGAAAAACTCGGATGAAACAGATATGCCAGCGCATGATCGAAGAGGAGTTGAACTTAAGCTGGACCTGTACTGCTACCATCTCGAGCGCTGATCCTGAGATGTTTCGATTGATGAAAGAGGCGGGCTGTACATCGATCGAATATGGAATTGAGACCGGAAGTGAGACTGTCCTTAATGCTAATCCATACCTGCTTTCAAAGAACTTTAGCGTGGAGAAGGTGGCGGAAGTTGTGCACATGACAGCAGACGCAGGCATTGACGTGCATGGATACTTCATAATAGGAATGCCCGGAGAAACCAAACAAACCGTAGACGAGACTATAAAGTTTGCGTGCAGCGTACCCATTTCAACAGCGGGTTTTACAATCGCAATCCCATTCCCTGGAACTGAGTTGTACCACTACTACAGTTCTCGAAACAGGTTACATGACAAACCTTGGTACCAGTTCGACCCTAACTTCGGCGTAGTGATCGAACACGAGAACCTTACAGCGACAGAGTTAGAAGCTGCGTACAAGAAAGCGTGGCGTAAATTCTATCTGCGCCCAAACCAGGTGCTCAGAAGATTCAGGGCCATACGCTCGTGGGCAGATTTGCGAAATCATATCGATTTAGGGTACCGCTACTTGGTGGCAGGATCATCATCATCCCAGAAAGGTCAGATCACCACATAACCTTCAGGGACGATCCTGAGAGATAACCGCTACCCCACTGGGTATAATCTGGCGAGGTTACCACCCATAATTAAAGCTCTCTGCTCATCCGTAAGGAAGTCACACTGGGTCTGGAATAGAATCATCGACTGCTTATAGGTCACAGTGCGTTCACAGGCAGGCATATCCGATCCCCATACCAGACTCTCAGCCCCGACTCCACTGACCAGTTCGCGAACTACCTTTTTAAGCCCAGGCTCATACGGTGGAAACTCGATATCGCCAGCCATGAGATGCAGCATTAGTTCCATGTGCCAATTAGGAAAACTCAGCAACTGAAACAACTCATCTGGAACGGAGAACCGGTTTGGCTTGTCCTTGTTGTAATGGATGTTATTGAGGCCGTGGGTTAACACTGATGGGATATCCGGATGCGCTTCTGCCCACTTAATGAACTGCCTTAATTCACCCAGATAGTCCGGGATAGATGGTTGCCTAAGCTTAGCAGCATACCAGTGGACAGTAATTCCTAGATCTTTTACCAATGTCCAGAGTGGTTCAAGAGACGGATCATTTACCTCTAAGCTGAAGTCAGTATGGAAGAAGCCGCCAGTTGAGAAGTACACACTACGAAATCCTAGCTCCTCGACTTGTCGTTTCAAACGATCGAGTTGGTCAGTTCGTCCACCTACCCATTCATCTACCTGCGCTGCGGCTACAAATCGCGTAGGATACCGACGCACACAATCACCAAGGAAATCATCAAGCTTTCCATAGATTCTGTCGTGCTGCAGCACTGCCCTATCCACTCCTACATAGTCCATCTGCGCAACGATGTAGTCAGCCGAACTGGACATATCCGGTAAAGTGGGAGGCATCCACTGGGTGTAGTATTCCTCACCGTCCTTGGTGTACTCGAGTTTGCCAAACTCCCCAATACGGAAATTAACGTCCGGTTGCCAAGATATACCGTCTTTTTCACCAGCAAGGATATGCTCAGAAATGCGAACGTTATCCCGTTTACGAGTCACCCCTTGTCCGTGGAATCGGACGTGGTATTGATGCTCAGCTAAGCGAGCTACCTCTGCTTCACCTGGATGCCCCAGAGGGGGGAAGCAGTGGCAGTGGTTGTCAAAAATAACCGACATGGTTTCAACCCTCCTTTATTCCATGAACTCGTATTGGTGTGTATCCGTGCATTCTAAGATAATTCAATCCAGGGGATAAGGGTGCAAAAATTATCACGTAACCAGTAAACTGTTCTAGTTCGGCCTGGTGAAGTTGCACAATCCTCACTAACCAAACACGATAACTATATTAGGAGGTACAACGTGGCTGGGATATCAAAAACAGTACTACAGATCCAACCCGGTAAGGTAGACGAGGCAGTCGAATTTATAAAGTCCGTGGAAGCACGGGCATCAGAGTTGGACGGGATAACAGGCTTCGGCTTGGCTATAACTGGAGAAAATGAGATCACCGTCATAGGGGTATACGACAACACAGCGGCCGCAAATGCTGCAGCCTCACTAGTGCAAGAAGTATTCGGCGAGTTAGCTTCAATAATCGCAGGAGTACCGGATCGGGGTGTGTTCGAAGGCGTCTGGTTTTCTGTCTAACATAAGCCAGCTTGGCAGGTGTCGTAAATAACTCGATCCCATCAGTTTCTGCAACGAGGCTTTTTAAGCCGCCAAGGGAGAGGGGAAAAGATATTTCGATTCCGAACGATAAACTAATGTAACTACCCACAAAAGCGATCTGTCTTGATGCTAAGTAGTTTTGTGTTTTTTAGTAGAACCACCCAATAGGAGAATCCTATATGCGATCATGGATCGTAAGGCACAAAATCCGATCTACCCTATTAGTCTTACTATTGATACTGTTAGTCAGTTCTTACATCGTCGGTGGCATGGATTTCACGCCCCCTCAAGTCTAACTGTAGGTGAACATTACATGCGCTGTCAGATGGGCCTGACCGCATACCCTCAATTATCTGTTTTTTAAACTGCGTTTACCGGGGAGCAGGATCTCGCCTATAATGTCAGCCGAGTTATTGATCGTATAATTTAGTAAATAACTTTCCTCGCTAATGACACGTTACACAAAATAGGACCCCCGAGGGGGACTGAATTTCGCAGGAGAAAACTCACAATGACCGGTACCCGTATCATCATCACCACAATCGCATCAATAATCCTCGCAACTGCTGTCAGCGCCGGTGTACTTTTCGCTGTGGAAAGCGAATCCGGGGAGTCGAACGTAAGTAAGCTAGCAACGAAAGTAGCCCAGATTCTTGGATTGGATGAACAAGCAGTCGACAATGCAATAAATCAGGCACGTAAAGAACTTAAGGAAGAAGCCGTTCAGAACGGGACTTCTCGCGATGGGAAACGGTCAAGATTTAGTAGGCTGGGACAGCCAGATAAGGAAAGGGTTCAGGCAAGACTCAAAGCTGCAGTAGATGCTGGCACGATAACTCAAGAACAAGCTGACCAGCGACTGAGCGAGTGGACCGCGCGATCGAAAGATACCAAAACCTGGGGAGGCAAAAAGGCACGAGGCAAAAAATTCGGCCCGAAGATCACAGGTGAACAATACCTACAGGGCCTAGAAAAGAAAGTCAAAGCTTCAGTTGCCGCTGGGGAAATTACCCAGCAACAGGCTGATGAGAAACTCGAAGCAATCAAGGAAAAGGCCAACTAGATATTCACACTAACCCAGCTTCTGATTCGCGTGGCCCTCATTTAGAGTAGCAACCTAGGTCAACGACGCCAGTTTCTGTCTCTCCGGCCGAATGCTTGCGCCCCTCAACTCCTCATTGTTATCCGGTTGGATCCAGCCTCTGCAATGAACGCACTTCGCGAGGAGGGGTCTGTCGTGATCCGTAAGCAGAATATGAAACCTCGGCCAAATAGATACGGCCCTGGGAATCGACTGCTATGCCGTGTGGCGCAATGAACTGTCCTGCGTCTAGGCCCGATCTTGCATCACCTACTCGTGCAACAATATTACCTTGAAGATCCAGGACGCTGACCCGAGGTCCAAGACGCTTCGCTACCCAATTACCCCAGCCCATTGGATTATCAGGTAGGCCAGCATACATCTCACCGACGTAAGCCAACTCTGCCCCACCTTGAGAAACAATAGCAATACAAGATGTCTTAGCTAAGTCTTTCCACTGACTCACAAAGTTTCCGTCAGGATCAAAGACCTGTATTCGTTGGTTCTCTCTATCAGCAACGTACACCATACCTGACCTATCAACAGCGATATTGTGCACGGTGTTGAACTCTCCCGATTCAGTACCAGATCGCCCCCAAGACAATATGTGCTCACCATCAGCATCGTACTTGTGAACACGGGCATTACTGTATCCATCAGAGATGTAAATATCACCGGTGTCCACATTGACTGCAGAATGTGTAGGATTCCTGAACGGGTCTCCGCTATCTCGTTCCGCGGCTGTCCCTGGTTCGCCGATGGTCATCAGCAACTCCCCTGCGGGGCTGTACTTACGAAGACTATGATCCCCCGCATCTACGCAGTAAATCGAGTCGTCCGGTCCAACGTTGACACCATGAGCACTCGTGTGTACACCTTCGCCCCAAGAACGAACGAAGTCACCAGACTTATCGAGAACAATGACAGGGTGCTCACCTCTGTTGAAAACGTAAACGTTATCTTTCGAATCAACTGCCACTGCCGTCGCTTCCTGGTATGACCATCCGTCTGGCAAGTGCCCCCAGTTGTCTCCTGAAACCTCGTAAGTGAAATCCCCGGTGCCTATAACTGCCATAAAAACCTCCTCGAGCTCGTCGGCATACTATCCACAGCATGATCCGAACTAATATCCAAATAGCCGGGTAAAGAGGCCCAAGATAACCAACTTTAAGCAGCGCCTATGACTACAGCACCTAAGTGTAGCGAACGTATCCGAACCTAATAACCGAACTGAGAGGAAATGTGCTTACCCTTCAGTATGTGGGAACACAAGTCTTGTGTCTCTCGATACTGTCCGTAAGATCACCCTCTCGACCCAAAACAGGTACTACCTAGCTTATTCGGTATCTTCGATGTAGTTAGAAGCGATCTGGCATCCAGGTTCTATCTTCTTGAGAAAACCAAGTTTCAGTATCCACACAGGACAAGTAGCGTTGTGAACTTTAACTATGAAAGGAAGCTCTTTTTTATCCATCGATATCCTCCTAAGGAACGGTATCTTAACATCCGGATCACTGTGTGAGCCATAGCACAAGTTGCCAGTGTCCCTTTACGACTCTTATGCCTGCCTCAATCGGACAATCGGGTCTGTTCCTCTTCTATCCCTCGCACCCTTTGAAGCAACGGTGGGTGAGAATAATTTAACGATACATAAAACGGGTGAGGCGCAAGATTTGAGAGGTTTTCTTTAGACAACTTTCGAAGAGCCTCCGATAATTCACCCGGGTGTTGAAAAGTCTGGACCGACCAACGGTCCGCTTCGTACTCATGTTTCCGTGAAATGGCTTGCATCACTACTGAAAGAACAACTTCGATGGGAGTATATAGAAGACCGAAGAACAGTAGTCCCGTATACACAGACTTTTCATCGATAAAGAAGGCATCAAATAAGCCCTGACTTTCCAAGAAAATCGAAAGGAGAAAGAAAATCACTCCAGTATGGAGAATACTGGTAACCAATCCTTGCATTATGTGGCGTTTTTTGTAGTGCCCAATCTCATGCGCTAACACAGCGACAAGCTCCGGGACTGTGTGGCTCTCAACAAGCGTATCGAAGAGGGCTATTCTCTTATTTTTCCCAAAGCCAGTGAAAAAAGCATTCGCCTTACTAGATCTCTTAGACCCATCCACCACAAAGATATTGTCGATCTTGAAGTCGACTGAACCAGCGTAGTCAAAAATCGCATCTCTCAACTCCCCCGGTTCCAGAGGTGTGAACTTATTGAAAAGTGGCATGATCCAAGTCGGGGCAACAAACTGGACAAACACTGTTATCACTGTCAACACAACCCAGGCATATAGCCATGCAAGACTGTCTGCATACTCAAAGAAGCCTATGATAGCGCCCATTATGGGAACCCCTAAAACGACAGCAAGTGCCAACCCCTTCAATCGGTCCATCACAAATGTAGCTAAGGTTGTTTTATTGAATCCGAACTCTGCCTCTATAACGAAGGTATGGTACGCACTGAAAGGGAGGGTGATCGCCGTGTAGAGCAGCCCAAGGATTCCTATGTACAGGACTCCTGTTACTATCTCAGGGAGTTCCCAACCTCGGACAAGTACATCCATCTCATTGAAGCCTCCGAAGAACCAAAAGGTCAAAAGAACTGCGAGGTTAAAAGTGCCAGTAATCATGTCGTAACCAGTGTTGACCCGAGTATATTGCTGGGATTTTTTGTACTGTTCCGGTTCGTAAATATCTTGGAGTTGTTCTGGGGGTTCGGGCTTTAGTGCCCGCAAATTGAGCACATTCGAGACAATCCCCAAAAAGTACTCAGCCACTAGAGCGATGATGATTATGATTAAAAAGATATTCATGATCAGCAATATTAACGTATTTGCTTACTCTCAGACGTAAAAGCCTTCAGCCTCTTAGCCACAATCTGTCGTTCGAAAACCCTTTCAGGCATATAACACCTGCTGTCTGAAATTAATTGGCCGGCCACTAAACAGGTCAACTTGGGTAAACCCTCGTTTCTTGTCACTTGGTAATTGCAACGCTACCATTGCCCTACTTTAGAACTCACTGGCAAAGACGACGTCAGAACAGTTTGAGAATGAAGTTGCAGCAAAAGAGTAGACGCTGCTTAATCAGATAGAAATTGATGAGATGGTTTCCAACTCAATTCAGAGGTAACAAGAACCAATGAAAGCAAAACCAAAGCTGATCTACTACCACGATTCGCGGCACTATCTAATGTACAGATTTGACCCACCAATGAGCCTGCATCAGCTCCGTAAACCCATAGATGATTTAATTGGTACACCAGTCGACACGATTGTGTACGGGACTGGGATGGGCCAGACGTTTCTTTACGATACCAAAGTTGGTTACAAGTTCGGTGAGAAGGCAACAAAACATACCGCTGGTCTGGTCTGGTGGCGCGCGGAAGAAAACCTACGACAAGCCATTAAGGCAGGTTATGACCCATTCAAAATAGTTGTTGACCGAGCTCATGAAAAGGGGATCAAACTCGTTGGCAGTATCCGTATCAATGATGCCGGTGCTCCAGAAGAGAGCACCTATTCCATTGGTAGACTCAAGTACGAGAACCCAGACGTGATGATTGGTGAAGAGGATCCTGGCAGACCTTACGTCTCTACCTGTCTCGATTTCGCTCGCGAAGACGTCCGAAATGAACGGCTTTCTGTAATCGAAGAAGTATGCGACCGATACAACGCTGACGGCATCGAGATTGACGAGTACATACGGGTTTTCTTCAAACCTTCACAGGTCCAGGAGAATATTCCCATATTGACGCAATGGATACGTGATGTCCGCAGTCTCCTGGACGACATTGGGAAAAAGCGCGGACAACATCTCTCGCTGTCAGTCCGAGTCCACCCAACTGAACGTGCCTGTCTTGAAGCTGGAATGGACCTAAGAACATGGACAAGTGAAGGCTTACTCGACTGGATCACGCCATTCGGCGACGTTTTATTGATTGACCCTAAGCCGAACTTCGAGTGGATAGCACAGGAAGCAAGCAAGGTGGGAACTAATATCTATCCTCCGTTAGGTCGAGAGCCTTACGATGACCGCTTCCATGTTGTAACACCAGAAATGACTAGAGCCACCGCAACTAATTTCGTGGCAGCCGGTGCCAGTGGGATCTACCTCGCTGATCTCCCTTGGCCACATGGGGATGACGAATACAAAATAATGCGAGAAATGGCCGATCCGGATGCGTACGCCCGTAAAACGAAACACTACATGGTTGCCCCAACGACTGCGAAACCTGACCCGTACATGCCGGTTCGCGACATCCCGTTTACCCTTGATCAAGATACCACAGCAGCTGTAGAAGTTTCGGTCAATGATGACCTTGACTCCGCAATTACCGATGGGGAACTAGACAGTGTCAAGCTTGGGATCCGTCTTGTACAACCTCACCCTAATGACACTATTGTATTCAAATTAAATGGCCAAACTCTTAATGACTCCGATGCTAAAACCAGCCATTTCTATGGTGGATCCGTGCCTTACTTCCCTGTGAAAGTAGGCATGGATATACGAATCAATACTCACTATTGGTTCGAGTTTGATGTTCCGCATGATCTAATTCAGCACGGTAAAAACCTAGTTGAGGTCACGATGGAAAAACGGTACGCAAGGTTCACAGCCGATCGCGTATTGCAGTCTGTAGAAATTTGGGTCAACTACAAAGATGTCCCTATCCCTGTCAATGGTCAAATGTAGGTGGTTAAATTATGAATCGTATATTCGAATTGTATAGATGACCGTTTGTAACGAGGCAATGCCTCGATCGAAAAAATAAATAGTTTCAAAGGAGGCTTCATTGAGCCAAACACATGAAGTAATGTTCTACACTGATGGAAGACATTCCAGCGTCTATCTCTATGAACCCCCGATGGGCACTGAGCAATACTGCCAGCCAATCGACGAGTTACTGGACCTAGGGATCGACACAATAACCTATGCGGTTGGTGATTGCAGCGTACTACTATACGAAACCAGAGCAGGAGAGCGCTGGGGCCATAACGTCGATCTAACTGACCACCTCATCTGGTACCGTGCCGGTGCAAACGCAACACAGATGATCGAGAGCGGAACAGATCCTCTTAAACTGGTCTGTGATCATGCACACAAACGTGGGTTTCAGTTTCTCCCACACCTGCTACTAAATATGAACCACACGGATCACGGCCGTGTAACCAACTGCCGTGTGGCCGACTTCACCTCCTCTCATCCCGAGTGGCAGGTAGGACCTGAGCCCGCGTTCCCCGAGGCAGCCAAGGACAACCCCGGTCGTCTCTCCTATTCTCATCCTGAGGTAAGAGAAAATCGGCTTGCTATTATCAGGGAACTACTAGAGGACTATCCTACTGATGGGATAGAACTAAACCTAGATGACTACACTCCATTAATAGCTCGATCTGAAGTCAACGATCACACTGACACATTGACAGAATTCGTACGCCAAGTCCGAGCGATCTGTGAACAAGCTTCAGAAACACAAGGTCGAAAAAAACGGCTGGTTGTCCGTGTTCCAGCGACACTTGAAGGTTCCCTGTCTATAGGATTGGATGTACCTCGATGGATACGGGAAGAGATCGTGCACACCGTTGTTGCGATGCCTGTGCGGGGCGGTTGGGCAAATGAGACGACTGATCTCCAATCGGTTGTAGAATCGACCAGAGGAACCAGTGTGAAGGTACTTGCAGGACAGGATGTAGATGACCAAAACACTCGAAAGACCAATTACGCTGCCGTGAGTAACTGCTATGCCGTTGGGGCTCAAGGTATATTGTTCGCCACCTACTACCCACCTCCCAACCGTTATCCGTATGACTTTGAGGGCGCTGGACGACTGCGATTCCTTGGATACCCTGAGCTAATTGAGAATTTTGACAAAACTTATAGGCTTCCGCCGACGCCTGCCCGGAGTGGCATAGGGAGGTTCGCTGGGTTAACTGATCAACTCCCTGTGATTCTAAAACCTGAAGAGACGGGTACGGAAATCAAGCTAGAGATACATGATGACATCGCAGGTAAAGCTGATACTGGCCAGCTCTGGGCTTGCAAACTTAACGTTCTTATAAACCAACTGCTCCACACCGACGAGATCAGGATCCACTGGAACGGACTGGAAGTCCCAGATTCAGCTATAAGATGGGCTGATTGGACTTACCATCTCCGGCCCAAGCCTGACATGCCTATTTCAGGGTACCGAGCACACGTCGACCTCACGCAGGGTCTATTACCAGTACGGGGTGTCAACAACCTTCGTATCGATCTCGTTAAGAGAGATGAGAAGCTCATTACAGACGTTTCTGTGCACCATGTTGAAGTAGAGGTCGAATACATTGCTCATCGGAACGCTTTGCGTGACGATGAAAACTTCTTGGAGTCATAGATATCATGTGGACAACCCCGCTTGAACTTAACGAAAGACGCGAGCCTATATCTGGAAGTCCTGAGGCTCTGCGAGAGGCCATCCGGCGTGGCGCAGACCTCCGCGTCTATACAGAATTCCTCTATAACGAACACATTGATACGACGTCCTGCAACACAGAAGTAGTTAAAGAGGTATCAGAATTTCGTTGCACTTACCTAGTGGAAGACCAGTGGGTGGCTGGGATCATGACACAGAGGCAACCTGTCGAGCCGTTCGACAAATTTGGACCACGGCCTTCTATGTCGTTTTTCATGTACAACGAAAATGGCCAGCAAGCTATAGCTCGCCCCTATCTTGATGGACAGGACCTAGGGTCCCCTGTTGATGGCAAAGATCCCAACGAGTATATCGATATGCCAAAGTACCATCTCGATAGCCAGCACGACCTCACCAGCAACGCTCCCAGTCAGAACTTCGTGTATGACTTTGAAGTCTACCGATTCAGAGTTCGTGACGAATGGGAGGAAGTGCTCTCACATGATAAAGACGGTAACGTGCTCTCAGGTTCTACCGATGCTTTGGTTGAGGCGTTTACTAAAGGCAGAGAGCTTAAGGTAAGTATCAGAGATGTTGCGGAACAACTGACAGGCAACCCAGATGGGGCCCTCAGTCACGAAATGTTCGTTCACACCAACTCCGCGTACTATGCAACAGAGACAGGACATTTATTGGCCGCCACTCATCCATTTGTAAGAGTACAACCCGGAATCCCTATGGAGTACGTAAGCGGGGGCTGGGACTTTGGCTGGGCCGTGGTACGCACCGATGGATTAGCCACTCTCCGAATTACCGACCCATATTCCCTAAGCTTTCAGGACAGTTCGACTCGTTTTGCGATCCGCTGGTTCGTTAACTAGTCGGTCCCAAACACTGACCAGGTTAAAAACCAAACACACAGGAAAGAGAGTCGCCTACCCTTCATCAAGTTTCAATGCCGTAGCAAGATCTCGACGCACAGTTATATAACCTGTGACAACGAGCATCGCTAACATAATACCTATGATGCATACATACATAGGACCTAGCACTGCCCAATCTGTTACTAGAATGAAAGGCGGTACGAGACGATCGCCGGTTTCCGTTACCGCCAACGGTGCAACCATCAGCCGGCTCATTTGTACGCCTGCCCAGGTACCCAAACTAACCGCAAGTGAATAAACCACCACATGTTCAAAGGTAATTAAACTGATCAATTGATGACGTGACAATCCCATTGATTGAAGGATTCCTACCTCAATACGACGTCGCTCAGCCGATAGGAGGAGATGGCTGAGGCAACCTCCTATTGTTGCGACGATCGCTACCACAACAGAAAGAACCGATAAGAACTTCCATCCAGCGGATACAGCTGGCGAGATATTGATGCCTCTAAGAAGAGCCTCACGGGACACGACAGAATTAAGAACGTTCCCCTTTAACTGACCCTCTAATTTACTCAACCCTTCTCCAGGAAAACCAGCAACAAATATTTCGTTAGGTCGGGTATCGTACGCTGATCCAAGAACATTGAGGTGCCCTAGGAGCTGTTCGAGATCGGCAACAATAAATGGCCCATCGTGCGGATCTAAAGTGGGGAAGAAACTAGCGGTGTCTTTAACTACAAACGGCACAAGCTGCCCGGCAACAGACCCAATAACGGGGTCTCCCAACCTGAGACCCGTCATTTGTCGTAACTCTTCACTAAGAATGACGGGTAACAAGGGCTGCGAAGGCGTCCTATAAAACCCACGTACCCCGCGGACCGTAGCTTGACCAAAACTAAACCTGAGTGCCTTCGTGCCGGCATTTAAGGGGGAGCCAACAATTTCAAGTTTATCCGGAGCTACTAAGTTGGTAATGACCGGCTGCCATCCAAAAATCTGGCTCTCAAAGTTGTCAATTACCTTCGTCTGAGTATCTGTAACAACATAGATATCATCAATCAGAATAGTTCCTGTTTCGCTAGTACGGCCTGACGTACTGCCATGTTCATCAACGTGCACTGCAACCAGATAAAGTGGAGGATCAAGACGACTGGGGATCTGGGTAATCATTCTGTTCCATCCATCAGGATTCACTGAACCAAGGAATACCGTTGTGAGTTCTCCAAAGCTGTCTTCGATCAACATGTTTATACTCATTTTGCCTGACCTGTCTTCCTGAGCAGCCCACAAGCCAATCTCCTCTGTTTCGTCTGGTAACTCGAGTTTGGCAACGGCTGAACCTTTACGTATAGATCTCATTAAACTAGTCAAAGGACGTTCCGAAAAATCGTCGCGGTACCAGGAAATCCCATGGAAAGTTTTTGACTCCACGCCTAAGACCTGGATATTACGAGAAAGGAGAGTTCCTGTCGTACGCAGCGCGGGTGATGAAAGAGCCACCGCCTTACTTTCGTTAACGATTTCTGGCCCTCCTCTAATGAAATAGAAATCTGTATGTAACCGTAAATCGGCAGCAACCTGGTACAAAACTCTCTCTTCGTGACTGCGGAGCAGTGTACCTCCAACTGTAGTTCCTAATATCCCGACCCCTGTTACAAGTAAAAACAGAAGGACGATCCAGGTGTAATCCTGAGAGCTACGCGCCAGCCGCTGGATCGTCAGTCCAATCCACAAAGGCATGCTTTTCGCCAATCTCCGGAGGATTAAAAAAATCACTTGTCCAACGATAACAATGGTGAACCCAGTTACAGCACTGTTAAATAGTTCACCGGAGTAAACTTGCTCAGCTGAAAAAAGCCAGCCAATCAGTAAACCTTGAACAATGACTCCAAATACAATTAAGGGAAATACCCGCCTTCTATTCGTCCACCAATAGACAATAACGAAACCAAGAAGGATGAAAACTACTTTCATTTGAGTGAACACGTCACTTGTAGTGATGTCACGGATAACGAATTCAGCAACCGCTAACCCCACCGTGAGCACCACTAAGAGGTGTAAAAGATCCTTTGATTCTCCCGCCAAGAACCGGGTCGCGAGGGGGAATACCCGCATAAATGCCAATCCAACTACAACCAGTAGTAGAATCGGTGCCAGCAACAGAGGTTCATTTATCTGGATGTCTTGAAACAAGCCTCCAGATACGAACTGGCCTCGTGTCTGTAACTCCCAAAAAACAACGCCGCCGATCGCGCACAGCAATAGATCAAGGTTGTAGCGATGTAACACATTCAACCGTGGGGGTCTAGCCGACTTGAGGCGTTCAACCAATAGCCCTTTACGGGCTTGGAGGACTCCTGTAACTGACAAGATAGCTAGACAAGCAATCCCTGATATTAACGCAGTTATAAAAGGAGTCGGCTCCCAAATTAGTGGCAGTGGGCCACCTTTGGTCAGTGACTGAAATTCGGGAAGGAACCCAGCCAGTGCAACGAGTCCATAACCTATAAACGGGGCCAGAAACACACTCAACGCTACGATGGCAATTGCCTCGGTTCCGTAAACCTTCCACAACTGCTTACTATCAATACCGCGAGCTTGTAACAAACCTGTCTCTTTTGTCCGGGCTCGGGTCAAATATGAAATCATCATCGCTAAGTACATCAACACAGTCGACACAATTGCAGCCATGAGTAACAGCACTGGAACCTTGGACAAGAATGCCTTTGGCTCAAGAGTCAGCATCACCCGCCTTATTGGTGAAGTGATACTCGAACCTGGAAACGCTTTGTGGAACTCAGATTCAAAACTTGAAATCCTGTGAACGGCTTTATCGTCAGTCCATTTTTTAAGTGGCTCAGGCTGGATCTGAATAAACCAGATTGAATCGAAAAGTGCGCCAGATCTTAGAACAGGAGCTAGTTGGAGAAGTGAGGACTCAGTGACAAACAGAGGTATCGGAGGGATCTCGTCAACCAAAACAGGTTCACCAGTGTTCGGATCAACATCAACAGCCGGTAGTGGCGGCTCAAGGAATACATTTGCTAGGGACACGAGAGGTGTGATCCCGGCATTTCCTTCGTATAAACCAGTAATGTGCGCCTGAATCACATCGGTGCCCGAGCGTACTATCAGAGTATCTCCAACCCCAAACTGAAAAAAAGCTGCGATTGTTGCGCTTGTGATAGCTTCTACCTGTATCGCAGTCTCAGATGTTTCTACGCCTGACCGACTCATTACTCCAGCTACCAGCGGCACGTGATGAGTTATATTAGTCAAGTTCCGGAATCTCGCGATAATATCGTCGGCTTGTATGTCCCCTGGTTTATCGGGGATTTCGACAGCCAGATCGTACGATGTCAGAAACCGTTCACGCCCACCATATATATCAGCAAGATGCAAAGTGATAGATGTATCAAGTTCTCTCTCAACCTCATCTATCTCGCCGGATGCAAGGGATACTCGGCGAGCAAATGCCGTTATGGTCGTATTACGATGCCCTAGTTCTTCGATTACAAGTCGAACACCCAATTGGTCAACTGATCGAAGAAAAATCGGAGTTGTCGCTACCAAAGTAGCAGCAGCTAAAACACCAGCCAGGGTGTTCGTAATTAGCCACTTATCGTGGCTCAGGCGCCTTTTAACAAATTGCCAAGTGGAAAACAATCACCATCTCTGATTACGTATATTTTAGTGGCACCAGTAACACTAGCCCCGAAGACCGTGTTACCTTAGCGTGGCTGAGCCATATTGCCAATCGTTTGCCCAGTCTCTAGAACATCGTAATCTATCCTTGGGTCTGTATTTTGAGCATTCGTAGTCCAATTCCAACCTTGACCCTCGAAATAAGCTCACCCTAAAATAGAGATGGATTGTGCCCTACAATGCATACTACACGCAAGACACCAGTAGAACAGTTAGTTTCCGCTGGTGGCGTGGTGATAAAAGATATAAGCAACGGCCCTCAAGTGATCCTGTGTGGACGTATCTCACCTCCAGTTTGGGCCCTCCCAAAGGGCACACCAGAAATGGGTGAAACGCGTGAGGAAACTGCGCTCCGTGAGGTCTTAGAAGAAACTGGCCTTGAGGTAAAAACTGAGTGCTATATCGACAGTGTTCAGTACTGGTTCACGAGTCCTTCTACGGGTACTCCCGTTCACAAGAAAGTGCTTTTTTACCTGATGTCGCCTATAGGAGGGGACACATCAATGCACGATAATGAGTTCGATGATGTTAAATGGTTCCCTGCGGATGAAGCACTAAAATTGATGACATACGGAAATGAGGCGAAGGTTGTTTCGAAGGGCCTTTCCCTGGCTTTACAAATATAGCGACGACCTGACGCAAGAAGGGAAAACTATCATCCAGGGTAAAAAAGTGATCCTGCGTGAAAAGAGCCTTCGGGATGCTCAGGACGACTACCGCTGGCGCACCGACGAGCAGCTTGCCAGGTTGGACGCTACCCGTCCAATCACTATGTCATACGATTCTTTCTACCGCTACTCAAAAGAGGAGATGATATACGCAAGCCCAACAACCAAAAGGTTAGCAATCGACACGCTGGATGGTAACCACATTGGTAACTGCATGTACTACGACATATCAAGCAGCCGCGGTGAGGCTGAGTTGGGCATTATGATCGGCGACGATGCCTTTTGGGGAAATGGCTATGGTACGGATGCAGTAACTACCCTACTACGACACATCTTCACTGAAACAGATTTGGACAGAATCTACTTGCATACTCTCTCGTGGAACGCTCGTGCGCGCAAAGCGTTTACAAAATCAGGCTTCCGGGAGATTGGAGAAGTTCATCGCAACGGACAGAATTTCATTCAAATGGAGATACTCAGAGGTCAATGGAAGCATCATAATTCACCTCCATTAACACAAGATCATACTCTAGCGGCCGATACCATTCAGGAGGATTAGTTTAATGATTCTCGTTACCGGAGCCACAGGATTCATCGGCCGATACCTGGTCTCTAAACTTCTAGAGTCCGGACAAAAAGTCCGTGCATTGGTTCGCTCAGAGACTCGTTCGGAGATTCTGCCTAAAAGTACTCAAATCGTTGTGGGTGACATACTTGACTTGTCATCCCTCAAGAATGCCTGTGATGGAGTTGACGGGGTAATCCATCTCGCTTCAACAATTCGCGAAGTTGGTGACTGTACGTTTCAAAGTCTCAACTACCACGGCACCCGCAATGTGATATCTGCAATTAAGGAAACAGGTACCAAACGCTTAGTGTACACAAGCGCCGTCGGCAGTACCTCAAACCCTTCCATACCATACCTCCACTCAAGATGGATGGCTGAACAAGAGGTAATCCGCAGTGACATACCTTCCACAATATTGAGATTCTCTGTAGGTTTTGGGACGGGAGACCAGTTCTTCAATCAAATAGCTGCGCTGGTTAAGTTACTCCCAATAGTTCCAGTAGTCGGAGACGGGAAAGCGCTCTTCCAACCGATCCATGTTGACGATGTTGCCCGGTGCATTTCTGAGGCGTATATAGATGATGACAAAATTAGCCAAACAGTTGATATCGGAGGGCCTGAGCATTATACGTATGATGAGATCGTAGAAGTTATATCGGAGACGCTAGGAGCAAAGACCCTGAAGATGCACACTCCCATAAGACTCATGTCACCAGTAGCCATGCTACTTGAGACACTAGTACCGAGCCCTCCCGTCACTCCAGAACAACTGAAAATTCTAAAGTTAAACAACATTACTGACCTAGATTCTGTAGTACGTCATTTTGGATTTGAACCTAGGCCAGTGAGAGGCAACATAGGTTACATCCAGCAAATTGGGCTAGTTGACGCCCTCAAAATGAACATTGGCTTCATGCCCAACCACATTCGAGACCATTAACCGAACCTCCCTTGGTGTACTAATTAATATTGGAGCAACTAATTAGAGGTAAACGTGACTACTGAGGTTAGTTCCCAAACTCAACTCTCCTACGAAACCGCCGTCGCTAAAGCGATGGGCTTGGCGGACTTCGAGCGGGGTTCTCACAGTCCCTCTCACTCTAGTTTTCATCTAGAGCGGATAAGCCTACTACTTGATCGGCTCGGAAATCCTCACTTGGGAACACCCACCATCCACGTTGCCGGGACGAAAGGTAAGGGGAGTACTTCCGCCATGGTAACCTCTATTCTGACAACTGCAGGGTACAAAACTGGCCTGTACACTTCCCCCTCGTTACATACTATAACTGAGCGAATCCGAGTTGGATTGGATCCAATTGGTAAAGAGATATTCGCTGGACTAGTGAACTACGTGTGGCCCGCCGTCCAGTGGGTTGGCACCCAACATAGATTTGGTGAAATCACCTACTTCGAACTAATAACTGCCATGGCTTTCACACACTTCAAAAATATCCGAGCAGACTTCCAAGTCATAGAGGTAGGTTTAGGGGGCAGGTTGGATGCAACCAATGTGGTAACCCCAACGGTTTCAGTGATAACGAACATCAGTCTCGACCATACTAGCGTTCTGGGTAACACCCTACCTGAGATTGCTTCAGAGAAAGCTGGGATCATCAAACCAGGCATCCCTGTAGTGATCGCACCTCAAACTAGTAACGTCATGCCAGTTCTTGAAAAAACGGCTGCAAACAAAAATGCACCGATGATCCTAATAGATCACCCTCTCAGCTATGCCGAACAAGCTAGTCTCGAGGGGCAACATCTCAGAATCCAAGGAAAATTAGATAATTACGATTTAGTGCTGAACTTGTTAGGGCGATACCAGCAGGATAACGCAGCAACAGCGGCAGCAACCGCTGAGATCTTAGCTACCAATGGGTATCGAATTACCACGAAAGACATCACGGATGGCCTTAGCCAGGTACGCTGGCCTGGACGTATGCAACTACTCAAACGCGATGGCCCAATTGTTCTAGTAGATGGTGCCCACAATCCATATTCCATGCGATTACTAGTGAAGAGTATCAAAGAATCTATCGAAGCGAGCCAAGTGATTGTAATTTTTGGTTCTACAGGGGGTCATAACACAGCAGATATGGCCGCTGAATTAGCGGCACTTAATCCCATTGTAATTGCCACCCAGTCGCGACACCCTAAAGCCATCGCGGTAAAACAAGTCACTAACATTATCAGGGACACGGGTCTAGAATATATTGAGCAGTGTGGTGGAGTTAGCGTAGCAACGAACCTAGCTTTATCTACAGCCCATAAGAATGATCTTATAGTTGGAACTGGATCGCTCGCAGTTGTAGCAGAGGTAATAGAGGAGATAGAAAAGCGAAAGCCGGAATTGTATCCGCCCTTCCGAGGCGTTATTAAGGCATAATTGGTGATGGGATGAACAGGGAAACACAAAATAGACCAAGAGTTGTTGTAACAGGCATGGGGGTTGTAAGTCCTCTAGGTAATTCTGTTGGTGATTACTGGGGGAATTTAGTCAACGGAGTATCAGGCATCGGCCCACTTACCCAAGCAAACACCAGTGATTTTCCAAGTAAAATTGCTGGCGAGGTAACTAATTTTGACCCCAGCGACTATATAGATAAAAAAGAGTCCCGCCGCATGGCTCGCTTCTCTCAGCTTGCGGTAGCAGCAGCCGGACTCGCATTAACGGATGCATCTTTGAATCTATCCAATGAGGATACCGAACGAGTAGGTATCGTCATGGGCAATGGAAACGGAGGATTCCCTACCACTGAAGAAAATGCACGAACCCTTATTGCAAAGGGTGGTATGAAGATGAGCCCATTCTTTATTCCGATGATCCTACCTAACATGGCAGCAGCAAACGTTAGCCGCACCTACCGTATTAAGGGCTACACCTCCACTATAATCACTGCCTGCGCTGCGGGGACTCAGGGAATAGGAGAAGCCTTAGAAATCATCCGACGCGGCAGTGCTGATGTCGTCCTTGGCGGCGGATGCGAGTCAGGGATATGTGAACTTGGTCTTGGAGGATTCAATACAATCCATGCACTCACACGGCAGAAAGGAGACCCAACCAAAGCAAGTCGGCCCTTCGACGCCAAACGTGACGGGTTTGTCCCTGCTGAGGGAGCTGGCATCCTCATTCTTGAAAGTCTTGAGCATGCCACCGATCGTGGCGCCAACATCTTAGCTGAGGTGATCGGACAAGGGGTTTCCTCCGACGCTTACCATACCGTTCAACCGGAAAAGAATGGCGAAGGCGCAGCTCGTGCTATTAGTTGGGCACTCCAGGATGCAGAAATCGGCCCAGATGAGATCGATTACATCAACGCTCACGGGACCTCCACTCCACTAAATGATCTTGCCGAAACCCTAGGGATCAAGAAAGCGTTCGGGGAGACAGCGTACAAGGTCCCAATTAGTTCCACAAAATCAATGATTGGGCATGCACTAGGTGGAGCAGGAGCGCTCGAAGCAATCGCTTCTGTTTCAAGTATCAATAACAACGAGATCCATCCAACTATCAATTACGAATACCCTGACCCTGACTGCGACCTAGACTACGTCCCTAATAAATCCCGCAAGCAAACAGTTGATACGGTTATGTCCAATAGTTTTGGTTTCGGCGGACAGAACGCTGTCCTCATCTTCCGTCGCTTCGAAGAATAGTAATTCGCCTCACCAATAAGACATCTGTTTATCAATGAACCGTAAGGTAGGAGTCGCTATCTAATGAGACAGACTCCCGCAGCGTTCATTTATGACGACACGATGTCTAAGCACGTTTTAAGTCCAAGTCACCCAATGCAACCCACACGGTTGCGTTATACCTACGAGCTGGCTAGTTCCTACGGATTGATCGATTCCACTCTACTCCAAGAGCCGAGGCTAGCTTCTGAAGCTGAGATATTACAGTTTCACAGTGATACATACGTCAACGCGACCCGTCGCTTGAGTCAAGGAGACATAACTTTACAACCATCACTGTTTGGATTTGGTTCTGGAGACAACCCGGTGTATCCAGGAATGTACGACGCAGCAATACTATCAACTGGTGGGTCCATGAAAGGCATCGACTTGTTGCTATCTGGTCAGGTTAATGTAGCTTTCAACATCTCTGGGGGACTACACCACGCAATGCCAGCTTACACATCTGGTTTCTGTATTTTTAATGACCCAGTGATAGCTATCATGGAACTACTCCGAAAAGGAAAAAAGGTGGCATACGTTGACATTGACTGTCATCACGGCGATGGAGTTCAGCATGCCTTCTACGACACCAGTGATGTGCTCACTATATCCTTACACGAATCAGGAGAGTTCCTTTTCCCCGGCACAGGTTTCACTGAAGAGATCGGAACTGGATCCGGGCAAGGATACTCAGTAAATGTTCCTCTTTTCCCCTACACAAGTGACAAAGCCTATTTATGGGCTTTTCAACAAGTGGTTCCTCCACTCATCGAAGCATATCAACCCGACGTGCTAGTTACACAGCTTGGGGTCGATTCTCATTACCATGACCCGATCACACATCTGGCACTGACTGTCCAAGGATTCAGCAGTGTTGTGTCAGAATTTGTTGGTATGGCGCCAATGTGGTTGGCCACAGGAGGGGGTGGCTACGATCTTGAAGCGGTAGCTCGTGCGTGGACGTCAGCTTGGAGCATCATGAGTGAAAGAAAATTAGCTGACGACATACCTGCCTCGTACCATTCTAATCACTCTGTTTCGAAATTGAATGATCACCAGGAACTACCCGATATGGTTATCGCATCGCAAGACCAAGCACAGGCCTTTGCCGAACTTAGCGTTAGGGCAATACATAACCTCATATTCCCAATAATCGGAGCAGCATCACCTTAAGGCCACCAAGCAAGCCCAAACAACATCTGAATCCCTAGCGTCTTCAATCGCCTTTTTCAGGATCCTTGACCTCTCGAAACTCACCTTCCACAGCACCGTCATCCGCATCTTCATCGGAAGATTCATCCTGAGAATGTACGTGTTCACTCGCCTCTGAGGCCCCAGCGTTGCCCTGACCATACACAACCTCTCCCATCTGCTGGAGTGCAGAGTTCAACTCTTCCATCGCAGAACGTATGCTATCTGTATCATCCGCTTCTATAGCATCGCGTGTAGCCTTGATTTTACCTTCGATATCGGTCTTGGTCTCAACAGGAATACTGTCTTCATTCTCCTGAATCAGTTTTTCAGCAGCAAATACAGAACTGTCTGCTGTATTACGAAGCTCAACTACTTCACGGCGCTTTTGATCCTCCTCAGCATGTTCTTCCGCATCAGCAACCATTTGTTCGACTTCAGCATCACTAAGACCAGAGCTTGCTGTTATCGTAATCTTCTGTTCTTTTCCGGTACCTTGGTCACGAGCGGCAACATTCACAATACCATTTGCATCTATGTCAAATGTAACCTCGATCTGTGGCACACCACGTGGCGCTGGCAATATCCCATCAAGCATAAATTTGCCCAATGTCTTGTTGTCCTCCGCCATTTCACGCTCACCCTGGAGCACGTTTATTTCTACACTAGTCTGACCATCAGCAGCCGTACTAAACGTTTCAGTCTTGGCTGTCGGAATGGTTGTATTGCGTTGTATAAGTGGGGTAGTAACTCCGCCAAGGGTTTCGATACCTAAGGTCAACGGAGTGACGTCAAGCAATAGGAGATCCTGTACATCTCCTTGTAATACACCTGCTTGGACAGCTGCTCCTACTGCAACCACTTCATCTGGATTTACCCCCTGATGAGGCTCTTTGCCAAATAGATCAACTACAACCTTCTGGACTGCAGGCATTCGAGTCATTCCACCAACTAGGATCACTTGATCGATATTCCCTTTTAAAACACCGGCATCTTTCAATGCCTGCTCGCACGGGCCAATACTCTTTTGAACTAACCCTTGAACCAGTTGCTCCAACTTGGCACGAGATAAGCTCATTACTAGATGCTTGGGACCAGAGGCGTCCGCAGTAATAAAAGGCAAATTGATTTCTGTCTCAGCGAGAGTGGAAAGTTCGATCTTCGCCTTTTCAGCAGCTTCTCGCAGCCTCTGAAGGGCCATCCGGTCTTCTCCAAGATCGATACCCTGGTCCTTTTTAAATTCTTCGACGATCCAGTCCATAACTTGTTGGTCGAAATCGTCACCACCTAGATGCGTGTCACCAGCGGTGGCCTTTACCTCAAAAAGACCTTCACCGAGTTGAAGAATCGTGACGTCAAACGTACCACCGCCAAGATCATAGACAGCGATCATTTCGTCGCCTTTTTTCTCTAATCCATAAGCTAATGCTGCCGCGGTAGGTTCATTTATGATCCGGAGAATCTCCAAGCCGGCTATACGTCCAGCATCCTTTGTGGCATTACGCTGGCTATCATTAAAATAGGCTGGCACCGTGATCACTGCTTGAGTTATTTCTTCACCAAGTTTAGCCTCCGCATCCTGCTTCAACTTCTGCAAAACCATCGCAGAAATCTCTGGTGGTGCAGCAGCGTTGTCATTCATGGTGACTCGAACGTCCCCATTTTCTTCGTGCTTGGTCACGCTAAATGGCACTAGTGAAAGATCTCGCTGAACATTCTCATCCTCATATTGCCTGCCCATAAACCTCTTTACAGAGAACACCGTGTTTTCTGGGTTGGTAACAGCTTGACGTTTAGCCGTCATCCCAACGTATCGTTCTCCGGATTTCGGATTGGTCGCAACAACTGACGGAGTGGTCCTACCACCTTCAGCATTTTCGAGAACACGCGGCTCGCCTCCCTCAATAACAGCCATGCATGAGTTTGTCGTTCCAAGGTCTATCCCTAAGATCTTAGTCATCTCCCGTCTCCTCCTGGTCTTCACAAATATTAATTTCTGTTTCTGGTTGGGGTAGTCTCGCAACTGCAACTTGTGCAGCCCGTAGGATCTGGCCATTGTAGCTATAGCCTTCACGGAAAACCTCAACCACTGTGCCTTCTGACGCGTCCTCTGTTTCCCTGTACTGAAGGGCCTCTGCATTCATCGGGTCATACCCCATTCCCAAGGTCAGTATTTTCGTTACTCCCTCAGCTTCTAGGGCATTTACGAGATTACGTCGTACTAATTCAATACCCTCGACCCAACCAGGTGCGGCATTTTCCGGAATCAGTTCCATAGCCCGGTCTAAGTCATCCAAACTTGAGAGTACCTTGGTGAGGATACCTGCCTTCGCATTACGACGGATCTCGCTTTTCTCGTCGTCAACTCTTCGGCGGTAGTTAACTAAATCAGCCTGAGCACGCGCTGCTATAGATTTGAATTGATCCCTCTCACGTTCAGCCTGATCCAGAAGTTCCTGTGTATCATTACTACCACTATCATTTTCGATGGGCTCATTCTCATTCGTTAGTTCGGTCATTTCTATTACCTAAGTGTCGTCTCTACCGTTGGTGCGCGTACAGGGTCTGGATAATCTCATCAATCTTCTCATTCAGAATAGCCCGAAGTTTTCCGGAGGGCGTCTCTCGGACAACCGCCTTAGCATTGAGCAGTTGGTTAAAAACTTCGAGAACAAGCTGAACTCCGGCCAGATTCAATCCTAATTCGTTCACCAGATGTTTAATAAGGCGCAATCGGGCAATATCAACTTCAGAATAAAGCCGTAGCTTCCCTCCAGTCCTCGAAGGGTTTACCAACCCAACTCGTTCGTATTTACGGAGAGTCTGCGGGTGCATCTCCAGAATACGTGCTGCCACGCTGATAATATAGACGCCTTCTATTTGTTCAGAAGTCATATGTTCAGCAGAGGTACGGCGGCTTCTTGGATCTTCAAACTGGAATTCAAATATCCGGTTCACGTATCCCTCCCCTCGGCGGTTTTGTCAGATGCCTTGTGCACCTTGACAAGGTCGTCTCACTGGCTCAGAAGTCGAATGGTTAGCACCTGATTCAATTTTAAAAGTTGATACGAGCCATGTCAATGATAATAATACGAGCTGCGCTATCAACAGCCAAGTCATCCTAACGGATCCATCTCTAGTGACAAAGCATATACGTACCAATAGTGTCAGTGTATATCGGTCGTGTGCAGCCCTTAATCAGGGCTCCCAAAACGCTGCTCCTCCCAGGGATCAGCTTTCATATGGTAGCCACGTAGTTCCCAGAATCCAGGTTTGTCCACGTCCATAAACTCAATCCCATTTACCCATTTTGCACTCTTCCAAGCATAGCGCTTGGGCACAACCAGCCGTAGTGGTCCTCCATGATCTTGGTCAAGGGGTTGTCCATCATGGTTGTAGGCAAATAGGACGTCATCTTCAAGAAGAGATTCCAGATCCATATTAGTGCTATAGCCACCATAGCAGTGAATCATGACATGGGTGACTGGATTCTCGAAACTTACCAACTTGGCGACTTCGCTAAATGCAACACCCTCCCATGTATTCTGCAACCGGCTCCATTGGGTGACGCAGTGAAATTCCGCATCAACGATCGTCTTTGGTAAGCCTGTGAAGTCTTGCCAATTCAAAGAAACTTCGCTCTCTACTAGGCCAAAGATATCAAACTGCCACGTTGCCAGGTCGACTTTTGGAGCAGCGCCAAAGCTCATAACTGGAAATTTTTCAGTCACATATTGCCCAGGAGGTGCTACGTTTCCACTGTGTTGATTCACCTTGCTGGAACCAAGCAACCTTTTAAAAAGCATTTATCCTCGTCCGACTTCGTAATAGAACTGGGCCAAGCTCACTTCTAAATCACAACCAGCCACTACCTTGTCGGGAACTTCCCAGCAATCGCAATCATACTATATTGCCAAATTAGCCTAGGATAAGCAGGCAATAAACTGGTGTGCATTACAGAATGCAATCCCTTTAGGATCGTTCCCCGATACAATGACACTATGCTAATTAAGGACGTTGGCGAATTCGGTCTGATCGAGATACTAAAGAAAGTACTTGAATCCGAAGCCTTCCAGGTGGATGCTAGGCTACTTGTTGGTATCGGTGATGACGCGGCAGCTTGGACCACTAACGCCTCTACAACCGTGCTGACTACAGATACCATGGTCGAGGGAGTACACTTCACTCGAAACCCAAGCCGTTGGAGTGACGTTGGGTGGAAAGCAATGGCTGTGAACCTGAGTGATATCGCTGCGATGGGCTGCCACCCGGACTACGCTGTTGTCACCCTCGGTCTAGCCAAAGATCAACCAGTTAGCGAACTTGTGGAAATTTATCAAGGGTTCTCAGCAGCGTCAAAAAAATACGAGTTTGGGGTAGTCGGAGGCGATTTGGTCCGCTCGGAGACCTTCTTTATAAGCGTAGCGATTGTTGGCACTAGTCAAAATAGTTTGATCTTGCAACGCGACACAGCACAATCAGGGGACACGATTGCGGTAACAGGGACGCTTGGGACCTCGGCTGGCGGGCTACGACAACTGGCCAAAGACCCCAGTGCCGATACCATACTAAGCCGTGCTCATATGCGGCCGACACCTCGTGTTGAGACTGGGAGCTTATTAGGCGTTCACGGTGCACACTCCGCAATAGATATCAGTGATGGGCTAATCGACGACCTTAGTAAACTATGTACAGCAAGTAGTGTAGGGGCGGTAATAGATCCCAGTTTGCTACCGGTAGATCCAACTCTCAAATCCACCTTCCCGAATGAATGGCAGAACCTCGCGATGACTGGCGGGGAAGATTATGAGTTGCTGTTTACTGGGCCGCTAGAGACCATTCAGAGTATTAGCACTACAACAGACGTGCTTGTAACTGCCATCGGACATATTGTTAGCGGAGCGGAAGTAGTAGTGCAGCAAGCTAATGAAAGTCCGATAACTTACGACGCGACAGGTTGGGACCATTTCGATAATTAAGAGGCAATAATGCAGCTTCACTATGGCGTAACGTTCAGTGAAACATCTGTAATAACAGAAGAAGGGCACGAGGTCCTGACGAACAGTCCCCGACAACTTCAAATCAAGCAATGATTGCCCCATACGGTAAAATAGGGCTCACTTTATCTTCCTAATCCGTCTGACTAATCTTACCCCATCACAACCCATATGGTACGGTGTACAGGTGCTAACGTAACATCAGGTCCTCGCTATCATTGGAGAATACAACCGTGACCCAAAAGCTTAAACTCGGCATCCCAAAAGGCAGCTTAGAAGACGCTACTATTAGTCTCTTTCGGAGAGCTGGTTGGCAGATTAATGTCAATTCGCGAAGCTATTTTCCCGATATCAACGACGACGATATCGATTGCTCGATTTGCCGAGCGCAAGAAATGTCACGCTACGTTGAATCCGGCAACCTCGACTCTGGACTCACAGGTAAAGACTGGATCGCAGAAAATAACTCTGACATCCAAGTCGTTATGGATTTAGTCTACTCGAAGGTGAGCGCTCGACCAGCAAGATGGGTTCTAGCCGTACCCAGCGACTCCGACATCAAGGAGCTTGAGGACTTAAATGGTAAAACCATCGCAACAGAACTGACTAACTACACAAGAAGATATTTCTCCGATAGACAAATCGATGTCAATGTCGAGTTCTCGTGGGGAGCAACGGAGGCCAAGGTCGTGTCTGGACTAGCTGATGCCATAGTAGAAGTTACAGAAACTGGTAGCACTATTCGAGCCCACGGCCTTAAAATTATTCACGAGTTGATGGAGACGAATCCACAGCTTATTGCTAACAAAGATGCCTGGGCAGACCCTGCAAAACGAGAAAAGATCGAGCAGATCGGTAGAATGTTAAACGGCGCACTGTTGGGTGAGAAACTAGTTGGACTTAAAATGAACGTTCCAGAATCATGTGTAGAAGCCGTCGTGAATGTCCTGCCGAGTATGAAAGCTCCAACAGTTGCACAACTGTACAAAACAAACTGGTTCTCCGTAGAGACCGTTGTGAGCAACGAGACGGTAAGGGATCTTATGCCTCAATTAATCAAGGAAGGGGCAGAGGATCTAATAGAGTATCCCTTGAACAAGGTAGTTTGACGAAGATTAGATATCAAATACCTCAAACCCCAAGGATAGTGGAGTCTGGACCATTCGCCTGATCCTTGGCCGGTCGCTCTCAACGTTAGTGCGAACAGGACGCATCGAATAGTTACTGCTCTTGTAGAACTCCATTACTTTTCTTTCTTGCTCCTCGGTCTTAATCGATTCAACAAAGCTGGCACATATTTGATGGCGACCAACACCACCCCCGAAAGCACCATGAATAATGCGCTCAGTAAAGACTAGTACGTCCCCCGGGCGCGTTTCCAAGGCAACGCTAGGGATTTCAGTAGACTGCAAACCGAACCACTGAGAGTCTAAGCTCGTATCGGATGCACGCAAAGGGGCTAACAAATCCGGCTGGTTCCACCGATGGCTACCTGGGATCACCCTCAGACACCCATCTTCACTCGCAAGGGGATCGAGATAAATCGCTACCTTAACCCATCCTAATACACCGGTGACATCGGTATCCCCATGCCAAGCCGTATCCCCCACGCGTAGATGACCTTCGGTCCCATCCAACCAAAAGTCCTCACCTAACAACGACTCAGGGATCTGGTGAATGCGTTCGTCATCTATCAGGTACTGCATCGCGGGATGTCTCTCACACCACGGCTGGACCGATTGGTTCGCAGCAGTAGTGTAATCGTCGGTGCCTCTTAGTTCTCTCATTACGCTCAGTGATGCACTTCTCAGTTCATCTATCTCGCTTGTAGAGAATAAGTTGGGGAGTTTTAAGAATCCAAATGCATCATAATGGTCAATCTGATTCTGAGTTAGCACTATCCCCCCTATGAGCCAAACTATTCTGTTTTATTAAGAATAAGTGTTGTTAGGAAGACGACATCTGGCCAGACCTAGGTTCGGTACCAATACCTTTAACCTCTTCGAGGACAGCATAGTTCATATGGTATAGGTGAGCATATAAGCCGTCCCCGTCCATCAGTTCATCATGTGTACCTTGCTCAACTAATTCACCTTTGTTCATCACGATTATGGTATCCGCGTTACGGATCGTGGAAAGTCGATGTGCTATGACAACTGCAGTCCTACCCTCTAGAAGTGTCCGAAGGGCACTTTGTATTTGGATTTCGGTATGACTATCTATATTGGCAGTAGCCTCATCCAAGATTAAAATACGTGGGTCGGCAACGATAGCCCGTGCAAAACTCAAGAGTTGACGCTGGCCAACACTTAGGTTGACCCCACGCTCCTCAAGATATGTATCGTAACCATCTTCGAGTTTCTCAATAAATTCGTGTGCTCCTACAGCTATAGCAGCTTCAACCATTCGATCATCAGATAGGTTGGTATTGATGTACTTGATGTTCTCTCTGACGGTCCCCGAGAACAGGAAAGGTTCCTGTAATACCATGCTCATCTGGCTCACAAGTGAATTGCGAACGACCTCGCGGACATCATACCCATCTCTCAAAACCTGCCCTCTGCCACGCTCACCGTCATAGAATCGCGCTATCAACGAAACAAGGGTCGTCTTGCCGGCACCG
>JAKUTR010000020.1 GCA_022448725.1 SAR202 cluster bacterium | reverse complement strand
TATTGTTAATCCCAACCAAAGAGGCTCCCGCTTCAAGTGCTATGTCAAGCTCTTGCTCGTCGTGAACCTCAACGAGACATTGAAGTCCTAAACTGTTCGCGAGCCTTTGCAACTGTTTAAGATGGTCAGTTTCCAATAGCGCGACTATCAATAAAATGAAATCTGCGCCATAAGCTCGGGATTCGTACACTTGGTAATCATCAAATATAAAGTCCTTACGGAGAACAGGAACCCCCCGTGAGTACCCAATTGTTCTGACGGTTTCAAGGTGCTCGATACTACCAAGGAAGTGATCAGCCTCTGTCAACACCGAGATTGCGGATGCTCCACACTCAACATAGTTGATCGCGAGCTCACAGGGATCAAAATCAGCTGCAAGGAGACCCTTTGTTGGAGAAGCTTTCTTAACTTCAGCTATTACAGCGATCGGGCCTTCACGAAGAGTGGCAGCCACGTTAAGGGGGGGGTGTTGAGATTCCATACGTTGCCTGACACCGCCAAGCGGCTGTTCAAATTTTAGTCTCTCGACCTCTTGTCGTTTCAGTTGGACAATCTTACTCAAGATGTCCGGCGCGTCTTCCTTAATTAGAGGGTTTTTCATCACTCAAGTTTTTGGCTCAATTGCGCGAACGCATCAAGCTTTGCCTTTGCAGCACCACTATCGATCGACCTTGCCGCGCGCTCTACCCCTTCTTTTAAGGAGTCAGCTTTACCTGCTACAAGTAAAGCTGCTGCTGCATTGGCAAGAACAACATTACGAGCTGGACCGTCCTCACCATCTAATACGTTGAGAATCGTTTTAGCACTCTGCTCTACACTGTCCACAGTGATGCCAGCTCCACTCATAACTTCAAGGCCGAAACTCTTCGGACTCACTTCGAAGGCTTGCACCTCACCACCCTTTAACTCCCACACTTCGGTGGGTCCGGAGAGACTAATTTCATCAACGGCGCCTTCACCGTGCACAATGAGGGCATGTTTGGTCCCGAGTATACCTAGAACACGTGCCATAAGTTCCCCGACATCTCTGTTCGCAACCCCTATTACTTGAGAAGTCGCTCCAGCAGGGTTTGTCAGAGGACCAAGTATGTTAAAAACCGTGCGGATGCCTATCTCCCGTCGGGGACCAGCGGCAAACTTCATAGATGGGTGGAATGTTTGAGCAAACATGAATCCGATCCCCACTTCATCCAAACAACGCTCTACTCCTTCCGGGCTGAGAGTAATTTTTACGTTGAGCGCCTCAAGCACGTCTGCACTACCACTGGAGCCGGACATGGCTCGATTACCGTGCTTGGCTACCTTTTGGTCAGTTCCCGCAACGACTAACGCTGATGCAGTCGATATGTTGAAAGTGCCAGATGCATCACCCCCAGTGCCACACGTATCGACAACGGGACCAGATACCTGCACATGTAAGGATTTTTCACGCATTACCTGGGCCATACCAGCGACTTCGTCAACAGTTTCTCCCTTAAGCCTCAGAGCAGTAACAAAAGCGCCAAACTGTGCCGCTGTCGCTTGACCGTTCATGATCTCCGTCATTGAGTCTGAAGCTTCGCCAAAGGTTAGCGGCTGCCTGTTAACCATCTTTTCGATCGCTTGCTGAATCATAGTTAGTGCCCACATATGGTTAGATTGAGAAGTGTCAGAAAGTCACTTTTCTCTGCTACCACCTTGGACTTTATAACCTCCTTAAGCAAATTGGACGTGATAAGCCTCAATTACTCTAGATTTCTAAGAAATTACGTAGAAGGTCGTGTCCTATCTCGGTCATGATGGACTCCGGATGGAACTGTATCCCTTCAACCGGCAGTGTCTTGTGTCGAAGTCCCATGATGATACCTTTGTCCGTCCAGGCAGTCACTTCAAGAACAGAAGGAAGGTTATCGCGATTAACAGCCAGTGAGTGATATCGAATAGCTTCGAACGGGTTTGGAAGCCCTTTGAAAACTCCCTTCCCATCATGATGCACCATGGAGGTTTTACCGTGCATGATCTCCCCTGCTGACTCAACTACTCCACCATATGTTTGACCGATACACTGATGCCCGAGACAAACACCAAGTACAGGTAGTTTCTCACCAAAATATCGGATGATGTCGTTAGAGATACCAGCTTGATCTGGAGTACATGGTCCTGGTGATACAACGATTTTCTCCGGCGACAGATCGACGATTTCATCAATCGTCACCTCATCATTTCTTACAACCAAGACATCCGCTCCAAGTTCGAGCATGTATTGGTATAGGTTGTAGGTAAAGCTATCGTAGTTGTCTATTAGAAGAATCATCTACGATGTTCCTTCTGCTACCTCAATTGCATTGAGAACAGCAGATGCTTTGTGGACAGTCTCATCGTACTCAGTGACAGCCACGCTATCTGCAACAATACCTCCACCCGCCTGCGCGTGAGCACGTCCATCCTTAATCACCAGAGTACGTATCGTAATCGCCGTATCCATGTTGCCTTTGAGATCAAAGTACCCCACTGCTCCCCCATATGGACCTCGTCTGTCTGGTTCCATCTCAGCTATGATCTCCATCGCACGGATCTTCGGAGCACCAGATAGTGTCCCTGCTGGGAAACACGCACGGAGCGCATCGTAAGCGGTGTACCCTTCCCGTAACTCACCAACCACATGAGAAACGATGTGCATGACATGAGAGTACCGTTCAACATTCATCAAGTCTGTAACTTCAACGGTACCTGGTGTGCTGACACGGCCAACGTCATTTCTCCCAAGGTCTACTAGCATTATATGCTCAGCTCGTTCTTTTTCGTCCGCGAGCAATTCTTTCTCTAGATCATCATCTTGCTCTACTGTTTTTCCACGCGGACGTGTCCCTGCTATAGGGCGGGTCGAGACTTGGCCATCTTCCACCCTCACTAACAACTCAGGCGAAGCGCCTACGATATGAAAATCGTCTAAGTGGAGGAAATACATGTACGGGGACGGGTTTATAGTGCGAAGCGCCCGGTATATATCTATAGGCTGGGCGGACGTCTCACGCGAGAATCTCTGTGACGGCACCGTCTGAATTATATCGCCTGCGTAAACATATTCCTTACATCTCTCAACGATTTTGTAATAATCAGCACGTTTAATATTCGATGTAACATTAATACTATCCGATGGCTGTGGATGGGGTGGTAACGGGGCCAGCGTGCTATTCAGACGGTTTATGATTTCATCTATCCTACCTGTTGCTTCTTCATACGCCTCTTCTACATTTCCCTGCTCAAGGTCCACGTGACTGATGACACGGATCTGGTGCTTAACGTGATCAAACACAAGCATGGTAGTAGTCATCATAAAAACAGACTCTGGTACCCCCAAAGTATCTGTTTCTGGCGTCGGGAGCTTTTCGAAATATTTAACAGCATCGTAGGCTATATAGCCGACCATTCCACAACTGAAGCGCTCTAGTTCAGGAAGGGGTACAAGGTTGTAGGAATCGATCAATTTTTGGACAAGTATCAGAGGATCAACTTCACCATCTCGCTGGCCAGGGCCTGTTCTAGTGACTTCCACAGGCTCAGTACCAATGAAACTATACCGAGCAACTTGCTCTCCACCCTCGACACTCTCAAGTAGAAAAGAATACGGTGGTCGGGCAACCTTTAGGTACGCTGATACCGGAGTTTCGAGGTCAACGTTTATTTCGGTGTAGATAGGAACAAGGTTACCTTGGCTAGACAACCGTTTCACTGTATCGATACTGGGGTAGTAGTTGGTCATAACTCACCACCCTGTAACACAAGTCCTATACGCTCCTTCATCTCATCAACCTTGGGTCCGCTAACCGCTATAGCCTGAGCCGCGCCCAATGACAACAGTCGATCCAATTCTGCGATATCATCCATCAGTTGAACGTAACGGGCCCGGATTGGGGCAAGCTCAGATATAATTACCTCTCCAACTGATCTCTTCAAATCGCCATAGCCACGGGCGCTTGCGAAATCATTTTCAACTTCTTCTGTTGTCTTTCCTGTAATGACTTTGTAAATACCCAGCAGATTGTTTACTCCGCTTCTTTCGGGATCATCTGAGAATCTGATCTCGTTGTAAGAGTCAGTCACTGCTCGATTTATGGTTCGCTCAATTTCCTTAGGCTCATCAATAAGGCGAACCGCGTGGCCACGTATATCTGCAAAACTTTTGGACATCTTTCGAGAAGGATCATCCAAACCCATCACTCGAGCACCTGCTTCAGGGATTATTGGTTCAGGTACTACGAAGGTATCACCAAATAGTCTGTTGAATCTCTCTGCAATATCGCGAGCAAGCTCTACATGTTGCTTTTGATCCTCTCCCACAGGCACTTCGTCCGCGCTATACAGCAGAATATCCCCTGCCATGAGCACTGGGTAATCTAGTAGTCCTGTGCTCATTCGCTCCCTGTTTTCGTTTCGGGCCTTATCCTTAAACTGAGTCATTCGCTCAAGCCAACCAATGGGTGTTACACAGTTCAAAAGCCAACACGCCTCTGCATGTGGCGGGACATGGCTTTGTATGAACACATTACTCTTGGAAGGATCAAGGCCGGCCGCGAATAGGATTGCCGCTAATGACCGTGTTTGATGACGTAGTTCATTTGGATCTTGAGGTACCGTGATGGCATGAAGGTCAACAATACAAAAAAAGTTGTCTTTCTCATCCTGTCGGTCGACCCACCCCTTGATCGCGCCAAGGTAATTGCCTAACTGGACATCGCCCGATGGCTGTATACCACTGAGTACTCGCTTTCTTGGCATCGGGTTCGCTTCGTGAGCTACAGATTGATTCAAAGTTATTCACCACTCCATTCGGGCTTGGTTTTATTGCTGCCTATTGTGAGATTAACGGTTTACTGAACTTAAGCCTTTGTAGACGGTATTTTGCCTATATGCCCCAGAGTATCAAACAAAAAGACCCGTCCCTAGGTAGGGACGGGTCTTTTCCGTGGTACCACCCTAATTCGCCACCCTGAGGCAGCCTCTTCAAGGCACATTCGCTACATCGTGTGCCCTGGGCTAAGTTAACGGTGCCCTTTCCGTCCGATCCTAGTCATCACGCTTCCGCATGGATTTTCAGTCGGAGGCTCCCAGGTCCATTCATCCTCAACGTGAACACCGGCTCACACCTAACCCGGCTCTCTCAGGTTCTACGTTAGCGGATTACTAGTCCTGTTCACAGCCTTTGAATACTATGTTGTTCTTCCAGTCTATGAATTATCTCAGCATCAGGTCAAGAAATCGAGGCGCTGTTACTTATCCGACAACAGAACCCCCGCACTTGCCCAATCATCTTTCTCTGTATCAGAGAAGATCACCGTCACTCCTTCGGGTTTAGCTCCTCCAATATCAACAAGCGCATCAGTGATCGCTTGAGCGATCCGGGTCTTTTGATCCTTGCTACGACCCGATAGCAACTGAACGTTAACGACCGGCATGTGACCTCCCTTAACCTAATATTGGTGAGACTGGCGCAATTGTAGCAGCGGGTCTTATGAGGTTCAATTCTGCTGCGAGCAGTTACAATCCGAATGGGAAATACCCATAACAATTACAACCGCAGGACTCCATTTGATACTTAAATTCAGATACTCAGCTAGATTTCGAGGACACACAGATAATTATCTGAACAACTAGTTCCCTGACTGAGCACGAAAAATCTCTACTCCCGCGTGTTTTAAGAAACTACCTTTTATAGGTACTTCCGGTTTCTTTAACGAAACTCTTACAGCATCAACTTCGAATTCTGTCAAAATCTGATCAGCGATAGCTTGTGCAACGTTTTCTAGCAGCCGCCGACTGGGACCTTCAATAACTTGCTTCACGGTCTTGTAAATACGAGTATAGCTAAGGGTATCCTCCAATCGATCCGAGGCACCTGGACTACTTAAATCCATGTGAACGTCAAGGTCTATTACGAAACGCTGACCAAGCTCTTGCTCTGCAGGGCTTGCACCGTGGTAGCCATAGAACAGCATCCCGACAAGTTGGATTTTGTCCCCACTTATACTCATTTACCCTCTAGCTTTGCTATTTCAGCTAGCTGAAGTATCTTGCGCGCCCGCTCGACTACAGGTACATCTATTACAAGCCCGTCTAGGGATGTGGCTGCTTTACCGTTGCGAACTGCTTCTTCAAAAACCTTTACGACTCGCTGTGCTTGATCGATCTGTTCCTGAGATGGTGCATAAGCTGCTTTGATCACATCAATCTGGGATGGGTGGATCGCAAACCTACCCTGAAAACCTAAGCCCGCAGAGGCTCTGCAATCTTCGCGTAGACCTTCAAGATCCTTAAAAGAAAAAAACGGCGTTTCAAGCGCCGTGACCCCAGCGGCGTGGGCTGCAACAACAGTCGCTGATCTAGCATAAGCAACCTCTTTGCCTTCAGACGTGCGTTCTATACTCATATCGTTAGTGAAATCTTCAGCTCCGAACGCCACTCCGATAACTCTTGGGGAAGCCGAGGCGATTTCGTAAGCATTGATTACGGCTCTTGCCGTCTCAATCCAAAGAATCAGTTTGGTATGTCCAACCTCAAGTTGAGCATCTTTTTCCAAGCCACTCAGAACCTTAGCGATATCTTTCACTGAATTGCCATCTGTGATTTTACCGACGGATACTCCACTAATACCCGGCTTAACCACAGCCTTCAGATCGTCATACATAAAACCAGTAGCTAGTGAATTCACTCTTGGGAATAATTTGATACCGGTGTCAGTCAACTTGTCGATGTATTCAGCTACGGTCCTACGTGCGACCTCCTTCTCGTCCATTGGCACTGAATCTTCCAAGTCAAGCACGAACGCATCAGGCTGCAAGTCAAATGCCTTGTCAAGCTTCCGGGGCTGGTTACCGGGAATAAAGAGCAGGCTATGCAGGGACATCTGGGGAGAGAGGCTCATCGCGGCAGTGAGTATACCACGTAGGAAGTTATATGAGAGTTTATTGACCCGTCAGTATCCTGATGGTATAACCCCGCTATGTATCCTCCTAAACTGGAGATTACGGGCATTGTTGGGATTCCTGAAATCGATGAGGGAGACCCACTTGGCATAATGATCTTCCAAGCAGCAGCGCATCAGGGATATCCAATCAAGCCCGGTGACATAATCGTAGTCACCCAAAAGGTGGTATCAAAAGGTGAGGGACGTACCGTTTCGCTTTCTACCATAGAACCTTCTCCAAAAGCCAAGGAGATCTCTATAGCCTCTGGCAAGGACTCCAGACTTATAGAGCTAATACTAAGCGAGAGTCGAGAAATCATACGTCGTGACGATTCTCGTGGAATAATCATCACGGAGACACGCCACGGCTTTATATGCGCAAACGCCGGCATTGATAGTTCCAACGTGCCTGGTATCGATACCGTGAGCCTGCTCCCCCTTGACCCAGACGCGTCGGCTAACACGATACTTGCGAACATCCAGCGGGAAGCCGGATTTGATCAAATAGGAGTGATAATCACGGACACTTTCGGTCGTGCCTGGAGAAAAGGTCAAGTGAATTTTGCGATAGGCGTGGGTGGAATAGACCCTTTGGTCGACTACCGAGGCCAGTTGGACACTACAGACGAAAAGTTATCTGCAACTGTTATTGCAGTGGCGGACGAAATCGCAGCTGTCAGCGAGTTAGTCATGGGGAAAACCGATGCCGTCCCAGCAGCTATTGTACGAGGATACCCGTTCAAAGCTACTGGAGCCGGAGTATCGCCTCTGTTACGAGACAAAACAGAGGATCTCTTCAGATAAGGTCTATTAATTTACCGTCAAGGCATCTTTTCGAACCTGATCCGTGGAAGTTCCAATTCGCTCCTTACGACGAAGATCCTCTAAAGATACCTTGTATCCCCACGTAGTCTTCTCTGTGTAGTTAACAAAATCGCGTTTGTCTCCGCAGAGGCGGCAACTACCAGAACTGGTAGGTCCGTTAGGAGGAGCAATCATCCACTGATGCTTGCACGTTGGACCAATTAAGCTTTGCTCCTCATCTATTAGAGTTACAGCCATAGAATGATCTCCTTTCATAAAGTTCTTATGTATCTAGTTTTTCAACATTTTGTCTCTACAACCTATCAAAAAACAAAAACAGCACCCCCGATGGTCGGGGGTGCTGTTTTTACTTCGCTATTAACGTATGTCTTACGTCTAAGCAGCGTCCCTCTTGGTCGCACTCTTTCGAGGCCTACCTGGTTTAAGTCGACCCTTCGTCCAAGCGAACTTTGCGCGAGGAGTCGGAATATCCGATACATGACCACAGTGCAAGCACTCGCGGTAAGAACCGTACATATCAGCCTTCGTGTGGACATCACCTCCACACCTGGGACACGCCTTGAAACCAACAGCCGTAACCATTTCGTCATTTCTCCTTTGCTACTTTAAATGACGCTTATCGTCATTCTTTCAAACCAGACAACTATACGTCTGACGAATTTCGTTGTCAAGGGTATTTGCATCATTCTGATAAGACTCTATTAATGGCAAAGTTAAGCGCGTGAGACTAATAACCGATTCCGTCACCAGATCATGTACGCCCAGCCAAATTTTACCGATTGATAACCGGATTCGGTGATACGGAGTATGAAAGACCAGGTAAATCAATTACTCGCCGACTCAAAAGGTCTCCTAGATAGACCAGGCTTCCATACGGTAAGCGGCATCCCAAAAAAGGTACTCGTAACGGCTACTATCTAAAAATATATCTTGCACGTTTGATAGATGATCTTCGTCCAATCCTTTTACTGTACGGTCCATGAACGATCGAAGCCACTCAGCGAGTTCGCCAAACTCTGGTGAGCTATACATTTCGATCCACCGACAGTAAAGTGGTTGGTGTTCTGGTTTGCCTTGTGCCGCTAGGGCTTGACCAATTTCGGCGTATCCCCACGAGCATGGCAGTAGTGTGGCTACCGCTTCCACTACTCCGCCCATGTATGCACACTTAAGCATATGGTTGGAGTACGCAACGGTCGTTGGTGCGGGTTTCGTAGCAAGCAATTCAGCCTCGGTAATCCCAAAGTCCTTGCAAAAACCAACATGTAGTGCCATCTCTGTGTTTAGCGTTTCGTGCAGAAGCCTAGAAAACCAACTCATGTCCTCAAGGCTGTCTGCTTTAGCCACCGTGAGCGCTATCACACGCGAGAAATCAATCAGGAAAATATAGTCCTGTTTCATATACCACTGAAACTTCTCTAACGGTAGATCCCCTGCTCCAAGTTCCACTACAAAGGGGTGCCTATGCTCTAGTTCCCATATTTCGGAAACTTGGTCACGCATTAGCTCTGTAAATCTCGCCATCCAGTAATGCCTCCTCTAGGCGATAGTTAATCTCTGGAAATACTCACGCGCGTGTGATGATAACCAATTCGCCAGGTGGGACTTGCTTCAATACCGTAGGATCATCATGAATAACACCGACAACGTTAACTGCACTGGCAGGACGAATCTCGCCACTCACGCTTAAGGGAGTTGGCCCAAAGAATAGGCACAGCGCATTACCAGGTGGCCAGTATCCAATATCTCCCAATTCCACAACCTCTCGAGCACTCTCGTCTATATCTACTTCGATTGGGATACCAAAATATATCTCATCTCCCCATGTGTTAGCTGATTCCTCAATCGGTAAAGCATGCCAAATAGCTGAGCCGGTGGGACTTTCGTCCAAAGATGCCGTTACCTCGACGCTTCCTGCGCTGATGATAATGGTTCGTTCAGTCATTAGGCTCTCAAGGCTCCGGGGTTTGACAGTTGACTAATTATTGCGAAAATAAGGCCGCGCACAATAACCCCGAGGAGCAAACCGTGCCAAACATCGGCCACACCGAGTTAAAGTATATCGTATCTAATTTACTTGTAGCAGCCGGCGCATCAGAAGATGAAGCCTCTACTGTCGCAGAACATACTGTTGGAGCCAACCTGGCTGGGCATGATTCGCATGGTGTAATTCAAATTCCCACCTATATCGACCGAATAAACGCTAACCACATCGTACCAGGCGCACCTTTTGAAATCTTGAAGGACACATCGACAACGACTGTTGTGGACGGCCACTGGGGCTTCGGATACATGGTCTCCAAGCGAGTGATGGATATGACCATTGAGAAGGCCCGGACCGCCAACGTTGCTGCCGCTACAGTGTTCCGTCAGAGCCATGTTGGCCGAGTCGCTAACTATCCCGTTATGGCAGCTGATGCGGGAATGATCGGAATGATGACAGCAGACTCTGGCCGCTCACCAAAGCACGTGGCTCCTTTTGGTGGCCGAGAGCCGAGATTGGGCACAAACCCGATTTGTTTTGCAATTCCCAGTAATCTGGAAGGGCCTTTCTTTATTGATATGGCCTCAAGTGCTGTGGCAGCAGGGAAGATCAATCTTGCCATCGCACGCGGCTCTGAGATTCCTCCTGGGTGGATCATAGATAAGGATGGCCACCCTTCTACTGACCCTAGGGACTACCCTGCTGGCGGAACACTTCTCCCTCTGGGTGGGCCTGAGGGATACAAAGGGTACGGACTCTCTGCAACAATCGAGGTGTTCTCGGGCATCCTGACTGGCTTAGGTTTTGGGATTGAACCTTCGGGACGCCACAACGACGGATGCTTCATGGTTGCGTTTAACGTGGAGGCATTCCGTCCACTCGATGAATTTAAACACGAGGTGGCAGAATTCGCTGAGTACTTGACCAGTACGCCACCTGCTACTGGCTTCGAACGAGTCTACTACCCAGGGGAGTTGGAGCACCTGAGCACTCAGCGCTCCATTGTAGAAGGCATTGACGTCGAGGAGGAGACATGGAGTAGCCTCAGAGATCTAGCGATTTCTTACTCTATTGACAGTGATCTGGGACTATAAGTTCTCGCTAAAGTCTACTGGGTGCGTTTGATACCGACACAGTGATCCGGCCCTCTCGGAACTCACGTACAGTCGTCTCTACGACGTCAAGGGCGTGATCGATGTCGTCAGAGGTGATCCCGTAGCCCGTTACAAATCGCCAGCCAAGCTCCCCAAGATCATAAAACCTTATTCCTCGTTCATTGATGGCAGCCGCCAGTTGCGATCCGTCATTTCCTTCGAGATGTGCGAAAAGAATATTGGTTTGTACGTTCTCCGGATCAACCTTAAAGCCTATTATTGACTGGAGACCTGTAGCTAGTCGTTGAGCGTTCTCATGGTCATCTGCCAGACGCTCAACCATCGACTCCAAAGCAACTATGCCAGCTGCCGCGATTATCCCAGCCTGTCGCATACTACCGCCGAGATACTTAACCCACCGCCTAGCCTCGGCGATTGTCTCTTCCGTCCCGCATAACACCGAACCGACAGGAGCAGCAAGCCCTTTAGAAAGACAGAAAGTGACCGTATCGGCATCAAGGACTAGTTCGTCGGCAGAAACGCCAAGGTGCACTGCTGCATTGAAGAGCCTTGCACCATCAATATGAAAAGGTAGGTCGTGATCATGGGCAATATCAGCAATGATCTTAAGTTGGCCCTGGTTAAGTGCCAAGCCTCCCTCTAGATTCTGGGTGTTTTCAAGACTAATCATGCCCGTTTCCGGCCAATCCTTACTGGTAAGATTAATCGAAGACGTAACTTCGTCAGCATCTAATGAACCACTGGAGGTGTTTTGCAGGGCATGGAGGGAGACACCAGCAATGGAAGCAAGTCCTCCTGCCTCTCCCAGATTTATGTGTGTATTCTTCCCAACGATTACTGATTTACCGCGAGCGCACTGAGATAGAACTGCAGTCATATTACCTTGCGTTCCACTTGAAACTAAGATAGCCGCTTCCTTCCCAAGCCGTTGCGCAGCCATCGCCTCTAGTTTGTTTACTGTAGGATCTTCTCCTTCGTCAGCATCACCAAGTTCAGCTTCTGCAATTGCCATGCGCATTTGGGCGCTGGGCATTGTCTTGGTATCACTCCGCAAATCAACTATTCGCATTTATAATTGGCTCCTCACCAAATGACTTCAATCCCACAACTGTACAGCAGTCTACATCTCTACTCACCCTATGAGTTTCAGGAGCAGATTCACTACTATGCGTACATTTTTTGTGTTTTGGTTAGCAATATGACTAGCCTTTGTATAAAACACTGACAAATGCTTCAGGCTCTTTCACGGATAGCTATCTAGAGCCACTCCTTAATCTTATCTGCAAGCGTCATTGTCATACCCGGAACAGCTGCAATCTCCTCAAGACTGGCCTCACGTACACCTTCGACTGATCCGAAGTGGTGAATCAGCATCCTTCGCCTCTTAGGCCCAATGCCAGGGACTATATCTAGCGCAGAGGAGGTACTACCCTTAGACCTACGTTGACGGTGAAAAGTGATAGCAAACCGATGCGCCTCATCACGGAGTCGTTGCACCATGAAAAGGGCCTGGGAATTACGGGGCAGGGTTATCGGTTCAGGAATATCTGGAACGAACAGTTCCTCATTCTCTTTGGCCAAACTTGCAATAGGAACTGAAGTGATGCCAAGCTCAAGAAACACCTGCAATGCTGCTCCAAGGTGCCCTTTGCCGCCATCAATAAGAACCAAATTAGGAACTACCGACCAGTCATTCCTTTCTGAATCACTCGATTTTAAGTCGTTATCAAGATCGGTTACATCTCTACTAATCATGGATTTGGGATCTGCCATTCGTCTAAATCGCCGAGTCAACACCTCTCGCATCATCGAGTAATCGTCGATGCCATCCACACTGTTTATCTTGAAGCGCCGGTAATCAGCAGTCTTAGGCGACCCATCCTGAAATACAACCATACTTCCTACTGAATTAGTTCCTTGGATATTCGAGATGTCATAACACTCCATTCGTCGGGGTAACTCAGGGAGGTTGAGAGCCTCCTGAAGTTCTTCCATCGCCCCATCCAGCGTACCTCGCTCTATTTCAGTTTTAACACGTCGTTGTTCCAGACCTTCGAAGGCATTCTCTGTAACCATCTGCATCAGACGGCGTTTTTCACCTCTCTGGGGTACGTAGGTAGTGACACTACCTCTTCGCTTCTCAGTTAGCCACGAAATGATAGCTTGCTCATCGTCTAGAGGGTGTTGAACTAGTATCCGCCGAGGGATGTAAGGGTTCACTTCGTAAAACTGTTTAACGAAAGCCGTCAGTACTTGCGCATCATCGTCCCCCTTTCCACGAGTCATCAGGAAATGATCACGGCCAATTAACCTACCTTGTCGTACGAAGAAAACTTCCACCCACGCCTCACCCTGAGCACTCGCTAGACCAATGAGGTCAAGGTTCTCAAAGCTGAGCCGCAATACTTTCTGGCCTTCATTAACTTTTTCAATCGCTTCCATTTGGTCTCGTAGGACCGCAGCAGTTTCAAACTCCAATGAATCCGATGCAGACGCCATACGGCTTTTAAGGGACTTCACTATACTGTCCGTCTTCCCTTCCAGGAAGAGAAATACCTGATCTATCACCTCACTGTACTCCTGCTTCGTGACTGCTCCAATACACGGCCCAACACACCTGTTGATGTGAAAATCAAGGCAAGGACGAGTGTCCATACCGGTAATGGTCTTAGTACACGATCTGTAAGGAAAAAGCTTTTTCAAGAGCGATAGGGTTCGTCTTACACTAGTAGCACTAGCGAAGGGGCCAAAGTATCGCGCTCCGTCCCTACGAACTCTTCGCGTAATGTATACCTGAGGGAAATCTTCGTTTAGGTCAACTTTTATATATGGATAGCTCTTATCATCTTTAAGACGAGCATTAAACGGAGGCTTGTAACGCTTTATAAGGGTACACTCAAGAAGCAAAGCTTCCTGCTCTGACTCGACTACGATATATTCGAAATCAGAGATCTCACCCATCATGACCTGCATTTTTTCTGTTAGGTTTGCCTGTTTTTGGAAATATGAACGTAAGCGATGACGTAGTTTCGCTGCCTTACCAACGTACAGAACGTCTCCTAGGGAGTCGCGCATAATGTAGACACCCGGTCTTGTTGGTATCGCCTTTAGCCTCTCCCTAAATTCAGACGAGTGGGCTACCTGTGAAGAAGTCATCCAGCAAGTGTAGCCAATCATATCAACCGCTGTCACACCACTCTTCAACAAACCACTCTGGGCTGATATTGAAAAACCTACAGTGCTATTGCCTTCTAATCGATGAGTTACTCAAGCCATCCGTGTAGTTAGTGTCTTGAATTCTTTTTCGTAACCATCAACCCAACGCCTGTACTTCGGACCTTATTCACTCGTAAACGTTCTGGTAAAGTACCGAGCCTAAGATCACTCACTGGGAGAGTATTATGAGCAACTACCCACGTCCCATAGAGGCAGGAAACGATGGCGATGGTTCACCACTCGTGCTGGGGGACGAGCAGTTAATCGGTGATCTGCACTCACCTTGTGACCCAACAAACGTAGTCCATGTCTTCGACTGCGACGGTGACAACAAATTAGAACTCGTCTGCTCAGGTAATGAGATTTTTTCGTACAAATTCATTGATACCTTACCTGATGGCTCTCCCATTGTTGACCGGGGCCTCCGCTGGGGCACGATGTCACGTGCCGCTCACAGAAACAGTTGTAACGAAGGGCTCACGGGCTACATCGCCGCGATCGGCGATTTTTCTGGTGACGGGCCCCAGATCATCGTGAGCCCTCGGTACTACTCCCAAGAAACTACGGTTGCTATTTCAGAGGTCGGTGGCCTCAGGCCTACCAAGGAAGGGGCGCTACATGTATCTGTCGATGGCACAGAAGATCAAAGGCATACGATCACGAGAGGGACAGCCGTGCCAATCGACTGGGACAATGACGGCCGTCTTGATCTCATCACAGTCGACACACACAACACCTCCGATTTTAGTGTGGACCCCGCTACAGGAGTAGCCGCTGAAGACCAGCGCTATAGGTACGCAAGGGATGGAAGTTGGCTCAGCCGGCTACCAAAGTCCTTCCTGCATCTATATCAGAACGTGACAGAAGGCTCAAACATCCATTTCTCTAATATTGGTAGTGCAGATGTAGAACTCCCCATGCATACCAAGTGGGCAACATTAGTAAATCCGAACGATCCCTCCGCCGGTCTACTGCTTCTAACGTATTACGGTCGACTTCTACATCTCCCGATTCTTGAAACTGGCCGTGTCCCAACATTCGGGGATCCAACGGAGTTACTGACACTACATGGTGAACCTTTCAACAGAAATACCACATTGAATATGAGCATCACCGTAGCTGACCCCCTAGAAAACGGTAGATTCGACATTTTTGCAGGGGATCACTCACAGGCCATTGGGTGGTCCAAATATTACGGGCAGGATGAAAATAACCGTCCAATCTACGACACACCAAAGAAAATCAAGCAAAGGAATCCACATGTCGCCAACAGTTTTTTCAGTGTCCCAACAACTGGGGACTGGCGTGACACAGGTGTTCCTGATCTACTAGTCGGCGGTGTTGAAGGCCACATCTATTGGTATAAAACCCTCTCTACAGAACCACTGCGATTCTCACTACCCGAACGCGTCCGCAATGGCACAACTGAGATCCGTAGGCTAGCACGACCTAACCCCGCGGCTGGTCACGACTGGGGAGGCTCACAGAGCCCCTACGATGGTGACATCGGAGGTTACAGTAATCCCGTCCTTGTTGACTGGAATAACAACGGCCTACTTGATCTCATGGTCAGCGATATGATCGGGCTTTTTGAGTGGTACCCCAATTGGGGAACTAAGAAAGAACCGGAACTCGGACCACCTCAACGAGTTCATATCCAGGACGGGGAAGCGCTCCGCGGACCATGGCGTCAGAAACCAGGCATTGGACACTTCTCCAATTCTGGAGTACCCGATATAGTCATACAGGATAATGACCTTGATCTTGCAATCTTTCGAAGGCTAGGGCGAGAGCATCCTTCCATCGTTAAGCCGGGGGAAAAATTGCGGTTCGACGACGGCGAGGTAATTAAGACCCACGGCGTTTACACTCCAGGCGGAGGCGACGGTAGGGGCAGAACAAAGATCAACGTGGTCGATTGGGATAAAGATGGGCTACTCGATCTGTTGATCGGCGTGGGACCACAACACGGCAGTCCATTTAGTAGTTACGTGTTATTTCTGAAAAATGTGGGCACGAACACCTCCCCTGTATTTAAACGCCCAGATGTTGTGCTTTGGGATAGCGCCGGAGAACCTTTAGAGTTTTGGAGACACGGAGTACATCCAGATGCTGTGGATTTTGATGGAGATGGTGAGTATGAGCTCCTTGCCGGAGCTGATCAAGGCCGGATTTGGTATTGGAAGCCGAGCAACTTCGGCACACCTGTTGATGGAAACCTCACTGCCCCATATCGGCCTACAGACGACCCGGGGCTGGGAAAGACTACCTGAAAGGGGCCCCTCCTAGTAAGCGTTAAGGGCGAATGCCGCAGCAGCGAGTAGGCATAACACCACAAAGCTCATAATACCAATGTGACGAAGTTCGCCGCCTAGAAAGGGAGATGATATAACAACCGCATCTTCTTGCTCTTTCCGATGACGCCGGCGATTTGATCCAGAAGAGGTCGTAGATGAAGCAATAGATGGACTCGTTGGGGAGGCCTCTTGGTCTTCATCAACATCATCTGGGGTTTGCGAAACCTCCGGCCCAACATCGAAATCGTACTCCTGCTGTGCATCGCGCTTCCGCCGTCTGCGGAGTTGACTTTGCCGCTTGGCTACTCGTTGGCCTTTGCTAGGCATTCTCGTCCTCCGAAAAATTTGCTGAGTTCATTGTCCGGGGTGACCGCAGATAATGCAACATCTTCATGCCCTAGGGTGAGAACTGTCATACTCCATTCGGACATGTTCACTCGTAAGATGAGTATAGATCTGAGTTGTAGTAATACTCGCGTGCCCGAGTAATTCCTGAACGTGCCGGATAGAAGCCCCTCCCTGTAGTAGGTGCGTCGCAAAACTGTGCCGCAGGGTGTGAGGTGTTATACGTTTATCAATTCCTACTTTAGCGACATGCCTCTTTAGGATCAGCCAAAAACCTTGTCTCGTCAGACCATTACCTCGCTGATTCAAAAACAAAGCTGACTCTGTGTGTCTTTTAGCAAATCTTAGGCGAGCAACCTTAAGGTATGTAGCAATACCTTCGACGGCTTTGTCATGAATCGGTACTAAGCGTTCCTTCCCGCCTTTCCCAAGACAGCGAATAAATGCCTGTTCCAGATCAACATCGTGAATATTAAGGGTAACCAACTCGGTAACTCGTATCCCGCTAGCGTACAAAAGTTCGAACATTGCACTATCACGACAACCTTCGTCAGTATTAGGATTCGGGGATGCAAGTAATCGGTCCACTTCATCTAACGTTAAGGTATCCGGTAATGAGCGTCCAATCCTTGGAACCGAGATTTCTTTCGTAGGATCAAGATCTACTACACCATCGTCTAGGAGGAAACTAAAGAGAGATTTAGTGGACGCAATCTTGCGTGCAAGAGTCGCTGCTGAATATTGACGTTCCTGTAGGTAACGCACATATGAGGAAATGAGCTTTAGATCTACATCCTTCCAGTGAGCGTCTACTCCGCCCACTTGAACGTTGAGTTCGTTAAGAAAGCTAACCAATTGGTCTAGGTCGCTACGGTAAGCGGCGAGTGTGTTTGATGAAAACCCGCGCTCAACTGTCATGTAGTTAAAGAACCTTTCGACAGGTCCTATCATAGTTAGTGGTTATCCTTCACAGCGACTTGATTTTATCATTGTACTAATAGGTGCTAAAGGAGCGAACAGGCCAGTCTTGACACTTAATTAGAAAGCTTCGTAGAGTAGACAATGATTCCAAGAGGTACTGTATATGATTGAGATCGATATTCACCCCAATGTATTCAGTGGGGATTTTTTAAGCGCCGTTGTAATCAGTTGGCACGGCTTTTACAGCTTCGTCGCCGTTGCAGCAGCAGTAGTACTCGCCGGCCGATGGGCACCAATCAAAGGCTTGGACCCAGACGCGATTTATTCCATAGCAATATGGGCCATCTTAGGAGGCGTAATCGGAGCACGTTTGGTTCATGTCATAGATCATTGGGACATTTATCAAAACGATCCCGCTAGAATTTTGGCCATCTGGAGCGGCGGGATTGGACTATGGGGTGCTCTCCTCGGAGGGTTTATCGGTGGAACAGTATATGCATTCTTTACGAAGCATCCCATCGGCTCAACAGCCGATATGGTGGCCCCGATAATGCCTTTCGGCCAAGCGATTGGACGCATTGGGGACATAATCAATGGTGAACACTGCGCCAAACCACTAGATCTATTCTTTTCGATGCGCTGGACTAATGACGAGAGCCCCGCGGTTTTATGCGCCAATGGGGGCGCAGGCTCTCTGAATTCAGTGCACCCAGTCATCCTCTATGAGATCGCTTGGAATGTCCTGTGCGTATTTATTCTATGGAAGTTACGAGGACGCTTGCGCCCTGACGGTATGTTGTTTGCCACCTACCTTGCACTATATGCATTGGGCAGATTTACGATCACATTTTTTCGGGAGGACAAAATTTGGACGTTTGGTATGCAGGAGGCTCACTACATCGCCATTATCGTCCTCGTGATAACCATACCTCTATTAGTTGTCCGTGCTCGGTTCACAGATCCAGCGCCTGATACTGGTACGCTACCACCGGGAACACGAGCAGAACGTAGGAGGCGGCCCTAGTAACTACGTGACGAATACTTGGACTATACCCGTCCATGACCAATCACAACCAATGGCTGAGATTGACAAGTCAAAATCTCAGGCTCAAACGAAATTACTTAGGAGTTCACCTTCCGTAAGCCAATAAAATACTACATAAGATCCAGCGATAATTATCAAACCTGCACTTAAAAACTGGGTATACGGAAGTACCTGCCGAAATAGCCTTGAACCAGTCTCCTCAAACAATGCAATCGCCGTAGTTAGAATCCAAATAAGGCTCCCCATTCCTAGAGCATACACAACGAAAGATCCGATTGAATCGAAAATCGAGTTGGTGGAAACCCCGATACCTAATACCGCAAGAAAGATCGGAAGTGTGCAACTTAAAGATGCGACCCCATAGCTTATGCCAAAGAGGAAAAAGCCTTTAGCGTTGATTGTTGTAGGATCGCCTAGGTTCCTGGCAATCCGTTGAGCTATAGGTGTGTATATAGTGCCTCCACTAAGTATCCATGCGCCGACAACGGTCAAAGCAGCGCCGACAACGAGCCCACTCCATGGCATTAAAGTGATAATTTGCCGTGCACCTGCCGTGATCAACAAACCTACGATACCAAAAAGTACAACGAACCCTAGTGTGAGAATTGCACTTACCAACAAGGCTCTTCCAAGACGGTTTAGCATACGACTCTCACTAGGGCGAGAGCTAGACGTCATATAAAGAGCCAAGTACGCCGGCAACAGTGCAAAACCACACGGGTTCACACTGGATACCAATCCTGCACTGAAGGCAAAACCACCAGGAAGAAAGTCACTAATATTTGTCAGGATGCCGCTCGAACGGCTTGAAATACTAAGGATCCCAGCCACCACAGGCGGGGTATTTTCACCTACCGCCAGTGCGCCCACCACAGCTAAGATTAAAGCAATTGCTGCTAATACCAAAGAAACAATAAAGCCCTTAAACCTTCTGATTAGTTCCTCCGTTATTACCTAATCTATCGCCACTACTTTACCTTTATTCCTAACAATTCTGGTCTCCAACCAACCTCCTATTAGAGGCAACAAATAATAACGGAAGTTTGGGTTTCCCGATGGATACTCCATACTTTGCTCGGCCCCACTTCTGATCCCTTGTATGTTTTATCGGTCTTGAGCCAATATAAAGCGTTGAATGAAGGTTGCACCAGCTATATCCTACAGCCAGATACCAGCAAGGTCGCAACGTTAATGAGCGTACTATGGAAGGATAGGCAACTCAATGAATGATGCAGTGATCCCCTGGTTGGCTGGCAACCTTCTTAACTTAACTTTTGTGGTATTCGACGCGTAAAAGACTTAGTGATAGGTTATCAATACTAGAGACTCTGGACAGATTACAATTATGCCAAAACAACGAGTACTAATAACTGGAGCCGCTGGCTACGTCGCAGGGCGGATGCTCAGTACCCTTCGCCAACAATACGATTTGAAGTTGCTAGACGTCACCTCACAAAACCGGGACGGAGATTCTATCGAGGGCGTGGAAACGGTTGACCTGATCGACCCTGACCTATCAACGTACAGTCATCACTTTACAGGTGTCGATACGGTTATACATCTTGGGCACAAACCACACACTGGATCTCCCGTTGACCACTACTATGAGGAAAAGCAAAACGTCGAGATGGCATACAACGTGTTCCGTGCGTCGTACGATGCCGGCGTAAGACGTGTCGTAGCCGCTAGCTCGAATCACGCAGCGGACTGGTACGAACACGCACTTGTGCATAAACGTTTCAAAGACATCATAAGTCCATACGAGTATCCGCTCTCAGACAATTTCTACGGATGGTCCAAGGCAGCTTACGAGAATATGGGGTTCGTGTTTGCATGCGGATTTCCGAGTTTTGAGCACCCATCTGGAAGAGAGATCTTGGTAGAAGGTTTAGAAACTGGCCGTAAACTTGAAGTTATTATGGTCAGAATCGGTCATCCTCGAGAGTTAGAACCGTCTAGATATGGGAATGACCCCGCTACATTCAAGCGGGTATTGGGATGTTACTTGAGTGCACGGGACCAAACACAACTCTTTCTTAAATCGATTGAAACTCCAGATATCAACAACGAGTATGGAATACCCTTCCATATCGTCTATGGAATCAGCAACAACACACGAGGGTTTTGGTCGATAACCAACGCCCGACGGGTGCTCAAATATCAACCCCAGGATGACTCGGAGGTCAGGTTCGCAGATATCATCAACGGGTTCATCGTGGGAGAAAATTCACCGGGTGGTATAGGCCGAGTCGGTCTCGAGTAATACACATGAGTACCACATGGCATCCTAAACCATCTGACGTCGTCATCCGACGTCGCAGACAACAGGAACTTGAGCCGGTTCACATTGAGCTTGGGGCAGTGCGTGGTCATTCGCGGGTCTTCGAACCCACGATGATACTAGCTTATTCCTTTATCATTATTATCGCGGTTGGTACAGGGTTGCTTATGCTACCCTTCACACACCATGGAGAGGGCTTCGTACCCTTCGCAGATGCACTATTCACAGCTACTTCTGCTGCTACCGTAACGGGTTTGGTCACCCAATCGACACCCGAATTCTGGACTCGTTCAGGGCAGATAATAATCCTTGTCCTCATCTTCGCAGGTGGGCTCGGGATCATAACCATCGCAACTTCGTTACTGATCCTTGCTGGCCAACGTATATCTTTATCACAACGTCTTTTGATGCGAGAAGCTATTGGAACTTCGAACTTTGGTGATATCACCAGAGTAACTATCCAGGTGGTCTTTTGGGCTATCGGCATACAGGCGGCAGGGTTTGTAGTCTTACTTGCAGGGTTGATCACTATCTACCCCCCATCCGAAGCTATTTGGCAGGCAGCGTTTCAGACAGTATCAGCTTTTAACAACGCGGGCTTCACCTCTCTTCTGGAAAGTGAGAGCCTTATCGGCTTTCAAAGTAACAAGTTCCTCATCCCAGTAATTGGCCTTCTAATAGTCCTCGGGAGCCTCAGTTATTGGGTAATTATTGACAGCGTTCACCATCGGCAGTGGGCTCGACTTACTCTCAACACCAAGATAGTTCTAGCCACTACTTTGGGGCTAATCACCGTTGGAGCGTTAGTACTTCTCCTAGCCGAGTATACTAACCCAAGAACACTCGGCCCCCTACCCTTACTCGACAAGCTTTTCACAGCACTTTTTCAGTCAATAAACCGGACTGCAGGTTTCTCAACCATTGAGATTGGTGAAACTACATCAGTCGTACAGGTCTTTTACACCCTGCTTATGTTCATCGGAGGAGCATCCGCTTCCGTCGCCGGGGGGATAAAAGTCACAACCGCTGCAATTCTAGCTGGTTTCCTAGTAGCATCATTACGAGGCCGCGACCGCACAGTGATGTTCGGAAAAACTATCCCTCATCTGCAAGTGCAGTGGGCACTAGTAATCTTAGGTATAGCTTTCTTCGGCGTAGGAACTACTGCCGTTGTCGTCTCACTTGCTGAACCAGACATCGAATTACTCGATATCTTATTTGAAAGTGTCTCCGCTTTTGGCACGGTGGGATTCAGCACTGGTATCACGAGCAATTTATCAGATATCAGTTTATTTGCACTATCAGCCTCAATGTTCATTGGCCGAGTCGTGCCCCCGATGATGATCCTTTTAGCACTCGCTTCACCGACCCAAATCGCTACACACCATTATGCGAAAGAAGACATCGTAATCGGCTAATAATGAAGATTGCACCTACCCCTCGTCCAGGTAGTTCGGCACATTCTCCTCTGCTTTGGTCATCACCTCGATTAGCGCAGGCTGCCCAGCAGTATTAGCATCAATGGCCCTCTTGAATGCACCCGCTAATGCGTCTGGTGTCTCAACCTGTTCCGAGTATGCACCCAAGCCCTCTGCAACCTTCGCGTAATCCCCTCCAAAAACGTTTGTCCTATGGCTTTTGCTACTAAACGGCATGTGCTTATCGTAGTGAGTCATTACTCCGTTATTCAGGACGATAGTAAGAATACCTATATTGCATCGAGCCGCCGTTTCAATATCAAGACCAGACATACCAAATGCGGCATCCCCCATTACATTGATCGAGTGATGGTCCGGCTTAGCAAGTTTCGCACCAATTGCAAGTCCGAGACCGTAACCCAGCTGGGTTGATTTACCCCAACCTATATAGTTATGCGGCTTGAGCACCGGCCAGAACGGCACAAACTGTTCCCTCGGGTACCCTGAGTCATGTGTAACGATCGCCTTCTCCACATCAACAGCTTTTGCTAATTCAGTCAGAACCCTATACGGGCTAATAGGTACTTCATCAGAATTGAGATGTGGCCCCCATTCCGTCATGAATTCAGCCTTGATACTAGCTACTTCTTCAACTACCCCGTTCACATCTCCTCGGCCACTAGCGCCCAATTGACGTTTCGCTTCTTCAATCATCTGCCGTAGTACTAATTTTGCATCGCCTACAGCACCGTGTGTCAACCGAACATTCTTGTTCAGGTCATCAACCGCATTAGTAACCTGTCCAATAGGGACCCCCTGAGGAGTAGGTGAGTTGAAATGGGTGTCCGAGAGCCCAGCTCCAACAGCCAGGAAAAAATCTGTAGCTTCGAGGAATCTTGCCACCATCAATGTTGTGGAATGTCCGCCAGTCCCTAGAGCCAGTGGATGATTTTCAGGAAACGCACTCTTACCAGCAAGTGTCGTCATTACAGGCACGTTAATCAGTTCAGCAAACTCAATCAAATCATCGGTAGCCTCAGCATACATCACCCCCTGTCCAGCATTGATCACTGGAGCCTTAGCTTTCAATAGATCAGCCACTAGATCGCGAACGTCATCAGGATTAGCAGAGGATTTTTGAACTTTAACAGGTATGTACTCAACATTTTGCCCCGGATAATCTCCAACTGCCACATCAGTGGGGATCTCGATCAAAACGGGTGCAGGCCGACCATGCTTCAGAAGACTGAAGGCTCGTCCCATCAAAGCAGGAATCCGCTCTGGATTTGTGATATATCCCGCCCACTTGGTTATGCCTCCGTAATGATCCACAGAATCGAATCCTGGGTGGGAATCATACTTGTCACGATCGTGACCGCCTGGAAGTACGAGGATCGGAACGTTGTCTGCATAAGCTTGTGCAACACCTCCAAATGCATTCTCTGCTCCTGGGCCACGCTGCATACTAAATACACCAATGCTCTTGCCATTCATCACGCGGCTATAACCATCAGCCATGTTGACGCCGGTGCGTTCTTGCCGGCAGATAATTGGCCGAATACCTTCCTGTGCAACAGCATCAATCAGTGTTTGCGCAGGGAACGCAGCCATCCATTCAACACCCTCAGCTTTTAGTATCTTTGCTATCGCGCGATCACCATCCATCATCGTCTCCTTGCAAGTTATAAGGTTTGGATCAACGATTATCCCCGGAGCGGGGACGTATCCACGTCAATGCCGCGCCAATACTACGTTAGACCCCTTGTTCGGTCAAGATTAGACCTCTCATCAAAGCCAGAATTTGGTCCATAGTTGTTTAACTCGCTTCTTGACACACAGCCTAGACGGTAAGTACGATTTTTGCACCAAGTTAGCATGTGAGAGCAAGATGGGCCAAAAGTACCGTGAAGAGATTGAAGAGATCCTCGAACAGGCTGGCGATCTACGATCCAGCCCTAACGCTAATAGTCAACGGCAAAGAGCGTTAGCTGTCCGAGGTTGGCACATGATCCGGTGGTCGCTCAGCGGAAGCCTTCTATCTCTAAACCCCGGACGAGTATTGTTAATTGGACTTTCTTTCTTGCTCGCCTCATTTGTCCTGAATCTAACAACTCCCGGATTGGGACTAATTGGGATACTCGGGTGGGGTGGTTTCGTCCTGTTCATAACAGGATACGCAATGTTTTTCATCCGGCCAAAATCAGTTGAGAAGCGATGGCGGGGCGAGGTAATTGAAATCCGAGGAGAGTCTTGGATAAACAAGATAAGCCGCAGGTTCAAGTAGCTAAGTCTCTAAAGGGGTCAGCCTAACTAGGACCGTAGACGACACCTATACAGCGCACTCTCCCTCGCCACGCTCAAGCTTGTACTTCACCGTTTTATCCCAATCGATGTATTCCTGAATCGTGTCCCGATTCAGTTCACCGACTTCTTTAAATTCCTGTAGCAGTGGTTCAAATTCGCCAGGGCCTAGGCGGGCTGCAAAATCTTTAAACAGCTCACCCTCGTTTCTGTGACCTTCGTAGAAATCAACGACTTTCTCTAGAGCTTGAGGGACTCGCTTAGCCGGCACCTTCGTTTTAACACGCAGGCCGATACGAGCATCTGCTTCGTCATAACTCCCTCCTAGGAACAGTTCGTAAGCAGGAACTTGTCCTCCAGGAGCCTTAGCAGCAGCGCCATGGAAACCAATGTCGGCAATGTGGTGCTGGCCACAACCATTCGGACAACCACTCATCTTGACATGCATCTGCTTGGTCAAGGGGTCAGTAACGTTCATAGATTCTATCTTGTCTATAAGGGCACGTCCTAATCCCATTGACGAGGTGATACCGAGCTTGCAACTATCGGTACCAGGACATGAGACCACATCTGTAATCTCATGCACACCGGCGTCACCAAATCCTGCACGTTGAAGGTCTTGCCACAGAGAGTATAAGGCTGCCTCTGGCACCCAACGGAACGCCAAGTTTTGTTGGTGAGTAATACGTGCTCTACCACCCGCGTATTTGCGACTGAAACTTGCAAGCTGATGGAATTGCTCTGAACTAACATCTCCCTGAGGAATCTTGACGTGTGCAACTTTATAGCCTGTTTGCTTCTGATCTACCACGTTCGAAGATGCCCATTGCCGGAAATCATCAGAAGATGCGCTTCCCTGCCAATCTCCACCCAGGGATGGTGCACTAAGAGACTCATCCTCTATGAACAACAGGGGGGCCGGATCGAAAGATTTTTGTGCCCATTCCTGCTTGAGTTCCTCATCAACCTGTTTACGGAATTCATCTATACCAATCCTCGCTATGTAAAACTTGATCCTAGCTTTCATCTTGTTCTTACGTAGCTCATCGGTGCGGTGGAAGATCCGTAGGACAGCCTCGGTAACCTTCAGATACTCCTCGACTGGAACGAAATCAAATAGGGTCGGCGCGATCTTTGGCATAATTGAGGTGCCGCCACCAGTTTTTACGACAAAACCTCGCTTGCCGTTCTCCACTTTTGGAATAAAACCCATGTCGTGGATCGCTGTAATCGCACAGTCTTGCTCGCAGCCAGAAAACGCAGTTTTTATCTTTCTCGGTAGTGCTTGTGTGTACGGGTGCCTAACAAAGTACCGTGCGTAGGCGGCCGCATAAGGAGTCACATCGAATACCTCATCTGAGCAAACGCCCGCTAGTGCACACCCTGTGACGTTCCGTACAGTGTTCCCACACGCTTCTCGCGTTGACAGCCCAACCTCGCCAAGGATTCTCATTACTGCCGGAGTATCCGGCAGTTTGATATGATGAAACTGGAAATTCTCCCTAGTTGTAACGTGCCCCTTATCAAGCGGGGCATATTCAGAAGCGACACGTCCAAGGGCATCCATTTGGTCAGCGGTCAAACCTCCAAAAGGCACCTTGATTCTCATCATCTGGGCATCCGGCTGACGCTGTCCATATACGCCCTGCTTCAACCGGAATGCTAAGAATTCAGTCTCATCAAAATCCCCAGACCTGAATCTCTGCACCTGCATTTCGAAATCATCGATCTCCTCAGGGATGATATCGATAACTCCGGTGGACTTTTGCTGTAGTTGAGCAGCCATTTCCCCTCGCTTGTAGAAAGGCCCCTCTGATCCTCTTGCGGGGCGTTGGTCCGAGCCTTTGATTCAATTATTGGTCAAGTCTAGCAACAGGCCATATAGGTGTCAACGATGCTACGGACATTGAGTTTCTTAGTTTACAGACACTTGTATAATGCCTCATCTTTCGTGGTATCTACTCAGTGAAATACCTCTAGTGTCCGTTCGAGATATCCAAGTTACTATTTCCTACAGATGATTAACTCCACAACTTATCCAAGAAAAAACAAACTCAGCTTCCGAAAATATACTCGCTCAATATGTTTATACTGGCGAAGCTAGTCGAACCCCAAGAACGTCCTCACACCACTTAGCAACAACTAATAGCTTCTTCTCATTCAAAGACGTTGCCGCGAGCTGGATACCCAATGGCATACCATCCTGGCTTAGACCGGACGGCACTGTTATTGCTGGAAACCCACAAGTCGTCCAGGGCCATTGACAGGTAGGTGGACCTGTGGTCGCAGTATCCGGGGCAGGAGCAGGGGTCGAGGGGGTTAGAATCACATCAAACGGCTTGATCGCGGCGGTTATCTCTTGTGTAAATATTCGACGGAGTTCTTGTGCCTTCACATACTCTGTGGCCGAAACTGCGAGGCCTGTTTCAATGACACCACGCACTCCTGGAGCAAAATCATCCGGCCGAAGTTTGTAGTTATCTTGATGCACAGCGGATGCCTCAGTTCCTTGAACAAGTACATGTGCATCCCCTACAGCGCTCATATCACTTGGTATGTTCACTTCCTGAACAACTGCTCCAGCATCTGCTAGTTTGGTTATCACGGCATCAGTATGAGTTCTAATTTCATCCGTCGATTCATTGAAGAAGTACTGCTTCATCACTGCAACTCGGGGGGCTTTAATGGGTGCTTTCAAGACCTCTGGGTATTGGATTGGCTCACTCTGTATGGAGATCTCGTCTTGGGGATCGTTCTTGCAAAGCAGCGACAGTATCAACGCAGCATCCTCAACGGTGCGCGTAAAAAATCCCATCGTGTCGAGAGAACGGGATACAGGGACAACTCCATACCGACTAATTAAGCCTAAGGTAGGTTTCATACCACATACTCCTACGTATGAGGCGGGACGGAGTACAGAACCCGCTGTTTGTGAACCAAGAGCCGTGGGGAACATTTGAGCAGCTGTGCCAGCCGCCGAGCCACTGCTAGAGCCTCCGGGAGTACGTGTATGATTCCAGGGATTTTTCGTAGCCGGAGGATCAAACATCGCGAATTCAGTGGTTACTGTTTTCCCCATCATAATACCACCGGCTTCCTTCAACAAAGCCACGGCCGTAGCATCATGATCCGGCACAAAATCCGCCAGTATCTTAGAGCAAGCTGTCGTCTTTACACCCTCTGTGTAAAAAATATCTTTGACCCCAAAGGGAATACCGTGTAAAAGGCCTTTAGGTCCCTCTGTTACCAAAGCTTCAGCACTTTCCTGAGCAGAGGTGATCATTGCCTGTTCGTCTAGGGTCACCCACACATTGAGTTGGTGGTTGAGCGCACTATTGCGTGCCAGTAGGGATTCCATAAGCTCCACCGGCGACAATTCTCGATCATGGATCAATTTAGCCGTCTCCGAAAGCGTTAGCTCATAGGGCTCTGTCATGGTGACTCCAAACGGTTGTAAAGTTATTTATAAGAGAGAAGAATACTCACAGCTAGGAACGAGTCTCGGTGCGGTATAGCATACATAAACTGGTACGAAAAGGTTGGCTATCACAATCACTATAGAGCCTAAAGACTCTGTATCACGTTCAATAATTGTAAACTGCCGCCCCTCTTAGGAGTAGTCCCCAATAAGCAACCAACAATTTAGGGAGAGATGCGGCCATTTACATACTTGTTAGTTGATCGCTAATCCAAAGCCGGAGATCCTCGATTAAATCAACGTTTATCTCATGGCCCATTGAATATTCTTTGTATACTGGTGTGTAACCCCAACTTTCTAATACTTGGCAACTAGTCCTGGCTTCAATTACTGGAATAACTGTGTCAGCAGTCCCGTGAGACATAAAGATTGGCAACTCACGGCTATCGGATAATCTTTGAACTAACGAATCTGGCCATTCAAGCCGAGAACTCAAAGCAAAGGCACCAATGAACTCATTCGCCCTGGGTAGTACAAAGTCAAACGTTACCATTCCTCCTTGCGAAAAGCCTCCAACCAGTACAGATGAAACTCGGTAATCCGCACGGACTTCTTCCAGAACAGTTACCAGAGATGTCTCAGCTTCACTAGTCTGGATATTTCGTTCTTCTTTGGTGCCACCTATCAAGTCAGCCCAAGCGTATCCTACTTGCCCTAAGCCAATATCTATACTTATTGGAGCGTTCGGACATACATAGAGATAGTGGTGCCGATCGATATTAGAAGCTAGACTAGCCAAGTCTCCCATATGAGATCCGAAACCATGTAGGAGAACAATCAGTGGGTATTCACGGTTGGGATCATAGTCATCTGGCTCAACAACTATGTACTTAAGCGCCGCCCCCACATACTGCTTTAACTCCATCCTACCTCCGAAACCTTGTGCGTCTGATAGCTCTAGAATAAAATCCGATCTATTGTAACTGACAGCTAAGCTCCTTCACTGAGGTCCTAATGAGCCGATTCATATCCAAGCTTTCAAAGGTCGGGGAAAATCCCACCAGTGCCGTTGGTTTTGGTGCACTAAGTACTTCATCAGAAAACGCAGGCATTCTCTTCCTAGGTAAATTATCTATCAAGGACACTAGTATCGAACAAAACCTGGTCCCTTTCGATGCACTGATTATTGAAACAGAAAGATTCGCCCGTAAATCGATCGCACAGTGCGGTAATAACTTCCAAAACCACCTTTGGGGCGTATGGGCAACCGGTAAGATCACCAAAGAAAATGCTGTCCTAGCTCATGAGAGTGGAGCAGATTTCATTATCTTTGACCCAATGAAAACTTCATCTGGTATCTTCGATGTCCCAGACCTAGGCTTAATACTGACAGTTCCCCTGACTGTCAGCGACGATGACATTAGGTCAATGCGCTACTTGCCGGTCGATGCAATATCAGTGTGCCTCGACACCCACATGCAAACCATGACAGCTGCCTCGCTAGGCAGAATTTTGAGCATATCCAATGGTTTTGGTAAACCAACTTTAATATCTGAGCCTGGCCTACTTGAAATTGAAGATGCTCACGCTCTGCGCACCGCCCAGATTGACGCCATAGTAATAGATACCGCGCACGCTAAAGAAACTACTAAATTGAAAGCACAGTTGACCGGCTTACCAAGGTCTCGCGTCCGACCTCAAACTGATACGGCATGGGTGCCTGGTATTAGCCAAACCTCTGTTGAGGAAGATTTCTAGAAGAGCCCCGACACGAACAATCTATGCGCGTTTAAGCATCTTCCGTCTCAACCCACCCCGCAAAGAACTCCGGTGCCCACTTACGTGACAAATACATCTTCTTTGTGGAGTACGCCGCCTGAGGAGGAACAAGTTCTGCATTGATCCAAGCCTCTGCTCCCTCCATTGTCGGCAATTCGATTATGTAGGCACGATGCCATTCGGGCTGAGGCGTGATTAAGTGATATGACTCAAGTCTCATGAGACGATGCTCTACAGCAACCTCATTCATAAGTTGAACATGTTCGCTACTTCCTCGTTCTTGATCACTGAATTCGTGCGCTTCCGGCAACATTCTCGCAAACTCAAGTACTACATAACTATCGTGCGAAACATCAAGGTCCGGGATATCCCATGGGTCTGGAGTAGCTAAGGGTGTTGACGGAGACTGTGGTTCCTTAACCCACGGATCAAAGTAGCTACGAGCAAAGCGGCGGGACAGATGATACTCATAATAACCGTAGGTCCCGTACGGCGGGGCCATCTCCGCTTTTATCCACTCTTCTGCACCTGCTAAAGTCGGAAACTCAATTACCCAGAACCGCTGCCAAGGTTCCTTAGCTGCAATCAGTTTGAATCCCTCTAATTTTCTAAGCCCATGCTCAGCAGCCACAGACAGCATTAGTTCTACGTGCTGTCCGCTGTAATCGATTTGCTGCTCCTGTGAGAGGCGTTGCCAAGTGGGCAACCGGCCTCCTTTAAACAAGATTGTGATTGCCTCATCGTATGTGTCATGAGCACTTAGGCCACCTGACATCTCTAATCAGCCTTATCCCACATACCCGTGGAGAAATATCGCTCTCCTATGTCATTAATTATCGTTACGATATGACCTTTACCAATTGCATCTGCAATTTCCACAGCAGCCCACACATAAGCCCCAGACGACTGACCAGCGAACATTCCCGTGGCAGATAGACTACGTGACATCTCGTATGAAGCATCTACATCGATATCTATCATCTGATCAACTACTGAACCATCAAAAGTGTCAGGGCTGATGTGTCCATCACCTAGATGTTTAAGTCCCTCCACTCCGGGCCATTCAGGTGGGTTCAATCCAATGATTTGTATGTTGGGGTTATGCTTTTTAAGACGGCGCCCAATGCCGGTAATAGATCCCCCTGTACCAATCCCGGCAACAAAATGAGTTACATCCGGCGCTTGTCTGACAATTTCTTCACCCGTCGTCTCGAAATGAGCCTGCGGGTTGTTCTGGTTAAAATATTGATTACACCAATAATATTTCTGTGGATCCGCTTCATATCGACGCTTCACTTCGTGTAGCGTCTCATCGTAACCAAGCATTGGATCTGTGAAAACAATGCTTGCACCGTGAGCCTTTATCCGTTTTTTACGTTCCTCACTAGCATTCTCTGGCATTACTAGTTCGACTTTGTAGCCTAGGGCAGCTCCGATCATTGCATACGCTATGCCTGCATTGCCTGAAGTAGCATCCAGAATAGTCTTGCCTGGAATCAGATCTCCCGACAAAACAGCCTCGGATAGCATCCTTAAAACGGGTCGGTCCTTGATCGACCCTCCCGGATTAAGGTGCTCGCATTTCGCTGAGATTTTGACATCCCTCACTTCAGGTGGGGTTGCCAACTCAATCAATGGCGTGTTCCCAATCGCAAGAAGAGATGGGTGCTTCGCGATGAACTCATTCAGATCTCTGGACGCGGGCAAGATGGCGCTCCGTGGGACTTGGTAGACTGAGTATATCTACCACTTTGGTCAATCGTCTAGTATTGAAGTGAACTCCTCTAGAAGAGATCCACCGTGCTATGATCGCACAGTTATCCTGACTGATACCGGGGAACAAATGGTTAACATGCATGCTGCCAAACTAGCCCAAGACCTTCGTGAGGAGTTGAACTATCACAACCATCGGTATCACATTCTTGATGACCCCGAAATCAGCGACTCGCAGTACGATGCACTTATGGGAAGGCTGCAAGAAATTGAAGCTGCCAACCCCGAATTTATAACACCTGACTCCCCTACCCAACGTGTAGGAGCAGAACCTCTATCCAGCTTCAGAGAAGCAAATCACCTAGTCCCCTTACTAAGTCTGGGCAACACATTTGACGACAATGGTTTCCTCGCCTGGTATCAACGGGTAAACATTTTGCTAGAGGAAGCCAGCTTTGAAATGGTATGTGAGTTGAAGTTTGATGGTCTAGCAGTAGCCCTCACCTATGAGGATGGTGTGTTCGTCCGCGGGGCAACACGAGGGAATGGTACTGTGGGCGAGGACGTAACTTTAAACCTCCGCACAATACGCAGCATCCCTCTAAGCCTCCCGAAGCACGCCCCAAAACGACTTGAAGTACGGGGAGAAGTCATCTTCCCTAAATCAAAGTTTGAAGCATTCAATACGGAACGAATCAGTCAGGGATTAACAGCCTATGCTAATCCACGAAATACCGCAGCAGGTTCGGTACGGCAATTAGACCCTAAGATCACTGCCTCACGTCCGCTAGATATCTACATCTACGGTCTTGGATATGCAGAGGATATTGACCTCACGACTCACTGGGAGGCGATGGAATTTCTGAACGAATTGGGATTTAAAGTAAACCGGAACATGCTACTCGCACAATCTCCCCAAGACGTGCTCGATTATTATCGTAAATGGGTCACGCTCTGGGAACAACTTGACTACGGATGCGACGGTACCGTGATCAAGATCAACCGATTCGACTATCAGAGACATTTAGGTGTTATGGGACGTGAGCCACGCTGGGCGATCGCTTACAAATTCCCGGCTACGCAGGCGACAACCCGTCTCAGAGAAATCCGAATAAACGTCGGTAGGACTGGGCGTATCAACCCGTACGCTGTGCTGGATCCTGTAGATGTCAATGGGGTAACGGTACGACAGGCTACTCTGCACAATGAAGACAATATCAAAACAAAAGATCTGCGCATCGGGGACTGGGTAGTCGTTGAAAGAGCCGGTGAGGTTATACCTCAGGTCATTACATCAATAGCAGCCAAGCGCGACGGCACCGAAACAGAATTTGCGATTCCGAAAATTTGTCCCACATGTAACCATGAGATAGTTCGAGCACAAGATGAAGTCGCCCATTTTTGCCCGAACGCCGCATGCCCCGCTCAACTTATTCGATTATTGGAGCACTTCGTTAGTCGTAGCGCGATGGACATCGAAGGCTTAGGTATTAGCCAGTCTACAAGCCTTCTCAACGCGGGACATATCAAGGATGTAGCTGATCTCTATAACTTGACAGCAAAAGATATCGTTAGTATCGACCGTTTCGGTGAAAAGAGTGTAGCTAACCTGCTAGCTGCTATAGATGCCAGTAAAAGTCGTCCCTTTTCCCGACTGCTCGTCGCTCTTGGTATCCCTTTGGTGGGTGTTGAAGTTGCTGACCTCATTGCACGACACTTCCCTAGTTTTGAAACTCTTATCGCCGCAGAAGAGAAAGATCTTGTAGGAATTCCGGGAGTGGGTCCCAAAATCGCCGGAACAATCATCTCGTATTTCAGTAGCGAATCTAACCGGAAGGTCGTCGAAAAATTGAGCGCCGCCCGCGTAGCAATCAGCGTCGACCAAAAACAGAATCTCACCCCGACAGCGCTCACAGGGTTACGGTTTGTAGTTACCGGCCGGCTGGCAAACTTCAGTCGCTCGGATATAGTGGAGACGATTAAAGAGCTAGGAGGCACCGTTAGTGCCAGCGTCAGCAGAAAGACAGACTACCTGATAACAGGAGAGGATCCGGGTTCAAAACTAACCGAAGCTGAAACTCTTGGAGTAACAATCATAAGCGAAACTGAGTTCACCGCAATGATAGACCAGAATTCAGCTACACCACTCACTTAAAATCCTGCCGACTGTTGAATCGACAAGATTTACCGGGCACTACCCATAATAATCGGGCATCGGTGGGGCTCCGGGCCCCGTCTCGATAATGTCAGTTACTAAAGACTCTGTGGTGATTACCATTGCTGCGATACTGGCTGCGTTCTCAACTGCCGCCCTAGTTACTTTCGATGGATCGATGATGCCTTTTTGGAGCAGGTTGCCATATTCACCTGTTTCAGCATCATACCCCCAGTCATCTTCGCCCTTCAGGATCTCTGAAAGAACTACCTCCCCCGATACCCCTGTGTTTTCACAAATCAACTTTAACGGACGCTCAAGAGAACGATATAGGATCGCAAGACCAGTCCCAATATCGCCAGTTGCATCAACAGAATCGAGTGCCTGACGGGCCCGAACAAGAGCGATTCCTCCCCCAGGTACAATCCCTGACTCAGTAGCAGCGCGCGTAGCTGAAAGCGCATCCTCAATCCTCTGTTTTTTTTCTTTCATCTCAACCTCAGTAGCAGCCCCCACTTTCAAGATGGCTACACCACCAGAAAGCTTCGCAACCCGTTCCCCAAGCTTCTCGCGGTCATAGTCAGAATCAGTCGCATCTGCCTGAGCACGCAACTGACTCATGCGTCCCGCAATCGCCTCCTGGGCTCCATGGCCGTCGATGATCGTTGTCTCATCTTTATTGGAAACTACTCTGCGCGCCCGACCCAAGTCATCGATTCCTACAGAGTCAAGCGTACGTCCCACATCTTCGCTAATAACCGTCGCACCCGTCAGAATAGCAATGTCTTCAAGCATCTCTTTTCTGCGATCTCCAAAGGCAGGTGCTTTAACGGCTAAGAGATTGAATGCTCCTCGAAGTTTATTGACCACCGTTGTAGCTAGAGCCTGGCCCTCGATATCATCCGCAATTACTACGATATCCTTACTAACCTTCACGATCTTCTCGAGTACAGGGACAATGTCAGATACAGATGAGATTTTCTTGTCCGTCAGCAGGATATAGGGGTCATCAATCTCTGCGATCATACGTTCACGGTTAGTTACGAAGTAAGGAGAGATATACCCCTTGTCGAATTGCATCCCTTCAACAAATTCCTGCTCATACAAAAGTCCCTTTGATTCCTCTACAGTAATCACCCCGTCATTGCCTGCCTTATCCACTATTTCGGAAATAACTTGCCCCATTTCATCATCGTGTGCTGCCAGAGCTGCTACTTGACTCATCTTCTCAAGACCCGCAACCGGTACCGCCATCTCATCTAGAGCTGCGCTAACAACTCCCACACCATTTTCAATACCGCGCTTTAGTGCCATAGGGTCGGCTCCAGCAGCAATGTTACGAAATCCCTCATGGATGATGGCCTGGGCAAGGACGGTAGAAGTAGTTGTCCCATCACCAGCGGCATCGTTAGTTTGACTGGCTGCCTCTTTCAGAAGTTGTGCACCCATATTTTCATACGGGTCCTCTAAAACAATCTCTTTTGCAATCGTGACACCATCGCTAGAGACTTTTGGCCCAGCAAAATCATCGTCGATAACCACGTTCCTCCCACGAGGGCCCAAAGTAACACCCACCGTGTCAGCCATGATATCGATCCCTCTTTTGAGGGCGGCTCGAGCATCCTCACTAAACTCTAATTTCTTAGGCATTCTCTACTCCTCAAAACAGGTCTAAAGGGTCAGTTCATGTTTTTAATTATAGGTCTCTTTAATAACCTTGCGAAGGTATTTCACGCCTAAAGCAATTCCTTCTTCAGGGCTACAACTGTTGCGTCCCTCAGAGCCTTCGTAAACGATCGACAAGTTGCCATTGAAATTGAACTCTTTAAGAATCCCTAAGATCCTTGGGTAATCAAGATACGTCTCTACACCGGTGTCGATTTGGTAAATTTTGGCTCGGACGAGACTTGCGTGAGGCATCGTTGGTTTGATGTAGTCTTCATAAATATCAACGGCCGGGTCAAACTCCCCTCGGGGATGAGACCCAATGGAACCTAGCCACTGGCCCGTATCAAGCAAGTAAGTAAAATTAGAACGATTCACATCCTTGATAATGCGCAGAGCCTGGTCCGCAGTCATGCAGAAGCTACCATTATCGTGGTTTTGGAGCCCTAGAATGACTCCCTTCTCGAGTGCATAGTCGCAGAGAGTTTGAAAGTCCTCGACCATAGGTCCCCAAAAGAACTCTTGCTCCTCTTTGGATTCAGGCCATTTATGACGGGCGAAAACACGTATCATTTGGGCACCCAGGAACGATGTCAGGTCTATATCAGCACGCCCTTGGGCCAGTCGGTCCTCCCTCTGTTCAAGCGGGCCCACCTGACTTCCGCCTCCGGTATAGCCAATCGGCAGACCAGCCCGCGCGCACATCATCTTGATACGCATTAGGAACTCTGGTTCTCGAGGAATCCCTGCCAAATGGATATCAATCGCGTCAAGATTTAGATCCTGGGCATATTTGACTTGCTCAGCTAATCCCTCTTCGTCTGTAGCGCGGGCCATCCAGCTCAACTTTATCAAGATATCCTCCTTTTCGTTGCTGCTCACAGGCAGGTTTGAAGCGAATCGAAGTCTAGCACACCACCCTTTAACAGTGCATCGCGCCACATTGTAAGGATCGTTTGCTATGATTTAGTTATGACCACGGTGGACCCCACATATATCGCCCAAACTATTAAAATCACACTACGGTTGTTTGCCAGTTACCGCGAACACGTAGGTGTGTCAGTACTGGAATTCAATATTGCCTTGGGGTCAACGGTGGGAGATATAGCTAGGAAAACTGTCGCCCAGTACCCAGATATTATTGCCGACCCAAACAAACTCGTGGTTGCAGTCAACGAGGAATACCAAGACCATGAATTTGTCCTCACAGACGAAGATGAGGTTGCGTTAATACCCCCAGTTAGTGGTGGACTAAATTGATCCATATCACAAAAGATATACTAGATCCTGATGAGATTACGGATAAGGTTCGTAACCCATCCGCTGGAGCGATAATCTCTTTCCTTGGATCTACCCGTAATGTGACTTCCGACAGGAAGGTTCTGTATTTGGAGTATGAGGCTTACGAACCGATGGCTCGTAAGGAGTTAGCAGCGGTTGCGGATGAAATGCACGAACGGTGGCCTCTTCATGGAGTGGCAATATCTCATCGCTTGGGCAGGCTCGAGATCGGAGAGATCAGTCTTGTGGTAGCCGTTTCCTCACAGCACCGACCGGATGCGTTCGCTGCTTGCGAGTACAGTATTGATCGGATCAAACAGACCGTTCCCATATGGAAAAAAGAGTACTTCGAAGGTGGGGCCGTCTGGGTCGAAAGCCCAGAGGATCAACATACAAGTAGTACATTTAATGCTTGAAGTAGGCCCTTCCGCCCTTTGCGAAGCTTAGATGTGCGAGCTAATTACGTATATTGTGAAAATCTTATCAAAGTGTGTTGGCATCGCACTCAAGCCAATCCGGTTGTAACGAATATCGATCTATATAATCTATTATATTACGATACACGACGCGTACATAGTGGATAGTGTCGGATTTCACAAACATCTTCTTGATCAACAAGCTGAACGCCTGATATAGTTTGGGGACTAACTACGGAGGGATCGCATAGTGGCCTAGTGCGGGCGCCTGCTAAGCGCTTAGGGGGAGTTAATCCCTCTCGTGGGTTCGAATCCCACTCCCTCCGCCACGATAATCAAATGTCTACCCTAACAATACCCTTAAGCGAAGTGAATTCAGTCTCGCAGAATTCTTTGGACCAAATTCGTGGATCCACAGCCAGTTACCATGTGTGGACTATCGGTTGCCAAATGAACGTAGCTGACTCCGAGCGGCTAGAGAGTGCCCTCGATCAGATGGGATTGTCTAAAACTACAGACCTAGCAGATGCAGACGTGGTCGTCCTGAACTCTTGTGTTGTGAGACAGAGCGCAGAGGACAAGGTCACCAGCATGCTTGGGCACATGAAACCCCTCAAACATGAGAACAAAAACAAAATTGTTGCCCTAATGGGATGCCTTGTGGGTCCAAACACAAAAAATCTCAAGCAACAATTCCCGCAAGTTGATGTATTCATGCGGCCGCAGCAGTACCAGCCACTGCTCGATATTGTTGGCGACCGTCTAGATATAGACCCAAGTGGCTGCGTTGGCCCGCTAACTGCGACACCCGCAATCACCGCATACATCCCGATTATCCACGGCTGTAACAAGATGTGCAGCTTCTGTATCATCCCATACCGCAGAGGGCGGGAAGTGTCTCGTTCTATAACGGATATAGCACGTGAGACAGAACTTCTAGCCGATAGAGGCGTGAAAGAAATTACTCTACTAGGGCAGAATGTCGACTCGTATGGCCAAGACCTCACAGCAGATGTCGACTTAGGTGATTTGCTTGAAGCTGTACATGAAATCGATTCAATCGAACGTATCCGATTCCTAACTTCCCATCCAAATGACATGAGCGATCACATCATCGAAACGGTGGCAGAGCTACCAAAAGTCTGTGAAAACATAAACCTCCCTTTCCAGGCTGGCGACAATGATGTTCTTACACGCATGCGGCGTGGTTACACCAACCGAGAGTACCGTGACAAGATCGAGAAAATACGTGAGAAAATCCCAGGAGTCTCTGTTACAACTGACTTAATTGTTGGTTTCTGTGGCGAGACCGACAAACAGTTCGAGCAAACCTACAATCTCGTAAAAGATATCCGTTTCGATAAAGTCCATTCTGCCATGTATTCCACACGTCCCGGTACAATCGCATCGAAGAAGATGGAAGACGACGTCCCTGCAGAAACAAAGCGTGAACGACTCCATGCAATCGACGACTTACAAACCGATATCCAAGGCGAAATCAATAAGCGATATCACGATGAGACAGTTGAAGTTCTTATCGAGGACATAAAACGAGGCACAGCGTACGGTAGAAACCGAAACGACAAGCTAGTCTATGTAGACGATGCAACTCATTCCATCGGGCAAAGCGTTAACGTGACGATTCATCGGACAGGCCCCTGGTCTCTAGGAGGGGTATTAAAACCGTTTACAGGAGAAGATGGAGGCAGTAATGGTCACAGCTGAGAGTGCAAAGACAACACCTAACAAAATGCCGGTGATCCCGATCACTGAGATTGAGCAATCCGCTTTTTGCAGTACAGAAGATGACCTTGAAACTAAGACTCTGGAGAAAGAGTTCGAGATAGGCGTCAACTGGCAGAAAATTCCGATCTCATATCTAAGAGCAACTCCGGAGGAGCTAGACTCCCGTATCCATCAAGCAAAAAACAAACTCGGAAACCGCTTAGTTGTTCTCGGTCACCACTACCAGCGAAATGAGATTATTCGATATGCGGACTACCGTGGGGACTCTTTTAAACTGTCGCAGTATGCTGCCTCTCAGCCCAAATCTGATTTCATCATATTCTGCGGCGTCCACTTTATGGCCGAAACCGCAGATATCCTTAGCGGTGACCATCAGAGTGTTATCTTACCCAATCTAACAGCCGGATGTTCGATGGCAGATATGGCACAGATAGATGACGTCATGGACTGTTGGGACGACCTAACTGACGTTTTAGGTCAAGGTGGGATCATCCCGATAACCTACATGAATTCCACTGCAGCGATTAAGGCATTATGCGGTCGCGGAGGTGGTATCGTTTGCACTTCGTCAAATGCAACTGCCGCCTTTGAATGGGCCCTCGGACAGGGACAAAAAATTCTTTTCCTTCCAGACCAGCACTTGGGACGAAACACGGCGCATAAACTGGGGATTGGATTAGAAGAAACGCTGGTATGGAACCCTTTCAAGCCAATGGGGGGGCATTCCCGGGAAGCTCTAAGCAACGCCAAGGTAATCCTATGGCAAGGCCATTGCTCTGTCCACACGCGTTTCAACGTTTCACAAATTGAGAAAGCCCGGACCGACCACCCTAAAGTGAGCGTAATCGTGCACCCTGAATGCACTATGGAGGTTGTGAAAGCCGCCGACTTCAATGGGTCGACAGAATTCATAATAAAAACTGTCTCTGAAGCCCCCGCTGGCACCACCTGGGCAATTGGCACAGAAATCAGCCTGGTAAATCGGATAGCACAAGAGAACCCTGACAAGACGGTATTTTGTCTTGACTCCGTTGTTTGCCCTTGCTCAACCATGTATCGCATACATCCCGCGTACCTCTCATGGGTCTTGGATGGGTTGAACGAAGGTGTCGTAGTAAACCAAATTCAAGTGGACAACGAGACGAAAAATGAAGCAAGATTAGCTCTTGATCGGATGCTTGCTCTCGTCTAGAACATTGAAAGTTAATGGCGAGAGGAAGATCGTCCAATAGGTTGGAGATAACCTACTATTTGATATGCACTTTCTCCACTCGAACATTCAAGAGGCAGTTACGAAGGCCCTCACTGAAGACCGCGCTCGGGATGACGTGACTACCGAGGCACTCGTCAGGTCTGAACTCGTAGGGCGCGCCGTCATCATTTCTAAGGCCCATGGTGTACTGGCAGGAATAGACACAGCAAAAGAAACCTTTAGGCAAGTCGACTCTTCGATCAGCTTTGTTGCCCAGAAAAAAGATACCGCAGTACTCACCCCCGACACCTCGATA
>JAKUTR010000002.1 GCA_022448725.1 SAR202 cluster bacterium | reverse complement strand
CAAAGCGTTGTTAACTATGATGGCTCTTGGACGGAATGGGGCAATTCCATAGGAGTACCCATTGAAACTGGACCAACTGGTTAGGGATGTGGAGTCGCTGCTGGATTAGTTCTCGGTATTGGTTTCGGAGAAGCCGTCGCCTACCTCGGGTGGAATCTCAACAGGTGGAGGGGCTCCACTTGGGCGTCCACTGATCCGCCGGCCGCCGCTACAAACTACACCGCGAAGGGCGTTGACTTCTCGAGTGATGGATGTCCTAAAGTGGGAACTGTACTCGCCCATGTTACGAAACTTCTTGTAGCGTTCACGCTGTACCCGGCGACGGGATCTTGATTGCAGATCCGCAAGCTCCTTTAGGAGAACGCGTCGTAGATGGCGAGCCATTTCTTGGGGATTAAGGTGGGCGCCTCCTGCTGGCTCTTGGATTACAGAGTCTACGATGCCCAGTTTGTAGCAGTCATGAGCGGTGAGTCGCAAAGATTCGGCAGCTCGGTCAGCCTTGCTCTCATCTCGGAACATTAATTCAGCAGCTTCTTCAGGTGAGATAGCAGAGTAGAAAGAATTCTGAAGCATAAGAACTCGATCCGCGACAGCTAATGGTAAGGCTCCTTCACTGCCACCCTCTCCGATAATGACGGCAATAGTAGGCACTTCGAGACCAGCAAGCTTAGCTGTTGCGGCCGCGATGGAATGCCCTAGTCCACGTTGCTCGGTTTCAAGACTGAGGTGTGGCCCGGGTGTATCGATCAGAGTTACTAACGGTAGTTCAAACTTTGAGGTCAGAGTTATGGCACGCTGAATTTCCCGAAAGCCTTCCGGTGAGGTACGTCCATCGGTTCCTGAAGGTGCATCGTTCAGTCCACGTTCTTGTCCAATGATAACCACAGTTTGTCCCCCGATTTGGCCTAGGCCCCAGACGAGGGAAGAATCATCCCCGTAGGAACGATCGCCGTGTAGCTGCACAAAATTGGTCACCATTTGGTCAATATATTCCAGGCTTGTGGGACGTTCGGGGTGCCGGGCCAACTCCACAACGTTCCAAGCGCCCTCTGAAGGTTTCGGATCAGGAGGATCCACGGTGTCACCGCGGTTTTCACGCTTGATTGTGTAACGAGACATCAGCATGTCTAGTAAAGCGCCAACGGTGTCTTTAAGTAGTGGGCGATCGATGACAGCATCAATCATTCCGTGGCGAAGGTGCGACTCTGCAGTGTGAGAGTCATTTGCGACATCATCTCCGCTGGACTCTCTGATTGCGCGAAGTGACCCAAGACCCATGATGGCCCCTGGTTCCCCGATTATGACGTCAGCCATGTTAGCAAAGCTGGCGAATGCGTGGCCCGTAGATGGGTTGGCCAGGACCGATATAAATGGCAGGCCCTTTTCCTCCATCCGTTTGGCGGTGATGACCGTTTTTGCCATCTGCATGAGTGAGAGGATACCTTCTTGAATCCGGACCCCCCCACTGGTTACAACGGCAACGACAGGTTGTTTACGTCGGGATGCGTATTCAAACGCTAGCGCTACCTTTTCACCCACTACACCCCCCATTGTGCCACCCATGAACCCAAAATCGAGGACTATCAGCACACTAGGTGTACCACCAATCGAACATGTGCCAGTTACCACAGCTTCGGTAAGCCCGGTTCTTTGTTGATCTCGGGAGACGCTCTGTTTATAAGATGTCTGTGATGCGAAGGAGAGAGGGTCGAGGGATGTAACGGTTCGATTAGTTTCCTTAAATGTCCCCGAGTCGGCTAGCATCTCAATGCGCTCGCGGGCGGGGACGCTGTAGTGGAAACGACACTTGTGACAGACTTTATAACGCTCGTATAGTTCCGAGTTCGGAAATGGAGAGTCACAGATTAAACAAAATTCTCGGGCAACGTCAGCCGTTATGTCGTCTTCCTGACGATGCATGGCGGAGCTTAGAAATTCGGAGACGTTGCGCACCATTTCAACTCAAGGACCAGCGGGGTATCCTATGTACGTACCCGCTACTGAGAAATACCCCGTACCGGTTACGAGTGTCCGATTATAACATCTCGTTGGCGGGATCCGTCGCTTGGGCCGACAATACCCTGCTCTTCGAGCTCATCCATTAAACGTGCAGCACGTGGGTAGCCGATGCGGAGACGGCGCTGTAACATCGAAGTGGAAATCTTCTTTTGGCGGTTGGCTAGCTCAATGGCGTCGTTCAACATCTCGTCGATGTTGTCGACGACTGAACCACCACCGTCTTCATTAGTTACGGAGAACGTATCACTAGCAGATGCTTCAAGCATTATTTGTTGCATAGGACCTGTGGGTGTTCTCTTCCAGAAGGTTACAAGCTGTTCAATCTCATCATCAGATATGAACACGCCCTGAACGCGTTCTGCCCGCGACATGTCGACACTCTGGTAGAGCATGTCCCCTTTCCCAAGTAATTTCTCAGCTCCGGCTGTGTCGAGAATAGTACGAGAGTCAACCTGCGAAGTGAGGGCGAAACTGACGCGGCTTGGGAAATTTGCTTTAATTAGTCCCGTGAGTACGTCAACGGAAGGGCGTTGGGTGGCAACAACAAGATGAATGCCGGTTGCGCGACCTAATTGGGCCAAACGACATAGCTTCTGCTCAACCTCCACTGAGGAAGTCATCATCAAATCTGCCAGTTCATCCACCGCTGTGACGATGTAAGGCAGGGGGTCGGGTGCTTTCTGATTGTATGCGTCGATATTACGGACACCCATCTCTTCTAATTTCCGGTACCGGTCCATCATTTCCCTGATAAGCCCGCTTAGCAAACCTACGACCTGATCAGTTTCTACTACCACGTCCTCTAGCAGATGGGGGACACCGTTGAATGGAGTGAGTTCTACGCGCTTCGGATCGATAAGCAAGAGACGCACTTCAGCGGGACTTTTTTCTATTAATAAACTTGAGATGATAGTGTTGATAAACACACTTTTCCCACTTCCTGTTGAGCCTGCAACTAGTAAGTGAGGCATCTTTGCTAGATCGATAACGATCGTTTCGCCTTCACTACCCTTGCCAACCGGTACTGGTAACTTGGCGGTTCCTCGAATCTTTGTGTACTCATCGCTCTGGATAACGTTGCGGAGAGTTACTAGTTGGGGCGTTGGATTAGGTACTTCAATCCCAACCAGTGACTTGCCCATCACAGGTGTCTCAATACGGATACTTGGTGTTCTTAGTGCAAGAGCAAGATCCTTCTCTCGCTGAATAATGCTGTCGACCTTGACACGTGTCTTTGTCTCCAGCTGTGTTTTCATTGGACGGCCCTTCTCATCGAGTTTTGGGGCCCCGTCCCCATCGGTCATGGGTACTTGCTTTTGACGGCGAATCCAACCTGGTATCAGCCCATACATAGTCACGGTTGGACCTGGCTTTACTTCGCCAATCTCGACCTCAACACCGTAGTGGCTCATTGTGTCGGTGATGATTCTACTTGTGTCATCCATCTCTTCTGATGAGATGCCTCCTTCGCTGGCGTCGACCAGCATTTTCAAAGGTGGTTTTGACCAAGATGAAGACTCAACTTTACGCTGTGTTCGGACAGGGGGTGGTGTTGGAGAGTCTTTATCACCTGAATCATCGTTCCAGAAACGATTAAATCTCGGTGAGCCATCAGTGGGCTCACGTTTGAGTGGTTCGGTCCAGCGTGACCGACTGTCTTCATCTGTACCTTTACCTGTTCCAGTGCTCAGCGAGGCGTCATCAGTGTCGTTAGGCTTTGATTCACCGTTGGATGTTCCTTGTTGGTTTGGAAGATCTTTTTGCAGGACAGGGTTTTCCGTACGGGGGTATTTTGATTGGAATTCTTCAGAAGCAATCGTTTTGCGTAGGTTCCTGCTCCATTGGTTATCGTCTCTATTGCCAGTCTCTACTGCTGGTTCATCGGTTGACTTGTCTACGTTATACATGGGTCTTAATCGCCTGATTAGCCAGCTTGCGATCAGTATCAAGTAAACATAGGCATTGATAATGATCCGACCCAATCCTACAAAAACGTCTATGCTGAAGCGAGGCATTGTCACGAGGGAGGCAGTAATGAAGACGGTAGTTAATGTAAGACCTCCCAGTAACCCATTATCTCCGGTTATTGCGGTGCCGATGTTGCCACCTAAGGAAACGTCCCCCCGTAGATTAAATACCGATAGGGGCCCATCGTAAGGCTCGAAGTATGAGAGTAAGCCCATGGTGAATAAGATGAACAGGACTGTGCCCAGCCACAACCTGTAGTAGTAAAGGAGGGATCTTTTAAACACCAGTGCTACGATGAAAGATATGATCCATCCTATTATCGGTATGATCCCCACAGCAGCAAGGCTCAGAGCGTTGTCTCGAATCGATACCGACCCCTCTGCTAGGGGCTCGCGCAGCCAGTATCCTGTACCCGCAAATATACCCACACAGACAATCATCGCTACCCAAACTAGTCTTGAACTGATTAGAGGATAGATGCTCCGTCTAAACTTACCTATATTTGGGTGGTCGTTGTTATCGCCTGCCATTGTTGACTACTGGGTAGGTTTTGATGTGGTCATACAATTTTATACGAATATTGGAATAATTCTAGGTTTCTACAGTCGTCCTAGCGTGGAAACAGGCACTTTGCAGGCCCGATATTTGGTCTTGCATGAAGACCGAAAATTTCTTTAGTGTGTCCGACACCCGTTAAAGTTGGTGCCAATAAATTCGACCTTCTGACCGAAGCGGGTACTGGGCAGTCTAACCTCGAGACGGCTCCGCATTTGCCTCTTGGTGCTTACGAACTAATTCGGGCATGTGATAGTCGTTGGCCATCCGCTGTTCTAGGTGCACCATTCGACTAGCGGTCGCAGTTTTAATGATTACGTCGCCGTATATCCTATCAATCCAAAACCTCGCCTCGGCGCCAATACGTTCACGCAGTTCTGGCAAATCCGGATTCGCATAGCGTTCCTCAAAGTTTAAAGTAAACATGCGTCTTCGCTCTCCACCTCCCCATGAGCTGTGTTTGATCTGGTGATTAAACATCACCAGATCGCCAGGAGTGATCTCAAGAGGGACGGCGGGTACTTCGTTACCATCGACACCCCATATCTCATCACTGGGGTTATTAGATGAATCTCGAGCCGTATGAACTTCTTCGAGAGAATTTGCAAAAAGGTCTCCGTGTTTGTGACTCCCCGGGATTACGCGAAGACAGCCGGATGTTGCGTCCACAGGATCAAGGTAGAAAGCCATTTTGAACGACCTGTATTTTGATTTACGATAGCCGTCTGAATGCCACATAGTATCGCCTACGTAGAAGTTTCCATCACTGCCCGTGTAGTTGTAGTCATCACCTAGTACGGAAGCACATACTTCATCGATACGAGGGTCGTCAATCAGCGCACTCAGGTACTCGTCCTGATCGATGAATTGTATTAGAGCTGACCTCTGTGCTCCGTCGTGTTCTTGGCCGAAATGTCCACCTCCGTTACGTGACCAAACATCTTCAAAAGCAGATGTAATGTTTTCTATGTCATCTAAGAAAAGACCGGGGAAAGCTAAGAATCCGAAAGTGTCGAAGAAATTCAGTTGTTTTTTTGTGAGTTTCATATCTACCCCCGAGCAGGTTCCTTCATCTCTAGTCTAGCTTTACGTGTCAATTCAGCTAAGTGACTGTCGTTGGCCAATCTTTGTTCAAGATGGACCATGCGTTGTGGGCTAGCGGTCCGTATCATAGTCTCACCATAAGCTCGATCGCACCAAAAGCGAGATAGTGATCCTATGTGATCATGGACTTTCTCTAGCTCATTGTCTTCGTAATGAGGCTCGAAGACAATGGTGAACATTCGGCGTCTAGAGCTACCTCCGAACGAAGCATGCTTAATCCGACGATCAAAGCAGACTAGGTCGCCAGGCTTCGATTCCAAGGCGACAGCGGGCACCTGGTCGCCATATATTCCCAGCAGTTCTTGAGTGTTGGCCTCCCGTCCACTTGGCATTATTTCATGGAGTGTACTAGAAAAATTATCGTTGATCATGTGACTGCCTGGGATCACTCGTAGTGCACCGGATTCCGCTGCCACCTCGTCAAGATAGAAAGCAGCCTTTATGGACGGTTTCGGTATGCGGTAGTCAGAGTGCCATTGAGTGTCACCCACATAAAAGTTCCCATCGCTAAGTACGTAGTTGTAATCATCACCTAAAATGCCCGATGCCATTCCGTCTAGCCGCGGGTCGTCTATGAGGCTACTCATGTATTCGTCTTGATCAATAAATTGCAGTAGTGCCGATCGACGCTGATAGTCATGGGTTTCGCCTTGGTGGCCTCCTCCGTGATCGGACCAGATTCTTTCGAAGGTGTTTGTTATGCGCTCTATATCGTCTGAAAACAAACCTGGGAACTTAAGAAATCCAAATGTCTGAAAGAAATCTTTCTGTTGATTTGCTAGTTCCATTTGGACCTCTCCGAAGGATTTAATTAGCTAGTTCAATAGACGCTGTCGGAGGTTATCCGGGACGGGATCTATCCATTTTCCCGGTGGAAGCGTTGACGCGTCACAGACACTTTTTGATGTCTCTGTGAGCAGTTGGACACCATTAGCGAAGTCATTGAGATTGATAAACTCCGCTCCAACACTACCGTTCGGATCATCAATGTAGGTCGTGGAGTTGTGGTAATTCCCGAGGGGGAAAGCTGCTCCTGTTACCGAATAGCCATATTGTTTGAAGGCCGTAGCCTCACATACCCCACCGTACATGAGACGGCGCTGAAATTTGAAGTCCTTGTCCCGCTCACGCAGCGAATCGACGGCAGTCATGAGAACTTGTTCCGCGTCCGCATCGAAGGTTGACATAGCGTCACCGACGCGAATGACAGGCCCTCCACCAAGCTTGACACCGGGGAGTAAGGAACTCGCCTCCACGGATACAATAATGGTCGCCGCGGGCAGCGAACCCTTTTCTGCCAGCAGCCTTGCACCTAACAGCCCCTCCTCTTCAGCACAAGTGAACACTCCGTATACGTCTCCTTTAGTCTGTCCGGCTGTTTGTTCCAAAACTGAGAGAACCGCGGCACATCCGGCTAGATCATCCAGTGCTCGCATACGAATAATCTCTCCATCGATCTCGAAGTCTGGGAGATCAAAAACTACGGAGAGAGGGAGTTGGGCATCTATACTGTGATCCATTTCAATGGTTACAATTCGCTCCCCGCGCCTATTGGTTGGGTCAGTTGAGTTGTGAGGGAGTGCGGTAGCATTAACCCGGGTCAAATCAGGGGTAATCACCACTACTGGAGTTGGTTTTGTTAACGCCGCGATAGGAATTCCCCCTAGTGACCTCGCGAGGCCTTTAGAACCTTTGACTTCTGTCAACTCGAAGCCTGGGTGATCCATGTGGGCAACGAATGCGATTGGAGGGACGTCCAGTGCCCTTCCTTCGTTGCGCGCCAAGATGTTTCCATATGCGTCCTGACTGTGCTCGATATCTGTAGCGTTTAGAATCCCACTGATTACTTTTCTACAACCGTCTTCCCTAAAAGGCGTAGCGGGGGCGGCCCCCAGTGCTTTGAGAATCGTGATTGATCGGTCGGTTTGATTTTTCATATGTCACTCCGCTTACGCTTAGGTAGCGTACCACGACCTCAGATACGTTAAGATCAGTAGCTATCACTGTTCTGATTTTCATCCGAATATCAGACAATAAGGTTATGATCTGGCATGCTTCCCAAATCTAAAAGGCTTATTCTGGCGTCGGGTTCTCCACGTCGTAGTGAGCTAATCCAATCCTTAGACATATCAGTAGATGTGATTCCGTCTGATACGGAGGAGCCGCTCCCAAAAGCTGGCGAGTCGGCGGGCAAATACGTTGTACGTCTGGCTCTCATGAAGGCGATGAATGTAGCTGCTAAATATCCAGAAGACTCTGTTATTGGGGCAGATACAGTGGTCGTGTTTCGGGGTAGAGTAATTGGGAAGCCCAAGAACGAGGGTGAGGCAACCCGGATACTAGAATCACTCCGCGGTACAGCTCATAGTGTCGTTACTGGTATCGCAGTGGTAACTCCCCACACTATGGAAACATCGTGGCTGAGTACTAGTATCATTATGCGCGATTATCTGGACTCCGAAATCGCTTCTTATGTTGAGTCTGGAGAGCCTTTCGATAAAGCTGGTGGCTATGCGGTGCAGGATCCGGAATTCCATCCCGCCAAGGTTGTAGAGGGCTGTTACCTAAATGTCGTTGGATTCCCTCTTTGTGAAGTGATGACGGTGTTACGACGTAGCGGCATTGCTGTATCTATCAAATATGATCGGATCACTCCTACACTGTGCCCTGGGAGTTGTCCACTAAATTTGGATATTCCAAACTTAACCTAAGAACACAGGATTCTGTGGTTTAGTCTGAAGGACGCCTAACCCGTTTTATTATTCAGTGGCGGTTGTATCCCAGGCAGGTTTAATTGCATTTGAAATACGCTCTTTGTAATCCTCACGTGGCGGGGAGAAGATATCCAGTACGAGACCGCGTTGCCCGATGGCCTTTAGTGCGTGAGGGACTCCGCCCGGGATGACGTATGACATCCCTTTACGCATTCTGACCCACTCGCCATCGATTGACATATCGAACTCGCCTTCCAGTACCATCCCGGCTTGTTCATGAGGGTGAGTGTGTTCAGGAACATCGGCATCGGGTTCGTTCTCTATAAGGCTCATCATAACGTTATCACCCCATAGTGTTCTGATTGTAATTCCTGGGGTGATTTCTACTGGTTTTACTTCGTATATATCTTTGAAATAGGACATTTGGTCCTCCCGTGAGTAGTATATAGAGCGTAGTTAGTAGCGGCTTACTCGTCAACAGGGTAGTAGTTAAAAGTTAGGGGATTACCCCTTAGCACCATGTATAAGGCTGTCCGACAAGCACTGTATAATCATCATTAGCGTGGGGGAGTGTCGGAATTGGTAGACGAGCATGATTTAGGATCATGTGCCGCAAGGCGTGAGGGTTCGAGTCCCTCCTTCCCCACCAGGTTATACCACATCGGCAAATGACTCCTCGTTTCTTCGGAAGTAGAATGTGCCAGCTACAAGCAGGGCGATTGCCACGCAGAAACCAATACCGATAAGATTCCAAGGCATTGGGTTGGTTGCAAGGAAGGCTGAACGAAACCCCTCAATTACGCCGACCATTGGGTTCAGAGAGTATAAGATCTGATACCGTTCGGGCACCATGTTCAATGGGTATACCACAGGCGAGGCAAACATCAACATTTGTATGATGAAAGTAAGCGCATACTTGATGTCCCGGTACTGTATAGCCAGCGATGCCATCCAGATTCCGAGTCCCGCTGCTGTGAGGATCATGAGTAGCACCAGTAACGGAATTACGGCAACGCCAACGTTGGGCACCGTTTTGTACCATACCAGTAGGCCGATAACTAAACCCAGAGCTATGGTGAAGTCAATCAGTTTACTGAGAATGGATGACAGAGGAAGTATTATCCGAGGGAAATAAACTTTTGTGATCAGGGCAGAGTTCTGTACAAGACTAGTTGTCGAGTCAGTAAGAGCGTTCGAAAAATATGTCCAAGGCACCAGTGCAACGTAGGAAAAGATCGCGTACGGAGCACCGTCAGAGTCGAGGCGTGCCAGGCGCCCGAAGACGAGAGTAAATACGATCATCAAGAAAACAGGCTGTATCACTGCCCAGCCTACGCCTAGTACAGACTGCGCATAGCGTACCTTGATGTCCCGCCAGACAAGGAAATACAAAAGGTCTCGGTAATACCACAGATCTCGAAGATCAACGAGTCCCCACCTAGTCTTTGCGTCTATTATTCTTGGTTCGGTGCTCAAATCGGGTTTCATTGCGTTACGAGTCCGTCACTTGGAGTTGGCCTGAGTCACTTGTCGAGCATGTAGTAGATCAGTACGGTATTAATGAATGGTTGTCGCAGAAACCGTTGCGGGAGATGGTTCGTTCATAATATGCCTAGTTGATTAATTGAGCTTCTTTAAGAATCTTATGGACTTGAACCTTTTCCTCATCTTCCAATGGGCGCATTGGCCTCATAACGGTGTCGTGATCGATGACACCCATTATCTTTAACGCTGTTTTGACACCTGCGATGGTCGATGAATTAGGTCCGCCGCCTTTTGCAACCCGCATAACCCTCCCGACATTAATGACGTCAGCCATATGTTTAGAGACCGCCAGTTCGTCTCCAGCCTCCCCTGCCTCCCAGGCTTTTGAAATACTAGCTGCGTAGACATTGGCTCCACCGGGTATAACTCCGTGACCGCCGACAGCCTTACACATGCCGGTCCGGAAGACACTACCAAGGAAGCGGTACATTTCGATACCACCTTGCTGACACAGGACTACGAGTTGGGCGAGGTTCTCCCCAAGACCAGTACTGTCTTTCATACCCACGATCGTGCCCTCGGCAGCGAGTTGTGCGATGGTTGTCGGCTCAACGTTGATCTTCACAGTCGATGGGATGTTATATACCCACAGAGGTATTGATGAACACTCGTGGATGGATCGGTAGTGGGAGATGAGTTCTCCTTGATCATAGTTGTAGTAGTAGGGGGGTGTCGCTGCAATACCATCGACACCGCTTTCTTGGAGCGACCTCGCTAATTTGATAGCTATACCCGTACCTGGTCCAGAAACGTTAGCTATGACGGGTACTTGGCCATTCACTTCGGCCACTATTGTTTCGATTGCTAAAAGCCTCTGGTCATCTTCAAGGGCTCCAAATTCCCCCGTTGTACCTGCTGCCCAGATTCCGTGCGCGCCGCTATTGATCAGGAATCTTACTAGTCGACGGAGAGAGCCTACGTCTACTGCCTCGTCTGGAGTGAGAGGTGTGGCTGTTGGAACTATTACGCCCTTGAACTCTGAATTGCTCATTCATGGTCTCCTAAGTTAGTAGGCTCCATTCTACCTCACGACCTTCCGAGCGTGAGGTCTATCCATTCGAAAATGTGGGACTGGCATTCCTAGGGGGTTTTCGGAATCCCCAATAGATTTCATGCCGATCTTCTTTATCACATTGAGGGATCCCAGATTTTGAGGTCGGGCACTCGCGATTACTGTATCTAGGTTGTACGCCTCAAATCCGTACCTAAGTACCGCACTTGCGGCTTCAGTCATAAGGCCTTGGTTCCAATATTGTCGAGACAATAACCATCCGATCTCCGTTTCGTTCAGGTACTGTCCATAGGTGCGAGTAGAGTACCCGCAGTAGCCTACAAGTTCGTCAGACTGCTTCCGCCTTACCGACCATGTGGTAGGTTCCTGCCTGCATTGTTCCCGCACTTTCTCGTCGATAAAAGTGTGAGCCTCTTCCTGAGTTATGGGTCGGTACGGACCCACGTAGCGCATCACCTCAGCGTCGGACATAATTGCGTAGAGACGTTGCCAGTCACCTGCTTGCCATTTAGTGATGATAAGCCGGTCCGTTGTTAGTATCGACATTGGCCTCCCTAAAGTAGGGCCAAGGTATGGTACATTAGGGAAAAATTAACTGTAGTGAGACGAATTTGCATCTAGCGATAGATGGCTATGGAGCGGATCCGAAGAGGTTGAGTGACCAAGATATTGCAGAGAAATTCCTCGACGAGTATCCGACAAAAATAGGGATGACGAAAGTTGCCCCCCCGCAAGTGTATCTCTACCGAGGGGAGGTTCCTGAGGATTGGGGAGTATCAGGCTTTGTGGTTATTGCAGAGAGCCACATAAGTCTCCACACGTTCCCTGAACGCCGCTATATAAATATCGATATATTTTCCTGTAAGGATTTCGATATAGATGATTCGATCAACGACGTTAAAGATACCTTTGGACTCGCTGACGTAAAGGTTTGGACAATGCGCCGAGGGCTGGAATACTCTACGCCCAGAGAGGCTTACAGTGGGATGGTACGGGAGCGGATTGGCATTGTACGTAAAACCTAGGGAAAAGACCGGGTAGCACGATACTACAACATCGCTTTGTAAACTTGTTGTCCTTGTCGAAACAGGTCAACAACCTCTTTACGCTGTGAGTCTGTGTAAAATTTGCCTTTCTTAGTCACCCACTCGAGAGATTTCTCTATGTGCTCGTCAAACCACACCGCTGCTTGTTTCTTCTCGATTGCTTCGGCCCCTGTTTTAACGTAGATAGGGCTTGTATGGGCCCATATTGGTTGGGCGAAACTGTCACGTGCGTTACTGAAGAGACGGGCCGCTATCCACCCGTCAGTGCAGGATGTTATATCTTTGCTGAATACACCCATCTTTGACCCATCGGGGTGTGACTCCGCAGCCACTACCTGACCGTTAAATATAATTTCAACACGATTTATCGGGTAATGTGAATCCCAAGTCGCTTGTACAGATAGATTGCTACCCGGGTTTGTGTATATTTCTCCACCAACTGTTTCATCCCCAACCGATAATTCTAAGGCTGGCCCGTTCGTTATGAATGTGTTACCGGCCTTAAGGGCAGTCAGCCAGGCCTCGTAATCAAACGCTCCTCCAGTGTTCGCATAAACTCGGTTGGCTGAGGAGATGAACCAGTCGGAGCCTGTTGAGGCTGGCAGCTTAATACCTGTGTTTAGAACTCGGTAGTATATTTCGTACTCAGGATCCATCCATTGTGGGTCGAATAAATTAAAGGCATCTACTTTCCCAAGTGCTGCAGCTACGGGGAGTTCCATACCCTGTCCATTGTGGCACCAGATCACCACGCCACCTTGCCGTTTTGTGTCGTCGCAAGCGTACGATAGCGGCGGGTAGTCGGGATCGAAGGCGTCTACCAGTAGCCCTCTGCTGACTGGATGCACAATGTTACTAATGTTTAAAAACATCACATGGCCGTAGCCGATTGAGTGAGTTCCATTGGCGTTATGTCGATTCTCTTCTCCACACTGCACATGGTAGTGCGTTGATGAGAGATCGGTTAAGAAACCTGGAGCGAACTTATTACTGGCGTACTCGAGATCCCAGCGTTTTAGGATACTTATCGCAGTCATCCGAAGGTCTTCAACACGAGGGTCCAGCATCAGGCGATCGTCTGGGCGAGTTTCCTTCTCATCGTAGTGGATATGAGTGTTACCAGGGTGCCACCCCTTAGTACCCAATTCTGACCAGCGATCAACTTCAAGATCAACTGTTATCGCACCATGAGCAGGAGCATAGACAGTAACTTCTTGAGGGACGTACTCGGTGCCACGTTCTACAATGATAGTTGTATAACCTCTTTCTACATCGACCTGAAATGAGCCGCCAGAGTAGAAGAAAGGCTGTCCAGGCCCTACCTTAAGCAGCGCTTTTGGAGGGTGAGCAAAGTTCCCCCGGGAATCAATTACCTTAACTCTAGCTTCAATTGGTTCGCCGGTAGCTTTATCAACGATCTGTCCTGAAATGGTACCCATTCAACCTCGCTCGGTATGGAGACTTGATTGCCAGTCAGGCTTTTGCTATTGGTGTTAGCGTTCGCAACTGTCTTTCATTTGCTCGAGAGGTCTTACTTAAACCCCTTCCGAAGCAAGGTAATTATTGAGCATCCTGATTGTTTCAGAGTTCTCTTCCAGACTAAACCCGTCGACTTTGTATACGGGTGCATTTTCCATTCCGTCTACACCACCCAAGTCGACCATTTTCTTGATCAGGGCTTGATCTTCTTCGATGGTAGGAAGGACATTTTGTCTACTTTGCTTGGACAGTGAAGCCGCGAGCCCATAGCCTCCCCAGTTGGACACACTCGATATGATCAGGTGCGTTGTTTCAGTTACGCATGGTGGGACCGAGAGGCGATCGTAGTTTGGGATTACTTCCGCACAGTTACCCATCCCAATCTCGTTCCCTCCGTCGCCAATTCCCACTGAGTTAGGGAAGTCGTGGAAAAGGTAGTCCAGTTTGGCGTTGAACTCAGCGATCGAACGGCGCTTGAAGTTAAGGTAATCACCACTGGCCGTAAGACCACATCGTTCAATTGATATTAAAACTGAAGGGTTTAATTCACTCATCATGTCAGCTGCGATTTGCTTGCTCTTTTCATGATCCAAGATTGGGAAGTCAATAACACGAGCCCTCCCATCCACCATTGGACTCATTACTGGCTCTGTGAACTTATCGGTCACATAAATGACTTCGTATCCTAGCTTTTGGAGTGCGTTGCCAATTGCGATAGCTCCGGGCGGCCCATCGGTTTCTGTAGCCCCCGCTAGAAGGATATAGAAACCTGTTGTGATCAAAACGGTTCCCGGATTGTCTAGGATCATCGTTGCAGCGTCATCGCAGAACCGTGCAGGAATATGTGGTCGAAGTGCCGAGATATTGCGTCCGTCCCGATCTAAAATTATGTCTTCAACTGTATCCATGTCACCCTCTTAATATGGTCGTGAGCGCTACAGCGTTGGAGCTCATATATTCTACCGGACCGCCTTTACCATGTCAGTATCGTTATAGAACGGATACATCCTGATCCCGTAGGTCCGTCAGGAACATGTGGCCTGGTGAATGGGTAATCATAAGTGGTGGTTTAGAGTTCATGGCGACAGCCTGTGGAGTTACTCCGCAGGCCCAGAAAACGGGCACTTCACCATCCTTGAACTCGAGGGCGTCTCCGAGGTCCGGTTTCGTCGGATCTTCTACGCCGATTATCTCAGGAGCTCCAATGTGAATAGGAGCGCCATGTGTGTCTGGGAAACGTGATGTGACTTGAACTGCCTTGACGACCTTTGAATGATGTACGGGGCGCATACTAACCACCATTGGGCCAGAGAATATGCCTGCTGGTATGCAGTCAATATTGGTAATAAACATAGACACGTTAGAGCCCTGCTCGTGGTGCCTCAGCGGAATGCCAGCATCTAGCATCGCGTTCTCAAACGAATAACTGCAGCCGAGCAAGAATGAAACCAGGTCATCCTGCCAATACTGCGATATATCCTCAACTTCCGCTTCAAGTTCCCCATACCGGTAGATGCAGTATTTGGGAGTGTCGGTGCGAATGTCCGCTCCTGGTGCTGTTTGTTTGGGCTCGACTTTGCCGGGCTCAATAACCTCGATGATTGGGCAGGGCTTGGGATTCCGTTGGCAGAAAAGCAGGAAGTCAAAAGCAACATCTCTGGGTAGTATCGCTAAGTTGGTTTGGACATATCCTGGAGCTACCCCAGCGGTTATACCTGTAAAGTCACCATGGCGTATCAAACTTCGAAGGTCTCGTGGATGCTCAGGTAAGTTTGTGGAAGTTGTCATCTTCACTACTCCTCCTCAATTTGTTTGATATCAGTATGCCACGGTTTGACGCAGACTATTTTCCTCGAATTGCTAGGGTAACTGAGAGCCCATTCACATCGTGAGACCCCGAATGTGTTTCTTCATCGGTTGATCCTCTGGCAATTTCATCCGATAAAGTTTCTCGACGGATATAATCGCCAAAATGTTGCACGACAGAGTCGAGGGCTTCATCACCTTCATACAGGATCGTAATGCGATCCGCAATTTCAAACTCAGCCTCTCTGCGCATGTTCTGAACTAAGTGAACCAGTTCCCGGGCATACCCTTCGGATTCAAGTTCCGGGGAAATTTCAGTCGTTGCCGCTGCCGAATACCCTTGTTCCGTAACCACTGCGAAGCCATCTTTGTCCGTTGCTTCTACTATAACTTCGGCTGGCTCTACAGTGTAGTCCCCAATTTGGATAGGCTGGTTAGCTGATACTGACCTGAATACGGTTGCCGGGTCGGCGGCGTTTATCTGGGCAATCACGTCTCCCACAGTCTTCTCGTATTTTGGCCCGAGAAGCTGGAAGTTGGGTTTGATTTCAAAATTTGCAACCGTTGATACGTCTTCGAGTACGCTGATCTTTTTTACATTGAGTTCGTCCTTTACCTGCGAGGATATGCGGTCCATGAAAGCAGTTTCTGACTCTGAGCGTAGCTTGAAGAAAAGAGTCGCGATCGGTTGACGAACTTTGATGTTTGCTTTGCTTCTTGCAGCCCTCCCCATGCTGGACAATCGCATGGCCAGACGCGTTGCTTCATCCAACTCCCGATCGATCAACGTATCATCAGCGGTTGGCCAATCTTCAAGATGGACACTCTCAGTGTGGTTAGCCCGCCCGATGTTCTGATAGATCTCCTCACTTACGAAAGGTATAAATGGTGCCATTAGTTTTACCACAGTGGTCAGGCACGAATGGAGTGTTGCAAATGCTGCGAGTTTGTCCTCGTCGACTTCGCTTTTCCAGAATCGACGTCGACTCCGGCGCACATACCAGTTGGAAAGTCTTCCCACAAACTCCTCTATAGCTCTTGCTGCGTTGCCGGGGTCGTATCGATCGAGGGATTCGGTAGTTACTCGGATCAACTCGTTCAACTCTGAGACAATCCAACGGTCAAGCTCTGGCCTCTGCTTGATTGGAGGCGCCTGTTGAGTTCCATCATATCCATCTATGTTGGAGTATGTTACGAAGAATGAATAGACGTTCCATAGTGGTATCAGGAATCGCCGGCGAACATCGTCTGCACGATTGTAACCAAACAAAAGGTTGGAGGCCGGGTTTGTGATTGAGTACATCCATCGCATTGCGTCAACGCCCATCTGGTCAGCGCCCTCTTGGAACTCGATTGAGTTGCCCTTGCTCTTGTGCATCTCCTCACCGTTCTCATCCATTAATGTGGCATACGTGAAGTTAGAACGGAAAGGTTCAGTGTTCTCGAGCACTGTACTCATGGTTAGTAAAGAGTAGAACCAATTGCGGAATTGGCCAGGGAAACTCTCTGAGATCAAATCAGCGGGGAACCACTCATTCCAGTAGTCTTTCCCGTGACGATAACCAAGAGTCGAGAAAGTGACGATCCCCGCATCTAACCAGGGGTTGCCAACATCCCGAATACGGGACACTTTTTCTCCGCAATTCGCGCAAGCTATTTTCACTGAGTCTACCCATGGACGGTGAGGTGAGTGCCCTTCGAACTCACTCCATCCCTCAACCGAGCGTTCTTGCAACTCGACTTCACTACCGATCACCTCAAAATCTCCACACCCCTCACACTTGTAGATCGGTAGTGCGAGACCGTAGTAGCGCTTCTTAGAAATCATCCAGTCGTCCATATTGCGGAGCCAGTCCAGCTCACGGTCCATGCCAAACTCAGGGACCCATTTAATTCGTTTAGTTACTTCAGCAATGTTATCTCGAAGCTTATCCATTGAAATGAACCATTCGTTGACTAGACGGAAGATCAGTTCCGTGTCACAACGCCAGCAAACAGGATAGCGGTGAGTAATTTGATCAAGTCGATAAAAGAGGTTCTTCTCTCTGAGGCTGTCGTAAACGATCTTGTTAACATCTCCAACGCCGATACCTGTGAGTGGGCCGAAGCCATCGACGTACCTGCCAAACTCGTCCAGGGGAGCAATAGCTGGCAGGCCGTAGTTTTTGCTGAGTGCGTAGTCTTCCTCCCCGGCTCCAGGTGCTGAATGAACTATACCCGTCCCATCGCTTTCACTAACCTCATCCCAGAGGATTACTCGGTGACTGATATCGTGCTGTGCAGGCAGTTCGTCGAAGGGGCCTGTATACCGTAGACCATCGAGAGCTGACCCCTTCATTTCTTCAATAACCTCGTAGTCACACTTAAGGACTTCCAGTCGGCTCTTCAGGAGATACAGCGTCTCGTCACCACCACCCTCCCCTGTCCCGGTTAGCCGGACCTTTGTATAGGTTAAATTAGGATGAACCGCAGCTGCTACATTGGCAGCTAAAGTCCAAGGAGTAGTTGTCCATATCAAAAGCGATTCCCCCGGCCGTTCAACAAGGGGGAAACGGACATATATACTCGGGTGAGTGATGTCCTTGTAGCCTTCGGTGACGATTTCGTGGTGTGAGATGCCAGTTCCACATCGAGGACACCAAGGCATTACATCACGACCCTCGTAGATATAGCCTTTTTCGTGACAGACTTTAAGAAAGTGCCAAATAGTGTAGTTGTTCTCGTCCGACATTGTGTGGTACGAGTTATCCCAATCCATCCAGTAACCTAGTCGGATCGACTGTTCAGTCTGCACATCAGCAAACCTTCTGACACGCTCCTTGCACAAATCCACAAACCTGTCGACACCGAACTCCTCGATGTCGGTCTTGGACGTCATTCCAAGGTCCTTTTCGACATTCACCTCGATCCATAAACCCTGTCCATCAAACCCATTTTGATAGCGTTGTTTGAAGCCTTGCATGGTTTTGTAGCGCTGGAATAAGTCTTTGTAAGTTCGCCCCCATGCATGGTGTACGCCCATAGGATTGTTAGCTGTGATCGGTCCGTCGATAAACGACCATCTTTGAGGGGAGTCATCGTTACGGTGCAGGTACCTATCAACAATTCCGTGCTCTTCCCACCACCGGAGTATCTCTTTCTCCATCTGTACGAAATCTATTCTCGACTCTACGGAATTAAACATATCGTCCTTCCAATCTTCTTTAACTATCTTTCCAATGGGTGAATAGGTGTCTTATTGGGTCGGTTTTTTATGTGGAGAGCACTCCTACCTATTACTGACATACTTTTGCCACAAATGTGAGGTTTTACTCCCACGAGAGAATTTTTCCATCGATTTCTGGCACCCGATTTATGCCACAAAATGCCATAGCAATGTCAAGCTCTCTGCGGAGGATTTCGAGTACACTGAATACACCGTTCTCTCCACCGACAGCCAGTCCCCAGAAAACCGGTCTACCTATAAATACAGCTTGCGCACCTAAAGCAAGGGCTTTGAGTACATCGGTCCCTCGTCGTATGCCCGAGTCCATGTACACTTCGATCTGTGATCCAACTGCTTCGTAAACTTTTGGGAGTATTTCTATCGCTGAGGGAGAACCATCAAGGTAGCGACCACCGTGTGTCGATACGAGGATCCCGTCGACGCCGTGATCAACAGCTCGGATAGAGTCATCAACCGTCCGGATACCCTTAAGAACCAAGGGTAGGCCGGTTAGCGATTTGAGCCATTCGAGACGATCCCAGGTTAATGTACGCAGTCCTTCCTTTGAGTATTTATCAACGAGGTCGGGCCTTTCTCTAAGGTTCCCGTCCTGTAGTAACTTAGGCAGTAGTAGACCGGTCGATCTTAGTCTCGGGTCAGGAGATCCAGAAATAGGGATATCTATGGTGAGACAGATAGCCTTGCAACCGTGGTCCGCAGCTGTTGTGACTAGGTACTCAGTGATTTCGTCGTCGCTGTGGTACAGCTGTAGCCATAGTGGTGAGTTAGTTGACGCTGCCACCTCTGCGAAAGAAAAAGTGCCAGCATTGGTTGGTTGCATCGAGATGGTCCCAGACCGTTCTGTAGCTTTAGCTACGGCTACTTCGGCGTCAGGGTGCGCGTAGTACCATGGACCGCTAGCAGCTGTCGCTACCGGAAATGAAATCTCTTGCCCCAGTACCGTTGTCGACAGGTTTCGGTTTGTGACGTCACTGAGAAAACGGGGATAAATCGACAAATCTTGGAGAGCTGACTCGTTACGTTTGAGCGTTTGGTCATCGTGAGCACCAGCAGAAACATACGTCCAGTGTTCCCGCTGCATACTATTTCTGGCTTCCTTCTCGAAATCGTATAGGTCTGTTAGATTCATATCCTTCCCGTTTGACCAGTGGTTCTTTGGTATGTTTTACGACCTCTGGAAATAATAAAAGACCCGCCCCTGCACAGGGACGGGTCTTTAAAATTCCCGCGGTACCACCCTTATTCCCCAGTCATTGTGGGGCGCTCAATGGAGTGTTAACTACCACCCCGTCCCTTATAACGGTGGGCCAAACCGGCGGAGCCTACTTGTCAACGTTCGGTCCGCAGCTCAGGAGTGATTTTTGCCGGGTCATCCGCGTCTGCTCACACCACACCAGACTCGCTTGGCGGACAGATCCCGGTTACTCGTCTCCGTCATTGCTGTTACTCAAGGCTATTAGCTGACTGACCGTGTGTCAATTAATGGAAGCCACATAACGGAAACGAATTATAGTTGGCTTTCCGGAAGAGTATCGTCGGCTCGGAACAGTAATGAGGACCAAGGCAGCAGAAATGGTACCTATTAGAGCGGTATGTAACTTTATCCTGCCCTGTGAAGTATCCGGTGCTATTATGAATCAGTTATGACCAAGGTGGTTTTGTTCGACGTGTACGGTACAGTTGCAGGATGGGAGCCTTCTCGATTCGAGATCCAGAAGGCAGCTTGTTCCGCGTTTGGTTTTGGGGACATGATTACTCCAGACGGTATTCTGAATGGGTATGGGAACGCGGACGCGTTCATGACGGCGGAGAATGCGCATAATCCAGTCCGTTTGCGTGATGACGTTGGCAAGGCCGAATTCTTTAGCGAATACCAGCGGTTGGTGGTGGAAGGCTGTGGAGTCCATGTTTCACTTAATCAAGCACTGGAAATCTTCCACAAGGTGCGTGAGATACCGTATCAACTTGCCTCCTTTGGTGATGTTTGCCCAACGTTTGAAAAACTACAGAAACTGGGACTAATGGTGGGCCTCATATCGAATATTGATCAGCTTGGCAGCGAACTGGTTAAGGATCTTGGTCTGGGGGATCTCGTTGATTTTGCAGTCACATCTAGAGAGGCTGGTGCTGAAAAACCCAACCCGCTTATCTTTAGAGCTGCGTTAGATGTAGCTAAGGTAGGCCCAGAAGACGCTATTATGGTTGGGGATCAACCCTCTTCCGATATAGAGGGAGCACTTGGGGTTGGTATTATGCCAGTGTTAATAGACCGAGATGGGAACTATCCTTGTTACAAGAGGTGCCCCCGCATCGTGGGATTGGCAGATCTATATGGGATACTTGAAGAGTTGTAAGCATAACTAGCGATATATGAGGTGAAAAATGTACTTGATTCGGAGAGTTTGGAAGATTAAGCAAGGGCCAGGAAACATGAGAAAGGCAGCCGGGTTGATTCGCGAGATGGGGGACAGATACGAAGAGTCTGGACAGCGCGACACGGTAAGGGTCTACTGGAGCGGTTATACAGTGCCAGGTCCTGCTAACACGGTGTACATGGACTGGGTGCAGGAGAAGATTGAGTCACCGTATCGAGAAAACAACGAAACTCCTAGTATGGGAACTGCCGGAGCTCAGCTAAATGAGATTCAAGAAGAGTCATACATTGAGTTTTATGAGATGCAAAGACCAAGCGATTAGTATCCACAGAATTACGTTCTATCCTGGTGACTGAGGATGAAGATGCCTGAAAATGTATATGAAACCGCGTTCGCGATGGAGACATCGAGCATCAAGTTCGGCGCGGGGGTGACCCGCGAGGTTGGCTTTGAAATGGCTAGTCTCGGTGCGAAAAAAACCATGGTTGTTACCGACCAACAGATGGCAGTGCTACAGCCTGTGAGTATCGTGATGGAGTCACTCAAAGCTGCAGGTATCGACGCTGTTCTGTTCGATCAGGTAAGTGTTGAGCCGACGGATGTTTCTTTTAAGCAGGCAATCGCATTTGCTGTGGATGGGAATTTCGATGGCTACGTGGCTGTGGGTGGCGGATCTAGTATAGACACCGCTAAGGCTGCTAATTTGTATGCTACATACCCGGCGGACTTTCTAACGTATGTTAATGCTCCTATTGGCAAGGGAGAACTTGTACCTGGACGTTTGAAGCCGCTCATAGCTATACCCACGACGACTGGCACGGGGAGTGAGACTACAGGAGTAGCTATCTTCGATTTGCTGGAGATGAAAGCAAAGACAGGGATTTCTCATAGATCCCTGCGCCCCATCATGGGCATTGTTGACCCTGAGAATACGGTTACGCAGCCTTCAATGGTTACGGCTTGTAGCGGTTTTGACGTCCTGAGTCATGGTCTGGAGTCGTATACTGCGTTGCCCTTCAGTAGACGGGAAGCACCCGAGCATCCCGGGGCACGACCTGGTTACCAGGGGTCAAACCCTATAAGCGATATCTGGTCTCTCAAGGCGATTGAGATGGTATCTCAGAACATGTATCGCGCTGTACATGATATAGCCGATACCGAAGCGAGAGGTCAGATGGCCCTAGCAGCGACCTTCGCAGGTGTGGGATTTGGTAATGCCGGATGTCACTTGCCGCACGGTATGTCTTACCCCGTAGCCGGGATGGTAAGGAAGTTTGAGCCCGATGGATACCCGCCGGGTCATCCTATTGTTCCTCACGGTATGTCAGTTATCCTAAACGCTCCCGCAGTCTTCAGGTTCACCGCGCCGACAAATCCTGAGCGACATCTGAATGCGGCGATGCTGATGGGTGCAGATTTGTCAGATGTTGGGCTCAGGGATGCAGGTGGCGTCCTTGGAGACACAATTGTTAGGTTTATCCAAGATATGGGATTGCCGAATGGCCTTAGTGCAGTAGGATACTCAAGTGATGACGTGCCCAGTTTAGTTCAAGGCACGTTGCCTCAGCATCGGGTTACGAAACTATCCCCGAGACCAGCTGGAGCCGATGAATTGACCCAACTCTTCCAGGACTCTCTCACTCTTTGGTGAACGGGTAATGAGTATCCTAGAAGATTTAAAAAGCGTTAAAGCTGGCGGGGATTCAATACTCAGTATTGGTGTGTTTGATGGCGTCCACCTAGGTCACCAGCACCTGATTAACAACTTAGTCTTACAAGCTCGGGAGGATGACCGATACTCAGGTATTGTTACCTTCCGTGAGCACCCGGCAGTAACGCTGCGTTCAGATTTTGAGCCTCAATACGTTACTACTCTGGAGAATCGGCTGCGTCTACTTCGGGAACTAGGAACTAACTTTGTTGTCCCGATAACTTTTGATACAGAACTGTCCAATCTTAGTGTGGTCAACTTTCTTGAAATGCTCCAGAATCATTTAAGGATGAAAGGGCTTGTTGTAGGACCTGACTTCGCTATGGGTAAGGGACGTGAAGGCACCATTGATCGACTGGAGGTTCTAGGTGGCGAGATGGGGTTTTCATTAACCGTAGTTGAAAACCTCACCCTCAATAGAGACGAGGCTGTGAGAAGCACTAACGTACGCAACGCTCTTATGGCTGGCGACGTACACACAGTGCGTTCGCAGTTGGGACGTAGTTACTCACTGACAGGTAAAGTGATCAAAGGAGCAGGTCGTGGGAGCCAACTTGGCTTCCCTACTGCAAACATCGAAGTTCCTGCCGAGCTTGCTATCCCAGCTGATGGTATATACGCATGTTATACAAATTTGGAAGGTCAGCCATTGATGGCTGCTGTAAGCATCGGCACGCGGCCCACGTTTAAGGACCAAGGTCACGCCATCGAGGTATTCATCCTGGACTATACTGGTGCTCTCTATGACAGGGTGCTCACAATAGAGTTCGTTCAACGAATTCGAGGTCAGGAAAAGTACGAAACCGTTAAAGCGCTTCAAAATCAAGTCAACAAAGACGTAGTTCGAACAAGGGAGATACTAGCTTCCACAGCGGTTGGGTAGGCCTAGGGTGTGGGGCCGAAACCTTTTTGATCGACAGGTTGACTACAATGCGGGTGCACCTTACGCTCTGATCAGGCGGGAGTAACTCAGTGGCAGAGTGTCTGCTTCCCAAGCAGAAAGTCGGGGGTTCGAATCCCCTCTCCCGCTCCAGCCAACATTCTCATATTTTCCTTAGGGGAAATGTACCAAGATGAGGTGACGCTGATCGCAGGCTATGCTAATCTCCTGCTATGGCTAGTGGAGTACATGACATAGGCGGGCTTCAAGGATTCGGGGTCATCGACTCTAAAGATGATGAAACTATCTTTCATGCAGAGTGGGAGCGCCGAGTGTTTGGCATGATGATTACCTCGGGGCACCGCATGATCTCTATGAGACCCGATATTGAGAATATAGACCCTGAAACCTATTTGAAATCAAGTTATTACGAACTTTGGCTAATCGCATTAGAGACAGGATTGGTGGACAGAGGCGTAATATCTCAGGAAGAGCTTACAAGCCGAGCCGTTGATTTCGTCGAACCCGCAAGCGCCCCAAGTCGTAATGATGATCCCGGACTGACTGATGAGGTTCTCAAACGGCGGTACAGTCAGCGTTCCAAGAGGTATTCAGGGACCCCAAGGTTTAAACCTGGGGACAGAGTATTGGTGCATTCTGAGCAAAAGGCAAGGCATACCAGAGTTCCAAGGTATGTCCGTGGCAAACTTGGGTTGGTTCAGTCGGTTCGCGGTGTGTATGAACTAATTGATTTAAAAGTTGAAGGCGTGTCCGTACCAGAGCCCGTATATTCCATTAGATTTGATGCTAGAGAGCTTTGGGGAGAACGAAAAGAAGGCAACGGCAGCGTCTGTATTGATTTGTGGGATAGTTATTTAGAGGCCCAGCTATGAGCGAACATCACCACTCCCCGGCGGACCCTAGTATCCGAGCAAAGGCGCTAGAATCTTTGCTCGCAGAGAAGGGTTTGGTCTCAAGCCTCGCAATTGACGAGGTGGTTCGGAAGTACGAAGAGGATATTGGACCACTAAATGGTGCCAAGGTAGTTGCACGTGCATGGGTGGATTCCGAATACAAAACTCGGTTACTAACAGATGGGACATCTGCCGTGGCGGAACTTGTTGGCTACAATGATGACCACAGTGCCGAACTCGTAGTCGTTGAGAACACCAAGGAAGTACACAACATCATAGTGTGCACCCTATGTTCGTGCTACCCATGGTCGGTGCTTGGCCTCCCGCCTAGCTGGTACAAGGATCATGCTTACCGATCACGCGTCGTTGTGGAACCGCGGTCGGTTCTTGAAGAATTTGGGCTGCATCTCTCTAGGGATATTGACGTTCGGGTATGGGATAGCGTGTCGGAGCTTAGGTATATGGTTCTTCCTGAACGTCCTAATGGAACGGATGGAATGACAGAGACAGAGCTTGCTGCTCTTGTTACGCGAGATTCTATGATTGGTGTTGCGAAAGTAGAAATGCCCCCTTCACAGCAATGAGCGATAACTCTACACAATCAGAAGCCGCAATTTTCTACATGGGTGGAGGTGACTCGCTACCACGCGAGAACGGTGAACTTGTCTTTCATGAACCATGGGAGGGTCGAGCATTTGGTCTCGCTGTGGTAATGCACCAAAACGAACGTTACACCTGGGATGAGTTCCGTAACCAGCTCATAGACGAAATAGCAAGGTCTGAAGATCATGAAGAGGATTCGACATATTATGAGCACTGGCTCAGGTCTTTGGAAAAAGTGTCGCTCATCAAGGGCTTCGTTACTGAAGAAGAGATCCAGAACCGGGCTGCTCTACTTGCGTCTGATGAGTATGACGACCACCAAGAGTAGAGACCCCAAACTCATATCGTGAGAATTGACCGATTTGACGTCTACTATGTCGAAATGCCGATGGCCTATACCTGGAAAACAGCTTATGGTGAGGACTCTGTTTCGCACTCAGTATTAGTGAAAGCGACCAGTGAAGACCAATCCGGTTGGTCTGAGGCGTGTCCCTTCTTTGCCCCAACCTACTTAAACGAAAGTGCCGGGGGCGTTTACTATCACATTACGGAGGTGTTTGGTCCGCATGTGGTGGGACGTGATTTCGATACTGCGATTGATCTTAACGATAGGTTAAATGTTTTTAAGGGCAATAGCTTTGCTAAGGCTGGTATTGAGGTCGCTTGGTGGACACTTCGAAGTAGTATGGAGAATAAACCGTTGCACAAGCTACTCGGAGGTAAGACACGGGAGGTCGACAGTGGTGCAGCTATAGGTATTGAGGACTCGTTTGACGTCCTATTAGGTAAAGTACAGGAAGCTGTAGATGCCGGCTTCCCAAGGGTCAAACTCAAAGCAGCACCTGGTTGGGATGTAGATATGTTACGAGCAGTAAGGTCTGCTTTCCCGGATATCGACCTACACATCGATTGTAACGCGGGCTATACCTTGGCTGATTTAGATACCTTTAAGGCGATCGACGATTTCAATCTTGTTTTCATTGAGCAGCCTTTGGGCTGGGACGACATTGTCGATCACGCCGAGCTAGCTCGGCACATACAGACACCAATCTGCCTTGATGAGTCCGTAACCAGTCCTCGGGTTGCGGAGCAGGCTGTTAGAATCGGTGCTTGCGAATATATTAATATCAAGGTTTGGCGATCCGGAGGACTAGCCAACGCAGTAGCTATTCACGATATTGCTCAGGATGCCGGTATCCCAGTCTGGTTAGGGGGGATGTCCGAAAGTGGGTTAGGCAAAGCAATAGGAATAGAGTTAGCTACGCTCCCAAACTTCACATACCCTAATGACCTTGGTTCCGTTGCTAAGATGTTCAATACGAACCTGACCCGTGATGTCCCAAGGATTAAATCGAATCTCACTTACGACCCTCGGTTAGGGACCTTGCCTGAGCCCGACCCCGACCGGCTTGCCGAAATGACCAGAGCGTCAATGACGATCTCATCTTGATAACCGGTCGGTAACTGAATTTACATCGCCAAGTTTCCGAATTGGATTATCTTTGAGTTCTTTTTTTTTCTTCCTTTAGCTTCTCAAACATCTCTTTGTTGTAGTAAGTAGTTGGGCGCACGTTATCCCGAAGGATCATGTCGCGAATAACACTTTCGAAGTGGTCATGCTCATCGACCCATTCGATCACCTCTACAGCCCATTGTTTTGGCACACATACGATGCCGTCATCATTTCCGACTATCAGGTCTCCAGGCTTCACGGCTATACCACCACACTGGATAACAATGTTCTCGTCATAAGACCACATGAATGGTGCCAAACCTGCTGCTACAGTCCCACCCGCAGCGAAAATCTTAAACCCATGGTTTTTGACTGCCACCAGATCCCGGATAGCACCATCAGTGACGATACCCTCGGCTCTATTCATCTGTAGCTGGAGCAACTTCATCTCGCCGCCGCTAGAAGAATATGGGGAGGAAGAAACATCACAAACCAGTACATCACCTGGACCACAGCGTGCCATTGCGCGCGCTTCAGGAGCGTTTTCTCCTGAGGGTGTTTGTTCTTGGATATCAGGACGTGGAGGGACGAATCTTAGTGTCCTTGCTCTACCCACAAGTTGCTGGCCTTCGGTCTGGTTCGACACACCTTGCATGAACGATTGGTGGTATCCATGAAGATCTTGGAGAGCACTCCATATAGACGGAACACTCGCAGTCCTGTACTGCTCAAGCAGACTATTAGAGAGGTCTTCAGTCTCCATTATTCGATTACCTCAGTTTGGCATGTAGCGGTCTGAAGCGATATATGACTGAATGGTCCTTTCTCATTCGCACCATGGCGATGTTCCTCGCCAGCAGGGATAAACGCGGTGTCTCCTGCGGAGATCTCGACATCACCATCTCGTGTACCGACCATCCCTGTTCCCTCTGTCGCGTAGAGAATCTGATCACATGTGTGGGTGTGAAATTTAGTTCTCGAATCTTGAGCGAAGGTAACGATGTTGAAACGATAGGTTTCAGACAGATCATCTCCCACCAACGACCTCATAGCTACTTTAGATCCAACGAAGATCTCCCGGTGGGTGTTATCAATCTCAGGGACTTCAGTAGTTCGAATCACTTGCATGTCACGCACCTCAAAAGGCTGAATTCGCCACAATATACAGTACTGATCCTGCAACGCCAACGCAGTCTCATTGTGCTATAGTGTGAATCCGGAGTTGAATGGTTGCACTGCATGGTAGACTCGCTCCTGCATAGCCACCCTCCGAGTCTAGTGGTGCTGCAGGAAATGAGTGTAATTCAGTCAATTCGCCACCGCCTTGAAGAGCGAGAAGAGACTCTGTCCCCGATTGCTTCCAGATCAAGGAACGCGTGCCGGGATTTGCCAGAGGATCCGAGCACTATTCGCACCGAGTTCCAACGTGATCGAGATCGCATTGTTCACTCAAAATCGTTCAGAAGGCTTAAACATAAGACCCAGGTTTTCATTGCACCCACAGGTGACCATTACGTCACACGTTTGACCCACACCCTTGAAGTAGCACAGATCGCGAGAACTATAGCGAGGGCCTTAAATTTAAACGAGGATCTCACTGAGGCTATCGGCCTGGGCCATGACATCGGTCACACACCCTTCGGTCATACAGGCGAGGATGAGATGTCCAAGCTTTATCGTGATGGCTTCCGTCACGCCGAACAGAGTCTTCGTATAGTCGAGGTGCTGGAGAAGGAACGGCAAGGCCTGAATCTGACCCGAGAAGTTCGTCAAGGGATTGTTTCCCATTCAAAACCTCGGGGAGCTTTCCTAGATTCTCTGCCGGAAGGCGGGATATCACTCGAAGCTCAAGTGGTCCGTATTTCAGATGCGATCGCCTATATTAACCATGATATTGCAGACGCGTTCCGGGCCGGGTTGCTTTTGGAGCGAGAACTGCCAAACGATCTGATAGAGATTCTAGGCGACCGTCACTCGAAGCGAATAGATACTATGGTGACTGACGTTATTCGGACCTCCTGGCCGGTGTCTAGTGGTGAATATGGGGACGGGAATCTAAAGGTGTCGATGAGTTCTGAAATAGGGGATGCGTTGATTCGTCTCCGCGAGTTCATGTTCAAGCGCGTCTATGTGGAGAAAGATGGAAGTAATGAGGGAGACACGGCCCGGCAAATAGTTAGGTTGCTGTACGAATATTATGACCACAACCGTGATCTCATTCCGACGGAATATAGAGATGATGATCGGGCTGTAGTTGATTATGTTGCAGGTATGACAGACCTATACGCTATCCGTAAAGCAGAGGAAATAGATCCTGGAATTGCGTCAATATTTCTGGAGCCACGGCAATGAGCCAGATTCCTACTCCCCACGACCGAGTGCTAGCTCGGACCGTGGGCAACCAAACTCGTATGATTGAAGAACATCTTGAGGCGATGCAGCGTGATTCTCACGGACTCGAATATGCTCGTTGGAAGTTGGAAGTGGATGATATGTGGAAGAGTGTCTTCGGACATATAAATGATATGAGAGAGGATTTACAGAAATCATTGCTGGACGAGATTACAGAGTTGTGGACAATGTATTTAAAGCACTATGCGGCCCGGTAGAAATGCCAATAGGTACATGTGATGGGAAACGATAAGCCAGACTTGGTACAAGCCCGTAAGACAGCGTTGATGGCCCACGCGGTGGTCATCCGCTTGAAAGAGTTGGGACTTCCTGACGAGTTAGATGATGCCCTGGCGATCGTCTGTACAGATCTCGGGGATATTTGGGGGTCTAAAGAGGTTTTTGACGGTAGGCTTCAATCCTTGATTGAGGGTCCTAACGATTGGTCAGCGGTGGGCGACTGTCTAGTTGATCTCAAGGTAGCAATTGAGCACCTAGCAGTCCATGCCAACAGTATAAAGGAGCCGATAGAACGACTAGCTCATTACGCGTATGAAGCTGCGGACGAGGTTGCACACGAGTCAGAATTGATGGCTATAAACGAAATTGGAGCTAAACTCGGTGTACAGCCTGCGGAGATTCAAAGGTTAAAAGATGCAGGGTTATTAGATCAGAGCAATATCGAGATAGAAGCAGTCAACCCGGAACATATATTAGGGATCGAAGAAGGTTGGGAAACAAAGCGCATCTGTGATCATTTAGCAGATCAATTCGTATTATGGAATTCTCGTATTCAATCTCTTACTGATGAAAATGAGAGAAACCAGGCGCAAAGGATGTTGGATCTAATAGGTCGAGCACGCCAGAAATATTGTTAATAAAACCTTCGTTAACAATCAGCTCAATCCGCTATGAAAAGGAAGATGAGTAGACCCAGATGTCTGTTGTAGAGGACGTAAAATCCAGGCTTGATATTGTCGATGTGGTCTCTGATTACGTGCCCCTTAAAAAGGCAGGTAATAGCTACAAGGCACCATGTCCCTTTCATACTGAGAAAACTCCCTCCTTTGTTGTTACTCCAGCACGACAAAGTTGGCACTGTTTTGGCGCCTGCTCAACAGGGGGAGACGCTATAAACTTCATCATGCGGAAAGAGGGGCTTGATTTTGGTGAGGCGCTTCGTCAATTGGCTGATCGGGTTGGGGTGGAGGTTCGAAGTCGCTCTGAAGAGCAAATCAGCCACGAAGACACGCTATACAGGGTCAATAAAGAGGCTTCTAGTTTCTATCAGAAAATCTTAGCAGGCGACGAAGGACAGGCGGCACGAAAATACCTACAGGAACGTGGCCTCGATGCCGGAACTGCAGCATCCTTCGAGCTAGGGATGAGCCCACGAGGACGTGACCGACTGCGTAATCACCTCGCAGAATTGGGATTCGACCTCGAACACGCAGTGGAGTCAGGGGTCTTGATCAAAAGAGACAATGGTGCAATCCAAGACTTCTTCTTTGGTCGCCTTATGTTCCCCATACACGATCGGCGAGGGAGGGTCGTTGGCTTCGGTGCGCGGAGCTTAGATGGCTCGGAACCAAAATACATTAATACAGCTGCGACGGATGTATTTGACAAAAGAGCTACATTGTACGGTCTCCATAAGGCATCATCCGAAATCCGAAAGCTTGATGTTGCGGTATTTGTTGAGGGGTACATGGATGTGATTGCGGCACACCAGCATGGCTATGCGAACGTTATAGCATCCATGGGTACAGCACTCACTGATCGGCAGGTTACCGCTGCTAGTGTACTTTGCAAGACCGTGATATTGGCTTTGGACGCGGATGCTGCTGGTCAGCAGGCAACAATGCGGAGCCTGGAGTCTTCATGGAAGGCATTGGAAGGCCGTAAACTAGGGCAGCGTACGAAAACAGATCTAAAGATCGCCCTTATGCCTCAAGGTACGGATCCTGACGACACGATTCGGCAAGACCCTACGCTGTGGGAGGGGATTGTTGATAGTGCAAAACAATACATGGAATTTGCTATACAAGCGACAGTTTCTCAGATTGATGTGTCAACGGCGGAGGGTAAAGCCACGGCCGTTGCTGTCTTAAAGCCGACAATTCTCTCTGAGACAAATGGATTCAAGCAGGAGGAATACTTTGAGATGCTTGCGTCAGCGTTAGGTGTCACTAGGGAAGTACTAAAAGTGAGTATAGGAAATGTTCGAGGGTTAAGATCCGGTCCACGTACCCCTGCCCCTTCTGAGCCGGAAGGACTTTCGAACCGCGTGTTTTCCGGTGTAGATAGGGATCCGCTTGAAGAATACGTGCTTGCAGTTTTACTCCACTGGCCTGATCTAAAGACCCATGCGGCTGATCACGATGGGTTGGAATTCGTCCAATTAGAGAACAGATTGGTGTTTACCTCATGGATGGATTGCACTACAATAGAGAGTCTACGAAGTCAACTGGACGAAGAACTTCATTACCACCTGGATTGGCTGCTGGATTTAGATCTAGGGCCAGTGGATACAGGGTCGGCGGGGAAGGCTGTCAAACAGTCCTTGGAGCGCTTACGGCAAAGATACCTCAAAGAGGACCAGGCGGGTCGGTTGGAGACTTGGAGCCCGCCTAAACCAAATTCAGAAGCTAACCCAGATTCAGGAGACTTGGAAGGCGCCATTGTTGAAGTTAACAAGAGGCTGAGGAAAAGTTACCATACTGCTTAGAGCCAAATCATAAGAGTACGGGGCTAGGAATTAGGAGTCGATATACTTGACACAAGAGTTGGATTCACACAAACGTCGGGATGAAGATGGGGACCTGCTGGGAGATCTTGTAGGTGTCGGGAAGGGTATAGAGGGGTTGACAGGCGGTTCTCAGGGCGGAGGTTCTTCCAGTGATGAAGATGATAGTGGCCTTGGCTTCAAGGCCGGATTCGAGTCTCGTGATTCTACTAGATCGTCTGATGAAGATACCGATAATGATGATGAGGAGTCTTCCGACTCAAAATCAGCAAGTGACCTAGCTGCCGCCTGGCAAGCGAATCTTGACTCTTCAGACATGATTGATGATCCCGTGAGGATGTATCTTCGGGAAATTGGCCGAGTGAGCCTTCTCAAAGCGAAAGACGAGAGGAAGCTTGCCCGCCAGATGGAGTCGGCGAAGCATATAGAGGCCGTGGAGGACAGCCTGACTAGTCCCGATGGAAGGCCACCTCGGGCTTGGCAAGTGGTTGCCCAATTAATCCGACACACAGTTGAGAGTGAGACCCTAGCCCTTTCAATGGCTAAGTATGCAGGTCTAACGGGCGAGCTAACCTTCATGCAGATCGCTGTAGATGAAACCATGCGTGATGCCATCGACAGTGATTTCACTGAAGAGTTTATTGCGTATGTAGAGGATGCTCTTAACGTCAGTGAAGAGGAAGCGAAGGACGCAGTAAGGGACCTGTCTTTGAACAGTCGGCTTCTACCGCCCGAGGTCCTTAAGTTGTTGGATGAAGACGCTAACCTTGATGAAATCAAGGAGCGGGTCAACGAAATCGAGTTTACGAAAGACCTTGAGGACTCGGAACTACTGTTTAATAGCTATCTGAGTCGTGTCAAAGCCGAAGGTAACAATGCGCAAAGCCACCTTGCGGAAGCCAATCTGCGACTGGTTGTCAGTGTTGCCAAAAAGTATATTGGTCGGGGTATGTCCCTTCTGGACCTAATCCAAGAAGGTAATATCGGACTGATTCGCGCAGTTGAGAAGTTCGATTATCGTAAAGGCTACAAGTTCAGTACTTATGCCACTTGGTGGATTCGCCAAGCGATTACTAGGGCGATTGCTGATCAGGCTCGCACCATACGTATCCCGGTTCATATGGTTGAGACGATTAACAAGTTGCTTAGAGTTAGTCGTCGCCTCGTACAGGAGTACGGTCGCGAACCAACGAGTGAAGAGATTGGTTCTGGGATGGACGTTAGTCCGGAAAAGGTTCGTGAGATTCTCAAGATCTCCCAAGAGCCCGTCTCTCTTGAGACACCGATTGGCGAGGAAGAAGATAGTCACCTTGGAGATTTTATTGAGGATCGGAGTGCTCTTGCCCCATCCGACGCTGCGTCCTACCAACTCCTAAAGGAACAGGTAGATGATGTCCTTTACACGTTGAGCGAAAGAGAGGCTAGGGTCCTACAACTCCGCTTTGGGTTGGAGGATGGGCGTAGCAGGACGCTAGAGGAAGTTGGGCGTGATTTTGGTGTCACCCGTGAGCGAATCCGTCAGATCGAGGCAAAGGCTCTTCGTAAACTTCGCCACCCTAATCGATCGAAGAAGCTTAAGGATTTTCTCGAATAACCTACTCCCACCTCATTGATTTGATAGACACGGGCTCGCATGCTTGCGGGCTCGTTCATTTTAAGGCACATGTGATTTATGGTGTTTTTATGCACTTTATTCGATGCTGTTTGTAGGCTCTTTCACATGGAACAGTTTCCAAGAAAATGATAATGAGAATCGTCTACGGCCTGATACTGTCCATGCGTCCCAAACAATGGACCAAAAACCTCATCATCTATTTTGCGCTCTTTTTTACTGTTGGAGACGCTTGGTCTCTGGAATTGATAAATGGATTGCTCCCCCTCTTAGGAAGATCGACGATAGCTTTCTTCATCTTCTGTGTACTTGGAGGAGGCATCTACCTGATCAATGACTCAAGGGATATTACTGAAGACAGGAATCACCCCGAAAAGCGTAACCGCCCAATCCCTTTAGGCCTCGTTTCTGTCAGGGTAGCTTGGACTACAGCTGTTGGGCTCCTAACCCTGGGATTAGGACTAAGTTTTCTACTTGAGCCTTTGTTTGGTTTTGTGTCAGTAACTTACGTGGTTCTAATGATTATGTACACAGTACTACTCAAGCACCTGGTTATACTCGACGTCTTCTCTATAAGCGGAGGTTTTATAATTCGGGCTGTGGCGGGTGCCATAGTAATTGATGTGCCAATATCCCCCTGGCTCTATGCCTGTACGGGTTTGGGGGCACTGCTAATCGCTCTGTCAAAACGAAGGACTGAGCTTTCATTAGCTGGCGGGAATGCCCAGAACCAACGAAAGATACTAGCGGCTTACTCGGTGCGTGTGCTTGATCAGTATATCTCGGTCGCTGCAATGTCAACTCTGGTTGCTTACGTTGTGTATAGTGTCACGGCACCCAACCTACCAGATAATCACGCGATGATGCTAACTATCCCGTTTGTCGTTTTTGGAATGTTTCGTTACATCTACCTTGTGCAGGTTCAAGAACGAGGAGAAAATCCAGAGGACGTACTACTGAGTGATGCACCGCTGCTTATCTCAATAGTGCTTTGGCTTGCTGTCTCTCTGGCCGTGCTCTCCCTGTTCTGAACTTAACTACGTGCTAGAATTCTTGTGATGCAGACGGTAACTAAGCTCAAGGGGAACACAGAACACCCCCAGGCACAGCGCTCCAAAGTAGCAGTTGTCTACACTCGCCCCGAGACGGTAAGTGAAGATATTGGTCAGGCTATGCGTCTGGCTGATTATGAGAAATTCCTCTCAAAAGAGCTGGCTACTCTACTGAAGGTTAATATCTCTTGGCAGTACTATTACCCGGCCTGCTCAACGACGCCATGGCAACTTGATGGCGTTATCACCGCGCTAAAAAAGGACGGTTACAAAGATCTGATTCCGACTCATAATGGGACAGTCGTGGTTGATCCAATTGAGGGTGCAGTAAATAACAAGCACCAAGCGGTTGAAAAGCAGCATGGATTGGAAAGTGTTTTTCTTGATTACCCGCCAGTTAGGTGGGTGGACTACAAACCTAAATCCGACATGCTTGTCCTTGGCGACATATACCCTGAAGGGTTCCAAATCCCAGAAATGTTTTTTGGCAAGAATGTCCTACATCTCCCAACTATGAAAACACATGTATTCACAACCATCACCGGCGCGATGAAAAATGCTTTCGGGGGGTTGTTGAATCGCAAACGGCACTGGACTCATTCGGTTATACACGAAACCCTTGTAGACTTGCTGCGTATCCAGAAAGAAATTCACCCAGGCATTTTCGCTTTGACGGATGGTACCTTCGTTGGGGATGGCCCGGGACCCCGGGCAATGAGGTGGCATAAGAAAGATGTAATCCTTGCCAGTGCTGACCAGGTTGCTGTAGATGCTGTCTCCGCGAAGATGATGGGATTCGATCCGATGTCGATAAAATTTATCAGACTAGCTCATGAAGCTGGCCTTGGGTGCGGTGACGTAGGGCAAATAGAGATTGTCGGTGAAGACATATCTGGTATTGACTGGAAGATGGCTGGTACTGAGAATACCTTTGCAAGCCGGGGACAGAAACTAATCTATTGGGGGCCGCTCAAGCCTCTTGAAAATTTCCTCCTACGGTCGCGCATAGCACCGTGGTCATTTACCGCATCAAACATATACCACAATAGTTACTGGATGCGTTTCATAGGCCAAAAACGGGTCCGTGAGGCTATGAAAACAGGTTGGGGGAGACTGTTCCAAAGCTACTAGGAGGATTCCCAGGCCTTGTTCCTGCCGAGGTATATTTTCAATGGTAGCGAAACTGGCAGTATGACTGCTGTTAGGATGCCCATAATTACCATACTCACACGTACACTGAAGATATCCGCTATTAGTCCATAGAAAAGTGGTGCTGCGAAGCTCCCTGATTCGTTGGTAGTGTAGAAGAACCCGTACATTCTGGAGCGGCGTGCGTTCGGCACCATCTCTGCAACGCTGGAGTACAGCACAGACGATGTGCCATTTAACGTGATACCTAGAACGATCATTAGCGGCCCGATAAGGGTGAGCGGTGTATAGATGGTGAGCGTGAGGAGCCCTGCAGCTATTCCCTTAGTTATCCAAATAAGCTCGATGGTTCCATATCGTTCACTAAGTCTTCCGCAGAGATATTTTCCAGCTGCTCCACCTATCAATAAAAGAATTAGCATGCTGAAGATCTCAGATATTGAAAATCCCTTATCCTCCAAAATAAAGGGTATGAATGTTAGGGCAGCAGCACGAGTTGCAGAGTCTAGAAATCCGACGACGCTGAGGGTTATATAACCGGCGCTTATCGTTCCGGTTGAGTCTTGCGAACCTCTGCTGTCTGGCGAGTCGGGACGATCTATATCAATACTACGACGGATTAGCACTGTCATTATCATATACACGATGGCGGCAACGCCGATCACCAGCATCGTTAAGCGCCACCCATAATTTACGGCAATGACAAGAGCTAGTACCGGGGATAGTAGTTTGCCTAGATCCCCTGCGAAGTTCACTGTTCCCACCGCTGTCGCGCGTCCCTTATCTTCGTAAGCTCGGGAAACAATTGAGGAAGCCAATGGGTGTTGAGTACCTCCGCCTAGGCCTCCAACAAAAGTGAATCCGAGCAGTAAGGCGAATCCAGGAGCGAGAGCCATACAAATCAGACCTACCGCCACCCATATGTTACCGCCGATTAGAAGCCAGAATTCTCCTACCCTTTCCGCAATGAATCCAACAGGTACCTGTAGGACTGCGGATGCTCCTGCATACACAGACTTCAGTAACGCGACCTCTGTAAATGTAAGGTCGAGGTCTTCCTTAATGAGTGGGAGTAGTGGAGCGTATAACGCAAAAAACAAATCGCTCCAGACGTGGGTTGAGGACGCAAATATCAAAGTGCGGCGCGCCGGCTGAGATTTTTGCCAGAAACGGAGGATCATCGCAGAGTAGAAGATGTTCGACGATGGGTTCGTTTGAACCAGATCCAGCCCATAACCCCTATTATTGTGATGGCGGCGATACTGACAGTTATGAGTTCAAAATTATTTGACATTATGGACTCGATCTCCTGACCAAAAAGGGCGATTAGTACCCCGATTGTTAGGAAACGGGCACTACGGCCAATAATAGAAGCGATAATAAAGCTCCGCCGGTCCATCTGTAGTATGCCAGCGGTAATTGCGAACACCTTGTACGGTAAGGGTGTAAAAGCGGCAATAAGGATTGTCCATATACCGTATCGCTTAAACAATCGTTCAACTTTATCAACCTTGTTGTGGGAGAAGAATCGGTCCAGTATAGGGTAATTCCCCGCCCATTCGATTATGGGCCTTCCCAGTCGTTTGCCGATCCAATGACCAACAATCGCCCCAGCTACGGATGTTATTGCTACCCATAAGCCTAGGAAGATAGCGCTCTCTTGTTGTACAAGTCCGATTGCAATCAGTAACGGGTCGGGTGGTATTGGGAAAATGATCGCTTCCATAAACGAACTGAGTCCGAGCAACGCAACTGCCCACTGACTCTCGGCGAAACTAAGAACCCAATCGGATAGCTCGTGAATAATGTAGCTCACGCTTCCTGCGTTACATCGACCTTAAAATCAAACGTTTTGCCATCAATTACAGCGCTTAATCTGCGTGTTGTCTCAGAAATAGAAGCAGAATGAAGGCTGGTTTTGGTAACCGGCAAACCGTCAGGGGTCTCGACCTGATACGCTGTATCACCGATAGACACTGTCATACTAAGGGGTTTCCCCTGACGAGATAGCGCACTCAGTACGGAATTCTGATGTTCTAGAGCGTCATGAGCTTCCTCGATACTGACCCGATTGAACCGTAATGTATGGTCAGGTAGTGCCTGTGCCAACTTGCCAATATCAGCGGTAATTACAGTCGCTATCTTCGGGTATCCTCCTGTAGTACCTCGATCTGATAGCAAGATGCGAGGGCTGCCGTCTCCCGGTATCTGAATAACACCCAGCGCGTTTCCATCCGAGATGATATTTGCGCTGTTGGAGGATTCAATAGTTGGGCCGACTAGTTTGTAGCCCATTCGGTCCGACTCTGTTGAAATCTTAAACCGTGCGGTTAGGAAAGTAGCGACAGTGTCTTCCGTGAATAAGTCGTCCTGTGGCCCAAGGACCACACGAATCTCATGATGGTTACCGTAAACCGGCAATGTGTATCCACTAGGTAGTTTCCGTCGAGACACACTGGCGCTATCCGAGGAGACGGGGAGGACATCATCAGATTTAAGGGTTCTCCCCCTGTACCCACCAAAGCCACCATGTGTGTAGGTAGAGCGACTGTCTAGAACAGTGGGTACGTCAATGCCTCCTTTGAAAGCGACATATGCTCTCATCCCATCTTTTAATTGACCAAACGTTAGTAAGGTTCCTTGTTTCACATCAAGAGGTTCCCAACGAGGGATGTCTTCGCCATCAAGCTGTGGAGACATGTCCGAGCCAGTTATTGCAATCACCATATCTGTAAGGAAGTGGATTGTTGGTCCTTGAACAGTAATCTCGAGGCATGCCTCTGCGGACTCGTTCCCGACAAGCAAATTCGCTGCCTGAAGCGCGAATGCATCCATCGCTCCTGATACCGGCACGCCGTAGCGTTGGTATGTGTGACGACCCAGGTCCTGCACTGTAGTAAATAGCCCAGGATCAATTATTTGGAAGGCGGGATCACTCATTCCGTAGTCACCGTCGGTTTGTATTCACCCTTCATGATCTGTTCCTCAATCATCTGGTACTCATCTTTGTTTGACAGTGGAACAAAACGTACATAATCGCCTGCAGCTATAAGAGAAGGTCTTTCTCTTGAGGTATCGAACAGTTTTAGTGGTGTGCGCCCGAGTATTCTCCAGCCGCCGGGGGTATCTATAGGATATACCCCCGTTTGGCTCTCGGCGATTCCGACTGAGCCAGCCGGTATGGAGTTACGAGGAGTTTCCAAGCGTGGTGTGGCAATCTCCTCCGACATCCCCCCAAGATATGGAAAGCCTGGAGTAAAGCCCATCATATATACGAGGTAATCGGTAGCAGAGTGAACTCTGATGACTTCTTCAGCCGAGAGTTCTGAATGTCGAGCCACAAACTCTAGATCCGGACCGAACTCTAGTCCGTAGATTGTTGGGAGGTGAACAATGCGGTTGGTCAATATCTCGTGGGCGTTGGAATTAACGTCGATGTCCCGAAGCTGGTTTGTTAGATCTTTATACCCGATCAGGTTAGCGTCGTATTGAATCGTTAGAGATCTGTAAGTGGGAATGACCGCAACTACTCCTGTCGGGGTACTCAAGTCGAGAGCACGAGTAAGCGAATGCACTCGCGCGTTGCATTCAGGTTCTATTTGGTTTCCAAACTCGATCACTAGTGCTTGGTCCCCCATGGGCATAATTTTTGGTATGTCGTACATTGGTTTTCGGTTATGTCAAAAACTAGACTAATTGACCCGCAGCGATAATCTCGACTCCCTCGTTCTCAAGTTCTTGTTTCACTACGCGGGCCATCTCGACCGCGCCTGGCGTGTCGCCATGGATGCATAGGCTCTCGGCTTCGATATCGATTATATCTCCGTTTATAGCAGTTGCCTTACCCTCAGTGACCATACGCAGGCTCCGTTCTGCTACCTCATCAATGTCGTGAAAAACTGATCCAGGGTTTGAGCGCGAAACGAGTGTGCCATCTGGATTGATGGCACGGTCTGCGAAAATCTCTTGAGCAACCCTGAGCCCCATATCCTTTGCGATATCGACCCATAGAGAGCCCGAGAGGGCCAGAAGGATAAATTGGTCATTGATTTCGAGAACTGCCTCACATATTGATCGGGCTAAATCCTTGTCGTTAACTGCCTGATTGTACATGGCACCATGTGGTTTTATATGCTGAAGGTTCTTATTGTTAGTGAATGCTTGGAGTGCTCCCACCTGGTAGATGATGTCGGTTTTGGCCTCATCACTGGATACAATCATCGGTCTACGTCCGAACCCCACTAAGTCTGGAAAGCTTGTATGAGCTCCGATAGCAACGTTATTCTCTTCTGCTAACTGGACGGTCTTTTGCATCCATAATGGGTCGCCAGCGTGGAAACCACATGCAATGTTTGCTGAACTGATGTACTTGATGACTTCTTCGTCGAAGCCCATCTTGTACATCCCAAAGCTCTCGCCCATATCGCAGTTTAGGTCTATTTGGTAGCCCATGTTAGTACTCCCTGCTAATCTAACCTCTACGATGTGTCCTATAAAGACGTCCTTTGGTATTGTACAATTTCAGGCCACGTTAGGATTGAGGCAAAGATGTTTGACCAAGCTTTAATTGAGGAAGCACTCACGCTTACCATAATTGGATTAAGTACCGCCTTCAGCCTACTTTTTTTCCTGTCGATAAGTATATGGATAGTCGGCAAGCTCTTTGCTGATAAGAGTGATCAGGTGCCAGAGGGTGAAGTCTCTCAGGAAGAACGTAACAAGGCACTTGCAGCCTCAATAGCTGTAGCGACGCTGGTCGAAATCCACGAAAATTCCGCAATCCTCCCTACCCCAGTACCTCGTTAGTGGACTCGCTGCTGTGAACGAATTTCTCGAATTCTATAATTCCACTGGACTTGCCTCCATCAGCTGGCAACAAGCTGTAATGGTCCTAGTCGGATTCGCCTTTATGTTCTTGGCAGTTGCACGCAACATGGAGCCTTACGAATTGTTGCCGATCGGGCTGGGCATCATAGTGGTGAACTTGCCACTTACTGGTATGACCGTCTTGCCTACAGAGGCACAGGGAGTTCAAGGAGCCGGGCTTTTCGGTATCGTTTTCCATTACGGGCTTGCATTCTGGAACATACTTCCGCCTCTAATGTTCTTGGGACTGGGAGCAGGGACGGACTTTGGACCACTCATAGCTAATCCACGGACCTTGCTTTTAGGAGCCGCAGCTCAGATAGGTATTTTTGCTGCCTTCTGGGGCGCTCTTGCTACTGGGATTTTCGATATTCGCGAAGCCGCCGCGATCGGTATTATTGGTGGTGCAGATGGACCAACAACTATATTCATCACCGCAAAATTAGCACCTGAAATCCTTGGCATTACTGCGGTGATAGCCTATTCGTATGTTGCGACGGTAGCCTTCGTTCAGCCGCCTATCATGAAGTTACTCACTACTGAAAATGAACGCATGATTGAAATGAAACCACTACGGGAAGTCTCCAGGCGAGAGAAGTTGATCATTCCAACAGTTATTTTAGTAGTAGTCATCCTACTTGTTCCTCGTTCGGCACCTCTAATCTCTATGTTTATGATCGGTAATCTGTTGAAGGAAAGTGGCGTGGTTCCTCGGCTTACACAGGCAGCATCGGACGTGATTCTCTACGTGGCCACGATATTTTTGATGTTGACGATCGGCGGGCAGCTCGTAGCTGAACGAGTGTTTGAATTTCAAACGATCGTTATCCTTGGCCTCGGACTTGCTGCCTTCTCGGCTGGAACGGCCGGGGGCGTGTTGTTCGCTAAGTTCATGAATCTTTTCTTCAAGGATAAAATTAACCCACTAATCGGATCTGCAGGTGTATCGGCTGTACCAATGGCTGCGCGCACCTCTCATCATCTGGGTCAGCAAGCAAATCCCAAGAACTTTCTTCTATACCATGCAATGGGCCCTAACGCTGCGGGAGTCATTGGATCCGCAGCTGTCGCTGGCGTTTTCCTGGCGCTGATTCAGGGATAGAGATGGATCCAGTAGAACCTACAACACTGCGTGTGCAGATTGGAGATAATTGGTATACAGTCGAAGTTAGTGATATTACTGACTTCCCAATCCAGGTTCTTGTTGATGGTGAACCTGTGGAGGTCAGTATCGAGGACGGTGGCTCTTCGGTACATGCCAAGGCTGAAGATGATCTTAAGATTAGTGACTCTAGGCCACGCTCACCTTCTACATCAACTTCAGGTAATAATGTTCAAATATCCGACGAGTCATCGCGCTCGTTTAAGTCCCCCATGCCAGGAGTAATAATTTCGGTTGCTGTGTCAGTTGGTGACCAAGTGGTCACTGGTGATGATATATGCGTTCTGGAGGCGATGAAGATGCAGCAGGTGCTTCGAGCGGATTGGTCTGGTATTGTCGCTTCAGTAAATGTTTCCGCTGGTGACCAGGTGGTCGATGGTGAGGTTATCGCCTCTCTTGAGTGAAGTACACATGCGTAAGCGACGATTGCTTTTTCATAATGACGCCAGGCACTTCCATATCTATTGCTATGACCCTCCGATACGTGTTGAAGATGCCGTTGCTCCCGTGGACGAAATTGTTGGGACAGGTGTGGACACTCTGGTGTACGGGTTTGGTGCAGGTCCGACGATGTACCACAACACGAAGGTAGGGGAGACATGGGCAGAGCACCTTATCAAAGCTGGCGTCACGACGTTTCGCGAACCTGAGATTTGGAATACGTTCCCATTTTGGAGGGCTTACGAAAATCTGAGAAGCCTTCGTGAGCGTGGTCTAGACATCATGACCCTATTAATTGAGCGTGCTCATAGTAAGGGGATTGAGTTTTTTGGAAGTCTTCGCATGAACCATGGGCAGGATCCTGCATTTGTGCAAACGGCCGACAATTCTACTTTTAAGATTGATCACCCCGAATTGTGTCTTAAGACCCGCCCCGGTTACCCGTTTGATTGGACCTATCCTGAGGTGCGAGCGGAGCGATACGCACTGATTGAAGAAGCTGTGACCGACTACGAAGTTGACGGTTTTGAGATCGACTTTGTCTTTTCTCCTTACTACTTTGAACAGGACGAGGAATGGGGTAAGGCGCACATCGTGACCGATTTCATCCGCGATGTGCAGACCTTAGTTACTCGCGTAGGTAATGAGAAAGGCCGCCATATCCCATTCGGTGCACGGATTATGCCAACTGTGGAGTCCAACACACGTGCAGGGCTCGACGTGCGTACGTGGCTAAGGGAAGAGCTTCTGGACTTTGTGGTTCCAGCTGTTTACGGGCCGCGGCAGATGGATATAAATATGCCGTTTGAATGGCTGGTAGAGGAAGCTGCAGGTACTGATTGCGAGGTTTACCCTGCGCTTCAGGATAGATACTACAGTGTGGGTACGGGAGGTATTGATCAGGAGCGACGTGAGATATATGAATACCCTGGAACCCCAGAGCGGTTCAGAGCAGGAGCCGCATCATACTGGTCTAGGGGGGCTGACGGTTTATATATCCCATGGTTCAACTGGCCGTTTGGAGCTCAAGAGAGACAGATTCTTTCCGAGATTCACGACCCCGACCTTCTCCGTGAACAGCCTAAGCATTACTGGTTAGGTGTTAAGGACATAGATGCGGACTATGAGGAATACGAATCCCAATTGCCAGTCACCCTAGAAACGGGGAATGGGCCTAGCTTCATATCGATCCATATGGCCGAAGTGTTTAAGCTTGCACGAGTAACTCTTAAAGTTCAGTTGCGTGGTTCCATAGATGCTGACGTGGTGGCCGTGATAGCCAATGGAGTTACTCTGGATCCTGACAAGCAGCGGTTTTCTCGGCACGGCGGTGGCGGTAACATCTATGCATTGATGGAGTTACCTATTCCCAGTTCAATACTGAAGGTTGGCGCCAACGAGATCGGTATCTCAATAGAATCACGGCCAGCAAATCTGGCAGCACAAGTTGCGGTCGACAGTGTGGAGATGTTTGTCGACTATGCACGACCTACAGCGGCAACTACATTCGACCGAATATCACGGGGCGAAAGAGTTGGAGGTTTTCGTTAATATGATTGCTTACTCTGTCCCATAATCCCAAGATCACATGAGACATATTGATGAAGTACAGTCTGGATCAAACTGGCCTGACGCCGTGCCCCGGGTTTGGGAAACTTTCCTTGATACGCCAACCTTGGGGGGCGCTTCGGTTGATCCAGCCGTGGTCTTGGTCCCAGTACCATACGATAGCACTACATCCTTTAAGCCGGGAGCTCGCGATGGTCCCCGTGCACTGATAAACGCATCGAAGCACTTGGAAGATTATGACCTTGAGCTGGAACGAGATATTTCCAGAGTGGGTATCGCTACGACGACTGCTATTGAGCCGGATGTTGATAGTCCCGTCCAGATGTTCTCACGAGTTCAGAAAGTGGTTGAACATTTCGCTAGTCAAGATAAATTAGTAGGTCTGCTGGGAGGAGAGCACTCCATAACTATTGGGGCTGTAAACGCTCAGATCTCTCGTTACCCTGAGTTATCCATACTTTACCTTGATGCGCATGCGGATATGCGTAATGAATATATGGGTTCCAGATGGAGCCATGCGTGCGTTGCAAGAAGACTTAGTGAACAGGCTAGCTTGGTGGAGGTTGGGGTCCGGAGTATCAGCGAAAGTGAAAAACACTATGTTGACGCCCAACAATTGCCTGTCGCGTACTGGCCCAATACGGATTTGCCATCTGTCGTCTCTGAAGTAGTTGGAAAGTTATCACACGATGTATACATATCTATCGATCTGGATGTTCTAGATCCATCGATTATGGCCGCCGTTGGGACACCTGAGCCTGGGGGGATGCTTTGGGACGAAGTCACGAATTTACTTAAACAAGTTTCCCTTAACAAGAATATTGTTGGGTTTGACGTGGTAGAACTGAGTCCTCATGAAGGTCCCGAGGCCTGCTCCTTCACAGCCGCAAAGCTCGTGTACAAACTAATTGGATATGCAACCAGTTGATGGATGCTTGGTGGAGAGGGTCACAATGCGTTGCGGCAACCTTGATGCGCTTTACGCACGATTAGCAGGTAATTTTATGCGTAGGTCCGGGTTTTCACTATGCCGATGCTATAATGCCGCTGGCCAATTTGCCCATGAGGATCACGTATGAACTTGTCAATGACTGGAGAAGAACTCTACCGTTCCATCGGAGTTAACCGGATCATCAACGCTTCCGGAACCACGACGATGTGGGGTGGATCTAGACTTAGACCAGAAGCAGCGGAGGTGATGCGCAAGACCTCGACTGTGATGGTTGATATCAATGATTTAAACAAGAAAGCTGGAGAGATAATTGCCGAGATTTGTGGTGCCGAAGCAGCGCTGGTCACAAGCGGTTCTGGTGGAGGCTTAGTGATGCAAGCCGCCGCCGTTATCGCCGGTAACGACCCGGCAAAGATGGTCAGCCTACCGGATACAACTGGTATGAAGAATGAAGTGATTATTCAGAAAAGTCACCGCTTTGCTTACGACCAGTTATATCGCGCTGCGGGTGCAAAGTTTGTAGAGATTGGTGATGGAAGAAGGTGCTATCCCTGGCAGCTTGAAGCTGCATTTACAGAAAAGACTGCTGCTGTCGCTTACCTTTTCGCAGCCTTCGTTTCACGTCGAGCGATACCCTTACCAGAGGTTTGCGAGATTTCACATGCTCGAGGGGTTCCAGTAATTGTCGATGCCGCCTCCACACTCCCGCCTCGTGACAACCTGAAAAGATATATCCGGGAAGGTGCGGACCTAGTAATTCTGAGTGGAGGTAAAGGTATTAGAGGGCCTCAGGGAACCGGGATTTTGATCGGGAGAGCTGACCTCATTGAGGCTGCAGCAGCCAACGCTGCGCCAAACCAATTCCTTGGTCGTAGCATGAAGGTTGCAAAAGAGGAGATCATGGGGTTGGTTAAGGCTCTACAAATCTTTGATAGTGAGGACGAGGAAGTTGAGAATAAGCGATTCAAGGAGATGTCACAACAAGTTGTTGATGCACTGATCGAGATACCGGGACTGGAAATTTCTGTCCAACACGATGAGTGGAACTATTTGGTGCCTACCGCACGCATCTACTTCACGCGTGATTGGAAAGGTCCTAGCAGGGACGTAATCTTGGATAGGATGGCCAACGGGAATCCAGCGATACATCTATACCAGTTGGGGGACCTAGACGAACTTGGCGTTGAGCCGATCAACCTTCTCGACGAAGAAGTGCCGATTGTGATCAGTCGTCTTCGCGAGGAGTTGCTTGGGTCTGTGTAGTAGATGGCTAGTGACCCGCTCAGATATGTCGATACACTGGCGTTTGACATATTTGGAACGGTTCTCGATCTGTCCGGTAGTCTTATTCCACCGATTGATGAGTTTCTCACTTCTCATCCTGCGGCAGTCTCTAGTAAGGAACTGTGGTCCCAATGGCGTGCCAGGCAGCGTATTGAACAATATCAGGATAATCTCTTATTACTAGGGCATAGTGGCTATCTTGAAACGTGTCGTCGGGCTTTGGTTTACACCCTTAAGGCGAACAAAGTGGACTTCGAGGACCTCGAGGTGGCCAACTTTATGAATGTCTACAAGGACCTTCGGCCTTACAAAGACGCAATCGAAGGCCTAGTACGGCTTCGGGAGAAGTTTGATTTAGTGGCGCTTTCCAACGGTGAGAAGTCCTACCTTGAACACCTGGTAGCCAACAACATTAAAGTCGACTTTGACGCGATTATATCGGTTGAGGAAGCTGGTTTTTTTAAACCTCATCCGTCGGTCTATCGAACCTCGCTGCAGCTTCTTAGTAAGGAGCCGGGTCAGGTGATGATGGTTGCAGCTCACTCATTTGATATTGTTGGAGCCCGCGCCTGTGGCTACCGCGGGGTGTATGTGAACCGATACGGGCTACCTACAGAGGAATCACCTTACCAGCCCGACTTTGAAGTGGGCGATTTTGTTGAGTTGGCCAATATGCTTGGAGGATAAGCTTTAGGCCTTCTTCGGTTGAGAAACTAGCTGTGTGTCGAGTACACAAATAGTTAGCGAGTAGGCTCTTCCCTCACCTGTTCGCTTCGGACAACCCCTCATGTACTTGAATGATCCGATCTCTCGCACGATCAAGGTTCTCAGCGAACACGACCGTTCCAGTATGCTTAGTGTCCCACTCTGGGTAATGGTCCTTAAGCACTACATATTCGTTGAGGTTCGTAAGTACCTCGTCGACGGTGCGAGGTAGATCTACAGTGCCCGCGTCTCCGTATCGATTGGTTTCGATAATACCTAATTCTTCCCATACAGACCGAGACTCTTTTGAGTACAGTAACTCGGTATTCTCATGGACGTGAATGATGGCATTTATCTCAGCGTAAAGTTGGTAGAAGTACCAATGTAAGATGCTTTCTGACGATGGACGCTGCTGGCCGTGAAAATACGCAGTGCTATCCATTTCTTCAGTACCATACAGTTCGTATCGATCAACATCGACAAAAGCATCTGGTTGCAGATCCCGCTTAGTATCCAGCCGCGTTGCTGTGACTATAAACCTGCTGGTGTCACCTTTTCGGTAGCTTAGGTTGCCGTTACTTCCGATGGGGGCCGGAGCCTCGTAGGGAGCCAATAGGCCAATAGAGTCGAGTTCATTGCAGATCAAACAAAGTTGTTCGACGGCTTCCGGGCTGGGAGATTCGGTTGAGAGTTGAGTTGAGCTAAACTTGACTGCTTCAGTATTGTTATTACGTTCGTTCATATCGATCTCCAGTAAGAGCTATATTGATGATAAGTACCAATGGTCTGGTCTTCAAGGAGTGTCGCCTTGGTTAGCACCAAAGCTTATTTGGCAATTGACCTTGGCGCTTCTAGTGGGAAGGTTATTGTTGGAACTTATGATGGCCACCGAATATCTGTACAAGAGGTGCACCGATTTCCAAACGGAGCAGTTTCAGAAGCGGGAAGCCTGAGATGGCCAATTCGCAGGCTATTTAGGGAAATACAAACAGGTATTGGCAAGGCACTACAGTTGTATGGAAACCAACTGGTCTCCATAGGTGTCGATACGTGGGGGATCGACTACGCGCTATTGGACGGAGATGACGAACTCATTGAGCATCCCTATCACTACCGGGATATGCGCACCACGGGAATTATGGATCGCGTTGTGGACTCACTGGGAGCAGAATACTTATACAACCAAGCTAGCGTGCAGTTTATGGAGATGAACACACTGTTCCAACTCATTGCCGCTAAAGAACAAACCCCCCAGATTTACCGTAAGGCCAATAGCTTATTGTTCATACCTGATCTAATAAACTTCTGGCTGACAGGTAGCAAGCTGACAGACAAGACTCTTGCTAGTACCAGCCAGATTTATGACACTCGTCTTCACACCTGGGCCTATGCTCTCTTGGAAAAGCTTGATCTTTCAGGGGAACTGCTACAGGATCTGTACGAGCCTGGCTACCAAATTGGCGCCCTCAGGTCATCAATAATTAAAGACCACGACACTTCAAATATACGTGTCGTCTTGACCGGAACTCACGACACGGCTTCAGCGGTAGCTGCTGTACCAGCTAACACTGCTGACTGGGGATTTTTGAGTTCGGGGACTTGGTCTGTACTTGGTGTTGAGACCTCCGAGCCGATCATCAATTTAGAAGCACTCAGGATGAGGTTAGGTAACGAAACGGGTGTGTATGGTACTGTGCGGCCACTTAAAAACGTGTCCGGCTTATGGTTGCTTCAGGAAGCGAAGCGCATCTGGTCGGAAAGAGGGATGCGTTTTGACTATGAGAACCTAAACGAACTGGCAATTAGGGCAGAACCGTTCTCTTCTCTGATCAACCCTGACGATACGGTTTTCCTAAAGCCAGGGGATGTACCTTCCCGTATTCGGGAATACTGTTACAGGACTAACCAAAATCAACCAAGCTCCGAAGGACAAGTCGTAAGGACCATCCTCGAAGGTTTAGCGTTGCGGTACCGTACTGTGCTTGATGACATTGATTATGCGGTGGGACGTGAATGTAAGAAGATTCATATAGTCGGTGGAGGAGCAAAGAACGAGTTACTTAATCAGTTTACGGCTAATGCCACCAACCGACCAGTTGTGGCAGGACCATTCGAGGCGACTGCAATAGGTAACATCCTAGTTCAACTTATTGCGCATGGCGAGGTATCGTCCCTTCAGGAAGCACGAGAGCTTAGCTACTCTTCATTTGACCGAGTTGAGTTTGAACCTCAGCATACATCAGCGTGGAGTGAAGCCTATGAGCAGTTTTGTACCGTTGTAGTTTAGCCCCAAGTTTGCTGGCTTTCTGGTGGCGCCCGTACAATTGCTCTAAATGGAGAAGGAACAACCGCACTCACTGTCCCAGAACACTGGGATCGCAACCCCGCAGAGCAGATACTCTTCTGCTAACGCCGGTTTATGGATCACCCTAGCTGCGATAATCATTGTGGCACTCGTGTTACGCATTAACGGTATTAATTGGGATGCAGGCTACGGGTACACACCTCATCCAGATGAACGAGCGATTCTGGATCACGTGAACCAACTTGCCTTTCCCGATGCTGGTGAACTTGGAGTCCTCCTTGATCGAGATGCGAGTCCCTGGAACCCTGGTTGGTTCCCCTATGGTAGCTTCCCGCTGTACCTACTGAAGCTAGTTCAAACGGTGGTGCCGGGTGACCATGACCTACGCATACTGGGTCGCGCTGTTTCTGCACTATTCGATGTAGGGACAGTGGTATTCGTTTATCTTCTAGCCAGCCGGATGTATGGGTGGCGGGAAGGTGTATTAGCCGCTGTCCTAGTGGCGTTCGCGGTTATACACATTCAGTTGAGTCATTTTTTCGCTACTGACACGATTCTTGCCTTTACGACGATCGCTGCATTGTTTTTCATGTGGCGTGTGGCAAGCCGTGGAGGACTGGCAAATTCTCTGATCGCTGGAAGTCTTGTTGGCTTAGGTCTAGCGACCAAGGTAAGTCAGTTACCAATCTGCTTTGCATTAGTAATGGCCCATTTCTTGTACGTATTACCGGTACTGGACACTGCAAGAGGTATCCGGGGTTTGCGAAACAGAGTAGTGACTGCAATAGGTGGACTCCTTGTCGCTACTGGGGCCTCCATTGCGGTACTGATTTTAGTGCAACCGTACGCATTCTTGGACTTCTATACTTTTTGGGGGGATGTAATTGAGCAATCTGAGATGGTCAGGCGGATACGTGATTACCCCTACACACGTCAGTACATTGACACTGTTCCGTATCTATACCAAATCCGCCAGTTGGCTACATTTGGTCTAGGATGGCCACTAGGCGTTGTGGCTTGGGCGGGACTTGTTTATTCGTCCCTGCGAGGAATGTCTCTACGCTTGGGCGTGGTTTACCTCGTATGTGGCTGGTTCATTCCACTAGCGATCCTATTGTATTCGAGTAGTTTTCTCGCGATCGGGATTGCCTCGATCATCGCCCTAGTAGCATTGTCAGCAACGTTACTTGTACGGTCGCGTGATTCCAGATGCGACCTTCTTCTATTGTCTTGGGTGGTCCCTTATTTACTCATAACGGGAGCTTTCGATGTGAAGTTTATGAGATACCTCATGCCCGTAACTCCCATTCTGATTATCTTCGGCATAAGAATGCTGATAGATCTTAGACATCGTTTTTTAATGAAGAAGGCATACTTGGCGCACCTTCCGAATGTAATTATTGCGGTCGTGGTTCTCGCGACAATTGTGTACGGCATCTCTTATACGTCTATCTATCAGGAGCCCCATACAGCAGTACGTATGTCTGAGTGGATTAACGATAACGTCGACTCAGGGTCTGTTCTATTGACTGAGCACTGGGAGGAGGGTATCCCCAACCTCGGTAAATATCAGATTAGGACGCTGGAATCTTACAATCCGGACGGGGCCCTTAAGCTCAATGATATGGCGACAAACTTAGCTGAGGCTGACTTCGCGGTTTTTTTCAGTAATCGTCTTTATGGCACCATCACGAGACTGCCGGAACGGTATCCGATTACATCCGCCTACTACCGGAGTCTGTTTTCTGGGGATATAGGGTACCAGTTGGAGAATGTGGAGACTGCTTATCCGACTCTCTTTGGAATCAGTCTGACAGACAACACCTACCGTCGACCAGGGTTACCAACACCAACTGGATTTAATCACCTTGCGGGCGACAGGATCACATTCGATTTAGGCTTTGCTGATGAGAGTTTCTCAGTTTACGATCACCCGAAGGGACTAATTTTCAAGAACGTAGGGAAGCTAACTCCAGATCAGATTAAGGTCAATATCTTAGCCTTGGCTGGCGACGTCGACTCTGCTGTTGCAATTGAATCCAAGAGCAGTGTTGACTCTTCCAACTCCCTGATGTTGAGCAGTGAAATGTTGCGTGCACAGCGTGCTGGAGGCACCTGGTCAGAGATCATAAATCCAGATGGGCTTGCGAGTAGGTTTCCCGTCGTTGCTTGGTTATTAGCCATGATTGTAATGCAGTTAGCGGTGTTACCACTGGCTACACTACTGTTCCAGCCCTTACCTGATCGAGGTTATCTTTTCTCAAAGGGCTTGGGCATTCTTCTAGTGTGCGTGGTCACTTGGCTACTGGCGAGTGTGAAATGGGTACCATTTTCTTTTGGTGCGGTGGTTATAGGTATCCTCGTGGTCGGTTCGGTGTCCATTCTCACGCTACTTACGAAATGGGAACTGATTACTACCTGTATCAAAAAGCAGTGGCGGATCATTGCTGTTTCTGAGGCAGTCTTTGTCGCAGCGTTCCTTGGATTTGTGCTTATCCGCATGGCTAACCCAGACCTCTGGCATCCATGGCAAGGTGGAGAAAAGCCGATGGATCTGGCTTACCTTAACGCCGTCCTTAAGTCCACTTATATGCCTCCATATGATCCATGGTTCGCTGCTGGGTCTATAAACTACTACTATGGGGGCCAATTTATCGTTTCGAGTTTCATTCGGCTAACAGGGATTGAGAGTACTGTTGCATTCAATCTCGCGATTCCGATGTTCTTCGCCCTAACGATTAGCGGTTCCTTTAGCATCGTTTACAACCTCGCCGAGAGCAGCCGACAACGACTGTCTATGGTGGCGCAAGGTATTGCGTCCAACTTTGCGTGGTCACCCGTCTTAGCCGGCCTAACAGGAGCACTGTTTGTCGCTGTGATAGGGAACCTGCACGGTGCTGTCCAACTGGTTGAGAATGCCACAGATGTACTATTCCGAAACCTACCATTTGGGACGTTTGATTTTTGGCGTAGCAGCCGAATGATGCCCCCAGACCCACCTGGTAATGAGATTACTGAGTTCCCATTCTTTACTTTTCTGTTTGCGGATTTACATGCACATCTGATGGTGATTCCGTTCACACTAATAGCGATTGGACTTGGCCTCGGGATAGTGCTTGGATCGAAGCAGCTCACGCAGGGGTGGAGTGTCGGAGATGTCAGCCGTGTTGTCACACTTGGAGTAGTGGTCGGAGCAATGCGTATGATCAACGCGTGGGACTACCCGACATATTTGATTGTTGCTGGAGTTGCTATTTTGCTGGGCAGCCTGCTTCGGAACGGCGGCCTAAACCTATTAGTAATAGTTGAGGCTGGCGTAAAGTCCGCGATCGTGCTTTTGGTAGGTCTCATGGTATTTTTGCCCTACAACGCTAACTATGAAACTTTCTTTTCTAGCCTTGAACCCACCACAAATCAGACAGTGTTACTGCAGTTCTTGACTATCAACGGACTTTTCATGTTTGTCGTTGGGTCCTTTTTCCTTAACGAATGCAGGGAGTGGGGCAAGTCTATTTGGTTATCGGTAGGTCGTAGGCTAGTTCGATGGAATTTCCGATTTGCTGGTGCAACTGGGGTCGACTATAGCGAGAGGCGTCAGATTCTTATCATACGACTAGGCTTGGCTTGTATAGGCGTTATCACAGTTGGTTTTTTGATAGCGCTTGCAGTAGTCGACAAATTAGGGAGTACGATCCCGGTTCTAATTGTGTTTGTGGTGGTTGGTGTGGTCGTATCTTACAAAAGAATCTTTTCATCGAAACCAGATTCCCCACATGTAGCTTTTGCCATTGCCTTGGTTTTGATAGCGTTTTTGTTGGCGATTGGTTTGGACCTCTACCGACTCGAGGGAGACATTGACCGAATGAATAGTGTCTTCAAAATCTATCTCCAGATTTGGGTGACACTGGCCCTAGCTTCAGCCTATTTCCTCTGGAGGCTCGTACATAGTCGAAGTGAGCCGATCCTCAAGCTGCCCCGATGGAAGCAGTTGTGGTTGGTGAGCACTGCCTTACTGATCATCGGGGCGTCCATATACCCGATACTTGGAACTCAGGCTCGTCTTCGAGTTCGGTTCGATACCGATATACCACTCACCCTAGATGGTATGGCGTACATGAATAATATCACTTCACATACAGATGCCAATGGGGATATTGACCTAACTAGTGATTATGAGGCGATCCGTTGGATTCAGAACAATATTGAGGGCTCTCCTGTGATGCTGGAAGCTAACACGCCAAATTACCGTTGGGGAGGACGAGTTTCGATTTACACTGGGTTGCCGAATATCGTTGGGTGGGGTTGGCATCAAGAGCAGCAGCGTTGGAATTACCGTCAACAAGTAAATAAAAGAATTGAAGCTGTCAAGCGAATCTACGAGACGACCAGTATTGAGGAGGCACTAGCAATTCTCCAAGAGCACGATGTGGAATATATTTACGTTGGACAGTTAGAGCGCTTGTACTACGACCAGTCTGGAATGGCGAAATTCAAAGATGGCATGCGCGATACTCTCCAGCAAATTTATGAAAATAAAGATGTCAGAATTTTCCGTGTGTCTAAATCCCAAGACAGTTGATGCACCCAACTAGGTGTAAACTGTGAAAATGGAAACTAAAGTTGGTATTGTCGACTTACAGATAACGGAAGAAGGCGATGTGGTTATCGAATGGACCGATGGCGACATATGCAACTATAGAGGGAAGCACCTTCGCGTAAACTGTGCTTGCGCCGAGTGTGTTGAGGAGTGGACCCAGCGCCCACTGCTCAACCCGGCGACTGTCCCTTCTGATATCCGTCCTGAGGATTTTTTAATGGTTGGTAAGTATGCGGTCCAGTTCCTATGGAGTGATGGTCATTTCACGGGCATTTACCCCTTCGACATGCTCCGCAAATTGTGTAAGAGCTCGTAGCTACGTTTGTCCCAAATCTTGCAGGCCTGCCACCTAGAGCTGATGGTCAAGTTAGTCTCTAAGGCTGTTGATGCCTGACTCTGCGAAATCCTTTGTCCAAGCCTGAGGTCGGGACCTAACCTTTTCGTGGAACCTTGCTTCCTAGGATGGTGGAGGAATGGTTGCCGGATTTAGACTCTCTGGGCGTTCGAATTCTGTGTACCGGATATTGATCTCAACTCCGGTTAACAAACGAGCAAACCCGGCGGTTGGTTCCATACGGGCGACCTCGATGTTCAAAATATTTTCACCCTGAACAATAACGTTGGGATCGAGGATATACCTAAGCCAGTAGGTGCCACGCTGAGGCTCGTAAATATTTTCCCGGTCGACCGGGAGGTTAGTGCCGTTGAAATCTAGTTGAACATCGTCTTCAACACAGAACGACTGGAACCTCAAGGTTAGTACCGGACTACGCAGTTCCCCATCTGCCCGAGCAGAGGAAAATTGATCAGCTACGATGATGGGTAGAGATTCACGTTCACCTTCTTTAAGGGTTAATGGGATCATGTGATTATCAGGCATCTGATACGGCTGCAGAGCTTCTGTTGGTGGGAGTATGTAACGTTTGTTACGTCTTTGAAATGACTCCGGATAAGCCATCTCCCGGAGCAGTTGATACTCCTCGTGAGCGAAGGGCCATGGTAGGTAACCGAGGTACATACCTGTGAAACCTTGCCAATGGAGTGTCTGCCCGAACGCTCTAAACATTTCCGCTGTGGCGATACTTGCCCGAGGGTCATCAAGCCGCCGATTTGGCCTCAGATAGGAAGCTATACCTACTTGATTTGCCGAATCGGCCATCCATTTCCCGTCCGTTACGCCAGTATCAAGTAGCATATTTGGTATTTGGCCGATGATCATATCGACGCTACCGTTAGCGATCCAGGATTCAACGTCGAGCCCCATACGAAGATTCTCCTCGCGCCGGTGTGCTACTCGAGCAACCACCTGGATTGGTCGATCTTGGGTATGGCCAATTTCATTAGCAAGGGACTTAACGTCTGCAACAAATCTGCTCATCGTGTCGATATTTGCTTCTGTTTCGGACTCGCGGAAGTAGAGGGGAAAAAACATGAAATCAAGTTCTATGCCGTCAGTGCTGTAGTCTTCGAGAAGCTCTCGGATCAGGGCAAGTTTTTCTTCCCGTACCAACTCGTTAGTGTAGTCTAGGCACCACTCAGTTTTGTGCGAAGGGAAACGAGAGTTAGAAACCTTGTGAGCCACTTCTTGCCCTCGGTGCCACTTAAGCCATCCGCAGCGTTGGTCACCAGGCTCAGCTGGATCCTGTAGCTTTAAACTAGGGAAGACGGGGAGACCTGTCTCACGGCCCCGGGTGATCACTTCCCGCACTTGGTCTGTACCCATTTCCGCAGCATCCTTAACCATCCGCATGATCCGCCAGTTGATGAACTCAGGCCATACTTCCTGCTCGTCACCGACGACTCGTCCATACTTGGTTTGATGGAAATAGACGTCACCAAAACCTAGGCCGAATACTAGGAGTTCAACACCTGTTCCAAGTAATTCGTGTATTGGCCACTGGAGCCGATGTTGACTAACAGGTGGGTCCAGTCGCTTGGCATGGAAATGATGTGCGTCACTATAGTAGATCAAACGGGGATGGACTCTAGGTTCTACCAATTAGACCTCCTTAAAGCGGACTTGGAGTGTAGACTAGTTCCCCCAAGCTTGCCATGTCGCTTCAATCTCTAAACTGGTCTCGGCGTGAAGCAATCCGAGTTTCTTTGTCTTATCTATATCGTTTTCTTGAGAAGCTCTTAGTAATGCCTGCTCGATCCGTACTAGTCGTGATTCCAAAGATGTAATCTTACCTGCGTAATCTATGGGTTGGTTGTCGGAGACGTGACTCTGTTTTGTTTGTTGCTTGCGTCTTTTTGTTTTGACCGCAGGCTTGCACCGACCGATGGTGTCTAATGCGGCCTCGTCTCTTTTTTCTGCCCACTCTGCGAAATTATTTTTAACGAGAGTAACGCTGCCATCTTCGAAAATCAGTAGTTGGTTGGCGAGAAGCGAAATTAGGGCTCGGTCATGTGAAACAAATAATAGGGTTCCATCAAACTGTTGTAACACCTCTTCTAGTGCTTCTCGGCTGCCGATATCTAGATGGGATGTCGGTTCGTCAAGAATCAAGAAATTCGGGTTTTCCAGTAGAAGTCTTGCTAGTGCTAACCTGGTTCTTTCCCCGCCACTTAGTACCGGGACTGGCTTAAATACATCTTCACCTTGGAACAGAAACCGTGCGAGGTATTTTCTGGCTTCAAGAGGCGGCAGGTTTTCGATATCAAGCACGGCGTCTATGACAGAGCGGTCTTCGGGTAAATCGTAGCTGCCTTGGCGTTGGAAACCCACTCTTACGTTGTGCCCTAAGCTAGACGATCCTGTAATAGGAGGTGTTATGCCAAGGATAGTGTTGAGAAAGGTTGTTTTTCCTTTGCCATTCTCGCCGATAATCCCAGTTCGCGAACCTCGTTCTAGGACGATGTCCTCGGAAGTTAGAAGTTTCACTTGCGTTTCGTCCGTAACGTACCCTATCTCCAAATTTTGAGTAGAAAGAACATTTCTCCCACTCCGAACCACTTTAGAAGTTTGAAGATTGATGGATTTATCAACTCCGATGTATTCTATTTTCTCGATACGGCTTAGACGCTTTTCACGTCCTTTTGCTTCTTGAGACCGCTGCCCGGCTCGATAGCGTTCTATAAATTCCCTTTCTTTAGCAATGAATGCCTGTTGCTGAGTGTACTCATTGAGGTGCCGGCGGTCTTGTTCATCCTTGAGGTGCCGATAGGCACTGTAGTTACCTTTATAGGGAGTAAGCTGGCCTTCATTAATCTCCCAAATTTCCGTCGTAACTCTGTCAAGGAAATAACGATCGTGTGAGACAACAACGAATGCTCGGGTTGTTCTGTCTAGAAAATTCTCCAGCCAACTTAGACCTTGGAAGTCCAGGTAGTTCGTCGGCTCGTCGAGGATTAATAAGTCAGGTTCAATCAGTAAAGCTTTTGCAAGTGCTGCACGAGTGCGCTGGCCCCCACTTGCCACATCGGGAGGAGTTTCAAGTACCTGGAGTGATAAACCGACTCCTTCAACGACTCGCTCTAAGCGGTTCTGGTATTCATACCCTCCTGCTGCTTCATACTCTTCAAGCAGGCGAGAGTAGGTCAACTCAGCTTGGCGCCGCTGGGATCCAGAGGAAGCTTCTATTGCGGTTGCTGAAGTGGCGATATCATGTTCAATCTGCAGAACATCCGCGAATGCTTTTATAACCTCATCTTTGAGTGTAGGGGAGTTCATATCGTCAGTTGTTTGTGGTACATACCCAATACTTATACCAGTCTGTGTATAGATGTTCCCTTGGGTGGCGAGGTACTCACCTGTGAGCATTTTCAAAAGGGAGGTTTTTCCTTGGCCGTTTGGGCCAACAACCCCTACTCGTGCCCGATCAACAATCTCAAGTGATATGTTGGATAGAACCTCGAGTTCACCAAAACTAATTCCGATTTCGGATGCGTTTACAAGGGGCATAGTTCACGTAACTATAGCAGGGTGATTATGTATCCCACCGACGTTGACCGGGTTTAGGGCTGGTGCTACACTCGCCCACCCATCCCACCCAACCCTGAGGATCGATAATGAGCGACACTGACCTTGCCTTTCTACCAGCAACCGAACTTCGAAAAAAGATTGTTAGTAAGGAGGTCTCACCTGTTGAAGTAACGAGACTTTACCTTGATCGGATTGAAAAATTTGATGGCAAGTTAAATGCCTACTTGACCGTTACTGACGAACTTGCAATGGAACAGGCTCGATCAGCGGAAGCCGCTGTAATGAAAGGCGACAGGCTTGGACCCTTACACGGGATCCCGACCTCTATCAAAGATCTCGAAAGTACTGAAGGCATCCGGTTCACTGGTGGATCACTTATGTATCAGGATCGGATCGGCTCCTTTGACACCATCGTAGTAGAGCGAGTGAAGAGGGCAGGCGCTATCATTTTGGGAAAAACAAACACGCCGGAGTTCGGTTTACTCGGGCACACTGAGAATCGACTTGGGGATCATTGCAGAAACCCCTGGAATGTCGAGCGGACAACCGGAGGTTCAAGTGGAGGTGCCGCAGCTTCTATTGCAGCAGGCATGGCATCTCTTTCTACAGGCAGTGATGGAGGGGGATCTATAAGAATCCCTTGTGGATTTTGCGGAATATATGGGATAAAACCTTCTCAAGGTAGGATCCCCTACTATTTAGGGCCGGGTTCCGACCATGTGATGAACTTGTTCAGTCAGTCGGGGCCAATGACTCGAACCGTTGCTGATACGGCGATGCTTTTACAAGTACTGGCGGGCCCTGACTCACGTGACCGTGCTGCTCTACGTGAGCAGCCGGACGACTACATTGCTGCAACGAAACTAGGTGTAGAGAACCTCAAGATTGGATGGACTCCTGATTTTGGGTATGCGGAAGTGGACTCTGAAGTCGTACAAGTAACTGAGGCTGCCGCAAAGGTGTTTGAGGATATCGGAGCCACGGTTGAAGAGCTTGACCTCACTCTAGAGGAACCTTTCAATGATTTTTGGCCCATATTTACAACCATCATAGCTATGCGAAACGCTGGATTGCCGAAGGAACAGTACGACAAGCTAGCGTATTACACCCAAGAAGCACTCGATTTTGGTAACCAACTCAGTGGGATCGACTTCGTAAAATCTCTAAGCCGACTGGACGTTATGAAAAGTCAGTTCTCTGACGTATTTGATCGATATGATCTTATTCTCACACCGACCTTAGCAGTCCCTGCTTTCCCTGTTGGAAAACCCCCACTGAAAATTGGCGAGAAAGATACTCATTGGTTCTGGGGATACACTCCCTTTACGATGCCTATCAACATGATAGGTAGCACGGCTGCGAGTGTGCCATGTGGATTCTCCTCGGACGGGTTGCCGATGGGTCTTCATATTATTGGCAGGTGGGGTGATGAATCTACCGTTTTGGCAGCCTCCGCAGCCTTCGAGCAGGCTCGTCCCTGGATTCAGCACCGACCTCAATTGAGCTAGGATGTGAGAATGGAATTAACGAACGATCAGACGGACTTTTTTGAGACATTCGGGTTCCTAACGTTTCGAGGATTATTCAGTCCGAATGAAATGGGAACGATGCTACGGGAATCAAACGAGATAATGAGTGCTGACCGAGATGGCAACGAGGTTGGCCCTCCAATAAGACAGGCGGTTCAGCCTTTCTTTGAGCGTCGGCCCTATCTTCACAGCCTTATCACTGATAGTCGTATGCTTGCGATAGCAGATGGGCTATTAGGCAAAGACAACTACTTTATGGAGTTAACCGAGGGCAACCTTCACGTTGGCGATACAGCGTGGCATGGTGGTTTTGGAAGTGCCGAGATCCTTTCACATATCAAGGTTAGTTTCTATCTCGAACCATTGGTACGTGAGACAGGAGCACTATGTGTGATCCCCGGTTCTCATAAAGGAGATTTCTCCGAACGTCTTAGTCGCATTAGCGATAGAGCTGAGGATCCAGACGCCAAGGTATGGGGTGTTTATCCTCGAGATGTGCCGTCGTATGCTATTGAATCGACTCCCGGTGATGTCCTTGTGTTCAAGGAGGATACGTATCATGGAGCTTGGGGAGGTCACCCTGGCCGTCACCAACATGCCATCAACTACGTGCAACTTCCAAAGACAGATGAACAGCATGCGCATGTTAGGCAAATGTATGAAAAAAGTAAGTACTCGTTTCGCCCCGTAAAGCAGAACTTAGAAAGTGACGACCAAGTTTTGCGGCGCCTACAACAGCCGATGGTTGACTGGGGATTTGAGGTGCAAAGCGTCTAACGCGTTGCCATGTGATATACGGACTTCGCGTTGCTAAAATAGAACTTATCTGCAATGTCGCTGCCCATACGCTCAAAGTAGGTTTTCGTGATTGCAATTTCGTCCGAGTAGTCTCCTACGTGTTCAATCTGGGGCCAATTGCTAGCGTATAGTAGACGGTCCTCTCCGAAGGCATTCCAAACCACATCGATTGCTGCTCGATAGTATTCAGGATCATGTGGAGGGAGAATAGCTCGCTTTTCTGTAAACGATCTTGACCATGGTGAAGGTTGCCTGTACACCATCTGAAGTAGTGCTGATACTTTCATGAAGGCACGTGGGTGTTGAGCGAACCGCTGTATGTTATTGATCCATTCAGAATTGATTGACCTCGTCGCAAGCGGTACTTGTCCCATGTGGTTAGCAACAAGAGGGAGTTCGGGTGCCACGTGGACGATGTGATCGACGAGAGGAAGGGTCCAGTAATCGAGATGTAGATCCAAGGAACGTTGAGCAGTTTGGAGATGCCCCATATTGCCGAGGAAAATGTTTTCACGAGCGTGGCCACTATGTGACAGCGTGTGTATACGAATGCCTGAAAACACAGGGTTCGTGGCGTAGTGAGCTAAATCTAGAGAGAAGTTCTCCGAGTATACATCCAGCGTGCCGACGTACCCGGCAATTAGGGGCTCGGTTTCAGAGAGCTCGAGGACCCAGTCGTTTTCTGAGATATCCTGTCTTGCTTCGACAACGATGACACCGTCGACGCCTTCTGGCCTAATAATCTCTTTTATTACGTCAGGCATTAAGCGACGTACTAGTCGATGATTGGGCACGTCTGGTTCATGAATGTGGATGTGCGTGTCGATGACCGTCATTGTTTTGCATTTTATCTTAGTGGGGAAGTCACACAAGGCTTTCTTGACGGCTTCAGAGGTCAACCATAGAATGAACACTAGTTCTAACTTGGCGATGTATGGAGGTCTACTACGCAGATAGTTTGGGAGTCGGGTAGTGGTGGCAACGTGCATGGACTTCATGTAAAGAAACTCCGCCACAACTTGGTATTCCCACTTGCGGATGGTGTTCTCTTAATTGGCCAGTAGCTGGCTGATCTGCTTTGAACGAGACCAGTTGGTGTCAACTGTCAACGTGTATTCTGCAAATTAATCGAGACAGTTGCTATCGTGTTTAGGATAATTATGACTGAAAAGCGTGTCGTCTCTCCCAAAAAACAGTCGGATGATTTGGACACTAGCCTACGCCCCCGAAGCCTTGACGACTATGTAGGTCAGGAGGCTGTGAAAGATAATTTACGTATAGCGATTACGGCTTCTAGGCAACGGGGAGATGCTCTAGACCATGTACTGTTGTACGGACCACCAGGCCTTGGTAAGACAACTCTTGCGAACATAATTGCAACAGAGATGGGTGTGCGTATCAAAACTACATCGGGGCCCGCTATTGAACGTCCAGGTGACATGGTGGCCACCCTAACGCAGTTGCGTGAGCATGATGTTCTCTTCGTAGATGAGATTCATCGTCTGGGTCGCATTGTCGAAGAGGTTCTTTACCCCGCAATGGAGGATTTCTTCGTGTCATGGGTTGTTGATAAAGGGTTGAAAGCGCGCAGTATGAACCTGAGCATCAAGCCTTTCACCCTAATAGGCGCGACCACCCGATTTGGTATGGTGAGCCCTCCGATGCGTGATCGATTTGGCTCTGTACACCGTCTTGAGTTTTATGATGAACAGGCGATGGAGACAATAGTGAATCGCTCTGCGCATATACTCAAAATCGAAGCTGAACCAGAAGGGCTAATAGAAATCGCTAAGCGATCGCGCGGTACTCCTCGGATTGCAAATCGTCTTCTCCGCCAAGTCCGCGACTTCGCTCAAGTCATGGCAGATAATATTGTTACTGCTGAGATTGCTCAAGAGTCGCTTTCGAAGCTAGAAGTGGATGCGATCGGACTGGATAAACTTGACCACCGTGTTTTGACATCAATCATAGAAAAATTTGACGGAGGGCCGGTTGGCCTAAACACACTAGCTGCCTCGATAAATGAAGAGAGCGAAACGATCGAGGAGGTCTACGAGCCATATCTCCTGCAGTTGGGGTTCCTTGATAGAACAACTAGGGGTCGTGTAGCCACTCAGCGCGCGTACGAACATCTTGGGATTGACTATCCCAAAGACATACAGTCACAACCGAGCCTTTTCTAAACGTATCCGTCGAAGGTCGAAAGCCCTGTAAGTCCACTGATAACCAGAAAACTGGTGGTGTTACAATATGTATCTTAGAAAAGTATTATACACATCATGTTGTACGCGCGGCCACATCGGACACAATATTTGGTGGTTTAGTTAGAGACAAAAATTACCTAACCGTGTATGATCTCGTGGTAGTTCACTGTGATAAGTGTACTCAGATCATTATCTGTTAGGTGTTGTATGGCATCTGGTTTCAAAAGACGAGAAATCGCGACTAATAACTTAGTTCCTTCCGCTGACATGGCCCACAAGGACTTTGGTGATATGGCTGAACTGCTTGATTCGATTCGGCAAAATGGAATCAAGCAGCCACTTGTTGTACGCCCCATTGGTAGCGGCAATTATCAGGTGATCGCCGGTTCACGGCGCTTTGTGTGTGCGAAGGAACTAGGTATTGAAACGGTTCCTGTAGTGATACAGCAGATTACCGATCTCATAAATGTCCGAGTTGTTGAGGGAGGCCTGTTGGACGACTCATCTGGTATCGAGGCGACTGATGATGAACCGCTAGACCAAGTCACCGTCTTGCAGCTACCTGTCCCCGACAAGACTTTGCGGGAGGCATCTCAATCAAAAGAATATTACAAGGTTGAACGCATGGAGTATGCCGACGAGGATGATGACGCTATCGTTATTCAGTATGGGATGGGTAGCTCACCTGGAGAGGTACCCGAAGAACAGTCCAGTTATCGACTTTGGATGGACACAGCGGAGAATTCCCCAGCTCTGCACCCCAACCTTGGTAGTGGCGCTGCGTGTGATACAACTGATGTCGTCAAAATTCTAAAGGGAGCAGGTTTGGATGTACTTATCGACCTGCAACGTGCTGGGATCATTTCTTCAGCAGCACTCCCCTCTCAACTCTCAGGGGTCTGAGCTTAATGGTCTTTTCGGGCCTGGGTGTCAGGTTCTACAGTGCCAATCTTTTCTAGAGCATTTGCCGCAGCTTCCCGTTCTGCCAGAGTCTTACGCTTCCCAGTACCCGTGCCTATAACTTCCTCTTGAACTGAAACCTGAGCGGTAAAGGAGCGGTCGTGGTCCTTCCCTTCCTCTTCAATGATCTCGTAAGTTGGTGAGGGGAGTCCGAGCGAGTGAGCCGTTTCCTGAAGTAGTGACTTCGGGTTTGAAATTAGGACCGATTCTCCAACACCTAATATGTGGTCAACGAGTAGTTCCAGCACCACTTGACGTGCTGTCTCGTATCCGAATTCGATAAATAGGGCGCCGGTAAGTGCTTCTAAAGCAGCTGAGAGATTTGACGGGCGTGTTCGGCCTTTAGCAGAGTCTTCACCGTGGCCCATCAGAAGATGCTGGCCAAGACAGATTTGCTGCGCCACATCTGCCAGGGCACTCTCTCGAACAATTATTGATCGAGCCTCGGTTAGCTTTCCTTCATCCCACCCTGGGTGGCTATTGTGTAACTCTTCAGCGACTATCTGTCCAATAACTGCATCACCCAAAAATTCAAGCCGTTCGTTAGAACCATTCGCTGTGAGAGGGTTCTCGTTGAAATATGAACTATGGGTAAGTGCAAGTTCTAATAATTCGATGTCTTGGAACTTGAGGCCAAGTTTATTTTGGAGCACTTCTAAATTCATAGTCAGTCCAAATTTTTGTGTAACACGGATGTAACACCGTGTCGTTATTGTAAGGCTAAGTTTGTATAAGTTGGAGGTAGGGGAGAAATATGGACTCTGGTAACACTGCTTGGATGCTAACAGCCTCAGCTTTAGTATTACTGATGACGCCCGGGCTCGCTTTTTTCTATGGAGGGCTCGTCCGCGCAAAAAACGTAATTAGCACCATTATGTACAGTTTCATAGCGATGGCTGTGGTCAGCATCGTTTGGGTACTTTGGGGCTATAGTTTGGCCTTCGGTCCGGGGAGTGCATTCATAGGTGACCTTAGTTTGTTTGGATTGTCAGGAATCGATACCAAAGAGGTCTATGATGGCTACACGATTCCAACCCTACTGTTCATTATTTTCCAAATGATGTTTGCGATTATTACGCCAGCCCTAATTACAGGTGCGTTTGTGGAGCGTTTCAAGTTCACTACGTATCTTGTCTTCTTGGTTATCTGGGTGACTCTAGTCTATGCTCCAGTCGCCCATTGGGTTTGGGGTGGAGGTTGGCTTGGTAGCTTTGGTGATGGTGCTTTGGATTTTGCCGGCGGTACCGTTGTACATATCAACGCAGGTGTAGCTGCAGTAGCTGCTGCAGTACTTGTTGGAAAACGAAAAGATCCCGGTCTAGAACCACACAACGTTCCCTATGTCGTTCTTGGGGCTGCATTGCTCTGGTTCGGGTGGTTCGGCTTCAATGCGGGCTCTGGGCTCAATGCCGACGGGCAGGCTGTGAATGCATTCCTAGTAACTAATACAGCAGCAGCAGCAGCAGCGCTGACTTGGGGCTTAATTTCTCAGTTCCAGACCGGTCGGATGAGTGCTGTGGGGGTGGCATCTGGGGCAGTCGCAGGGTTAGTGGCAATAACCCCTGCATCAGGTTTCGTAGGGGTTCTTGGCGCCCTCGCTATTGGTATCGGTGCTGGCGCCCTTTGCTACGTTGCGGTATATATCCGAGCTAAAACACAGCTCGATGATGCACTGGAAGTTTTCGCCGTCCATGGGGTTGGTGGAATTTGGGGTGCGATCGCCACTGGTATTTTTGCTGTTGCGGCCATAGGCGGAACGGCTGGTGCTATAGAAGGTAACTCCGGACAGGTGGTAACCCAGGTTGTAGCTGTTTTAGCTACCATGGCTTACTCATTCGTGGCCACGTTGGTGATCTTGAAGGTACTTGACCTAATACCTGGTCTTGGGCTCAGGGTATCTGGTGATGAGGAAGATCAAGGTTTGGATCTGTCCGCACATGGTGAAAGAGCATTTGTGAGGGATGGGGCAGACTAAAATAGATACTGGGATCGAAAGACTAGAAGTTTGAATTCCGAGGTGGCAAAAGATGATTAAAATAGAGGCAATCGTCCGTCCCGAACGAATTAATTCAGTGACTCAGGCTTTGGAGGAAGCTGGCTGCGGAGGTTTTCATTACCAGAACATTACCGGTCAAGGTCGGCAAGGTGGGGTAGAAGTCTTTACTGGAAGAGGCGGAAACATGGCTAAAGCGGCGGGGCCTAAGACTTTGTTAGTAACTGTTATCCCAGATGGGATGAGAGATTCTGTTATTGAGGCGATCGTTGAATCTGCTAAGGGGCCTGATGGAGGACAGATTGGCGACGGTAAGATCTTTGTATCGCCCGTTAGCAACGCTATTCGGATCAGAACTGGTGAAGATGGAGACGCGGCTATTTGAGCCACCAATTTTGGCCGACTAGATACTCATGACTTTTCCGCCTAGGACAGTCGTTATTGTTGGTGCCGGGATTGCTGGACTGAGTACGGCGTTCCATCTGGCGGAGAAGGGTGTAGAAAAGATTATTGTCCTTGATAAGGGCAAAGTCGGTGACGGTTCTAGCTCGAAAGCTGGTGGTATCGTCACGATGCTCCAGCAGGACGAAGCTTCCATCCGCGCTCGCTCACGGAGCCTCGATATTTTCGAACGATTTTCGCAAATCCTTGATGGGTACACCTTTCATCAAGTTGGCTGTTTAAACTTATTTCGCGAGCATGCATTTATCGAGAGTGCACCATTAAGGGAGCTTCAATCTAGCCTTGGTGCCGAGTTTTTATTGTTACGTGGCAGCGAACTCCAGGATCGCTTCCCGGACATGTGCACATCAGAAGATGATTATGGCGTTCTTGACCTGCGTGGAGGCTACAGTGAGCCTCACCGCTATATCCCGGCTCTGACAACGAAAGTTAAAGAGCTTGGAGTTGAGATTCGTGAAAACCAAGCCCTTGTAGGATTTGATATGAATGGAAGCTCTGTTACCGGGGTAGTTGTTAAGGATATGGCGAGCAGCTCCACGCCTAGTCAGGATATGACTATAAAAGCTGATGCGGTGATATGTACTGTCAATGCTTGGGCTAACAAGGTACTGTCACTTGCTGGATATCAGATACCCATGAAAAACTTTATCCATGAGCGTTTTGTGACCAAGCCGTTTCCTACAGCTCCTCAACTCCCCGCTGTAAACGATAACGTTAAAGATGGTTACTTTCGGCCCACTGACGATAACCGTCTACTACTTGGAACTGCGGCGCACAACCCTAATGAATTCTCAATATCCGGTCCTGATTTCACGTTTGACGAACTGGAACCGGATCCCACTGCACTCCCCTTCCTCAAAGATACTTTTGTTGACCGACTTCCACTTCTCAGCGAGGCTGAATGGGATTACCACAAAGTGGGCCTGATTAGCTTCGCGATGGATGCCAACCCGGTTTTGGGACCGATACCTGGGATTGGCAATTTCTATGTTGGTGTGAATTTTCACTCTGGTGGTTTCGGTTATAACCCGGTGGCCGGCATGCTTTTGTCTGAATATGCTGTGGTGGGCGAGACATCGATTGATGTCGAATCGTTCCGGCCAGAGAGATTTTCCAAGATTGATACTGGGGCTTACCTCTCTGAGCCTCGTACACACCACGAGATGGGTATAAAGCGTCACTGACGGTAGGATCAGGAGTTTCTGACGCTCCTTTCTACTGAGAACGCTCGGTGGTTCACGTGTGTAACAAAGATGTAACATCCGACTAACATCTGGGGGGCCTAGATTGCTAAACTAGGGATTAGTTTTGATAAGAGGCAATAAGTGGTTTAATTTGGAGAAATAGATCGGAAATTTGGGTTAAGCTGACCTGATTTCCTGACTAATGTTTTAGTTCCTTGGTGAATCTGGTTACGTAGGCATAATTATTTTCAGAGGGGGTATCGCGATATGACTCGGATTGAACGGACACCGGCGGAAGTTATCGAGTTTGCTAAAGAGAATGATATTCAGATGGTTGACCTTATGCTGACTGACGTTCCAGGTACGACTCAGCATGTAACCCTACCGGTTGCGGAGATGGACGAGAAACTATTTGCTGAAGGCACTGGGTTTGATGGATCAAGTATTCGAGGTTTTCAGACCATCGATGAGAGCGATATGCTCCTTGTTCCTGATCCTAATACTGCTGCTCTTGACCCGATTCTAGAAATTCCGACCCTAAGTCTTATCTGCAACGTCCGCGACCCGATTAGCGGTGGTAACTACCCTAGAGACCCACGGTATGTTGCCCAGAAGGCTGAAGAACACCTCAAGTCAACGGGTATCGGTGACGTCAGCAATTGGGGTCCAGAACTCGAATTTTTCGTCTTTGATACTGCGCGTTTCAACCAGACAGCCAATAGTGGCTACTACCATGTTGATTCTGACGAAGGCATCTGGAATACAGGAGACGAGACGATGCTGGACGGAATCACGCTGAATAATGCACACCGCCCGCGTCACAAGGAAGGGTACTTCCCGGCGTCTCCTGTTGACACCATGACAGATATGCGTTCAGAAATGGTCTTAAAAATGGCCAACTATGGGATCGATGTGGAGAAGCATCACCATGAAGTCGCGACTGCAGGACAGGCTGAGATTGACTTCATTTTTGACTCCCTTACGACCACTGCTGACAATGTCATGAACTACAAATATGTGGTCAAGAATGTCGCTCGAGAGTATGGAAAGATTGCCACTTTCATGCCGAAGCCAATCTATGGAGATAATGGAACCGGTATGCATACTCACCAGAGTATTTGGAAGGACGGTGAGCCCCTCTTTGCAGGTGATGGGTATGCAGGAATAAGCCAGACCCTCAAATACTACATTGGGGGATTACTAAAACACTCCCCGACGCTCCTCGCCTTTGCAGCACCTACGACTAATTCATATCGCAGGCTTGTTCCGGGTTTTGAAGCACCAGTAAACCTTGTTTACTCTGCCAGGAATCGCAGCGCCGCCTGTCGTATCCCTATGTATTTCGCGAATCCAGCGGCCAAGCGGGTTGAGTATCGCTGCCCCGATCCATCCGCTAACCCCTACCTTGCATTCTCGGCAATGTTGATGGCAGGACTTGACGGTATCCAAAATAAGATTGATCCTGGTGACCCGCTTGAGGCTGATATATATCACTTGCCGGAGGAAGAACTGGCCAAGATCAAACACGTTCCAGCATCGTTGGATGAGGCCTTGGACGCACTTGAGTCAGACAACGATTTTCTCCAGGTGGGGGGTGTGTTCACAATCGATCTGATAGAGGAGTGGCTTGATTACAAGCGAAGCCGTGAGTTGGACCAAATCAAGCTGGCACCCCATCCACTAGAGTTTTCGCTCTACTTTGACGCATAATCTTGAATAGGATGAAAAGGAGTGTCACGCATAGGTAGAAGCGGTGCAGTCTTTTTCGTTAATTATGAGTGGCAGACTGTGTAGATTGGGGTTTGACGCTGAGGTATGTAATCCCTATACTCGACCTGCTTCTCTGGGGCGTATTGCGCGTTTCGAGATCATTGTCGGTACTTCCAGTTAGTAGGGGGGATTAAGCTATGGGCAGCTCTATGTGGATGATATTGGGTGTCGTCGGGTTGATGCTCGTCCTGATCATCGTTGGTGGAGTATACATTGCACGTGAGCAAGGCGCGATAGATTTGGCGGGTGCCCCCGACATGGAAGTCACGATGTCTGCAGACCCGGCCACTGTACCAGTTGGAGGGAATGCAAACTTCAAGATCATCTATGCCAATCTCGGGGAATCTCCAGCGGGATCAGTTACGATAGTGGTGACAATGCCTGAAGGAGCAGAGGTGGTTGAAATCTTCCCGACAGTATGTCGTGTGCCCACAGCACGCGACCCACAAGGTGGGACTCACTCCTGTAACGTGGCCACGATTCAGCCAGGCCTAAAAAGAGATATCACATTCACGGTAGCTACAGGTGCTTTGCCGTCTGGCACGGTGCTCACGGCAACAGCTAACGCGTTGGTTAAAACAACCAGGGACGTTACTAAAGATGAGATTAACACAACTAATAATGCCGGCTCAGCCACCGTCACGATCAAGTAATTACCAGGCGGTTTTGTCTCTTAATAAAGGTTGGGGACTTCGACGCCGTTGGTAAGTTTCGCTTTTGATTATTACCTTATGGTTGTCATTGCTGCTGCAGGCACCCTTCAAATCGCGGCTGTGGTGGGGGATATTAGAGGTCTTCTGCTATTCAGCAACACCATCGTTGGGTATAGCTTCGGGATAAGCCTCGTCCTGTTTGGATATCTAATCTTCTTCGCCACCGCAGAACGCAACGTTAATGACACTCTCGGTGGTCTTGATGGGAATGTCCAGTTTGTCCTTTTCCTAATAGGGGCAATTACAGCAGCGCTAGTTACGTTCGTCGTTTCCTCGGTTTTAAACCGCAGGATGTATGAACTGGATGATACTACTGATGGTCTTGAAGCGCTGAGACGGACAACTTATCTCAAGGCAGTATTGGTTAGGCTTAGGAGTATCAGATCCTAGTGAGAGAGCTCGACGAAGTAATATTCCTGTGGGTCAACGGTTGGGCGGGAAAGTTTACTGCATTGGATGAGGTTATGCGACTAATTGCTAGTGACTATCTTGTGCCGGTCACACTGGCATTGATTCTCTTTGCACTATGGTTCGCTGGAACTGATTTGGAGACTAGGGAGCGATACCAAATTGGCATATTAGTCGCTGTGTTTGCTGTTGCACTTGCTAACTCTTCCATAGAGGTGCTCAACAACTTCTATTTTCGGGACCGGCCGTTTCTGAATCATGAGGTAGAACTTCTTTTCTATCGGCCAACGGATTCTTCTTTTCCGTCTAATTCCGCTGCTGCCGCATTTGCCATAACAGGTAGTGTTGGACTCTTCCACCGCCGTCTTGCGATAGTAATAGTTAGTCTCGCAGCGTTATACGCCTTTTCACGTGTGTACGTTGGCGTTCACTATCCACTTGACGTGCTAGGGGGAGCAGTTTTTGGATTAGTCGCCGTTCCTATTGCGGCCGTCGTAGTCGGGGTAATGCGCCCGGTTCTGTTGCTTAGTCTCCGATGGATGAGACTGATGTTGGTTGCATAAATTGCCGACCATGAGTTGTTTCCAATAGCCTGTGTTCTGGACATGAGCCATCTATATCCGAGATTATTGGCTGTTCTATCAAGGATCTCTATCTCTCTTAAGCGAGGTGAGAGCTATAATCACTGAACCGGACTGAGTTTAATGCTTTAGCGTCACAACTACGGTTGATTGTAGAGTAAGCATTGTACGGAGGTAACTATGACCGACGGTAAAGAAGCGAAATACAAGGTTGGGATGATAGGAATAGGGCGAAAAGGGGCGCAGCATGCCGGCGCCTATCGCCTTGATCCTCGAACCCATATTGTTGCTGCTGCTGATACAGATGAGGAGAATCTTGAAATCTTCTGTAAACGCTTCGGTGTTCGGGGGTACACTGATTACAAGGAGATGCTCGCAAAGGAAGACATTGATATCGCTGCGCCAATTCTGCCGGTTCGACCGAATCCAGGCGTTGTGATTGGCTGTGCCGAATCTGGAGTTAAAGGTATTCTTTGTGAGAAGCCGTTTGCTGCAACCCTCGAAGAGGCTGACCGTGCAGTGAACGTCTGTAAAGCAAATGGAGTCAAGGTTGGCGCGGGTGACCTTGATTTGAATCTGCCTGCCTACCAGAAAGCGAAAGAGATGGTTGACGCTGGCGAGATAGGGGACGTACTAAGTATCCAATACAATGATGGTAGTGGGACCGAACTATCGGGTGGGTTTATCCAGCGGTTCAGCATCATTCGCATGTTCGCTAATTGGGCGGAGATCGCATGGTGCATCGGTTGGACCACAGATGATGCATGGAAAGACCATGACCAGGGTGGCGCTGGTTATTTTCGGTTCGTTAACGGGATCGAAGCGTTTATGAGCCGTGATGACGATGCGAGAGGGCGCGGATTTGTGGTAAACGGAACACACGGGGTGCTCCGGAACAGTAACGATGTCATTCGTATGTACAAATCTCCCGCAACTGGGGTTTCATCATGGGAGACGCTGCAAGAGGTTACGGGCGTATTCCCTGAAAGTTCAATTAGAGGTCGAGAAGGTACAACCCCAGGCAAAAGGGACATAATTTATGAATCTGATGGTTGGCAGTGGCCAGGTGACAGGCAGGTAGCCTCCGTTAAAGTTTTTGTCGACTACTTGGAGCAAGGACTTGACCCACCCGGAAGTGGAGACAATGGACGTAAAGTATTGGAGATGGCAATTGGCATCCGTGAGTCGCATCGTAGAGGTCATACGGCAGTCCAGTTCCCGCTTGAAGATCGCGGTCTTCGGATGATCCCGCATCAGGGACGTATGGAGTACAAAAAACCCCAAATGGGACGTGATGCCTACATGGACCAGATGGCAAAACGAGTAAAAGATGACCTTGTAAAGCTCTAAAAGCCAGCTTCATCCAAGTTACTTTTTAAGTGAATGTCTTCGTATGTTGAACCAGATGCACCGCCAGGATTCTGAAGAGTATGCGCTCGTTACTCTTAATGAGCAGATTGGTCCTATGGGCGATTGCACTGCCAATTTTGAAGACCAAAGCATCAACGTTTTTGGAGGCATTCCTGGTGAAGAAGTCCAGGTAAGGATCGTCAGATATCGACGCCGCCGTAAGCAGATGATTTCTGGGATAGTGTCAGAAGTAATTAAACCTTCCCAGCATCGAGTAAAACCTCCGTGTGCCTATTTTGGGAAATGCACCGGCTGTCAGTGGGAGCATATTGGCTATGATTATCAGTTGGTACTGAAAAGAGAGTACGTCGTCCGCGAATTAGGGATGTACCCTTCCCTAAGAGAGGTCAATGTTGACGAGACGATTGGCACTTCTGATCTGTATGGTTATCGCAACCACGCGCGTTTCACTGTGCGGAAGAGTGGTACACCCGGATTTGTCAATCGAATCACGCGCCAGTTTGTCGAGATTGACAGATGTTTGCTAATGACTGCAGGGATAAACAGGCTGTTAAGTAAACTCGCTGGCCGAGCCCAGGAGACCAGCCAGCTATCAATTCGCTATGGTGTCAACACTGATCAATGGCTTGTACAACCCAAACTTGATAATACAGAGATCTCGTTTGATTCGGGCCAAACGCACTACAGTGAACTTCTCTCGAACCACATGTTCAAAATAGGATCACCGTCGTTCTTCCAAGTAAATACAAGTCAAGCTGAAGTGTTAGGTTCGCTGGTGCGGGAATCGCTCGATCTGAGAGGGGATGAGACTATAGTTGATGCCTATGCGGGTGTCGGAACCTTCGCGATCTTACTCGCGGATTCCGCGTCTCGAGTCATTGCTATTGAGGAATCAGACAGTGCAGTTAAGGATGCAAAAATAAACGCGGAAGGGATTCATAATATAGAGTTCCAGTTGGGCAAAACGGAGGAAGTACTACGTACGCTCAACACACGTCCTGACGCAGTTGTCTTGGACCCACCACGCTCCGGGTGTCATCCTGCTACGATTGATGAGGTCCTTCACTGGTTACCAGACCGCACTGTATACGTTTCCTGCGATCCTACTGCTTTAGGTCGTGACCTAGATATCCTCGTACGTGGGGGATTACAGGTTCAAACTGTCTCGCCTATTGACATGTTTCCGCAGACCCACCATGTCGAAACCTTGGCGGTTTTAGCTCCTTCGGTATAGGTCTATCGATCACGTATTCGCGAATTCAAAGTAGTACACCCACTAGCAGTCTATTTTCCACAGGTATTACCCAAACTGGTCGTACTCGATATTGATTTCTAGGTCGTCTATGGTGACACCACCGCTTAGTTTCGGAGGCCTGTTATCCAGCGATATCTCGATTACATTAGATCCTTGTGTAGGCCGTACGGAGTTCAGATCGATTTCTAGCCATTGTGAGCTGTAGTGTTCGATCCGATGTGGAGAGACAGGGATCCGGACGAAAGCACCTGAGGTCCTACGTGTTGGTTCTTCGCTCAGCGACTGACCATTAAGTAGAATGGAGTACCTGTCAGCGCTTACAGTATTGCGAATACGTATTCGAAGAGTTATTTTCTGGATTCGATTCGAATTACCAACAGGGTCATCTGAGATTTGAATTGGGATTTTCCGCCGATCCTTTGTATCTGCCTTGGGGATATCGATTGGGAGCGTCGCGCCGTAACCGAACTCAGCGGACCGCTGTTCGCGACGCGGCAAGCGATATTGTTTATCGGCTTCGATCATCAAGCTAGGATCAGCGATCTCCGTGAGCATAGCGCGCTCCGCAGAGCCTAGTGGCCAGTCGAGGAACCATGTATAAAGACCGTCTACTCCTTTTGTCAGGAAATTGGACGCCGCGGCTCGCATTAATTCAGGAGTGAAGTGTTCGTAATAACCGTGGTTGGGATAACCGTCTTCGAAAAAGGGCTGAAGCATACCGTAGACGGGTACATCAGCATCGTTGGATGCTTCCACAATCCACCCAATCGGCATCTGAGTATCAATCCGGAGATTCGCATACATCATAGGCACAACGTAATCGATTAGCCCTTCTTGTAACCAAGTTCGAATCTCAAATCCTTGGGAATCACATACTTTCTCTACGCAAGGGATTCGTAGCCCAACTTGCTTACCTTGCAGACGAACCATTTCAGAAATGCGGCGGACGTGATCGGTCAACACTGAACTATGTGTGGATATGTCATCCTCCACGAGCACAGGTGGCATACCCCCAGGGCTACCACCAAAGTCGAGTTCAATGCCCTCGATGTTGTAGGTCGCGATTTCTTCGAACACCCGGTATTGTTTCTCACGTGCATCTGGATCGGCGAGGCCTCTGCCTCCTACGTTCGGGTCAGATGAAGGACTGCCAACTCCCTCATATGTGCCCATGCGGAAACTTGTAAAGAACTCCATACGTTTCTCATGTGCACGGTCTGCGAGGACCTGGAGTAAATCAAGACCACGTTCCTGTAAAGAAAGAATGTTTTCCCGAACCTTCCAGTAGATTGAGTTTTCTATATCGTCGAGATGGCTGCAAAATAATTTACCGGTCTTCGTCGGAAAGAACAGCCCGTCTGCCCTTGCAATGCCATAAACAAGCGTATTGACTCCGGTTCCTGCAACCTCGTCGACAGGTCGCCATGCGTCTTCTATGGTCATTGGTGGCTCGAATACGAACAGGAAAAAATGCCTGGCATCATTAAAATAAATTGTACGCTGGGGTCGTTCCATTTCAGTCTCCAGGAAGATGGTTGGCTCTGTTTAGCCCGGTGGGACAAACACTTTGATTTACCCCCTCCCACAAGCACGAGCTTGGTAAGTCAGAGCACTATGGTGATATTCATCGCCTCTTTTTTGATCGTTCCCTGAATGGGGCAGTATAGGGGCCGCGTGGTAGACTGGTCAATGGCGGTTGAAGACCACTTGCATGGTATAATTCGGGACCGAAAATGCGGAGAGATGGCCGAGCGGTTTAAGGCGCCGGTCTCGAAAACCGGTATGGGGGCAACCTCATCGTGGGTTCGAATCCCACTCTCTCCGCCATAGACGAAGAATCGCATCGCGATGCGATTCTTCCGAATAGCGGAGAGTTGCCAGAGCGGCCGATTGGGCACGACTGGAAATCGTGTGTCCTCGCAAGGGGACCGTGGGTTCGAATCCCACACTCTCCGCCACCACACCTCAAGGTGGAAGATGGGATATTTCGTTTACGGACGGTCACATTCCCGGGGGTTAGTGGTCATTAGGGGATCGCAACCATCTGCGCGGTTACTTTTTCAAACATGTTGCCAAGGCAAATTTAATAGCCGAGGTAACCTCGGCTATGTGTAGAGAGTAGAGATGCTGGGTTTCAACTGGATAAGGCTTCCTGCTGAATCTGAAAGAGGTCAGTAATTCCCATCTCTGCTAGATCAAGTACTTGATCTAGCGCCTCACGAGAAAAGGCGCGGCCTTCGGCGGTTCCCTGTACCTCTATCAGGTCTCCGCTATTTGTCATGACAACGTTGAAATCCACATCGGCGGCGGAGTCCTCATCGTAATCCAAATCAAGCAACGGCATGCCATCTAGAATTCCGACACTCGTTGATGCCACGGCTACCGTGATCGGTAGTTCTTTCAATATCCCTTGGTTCACAAGGTTACGCAGTGCGAGGTTTACGGCCACATATGCGCCTGTTATCGAGGCTGTCCGCGTTCCTCCGTCTGCTACTATGACATCGCAGTCCACCGTCAGTGTCCGCTCTCCGAGGCCTACTGTATCCACTGCTGCTCTCAGAGATCGACCAATGAGTCGCTGAATCTCTTGGGTCCTCCCCTTGAGAGCACCGTCTCTCCCTTCACGTTTGTTGCGGGAGGTTGTTGCACGAGGGAGCATAGCGTATTCAGCCGTTACCCACCCACGTCCGGCACCTTCTAGGAATCGAGGGACTCCCTCTACTACACTGACTGCGCACAAGACCTGGGTCTTCCCGGTAGAGATCATGACAGATCCTTCAGCGAATTCCTGCACGTTTTTGGTGATCACGGTGGGGCGTAGTTCACTGTCCAGGCGACCTTCTTTTCTTAGCACGGTCTGTACTCCTTTATTTGTTCTTGGAAAACGTAATATCTCGTGCGCTCTACGTCAAACAAAGCCACTGCTGGAAACCAATGGTATGATTCTGTTAATCGAGAAATCGCTGTGTATATTCCTGGACTTATAACCTTGATGGGGTCGGGTGAGACTGCTCCGGGAGGGCGCGTCTTTTATGAAAGCTCCTTTCAGACTCTCCCTCCGCCAGTTAACGTTGCCATAATGGAGACCCCCGCAGGTTTCGAACTCAACTCATCAGACGTTGCGGGTAGAGTAGCAGGCTTCATTGAGCACCGACTTCAGAACTATAAACCAAACGTTACAGTCGTTCCTGCGCGGCGAAATGACACAGAGTTTGGGACCAACAACTTCGATATTTTACGACCATTGCTCAATGCGAATTATATCTTTATGGGGCCAGGTAGTCCTAGTTACACTGTTCGTCATCTGACTGGGAGCTTGGCGTGGGAAATTATACGAGCCCGTCATCGGCTAGGCGCTTGCCTTGCCTTTTCTAGTAGCGCAGCAATTGCGATTGGGCTCAAAGTTCTACCGGTATACGAAATCTACAAAGTTGGTGAGGATCCGCATTGGATTCAGGGTCTTGATCTACTCGGGGAACTAGGTATCAGCGCTGCATTTGTGACGCATTGGAATAACACAGAAGGCGGAACTAAGCTAGATACGAGCCGTTGCTACATTGGTAAACCCAGGCTGGAAGCTCTATTAGCTACACTGCCTAGTGGAACCGCACTTGTGGGGATAGATGAACATACTAGCCTCACCTTTGATTTCTCGAAACTGATATGTCGGGTTATCGGGAAGGGAACGGTCACTATAATAAATGATGGAGATGAAAGAGTTTTTGAACAGAACTCTGAAATTCCACTAGGAGAACTTGGCTCTCTTAACCTTCCTATGCAAGAGGAAGGGATTCTATCTAACATATGGAATTCTGTGGTGGCTGCTAGCGAGATACCGGTAGACACGCCACTACCCCAGAACGTTGCTGAATTAATTGCAGAACGCCAGGTAGCACGACAGAGGAAGGACTGGGATACAGCGGATCTTCTGCGCGACCAGCTTCAGGACATGGGGTACGCGGTATCGGATGCCGTGGATGGTTCGAGTGTCCGTGCCACGGACGTCGATTAAGAGATTGGTAGGTTTGTGTCCCTACGACCCCGATTCCCTAAATAAGTGCTATAACCGTGTTTTCTTGCCAAGTATTCTACGACTCTTCCAGTCTGCTACCCCAAAGGTATATGTGAAAAAAGAGTGCCAAGCTAGAACAATAATAACCGCCACTGATAGAGGATAGAAGAGGACTGTTAGGATACTGTGTTTGAATTTCCGGCACACGATGCCCCAAGAGATTATGATCATGCCTAATGACATTGTGGACAATACCAAGAGTTCTGTGGCCTGTTGATTTAACAGTACACTGGCCACAAGGGTTGCAAGTGGTAGAAAACTAAGTGAAGTAAGGATTACAGAGAACAAAATAAACACACTGACTCTATAGTTTATAGCAGGAAAAACGCTGCGTGAGATTCCTCTGAATGCCTCTATATCTCCCTTGTATCCTAGGGTTTGCACCGACTCGGTGCCCTGATACAGAACCCACGTTAATCCAAGCCTCTTGATTATCCGGCCAAGTGTAAAGTCATCTAAGGGGTTGCTTCGAATTTCAGCATGACCGCCAGTACGTGTATAGGCATCACGTCTAAAAAGCATAAATTGACCAAAGGCGGCGGATAGATATTGATTGCTACTGCGGTGCGCGTAGGCCATAGGCATCCCAGAGAAAAGGATCCAGTCCAAGAAGGGGAACATAAGGCGCTCTGTTATACAGGTAGCAATCCGCTGAGGCATAACAGTCAAAAGGTCAGCTTGCCTTATGTTAGATTCATGTACAGAGGCTGTTACTGTTCCATCAGACAAGATGGTGTCAGCATCCATGAATAGTAGTAAATCTCCGTTTGCTTGTTGGTACAACTGATCGCAAGCCCAGTGTTTCCCAAGCCATCCCTCTGGGGGTTCGGAACCCCTAATCATCTTTATACGTGGATCGGAGTCGGCGAAAGATTTTATGATCTCGGCAGTTTGATCAGTTGAGCGATCATCCAGAATGAGAATCTCTAACGGATCGTATGTTTGAATACTAAGAGCGTGGAGACAATCACTAATTCCGTCTTCTTCATTACGAGCTGGGACGAGAACAGAAACTAAATCCTTAGAAGGTTCATTGATCCATTTCTTATTCGGGTCTATTAAGTACTCAATAAAACGAATGTTGACCACAGTTATAATTAAAAAATATACTGCCGATATTATAACGATATAATGAGGAATTTCTGAGGCAGATATCATATAGATTTACCGACGATATTTATGATCCAATTACGAGTAATGATTCCTTTGGAATACTCATGTCGATGCTTGTAGATGACGATCATAATGTTCATCAACCAGAGTGATGCTATGCACATCCCTAGTTGGTGCGTGGGAAGAAAGACGAGGAAAAACCCCACTAGGCAGGCAGTGACAGTTACGGCGTGATTTTTCTGCAGTGCATGCATTATTGCCAACAAAATACATCCTACTAGCAAGGCATCTCCATCGGTTATACCTATCCAAGATCCCCAAGACGCTGCTAATGCTTTCCCTCCCTTAAATCTTAGGAAAGGTGACCACGCATGACCAATTACCGGTGCAATTGCTATTAGCGCTAGGCCCAGTTGTACTGTGGTGTCTGAAGTGAGATCTAGGTAACGAATGGCTATGTAGACAGGTATCAGCCCCTTACCCACTTCCAGAGCCATTGAAAGTATGCCAGGTACCCATCCGCCTGATTTCCAAGCGTTCGTAGCGCCTGGATTCCCATCACCAACACCGCGGATATCATTCCGTCCAAGTAGTCTGCCAACGATTAGCGCCCATGGTACAGATCCGCTAATGAATCCAATTATTATCCATATGGTGAATTCCGACATCCTTCTACTCCAAGTACCATGAAGCGTTACAGATTGGGACCCAACATTGAGGTAATTTGGTTATCTAATAGTTAAACTTCCCCGGACGTTACCAAGTATTACCCGTAATGGGCAAGTCCGATATTAAGCACCTCACCGATATAGTGATAGGACAGAGCTCTTCATCAGTGACTAGGATTTTAGATTCTTCCCCAATCCTGATCAGAGAGATGGGGAGTTGTTGTTAACGAGACGCCATCCTCAGTGAAACAATGAACTTCTTCATAGTTAGGAGAGTCGGAGCCATCCAAGCAGTTGGGGACCAATGTTGGGGATCCACAGTTTGAGCACTATGATCAGTTTCTCCCATGTAGTTAGCGATATTCTGCGTGAAAAGATGTCATAGTCATACTTTTCGATACGGTCTAGGATGCCACTGTACACTTCAATCAGTACTGCTGGACAAGTCCGAGAATCCTGATCAAGCAGTGGTAGCAGGTTGACCCCGCTAGCAAAATAATATCGAGCACGCTCTATCTGGAAATTCATAAGGTCCCGGAACGCTTGATTGACGATGCCAGATATCAAGTCCTCTTTTCTGTAACCAAACCGTTGCATTTCTGATTGAGGGATGTAAATCCTACCTAGGTCCACGTCTTCCTTGACGTCCCGGAGGATATTAGTGAGCTGCATAGCGTAACCGAGGTCAACAGCGTACTTGTGAGCTTTCGGGTGATCGTTGTAACCAAATATCTCAAGGCAGATCAAACCAGGCACGGATGCTACGAGGTAACAGTACTTGCGTAGATCATCGTAGGTCTCGTATTCGTGGATATTCAAGTCCATCTCGACGCCGTCAACAACTTGTTCGAACAGATCAGCGGGGATGTCATACTGGGTGATCGTGTCGGTAACAGCAACGTTAATTGGTTCTTTTGGTTCGGAGAAGAGACTAGCCCGCAATTCATGAAGTAAGCGCTTTTTTTCAATTAGAGGCATCTCTTCATCAGCAATGTCATCACTAATTCGGCAGAAAGCGTAGGTAGCATATATCGCGTTGCGTTTGACGGAAGGCAACGTTTTGAATGCGTAGTAGAAGCTAGTTGCCGCCGCTTTTGTTATTCGGCCGCAGTGCTGGTATGCCTCGGCTAACTCCTTTGAGGTCGCCATGAATCCCCTTCAATAATCCAGGGAGTGGTTAGGTAAGACTGATTTCCGCTGCTAAGGTCCACGGACCTTCTTTGTCAAGCACCCACAACTTGGACAAGGATTTTGCGAGGCTGTTCAGCTTCTTGATCAAGCTCAACCATGAATATACGTTGCCACTTCCCAAAAGGAAGGGCACCGTCAATAATTGGTATATTCTCACTCGTTCCAAGCATCATGTGTCGACAGTGGGAGTGGCCATTAGGGCACTCATCCTCATGCATGTGAACGGTACGAACGTTGAAATCGTTGTGCCTGTAGTCAACGTTCTTCGGTGCGATCCGTTCCAGGGTGTTTCCCAAGTCTTCTAACAGTAACGGTTCGTGCTCTTGGATAATTATGGCTGCTGTCGTGTGTTTGGAAAAAACTATCACGAAGCCATTATTTATACCGGACTGGTTAACTGCATCAACGACACGGTCAGTTATGTCGACAAAATCAGGTTCAGTCTCGGCGTAGACATCCAGTTCAAACGTTACTGTCGCAAGGTTTGTTTCACGTACTTTCATCCATTGACCTCACTAAAGCTAGCCGCGAATTTCATCGCAAAGCCACCGGTCATTATACCGTATTTGTACAAAAAATCACGAATATGTTTCATTAGCCTTCAACTACATTAATTGAGCACACCACTTGTTTTGAGCAAGCCTTAACCAGTACAGCCTCTATATCTTAGTTACATACTTACATTCGAGTAGGGGTGTCGATTTGCAGTGGGGTTACTTTTCCGCAACCAATGGGTTTCGCAGTGTCCCTACACCTTCCACCTCTACCTCTACTGTATCCCCTGGGTTCATGGGCGCTACGCCTGATGGAGTGCCAGTAAGTATGATATCTCCTGGCATTAGGGTCATGGCTTGCGAAATGTACGAAACCAGATGGGAGCTGCCGAAGAGCATGTCGGAGGTGTTATCGTTCTGTCGTACTTCGCCGTTCAAACGAGTTTCCACATGTAGGTTGTCAGGGTCGAGATCTGTTGCGATTGTCGGGCCAATAGGGCAGAAAGTGTCAAACCCTTTACCGATCAACATAGCGCCCATTTTCATTTCCGGCATCTGGATGCTGCGCTCGCTGACATCGTTACCGCAGGTGTAACCTAATACATAGTCTAGGGCGTCATCCATTGAAACGCGCCGTGCGGGCTTGCCAATAACGATGGTCATTTCGACTTCGTATTCAGTCTGTTTCGTTTCCTTTGGGAGAACTATGTTGTCACCTTGTCCTATGATGCCAGTGTGAGGCTTCATGAACAGCATTGGGAAGGCAGGCCTAGTCAGTCCAACTTCTTCAATGTGTTTGACATAGTTCAGGCCTACGCCGATGATCTTTTGTGGCTTTACTGGAGGGAGCACTCGAACATCACCTAACTCGGCAACTTGATCCCCAATCGAAAAATCACTGAAAGGTGATCCAGATATAGACCTAATGGAGTTGTCATTCTCCAATACACCGTAGGCGATTTTGTTACTAAGTTCATATCTCAGAATATTCAAGCCCGGACTCCTTTTTCATGTGTGTCTTAAGAGTACTTAGATACCCATGCTACCATCAATGTCCCAATACTCAAATATGGGTTCCAAACTTACTATCCGTGACGCCGATCCTTTGGAATACGACAACGTCTCGGGGTTGATTCTAACGGCGTACCGAGAGTACCAACATCAAATGCCCTGTGACGATTGGACAAAGTACTCCACTAGTATGCAGGATGTCCGTAGCCGTACAGTTGAGTCCGAATTGATCGTAGCCGTTGAAGGTAATGTAATTGTAGGATCTGCGACTTTCTATCCTACTTACATGAAGCGAGTGGAATCGCGATGGCCCCAGGAATGGACAGGGGTCCGACTAGTCGCCGTTAGGCCGGACAAAAGAACGCGTGGCATTGGTAAGGCGTTGATTGAAGAATGTATAGATCGTTCGAAGAAACAAGATGCTATGGCAATTGCTTTGCATACCACTCCTCTCATGACTAGGGCGCAGCAGATGTATGAGGCTCTTGGGTTCCAACGTATACCCAAGTACGATTTTGAACCACGTGCCGACTTTGTGGTTATGGCCTATAAGATGGAACTTGACTGAACTTGTGGGGTAATCGCGGGGTTCTATTTGTTGAGCCAGTCGCCGATTGTGGCCCCGATATCGTTGGTTAGGACTTTTTTACGACTTGCTGGTGGCAACGAGTCGATGAACCTCCGTCCGTACCTACGCGCAACAATTCTCTTATCCAAGATTACTACAACACCACGGTCTAGTTTCGTACGGATTAGACGACCGAAACCCTGGCGTAGGCGGAGGACAGCCTGGGGGACAGCATATTCAGTGAAAGGATTTTCGTAAAGCTCCGAACGTGCTTCGAAAATGGGGTCCGATGGTACTGAGAATGGGAGACGCATGACTACAAGGACCAGAAGTGAGTCCCCTGCTATGTCCACACCTTCCCAGAAACTAGATGTTCCCAGAATGACGGATCTGGGGTTTTCCAGGAAGCGGCCTAGTATCTGGTGGGGGGTGCCGTCGGTGCCCTGAGCAAGGAGGTCGAGATCATGAGATTGTAACGAGCCTCGTATTGCGCGCGCGGTTTCGTTCAATGATGTGTAGGAGGTAAACAGGACCATAGTACGGCCACTGGCAGCTACAGCAGCGTCGATTATTGCCTTCTGCGTCTCATGACGGTACTCCCATACCGTTGGCTCTGGTATATCTGTGGGAACGCAAAGTAACGCCGACGTAGGGTAGTCAAATGGTGACCCTAAAAGAAGCTCATCTGCATCATCTAAACCAACCCGTTCACGAATGTGGTTGAACGTGCTGTTTGCGCTGACTGTCGCGCTTGTCAAGATCGTACACTCCTTGCGCTCGTAGAGGTGTGTCATCAGGTGCGAACCAACGTGAAGGGGTGCGGAATGTAGTGAAATGTCTGCACTGCGTTGGTTGCGATCCAGCCAATATATGCCGTCCTCTTTGGGATTATTACCAAACTCCAGAACATGCTCTTTGGTTGTGTTGATAGTTTTCACAGAACTGTTAAGTTCCATTAGCAGTCCCTCGTAGTTGTGAATCTCAGCGTGTTCGAGGTCCTGCAACGCTATGTTTAGATCCGAAATTGTGTTGAGTAAATCGGCTAAAATAGAGGTGAGGTTTTCGGTGTGCAGTGCGAAGTCAGGCCAGCGCGCGGATTCCCGAACTGCTGCGCTCACTCGCACTGTGCGATCTACTTCTTCTCTCTCATACAAGAATGTGCTGACGGTACCGAAAAAGCCGCCCAACCTTTCTCGGACCGATGGCAGGAGGGTTACTATTTTGTCTCCTGTTTCTTGCACGGTCTGTTTCCTGGTTTCGACCGCTAATGACCTCCCCACCACGGATGCTATCGTATTCACTAGATTTCCGAGCGTTTGAAGGTCTTCGTTAACGGATGTCTGGCTGACCTGAAAGCCCAGTTGTTTGGTAGCTTCCTCTTCTAAGTGGTGGGCTTCATCAATAATTAAGACGTCATGCTCAGGGATAAGGGTGCCGCCAGCGACCAAGTCCGTCATTAGGAGTGCGTGATTCACGACGACTAGGTGTGCCTCGAGAGCCCTGCCTCGAGCTGTGCGAAGGAAGCAGGCGCTATTGAGGCCTGTGCAATCTGAGGCTCCCTGAGCAGATAAACGACCCCATACAGCTTCCGGCCCTCTCCTGCCTAAGGTAATTTCGCTCCGATCACCGTTGCATGTTTTGGATAACCAGACAAATATTTTGGCTACAAGTTTGACCTCTTCTTCACTGAGATCACTTGCAGATTGCATAAGAGACCACCTCTTGAGACACAGGTAATTCGAGCGGCCCTTGAGTAGCGTATATTTAAACTCCTCCTTTCGGAAACCTTCGGTGTCCCCTAGTGCGTCTACAACTGTAGGGATGTCCTTCGACATCAACTGCTCTTGGAGATTGATAGTGTTAGTAGAAACGACAACCCTTTTGTTGTTCTTGGCTGCGTAGAGAGCGGCTGGCAGTAAGTACGCCAAGGATTTACCTACTCCTGTTCCTGCCTCCACGATGAGTCGGCCATTCTCATTGAGTGTCTTGGTGACAGCTAAAGCCATCTCGACTTGTTCGTTACGTTGCTCAAATCCCTCCATTTGGTCCGACAGAGGGCCATTCTTTTGAAGTAGATCTTCGACCAGTCGAGAATCGATATTTTTTCTCTTTTGGTTAGCTCGTAACGGCCTCTCAGTTTTTAGTCTGTTACGCAACAGACTCAGGTCATAGTTTTGAGTGGATGCTTGCGGGGAATCTTGGGTTTCCTGGCGTCGAATCGTAGCCAGTTCTTGCAGGTCTACCGTGGGCGCGTCTAACGATGGCTTTGCACGGGATCCTACTTTCGTTTGTACAAGTTTGCGCAGGACATAACTGGCTGGCCATTGTGAGGAGAATGATGCCAACCGATTTAATTCTTTTAGGGTTGACTCATCCATGTCCATCGCCCGCTCGAGCAGCTGTAAAAATATGTCCTTCGTTGCCCCGGCGTCGTCTAGAGCCCTGTGAGGCCTTGGTTGACTGACCTTTAAAGCTTCGGCCAGCTTTTTGAGGCCATACTCCTTAATCTCAGGCATAAGGATGTGCGCAAGTTCCAAGGTATCAGCGCGAGCGTTTTTGAAGGCCAGCCCATGACTCTCAAGAAAGTTCAAATCGAAACGGATATTGTGACCTACAAGGGGAGCCGGACCAATGAACAGCACCAGATCGGATCCGACGACTTGGAATTCAGGAGCGTGGTCAACCTCTGCTTGGGAGATGCCTGTAAATCGACGTATGAACGGGCTCAGGGTGGTATTGGGATTAACGAATGATTGGAATGTATCTATGGTGTCGTTGCCCTGAAATTTGACAGCTGCCACCTCAATAATCTTGTCTTGACCTGGGTCTAGTCCGGTTGTTTCAACATCGATTGCAACCCAAACCTCTTCCAGAGGGGATGCACTATCAGCGGATACGATTTTTGTAGGTGACAATGTTGGAGTATCTCTGGGGGACCTTACGGTCTAACCTTACCAATTCGTATATGAACCGTCGCGTTTTCTCCAGTGTGGAGCTTCCCAGAAATGGAATTCATCGCTTGCCAAATCTTCATTAAACTCAATACCCATCCCGGGTTCAGTTGGTAGAAGATATTTATTACCGTCAAGCACTGGCTTGCCTGGAAATGCGGAGGGATCAAAGACGGTTTCTTCACTCATGTCCTCAAGCCAGGCGTAGTTTGGTGAGGCAGCAGCCAGATGTAGGTTCGCCATAGTTGAAATTGGTCCGAGTGGGTTGTGTGGCATGAGGTCAATGTAGTGCGTTTCAGCCCACCCAGCGACCTTCATTGCTTCTGTGAAGCCCCCTACGTTACAGATGTCGAGGCGGCAGTAGTTACTGATCCCTTCCTCTATGTAAGGTACGAACGTCCATTTACTTGAAAATTCCTCTCCGATGGCAAAGGGGATATCGATCATTCTACGGAGTTCTCTGTATGCTGAAGGAGTTTCGGCACGGATAGGTTCCTCCAAGAAATCCAAGGTGTGTTTAGGCATCATCTGCCCGAAGGATGCTGCCTCTGCCACGCTAAGTCGATGATGGTAGTCGATACCCAACACCACCTCGCGGCCCAGTTCTTCCCGAACATTGATCAGCCATTCAGCACTTGCGGCAATAGATTCTCGGGGTTCGAATGTTAAGGTATCTACACCGTCTTTTATCATGGCAGGGCGAAGGCGAATCACGTTCCAGCCACGTTCGAACAGGTTTTTAGCGTCCTCTACAACCCCTGGACCCAGGTCAACCGTCGAGGTGGCAAAGCAGGGAATATAATCTCGATGTGTACCTCCGAGTAACTCGTAAACAGGAACTCCGAGGGACTTACCTTTAATGTCATACAGCGCGATGTCAATCGCAGAGATAGCACCCGTAAGGATGCGGCCGTTTTCAAAATATTGTCCGCGATACATTTCTTGCCAAAGGGCTCCGATGCGTCTGGGATCCTTTCCAATGAGAAACTCTCGAAAATGGTCTACGGCTCCTTTGAGCGCTAGTTCACGACTTGCAACACCGGCCTCGCCCCATCCGTACAACCCGTTGTCGGTCTCAACCTTCACCATGAAAATATTTCGTAAAGGGCCCCAGTAGATGAATGATTTCAAGTCCGTTATTTTCATATTCACCTCGGCTTTTAGGATGATCGATCAGACATTGGGATCGACATAATGTAGGCTGTGATACCGGGTTATTCGTTAGCTATTAACTATAAGGTTTCTCGCCATGCCCAAAGATCTTCAAAACGTTCGTCCACGACGGGCTCTTCCCTGAGAACTGAGTGCATGTCGCGTCCACGAGAAGTGTCCCCCATGTAACTAATGCACTCACGCAGGCCCCTATGTAATTCATCGGCTTTCATACCCATAGCGAGGGGCCTCCAGCGAACTTTACACCTATCTAGATCAGCGATGAATTCGCTGGTTTTTTCACCGGTCTGCCACGCAATTATGACCGCTCCAAGAGCAGCTAATTCTCCGTGCACCCAGCTTCGGTCGTTCGCCAACTCCACTGCAACTATGAAGGAATGGTCACCAGCTGGAGCATTCGGATGCCGCAAATTGCGTTCGTCTCGGTCTTGAACCGCTTTCATTATTACATCGACACTCTCTACGGTGAGTTGTCCCTTTTGATCCAAGGTTTTCGGAAACTTTTCTATTATCTCCTTATGATGGTCAAACATGCTGACGGCTTGTTTCGGGTCATAAGGCTCTCCATTACCCAGTCTTGTATGGCGTTTCCATTCACAGACTGTGGAGTAAGTACACAGAACGTCACCAATGCCAGCGATATTTAAATTGGATGGAGCAGATAGAACGACGTCGTAGTCGACCAACACGTATTCAGGGTCGATCCAAGGCCATTCAGCGGCATCTCCGAGATTCCGGCCCTCCCATTTCGCAAAGACGCTGTGGATAATCGCGCCCGTGGACACAATCGTGGGGACAAGAACCAGTGGGAGTTGTTTCCTGAGAGCGACGTACTTTGCTGCGTCAAGAGCGAGCCCACCACCTATACCTACAACCATGCTTGCATTAGGCAAGTCCTGAGTGAGTCCTTCTAAGTATTCGAAGTCCATCGCTTCTGGGAAGCTGGTGGCTTTCGGTAGCTGAGCTAGTATGGGTTTAACCTTGCTAAACGCTGTTGGTGAGGTAACAGCAATGTAGTCCCGCCAATTCGAACTAGTGTCTGTCACCAAGTTGTGGCCGTAGCGGATGTCGTACTCCGCAGCTGGCTTCATCTGGTCATGGCCGCTCCAAGCGCCTTGGGGAGGTTGCTGCACTAATTTTCTCCGATGGGGGGATTATAGGCTAAGTGGTATTGATGTACCCGGTGTTCTAAGACGGATCGAATAAATTGAGGTCATAGCTGCTACAAAGAGTGTTTGATTATCTGTTTCGCCCCACCCCATGTTGATCACTTGCTCAGGGAACTCTATAACCCCTAACTTATCTCCATTTGCGGTTAGTACCCAGAGTCCACCTGGTCCAGAAACATATATACGGCCTTCAATATCGATTTTCATACCATCGGGGAAACCGGGCTTATCGGATTTTGGGAAAGTGAAAAGACGACGCATGTTTGAGAGTGACCCATCGTCTGCAATGTCGAATGCGTCAATATGTGCCGAGGGGCGGGTGTTAATTTGATAATAAATCTTCTCGTCGGGTGAGATTGCCAGTCCGTTCGGATCCTCGAAAGGGTAAATTTCTTGGTGAACCTCGCCCCCTGGGGATATACGGTAGACCCCGTTCTCTTCGATATCAGTCTCGTCCTCCCAGCTTCCAGCACCTCGATTGCTGAAGTACAAGTTTCCATCGCTACGTCCGACGACGTCGTTAGGCCGGTTCAACCGTTGACCCTCGTAGTGCGTTGCGATAGATGAGATTGTGCCGGATGGGTCCATCTTGGTTACCGATCGTGACATTTGCTCACACGCAATGAGGTCTCCATTCAGATCGAGAGTCAGGCCAGTCGCACGGTTGGTGTTATCGCGATAAAGTTCCTTGGGTTGACCAGGTATGACCCGCCATATTTGCCATGGGTCACCGATTTCAGTAAACAGTAAATAGCCGTCAGGATGCCAAACAGGCCCCTCGGTGAACTTGAAGCCGGTTGCGACTGTCGTAATACTGGGAGATTCAAGGAGGCTACTCATATCCATGCGCGACTCCATTCATAGTGAAAATAAGGGTGAAAAGCCCGCGTAGTATATAACACTGGTTCTGAACTGTTTTGAGGGACAACTAACGTCGTGATAAATCAAGAAGCAACGGCAAAAGCCATCCATATATGACAACGAAAGCGATCAAAATAAAAGCAAATCCGATAGCTACCCGACGGAAAAGTATGGCAAAAGTTATGCTGGATAGCAGTGCAATTATCAAGAGGATCGTGGGTATCAGATTCCTGTAGTTGTTGTCACTGTTGGCTGAGTCATACATAAAACTAAGTACAATTCCAACACCTCCACAAATCGGATACGCGAGTAAGACTAGCAACAACATTAAAGTTATTGGTTTCGCTCGTCGGATGACTTTGTTGGACCAATGGGACTGGTCTCTCACAAGAGAAAAGATAATTAATGGAGTAACCATCAGGAAGATTAGTAGCATAACGAAGCCACTGATGGCCCCAATGAGGACTGATGTCACTAAATGATGCCTTGCTGAGGGCTCCAGAACGAAACGAGGTGTGCTACGAGACCATGTTGGTGACGAAGCATTAGCTCTATCGCAGTCCCATACTGTTGGTTAGATACCGGAGCAAACAAGGACGGCCCTGCTCCACAGACATGTATTTCTCGAGCCCCAACACCTTCGAATATACGCCAATAGCGGTCCAGATTCGGAAAAACTCCTTGGGCTACAAGATCGAACGCGTTGAAAAGAAATTGAGGAGGTATGTCACCCTTGCTGTGGATCCTCGCTCCAAGCTTGCGAGTGAGTGCACCCGCCGAGTAGTTTGAGGGAGTTACGGCGCCGTAAACTGCCGCCGTTTTGTTATAGAGTTGTGTTGGAGGAGTCAGGATGACAGCCCAATCCACACCAGTAGGTGGCAGTTGTCTAACTTGCTCACCTCGTCCAGAAACGATCGCTACTCCACCATCCAAGAAGAAAGGTACATCTGACCCTATAGACTCCGCGATTGTCCTGAGATCCTCCCTAGATTGATTAAGCTTCCATAGCTTGTTCAAGCCTAGTAACGTTGCAGCTGCGTCGCTGCTGCCTCCCCCCAGTCCCGCGGCCACCGGAATACGTTTGGTAAGTTTGATCGTTGCTCCCACCTTAGAGTCGGTGCGCTCCGCCAACAAATGTGCTGCCTTGGCAGCTAGGTTTTTATCGCCCGCGAGCTCGGGGTCTTGACACAGGAGATTGATGTTGTCTGCAACTTCGAAGGTTAGGGTGTCATGCAGGCTGATCGTTTGAAGAACCGAAGCAATCTCGTGGAAACCATCATTACGTTTACGAAGGATTTCCAAGGTCAAATTAATTTTTCCGTGTGCCTCGAGAGTCAGCATACTTGCGAAGTATACATTGCACGGCTTGTAACTTTACCGTATCAGGGTCGGGTCTTTGTGACTGACTATGGAGTCATCCTAACTCTTCCTCTAGGGCAAATAAGTGATCGATAATCTCGTTAGCGATCCTTAGATGGTGAGTATCGAAGGGAGATATGGGCTCTCGACTATGGGTATTTGTGAACCAACCTTTCCTATGGCAGTAGAGTTTGTAGAAATGGATTGATATATCAATATGTTGGTGTGCCCAAGCGAGGTACGGCAAGGTGCGGTTAAATATCTCAATCGAAGTATCCCGCTCTCCTTGGTAGTAGTGGCGGAGGATATGTACAAAAGGTTTATTGACTGCGGTTGTGGTGATGAAATTCGCATCACGATCCAAAGCCTCAATTAGTTGAGGAAGTGACCAGCCGACGCCTACAGGCATAAGCTGATCGGTTGCTTTTATTAGCTGTGATAATTTGTATCCCGCCGGAACGGTCTCAAGCTTTAGACACCGAAACGAGTCAATTTCTTGGAACATCTCGGTGATCGCATCCAATGGTGTTCCATAGTCCCCCCACGAAAGATCTTGGATCATAAGCATGGGTAGTTCGACTTGCGTAAGTTGTGTAAAAAAAGTCTTGATGAGTGTTTTTTCGTGAATTATCCCCGTTGGGACTGCGCACAGCACGCCATCAGCACCTGCGCGTATAGCATGGTCGGCTAATTTTTGGGCACGTTTTACGTCGGGATCACTAACACCTGCAATGACAGGTATTTGCCCATCAGCGACCTCGATAACTTCTTCAAGAAGTCTTATTCGCTCATCGTTGCTTAACTTTGAGACCTCACTAGCCACTGCTGGGACGATGCATCCTGAAATACCGTCCGATATACCTCCTTGAACCAGGCGTCCGATTGATGGGTAATCGACTGTGCCCTTGTCAGTCCAAGGCGTGTTGATGATGGGCACGACCCCGGCTAGTTGGTACTTAGTCTTTCGCAACACGAACCCCAGCTAATTTTTCCCCATCAAACTTGCAATTTGTTGCGCAAAATCTATGAGCATCATGTCACTACCACGTGAACCAATCAGGGAAAGACCCACTGGAGCTCCGTCACATTCGCCCAGAGGCAAACTGATTTGTGGACAACCAGTCAAGCCCGCAACACATGTCAGACGGACGATAGTAGTTCTCACGTCCTGAGCTTCGATAACTGATCTATTTCGTAATGGTGCTGGAACCGGGCTCGTAGGCAGGCATATGACTGCATTATTTGCCAATAGGCTGTTGACCCTGTCGGTAGCGCTCTGTCGCACATTTTCAGCGTTAGTAACTTCATCCCTAGTTACCGACATACCCTGCAAAAAACGGATTGCGACCTCAAAACCAACTCTCGGGTTTGTCGCACTGATCCACTCCCCCATTGTGTTCCAAGCCTCATAGCCTTGCAGAGTGACTTGATTTTCTCGCCAGTGTTCTAAGCTGGTAAGAGAAAGGCGCTCCGTGGTAACAGAATTCAAAAGAGATCCCAAAGTATCCAAGGCAGGTTGTAGCGCACCTACGACCCCGTCACTGGCCAGATCGAAAGCGTCCTGTGCGATTACCATCTTTGAAGGAGAAGAAGTTGTGACATCGCTGTTGAAAAGCACCCTGCCAACCCGTGCGAAGGTATCTGCATCACGGGCAAACCATCCCATCGTGTCGAAGCTATCGGCTTGGGGGAAAACCCCTGCTAGGGGTAGGGATCCATGTGTAGGTCGAATTCCATAAAGCCCGCAGAAACTTGCAGGGACACGGACAGACCCTCCTGTATCGGATCCGAGAGAGAAATCAACCAGACTAGCCGCTACGGCAGCTGCAGAGCCACTTGACGAACCTCCCGGTACTCTATCAGTAGCGGCTGAGTTCGTTGGTGTCCCGAAATGTGGGCTATTGCCAAGAATGCCACGGGTAAGTTCATCAGTGATGGTTTTACCATTCAGGGTTGCGCCGGCATTCGTTAAGGTCTCTATTGCCCATGAATTTTTCGTAGCTGGGCTGTGTGTCTGGGCCCAGTCAGGGTTTCCTGCTCCAGTTACGAAGCCAGCCACATCGAAGATATCCTTGGCTGCGAACGTTAAGCCAGCCAAGGGTCCATCGGGGATCCCCGCAAGACGGCAGTCTAAATTTACGAAGGCGTTAACAGTGTCTTCAATATTTGTGAAATCCATAGTTAAAGAAACCTAAAAACCGAGGCAGCTGTAATGCCCATAACTTGGTTACGCTGTTGTGGATCAACGATGCTTGGGTGATCCATGATTCCGTGTAGCGCATTCCGATAGCCTTCCCGATTACTGACAGGCGGATAGTCACTGCCCCACATAGTACGCGATGTGCCGAATGCTTCTAATATCATCTCCACAATTGGGGGAGTGAATTCAAACTGGAATGTTGTATCAAGGACCTCGGGGCGGTGGCTGATTTCTCCCAGCCCTCCAAGCTTCGCGTAGACGTTAGGTAGTTCAGCAATCTTCAGCAAACTGCGGATTCGTTTGTACCCGTCTTTCGTATCAACATCCTCAGGGCGAGCGCCCATGAAATGTTCCAACACCACTGGTATTGTGGACGGAAGATCAGAGATCACTTCGGAAAGTTTTTCAGGATCGAGGGTCTCCGCACGACAGCTCACAACCATGTCAAGCTCAGCTGCCTTACGCCAAATTTTAAGGGGGGAGTTTGGCCGAAGTCGGACACCTCCTGCTCCTCGCTCAAACCACATTTGTAGATCGTCACTGGCGTTGGGTGAGCCTTCTTCTACTAGAGCAACGATCGAGAACCGTCCGGGGTGTTTTGCAGCGGCATCGAGTAGGTAGTTATTGTCGTAAAACCCACCATGCTGGACGAGTACGGCCTTAGACACGCCATTCAATTCCATTTGGTGCAGTAGCAACTCAACGGGTTCAAACCAATTTTCACCAGCGTGGCAGTGAGTGTCGATTATCACGAGTTCACCTCAGTAGATCGCATGTTAGAGGTTGCCACCCGTTGTCGCAATCGGGTGTTCGAGTATATATGGAGTTCTAATTTCACTAGTATAAGAACCTGTAGGGATGCTGATAGACACTTGATTTAGGGTGTGGACACTCGTTTGGCAACCCGCATAGTCTGACTGTATGTATAAACGTCTCTCAGCGAGTCTGCAGTAGAAGTCACTGATACGGTAATTGCGTTAAGTGAGTTATCGATAGTGAAATCAGCGTAGGATTCAAGGTTGGTGAACACGGATATCAGGGTGTCTTCACCTTGGGTGCTCTCTAGGCGTTTAAGGGCTTGAGTCTCCTCATCATAGAAGTATTGCACGGTATGGTCTCGTGGTACTGGCAGCGTGTAGTCAGTCCACGAGAAGGTCCCATAATTTGGTGTTTCACTTGTATAAAAACCGTGGGAGCGCATTGCGTCTTCTGAGACTGTGCGGATTGCGTGGCGCGTTTCATGTATGGCGGTTATGTTTGCCTGCCAGTCTATTGGAAGCATTATTAACTGAAAAGCTATTCCAACCAGTGGGACGGTTATTATCGCGATGATAAGTAAGGTGATCGAAGTTTCAATTAATGAGGCACCATCCTGTGGTCGGATACGGTGTGTCATGGGGTTCCTCTGAGCAAAGTACCTGTTAATAACTCTTTGTCTTCGGACATGACGGTTACTTCAATTTCGGAGTTGCTTACTTGGCAAGTCAGTGAATATCCATCTGGCATCTTGACTGTTGGACAATCGGCTGATGAGAGGTTGCTATCAGCAAGGGAGTATTCGATCTGAGAAGACACAAGTGTAAGGGCCGTTTGCTGGCGTTCAACATTGGTACTAGCGCGTAGCCCAACTCCCAGAGCCCCTACTAGTCCGATCACCGCGGTGCCGATAATCGCGATAGAAACAACTACTTCTAACAGAGCGACCCCGCGTTCATTTAGGACCTTGTTCATCCTCCAAGTCTATAGGACTTATCCGGACATCTCACGTCCCGCTACATACTCCAGTAGTATGAAATGTCAGCACCTGCGATAATAGGGGAGTTGGTCGCGCTAGGTGGGGATTTGGCGGAGCCCTGAACTCGCAGTCCGCCATAGCGAGGCTGAAGTCCCCCTGGAGGGCAAGGCTCGTGGCCTATGTTCCAGGTGTTGGTGTCGATAACTGGGTCCCACGCGGCGGATGCCTGTGAACCCCGTCAGGTCCGGAAGGAAGCAGCGGTATGCAGTGATGTTCCGGGTGCCGTGGGATAGCCTGGTTTGAGCTACCACCTGGTTTCACGCCCTGGGTTACGTTCGAAAGGGGGTGCGCGACCTCCAGACTGTTAGACCTGTTACCCGAACCACCTCTGAAGGTACGGCAGGTCAAGTTCTGGGTACAGTGGATAGTTTGACAATAACTCCTTGACCCGATTTTGGGCGAGTTCAATAGTACTGGTGTTATTGGCGTAGCGAGCTTTGCTAAGCTGGCCTCTCTGTTTTCCTTTCGTAATCTCTACGGGTTTTGTCGCGGATAGGACCGAAGCGATGATAGAAGCTATCTCGGACATCTCTCTAGTTCCCATACCCCTTGAGGTTAGCGCAGGTGTTCCATACCGAAGTCCCGACGTGTACCACGCCCCGTTGGGGTCGAACGGGATGGAGTTCCGGTTCAGTGTGATGTTTGCGTCGCGCATGCTAGACTCGGCTTGTCGACCTGTCAGACCATAGGTGCTTATATCTGCCAGCATCAGGTGGTTGTCTGTGCCCCCGGTTAATATAGACATACCTTCGGCCATACAGGCACTGGACAGGGCTTTCGCGTTCTCAACGATCCGGTTTGAATATTCAGCAAATTCAACTGTGTTGGCTTCCTCGAATGCAACAGCCTTCGCCGCTATCACGTGCGGCATTGGACCACCAAGTACCAGTGGGCACCCCTTGTCTACATCGTCCCTGAATTCGTTGGTTGAAAGTACCATACCTCCGCGAGGACCTCGGAGAGTTTTGTGAGTTGTAGAAGTGACTACATGGGCATGGGCTACCGGATCGTTTTCACCTGTGAACCCATTGACCTTTCCTGCCACTAATCCAGCGAAATGGGCCATGTCCACCATCAGCACCGCGCCGATTTCATCTGCGATGTCTCGGAACGCCCGGAAATCGATTTTGCGAGGATAGGCGCTGTAGCCCGCCAGCAGTATTAAGGGTTTAAACCGTTTGGCGTGGTCACGGATAGCTTCGTAATCTATGAGATGACTATCCCGGTTGACATCGTAAGACTCAGCGACAAACATTCTTGAGGACATGTTTAGTCGATATCCATGTGTAAGGTGACCCCCAGAGTAATAATTCATTCCCAACAGTCTCTGGTTACCTAGAGAATTGCGTAACTCAGTCCAGTCAGTATTGGAAAGTTTGGAGGGGTCGGTCTGCTGGAGACGTTCCATAAACGGCGTTTGTACACGGGAGTTTAAAATTGCCCAATACGCGACCATGTTGGCGTCCGCACCTGAGTGAGGCTGAACATAGGCGTGATCAGCCTCAAATAACTCCTTTGCTAGATCAACTGCTCTACCTTCAACTGTATCAACGTTGTCACATCCAGCGTAGAAACGGTGGTAGGGATGACCCTCAGCATATTTGTCTGTGAAGAGATTGCCCATCGCTAGTTGGACGGCAATTGAAGAATAGTTTTCGGAGGCGATCATTTTGAGACTATTCGACTGATCGGTTAGTTCTTTGACTATTGCCTTTGCTACTTCCGGGGAGACGGATGCGACCTGATCAAGAGCCGCAAGGTAGGCTATGAAGGCTATCGGTAGGTCATCTCTCGTGGAAGATAGTCCAGGTAAGAAATTTGCAAGAGCCGAATTCCGAGACATGAGAACCCTCCAGGGAGATATTAATAGTCTATCTACGCCTATGCCAAGCGGTCAATGCCAAACTACAGCGTAAGACTGGAGTGGTAATAAGTTTTACGTGGCAGGTGTTGGCCACTATCATATAGGTATGTCCACTCCTACCGTTCAAGTTGTCACCTTGCCAGAAATTGACGGTGAATGGCAGCGTATCCTGCCCGCTTGTTGGACTAACAACCCGTTCGTAACTCCATGGTGGCAAGGGACATGGATACAGCATTTCGGAGACGATAAGTCTGTCCAAATCATTTGGGTCCGTGATGGTCCCGTCACGCTGGGGGTCGCCCCGCTGATAATCAAAGACGGCATCATTAAGTTTCTTGGCGGGCCTGATTTATCTGACTATAGTGACTTTCTTGTTCCCTACGGCTGCGAACAGCGTTTTTATCCGATCTTATGGCACTATTTCCAGTCATTGAAGTGGGATCGGATGGAATATCAGTCGATACCAGAGGGTTCGCCGACGCTTGGAGCGTTAGCACGACTAGCGCGCAGTGACGGATTTTCGGTTCGCGTTGGATGGGAAGGGGCAACGCCCGTTCGGAGGCTCCCGTTGACGTGGGATGATTATGTCAGAGGGTTGGCCAAAAAAAACAGGCATGAACTTAGACGCAAGATACGTAAGCTCAATGAGTCGGGCGAAGTTAAGCAATATGATTGTACTCCCCAAACCTTGGAAGCTGATATGGATGACTTCTTTCGCTTGATGCGAGCCAGCGCACCTGAGAAAGACCAATTCATGACGCCAGTGCGCGAACACTTTTTTAGAGATATTGCTCGTGTTCTCAGCGTCCGGGGAGAGCTCAAGCTGTCAATGCTTGAGTTTGAAGGCAAGCGAGTCGCTTCTTGTATCAATATTGATTACGCGGGTTCATATTTCCTGTATAACTCTGGTTATGACCCTGAACTTTCTAAGCTGAGTGTAGGATTGGTGAATAAAGCGAGCAGTATTAGGGAAGCAATCAACGCTGGGCGGGTCGCCTTCAATTTCCTTAGGGGTAGTGAACGCTACAAGTATGACCTAGGTGCTGAAGATAGATCAGTGTATGAACTAATCATTGCCCGATAGAATTGTAACTGTATGAGCAACTTTGCGTTCCTTAGTTATCACACGTGCCCGGCAGCAGAGCTTGGTAGGGAAACTGCTGGTGGTATGAATGTTTACATTAATCAGGTTGCTCGTGAGCTTGGATCTAATGGTCATAGTGTGGATGTTTTCACGAGATCACATTCCTCTGATGTTCCGAAGATTGAAGAAATTGGACCATGCTCCAGGGTTATACACATTGACAGTGGTTTGCACGACGCTCCTAAATCCGAGCTGTACGACTATGTGGACCAGTTCACTGAAGGAGTGAAAAGATTTCAAAATACCACCAAGACTGAATATGATCTCATTTACTCTCACTATTGGTTATCAGGGATCTCTGGGATCGGCCTCGCCGAAGACTGGGATGTACCCCACATTACGATGTTTCACACAACCGCACGTATGAAAATGTCAGCTCGTATAGGTGAGCGAGAACCTGAACATAGAGGGATTGTAGAAGGGGATATTATGGAGGCTGTAGATGCAATCGTTGTAGCTACTGCCCATGAGCGGCGTGAAGTGTCTCACCTGTACGGGATATCTCAGAGTAAAGTGCAAGTGATCACACCCGGTGTCGATGTCGGGCTGTTTCGACCTGCAGACCGATCCAAAGCTCGCAAGGCTCTAGGTTTTGGGGAAGAAAATATCATTCTTTCCGTTGGGAGGATAGAGCCTCTGAAGGGCATAGACATCATCCTTGGTGCCATGGCTTTACTTGACCGTATTAGAGATACTCGTCTTGTTGTTGTTGGTGGTGATCTTCAGCACGACCCAGCTCTGAAGCAGCTACAAGCGACCGCTCAAGAGTTAGGTCTTGCTGACATAGTAGCGTTTGTAGGTGCAGTTCCCCAGGTGGAGCTACCCCTGTACTACAATGCTGCCGACATATTCGTTATGCCCTCGTACTTTGAAAGCTTTGGGCTTGTCGCATTAGAAGCAATGGCCTGTGGTCTGCCAGTTATAGCAACGCGAGTTGGTGGGCCAAGGGAGTTTGTAAAGGCAGGAGAAACTGGTTATCTAATCGATTGGCACTGTCCTGAACCGTTTGCTCAACGATTGGATATGGTGCTAGCCAACCCGTCACTTCATGCACGTATGGCTGAGGCCGCAACCCAGCAAGCCAGTCAAATGACTTGGGCAAACACCGCATCTGACATACTTGGACTCTACTCCAGCCTCGTCTCGAACGGGCGCCACGGCTCTGGCTGATAGATTGTATCGGCTAGACGGGACTTCCAGGGGTTCTTACTGAATCGAGAAAGACAAGATCTCGGGCAGTCAGAACCGGACGGACCCTGTCCAAGAAAGTGTCCAGGATCGTTTCTGGTGTCAGGTTAGTGGTGTCAAACTCAAGTTTCCGCCTGAAATAAGAATGGTTGTACTCATGTAGGAATTCCTCCTGTAACTCCTCAACTTCTTCAGGTTGAACAAGTTGATACGGGTGGGGATCATCTTTCATACGCTGACGAACCACGTCTGGTTCACACACCATGTTTACGAGGATACAGTTACTCGGCATCTTATGTTCCAGCCAGCGATGGTATGTGACTTCTGAGTCGGGGTGATAGTATCGCGGGCCATAGATTTTCTCCTCGATGTGGAAGCCACCGAAGACGCAATCATCGTAACGTTCCAGTATTTCAAGATGGTAGTACAAGACCATCCTTTGGAACCGCTCTTTGAGTACAGGCGACATATTCCACATTGTCTCCTGATCCTCAGGACTAAGGTGGTGGTAATCAGGAATAGTAAAGTCACCATCGTCCATATGGAACTTCTTGCCAACACTCAATCCCCAGTCGTGCATCGCGTTAGCAAGTGTAGTTTTCCCTGCGTACTCGACTCCGATTAGTATAAGGCGCATCTAGCCCTCCGGATATACGAAATAGTCATCGTCGCGCACGATTCTACACCCTTCTTCCAGATGCCGCGGCCATTGACGTAGGAACTTTACACTGCTTTGGTCATCCAAAACAGAAAGAGCTAACAGGGACAATTGGAAATTCGACACATCTGGAGAAAATGCACTTAAATCGATATTGGTGCAATAGTGGCGAGGGCACCGGGCTTCTGGTATTTTTTCAGCATGTCCCTGCGTCACGAAATACTGAGAATTACAACAGCCGCTTTCGAAACTGCCCAACGAGAGGGTAGTTTGCCTGCCGGTGAAATCGGTGAAATCGGAATAGAACGACCTCAGAACCCAGAGCATGGAGATTATGCTTGTAACACCCCCCTAAGGCTTGCTCGTGTTATGCGAATGGATCCATTCCGAATCGCAGAAATCGTTTCTTCGCATTTCTGCACTGACGGAGCGGTAGCTAATGTATCCGCGGTTAGGCCAGGTTTTATAAACATGTCTATGAGCCCCCAATGGCTCGCGGGTAGAATCCCTGGGATTTTGGCTTCGAGCGGGGGGACTGTTACAAGCGAGATTCGAGGCGGTGGTCGAGTGCAGGTTGAGTATGTTAGCGGTAATCCCACAGGCCCTCTACATGTTGGCCACATCCGAGGAGCTGTTTACGGGAGCGCGTTGGCTAATGTTCTTAGAGAGACTGGGTATGATGTGCAAACTGAGTACTACATCAATGACTACGGTAATCAAGCTGAGCAGTTTGCAGCTAGTCTACATGCTTGTTACCTCCAGCTTTTCGGCCAAGATGCAGAGGTGCCAGAGGATGGATACCACGGCAGCTACATCAAAGATTTGGCAGTTGAGATTAAAAAGGAAGTTGGGGCCGAATACCTTGACGGAGGTACTGAGGAGATAGGTGCAATGGGTATGCGGCGGATGCTTTCGTCCATAACCCATGACCTCAAATCGTTAGGTATCGAGTTTGATAACTGGTACAGCGAGCTTAGTTTGCATACGAGCGGTAAATACTCAAAGGTGATTCAGTTGCTGGATGATGGAGCCTTCCTGGAAGATCGTGATGGAGCCAGATGGTTTAAGGCTTCCGAATTAGGGGAGGACAAGGACAATGTCGTAGTTCGTAGTAACGGTTCTCCAACCTACTTTGCCTCCGATATAGCCTACCACTATGACAAGTTTACCGAGGGTGGATACGATCGAGTCATTGATATTTGGGGTGCAGATCACCATGGGCACGTGCCTCGAATAAAAGCAGGGATAGAGGCTGTAGGTATCGCTCCTGAAAAGTTGGAGATACTCATCACCCAAATCGTGACACTGAAGCGAGATGGCGAGTTAGTACGAGTGTCGAAGCGGACAGGAGAGATGATCACACTTGAGGAAGTTGTTAATGAGGTTGGATCTGACGCCTGTAGGTTCTTGTTTTTAATGCGCTCCTTAGATAGCCAGATGGACTTCGATCTTGAACTTGCTAAGCAACAGACTGTAGAAAACCCTGTGTACTACGTTCAGTATGCTCACGCTCGCATCGCTAGTATCTTACGTCTTGCCGCTGAGCGAGATATTGACTACAGCACTGGCGAGGTATCTTTGCTAATTCATCCTGCCGAGTCAGCTTTGATCAAGAAGATGCTCCAGTTGCCAGAATTGCTCGAGTTGATGGGCAGGAATTTGGCTCCACATCACCTTCCACACTATTCGATGGATCTTGCAACGAGTTTCCATACCTTCTATCAGCAGTGTCGAGTTGTCTCTAGTGACCCGCTAGATAAAGAAATCACCGCGGCAAGACTAAAGCTGGTCGAAGCTGCAAAATTGGTTCTATCCAAATGCCTGGGGCTAATGATTGTCAGTGCACCTGAAGAGATGTAGCCCGACATCCTATTGTCCTACGTAACAAATAGCCTCAGTTTTGATCAGGCTTTAGTCTAGGATATCCATCCCACAGGGTGAATTCGTCACAGTCTCTCTGAGAGCCCTGATTAAAACGCTGCTCAAAGGTATCTAGTTATTGGCAATGGATGACACTGTCCCCAGCGACGATTCTCCCGATTACTTTTGCCGTCTCAACCCCCCTGGATGATAGCGCAGCTAACAGGGCGTCAAGCTTGTCCGGGCTGACTGAGATTAGTAATCCCCCTGACGTTTGTGCGTCACACAGGAGAAGCCTATCGGGTTCGTCCATGACACGTGTCCATTCCACGGATTGTTCGATTGAAGAAAGGTTTCGCTTTGTCCCTCCGGGCACAACCCCGCTTTTCGCCAAGTTCTTGGCACCATCTAAGTACGGTACTTCAGACCAGTTGATTTGAGCTGAGACTCCACTAGCCTTGAGCATTTCTAATAGATGACCGAATAGACCGAAACCCGTTACATCTGTGCAGGCGTTCACACCTACTTCCATCATAGCGGCAGAGGCGGACTCGTTCAGCGTAACCATGTTTTCAATAGCGGCCCCTAATATTTCATCATTCACACACTGCTGCTTACCGGCTGTGGTAATGACACCAGTGCCGATCGGTTTTGTGATGACAACAATATCGCCTTCTTGAGCGGAAGCGTTAGTAACCTCTTCCCCGGGTTTGATTATCCCAGTGACAGCCATACCGTACTTGGGTTCTTGGTCGTCAATGGTCTGGCCTCCCACAATTAGGACGCCTGCTTCCTCGGCCTTATCAGCAGCGCCTTGGAGAATCGTGCGGAGGATGTCTTTCGGCAATTCTATTGGGAAACACACTATGTTTAGGGCAAGCAGAGGATGGCCACCCATCGCGTAAACGTCACTGAGGGCGTTGGCGACTCCTATTTGCCCAAACACGTAGGGGTCGTCGACCACAGGCGGAAAAAAGTCAACCGTCTGAATTAGAGCGAGGTCGTCGCTCATGCGGTAGACGGCAGCGTCATCCGCTGTGTCGAAACCCACCATCAGGTTCGGGTTCGTCGCGTGTGGTAGCTGGCGCAGAACCTGCGCTAGGTCCTTAGGACTGAACTTGGCGGCTCAACCTGAGCAGTGAGCCAGTTCCGTCAGCCGTATTTTATTATGGGAGTGTTCCATGCTTAAAATGATACAGCCATCTGGACCCTTGGTATAGCTAGTCACTACAATGAGTGCGTTTGGGAGGTTGATTATGTCTGATAATTACCGTACGACTGTTGGTAAAGTTCAACTAGTATCCCTAACTGATGGCCATTTTGAACCTGTGCCGACAGACGTATTCCAGGATAGTGATATCGAGACATGGCAATCAGAGTACAGTGCTCTCATGATCGACAAAGATCACACCCAGTTTCGGTTTGGTTCAGTAGCGATATATTCATCCAGTAAAATTGTTGTTGTAGACACTGGTGCTGGGCCTAACGGGTGTTTGATTGACGATATGGGGGCGAAGGGTGTCGAACGTGAAGACGTCGATTTCGTCCTGATCACTCATCTCCATGCTGACCATACCGGATGGACTCTTCTTGAAGGGGAGCCAACCTTCCCTAACGCGCGGTATCTGGTTCCCAAGGATGACTATGCGTACTGGACTCAGCCGAACGTGATTTCAAATGCGCCTAATATTGCGAACGATGTCGTGCCCTTGAAGAGCTTAGGAGTAATAGATCTCATTGAACCAAAACACATAATCACATCTGAACTCACCACTGTGCATACCCCTGGGCATACTCCTGGTCACACCTCGCTGGCGATCAGTTCGAATGGCGAAAGCGGTTTTGTACTAGGGGATGTTGCACATAGTCCTGCGCAAGCACACTATACGGATTGGAACCCTAACTTTGACGTCGATCAGGAACTTTCTCGGGAGACACGGAATCAAGTTTTAGACGAACTTGAGGAGCAGGGGATTTTGGTACAGGCTGGTCACTTCCCCGAGCCAGGGTTTGGCCACTTTTCCAGGGAAAACAACCGGCGGTATTGGCAGGGTGTTTAGGTGTCCTTCTCAAGATTGTTCCTCGCGGCCATGGTTACGGGAATTCTAGTTAGTTGCGGAGGGTTACCACCTGAGAAGCAAGCGCAGCAGCACTACTTACAAGGGAAGGTTTTTGAGAATCAAGGTGACTTCCGAGGAGCAGGAGTTGAGTATGTCGAGGCACTTAGACTTAATCCTAGGATGGCCGAGGCTTATGTTGGCAGGGGAGTCGTGTTTATGAGTCTAGGTAACTATGATTCCGCCATCGTTAGTTTCGACCGTGCCATACTGTTGGACGAGAATCTTGCGGAAGCCTATGAGAAACGTGGATTAGCATACCTTTCGCAGCAAGATACCAACTCAGCTCTACTCAATTTCTCTAAAGCTATAGAGTTGGCCCCTCAAAGTAAGCATATCTACCACACTCGCGCTTTAGTAAATCTTAGTCTCGGAAATTCCGAGGCAGCATTAACAGATCTGATTTTTGCGATCGAAGCTAATCCTTTAGAGACGCGCTACTATGAAGATCGCGCCAGGGTTTACCTCGCACTCGACGATCCAGCGAATGCTATTGCTGATCTAGAACGGGTACTGGATTTAACCCAAGATCAGCAATACGCAACACAGATCAGAAGAATAATCATCGCCATACGTGCAGGTAGTTAGAGGGAAACTCTGTGCTTGTTACACGTTGTGGAACGGTTCGGTATAACTAAATTCTTGCCTCTGTACAAGAATTTGGTTGTACCATGGTGGGGGTTAATGAACCGACTTGTCCGAAGAATTTGTTCTCATGCCCTCAGCGGGGATCACTCTGATATGTCCGGTCACCAAGTATTGGAGAATGGTTCTACTAACCTACAGTGAGCAACGTAAGCTGTATTATCAAGGTGTTTCAATAACGTGAATAGGTCCTGAATAACCAGTTCGCATTATTGCGGTTCTAAGACTCATCACGCTAACATGACTGCTGGGAAGAGATAGTATCGAGAGGATAATGGTAAGCCCCGACTTTGAAATAAGGAGACCAGTACTCGTTGGAGAGACGGCGGACGTTTACCTCCAACGAACCTTGGCGATTCTCCGAAACGAGAATGTCAACCCTGTAGTTTCGATCGAGTTTGCTCCCGAAGAGCCCGGTGTATTTTGCGGAATTCTTGAAGTACGTTCACTTTTGTCTCGGGTACTTCCAGAAACTGGCAGTGAGGTTTGGGCACTCGAGGAAGGTGAGGTTATGGAGGCGGGCGAGGTTGCTCTTCGTATCAAATCACCCTACGGGTCGATCGGTTTGTATGAAACGGCTATAAGTGGAGCACTTTCACAGAGCACCGGTTGGGCAACCGCTGCTCAAGAGTGTTCTAGAGCTGCTGGAGATACGCCTGTGGTGGCCCTTGGGGCACGATTTGTACATCCGGACGTGGTGTCCATATTGGACTACTCAGCGATTGTAGGGGGCTGCGTTTCATGCTCCACCATTCAGGGAGCGCGATTAGCTGGAATTACTCCGGCAGGTAATATGCCACATGAGCTGTCCTTGCTGATGGGTGACACCGTCACTGCGGTCGAAGCTCTTGATCGACATATGCCACAAGAGGTTCCAAGGGTCGCGCTTGTAGATACTTTCCGAGACGAATCCGAAGAGGCCCTGAATGTTGCTCGCGCACTACGTGAAAAACTACGAGGCATCCGTCTGGATACGCCCAGAGAGCGGGGAGGGGTCACAGTTAGCTTGGTAAAAGAAGTCAGGGCACGACTCGACCTTGCAGGGTTCCGGCATGTTGAAATCATGGTGGGAGGAGACATCACGATTGATGATATTCGGTGCTTTGTTGAGTCTGAGGCACCGGTGAATACTTTCGGTGTCGGGCAGCCGATCGCGTGTGCTGTGCCCATACCCTATTCGTTCGACATCAAGGAGATCGACGGTAGGCCAATTGCTCGAAGGGGGCGTAGTCCTGGTATAACGGCAAGTCCTCGGTTAGCCCGTATCGTCTAGTTCAGGGAATCTTGTTCAGGAATGGCGTATCCGCGAGAATCGGTAACGCTTCGAGTTTGTTCAGGTATGTTAAAACGGTCAGCGATCCGGAAGTATTGCCCAAAGGGGTTCTCAATATCCTCAACTGCATCTGCTATCACGGGGCCAATTGATGCACCGAATTTGAACCCGTGTCCACTACCCCCCGTTGCGACCAGAAGATTTTTTGTTCCTGGAGCCCAATCAATCACGAAATGGTCGTCTGGTGTTGCGCAGTAAAGGCAAGCTTTCCTCTCTTTGACTCGTCCACGCCCCATCTCGGGAATGCGCCAGCGGAGATACTCCATGGCTTCATCGTGGAATTCCTGTGAACCAGAGCGGTCGACATCAGGGTGAACAATTTCTCCAATTCCTTCGATTGAGATCTTTACGATTCCTTCACGCATCAGCGGGAAACCGTACCATCCTGCAGTATCGGGGTCATCTGACCATACAGGCATAACCTCATGCCTGAACATCTCAGGGTTTTGGACTTCGATAAGCAGCATCTCACGTAAGGTGACTAGTAAGTGCTTGCCGACCTCAGGAACTAAACCTCCGGACCAGACGCCGCTAGCTATCACGGCTTTATCAAACCTTTGGGGACCGCTATGAGTCGAAACCAAAGCGCCTGAGGGGTCTTCGTCGACACCGGTAACTGGAGTGTTATCTAGTACAGCCACTCCTTCGTCCCGTGCCTTATTCGCCATCAGTTCAACTGCACGGCTGCTCTCAATGTAGCCGGACCATTTATCGTACAAAGCAAATTCATTCTCCCTAAGTACGAACTGTGGGAATCGCGACATAGCTTTCTTACGCTCTAGAATTTTTATATCAGCGCCACGGCTTTCCAGGTAACGAAGATTCTCATACATGGGTGAGCCTGGGTCCATACTCCGCATTATTTTCAAACCACCCACCTGGTGAAGGATCGGGACTCCAGATTGTTCTTCCCATTCCCGCCACGTGTGTAAGGCGCGTTCCACAAGATCAATGTACGGCCCTCCGTTGCCATACCATGTACGCCTAATACCTTTCGAGACATCTGTCGATGTGGCCATAGGGTGAGGAATCGGCCCACGTTCGAACAGGGTTACTTCGTTGCCTCTAGCTTGCAACTCTATCGCTGCAGCGAGACCGAATACGCCTCCACCAACTACGCCTACTTTCATCTGTGGATTATCGGTTGGACTAGATCGACTGTCTGCCGCGTGCGAGTTGACTCATAGACGGCAAGAACTATAGCGAGATCCTTTGTTGCCTCGATTGCCGACATCACAGGGCTGCGATGCTCTACGATTGAGCTACGAAATTCCTGAAGCATGCGACGTAGACCTCGGTGGGCTGACTCGACAGGGAAGGACGTTTGTCCATCGAGGGTATCAATGAGCACTTCTTCGCCAAAGGGCTCGAAACTAATCACTCCCTCTGTCCCGCTTGCTTCGATCCTTGACACTCTGTTGGTTGTTGGCGTACTGCCAGAGTAGACAATCGTCCCGGTCACATCACCGGGCAGGTGGGCGATCATTGCTATACCATCCTCACCGTCAATTTGCTGAATTTTTGGTAAAAGCTCCGTGGCATAGAGACGATCTGGGAAACCTCCTAGACGAACAAGGATGTCAATATAATGGACACCCGCATCTATGAATCTTCCTCCTCCAGTCCGAGATCGACTTGCCCTCCATTCAATCGCTGTCTCCGGACCTTTTGCCTCAATCTCCACAGAACGTAGTTTCCCAACGATCCCTTCTGCTATTAGCTGTATAGCTTTGGAAACAGTAGGTAAAAACCTGAAGTTCTCGGCGATCATTAGAGAGACGTTGGCATCTTTGGCAACTGATGCTAATTTCTGGGCCTCCTGAATGGTACGAGCGATGGGCTTCTCGACGAGGACGTGTTTACCGTTACTACAGGCGAGACGAGCATTGTCAAGGTGAAGGTCATGAGGTGTGAGAAAGTACATAGCTTTGATATGAGAGTCAGTTGCGGCTTCTTCGTAGCTGCCAAACGCTCCCGTTCCGTTGTATCGATTACAGTAAGCTTTAGCTTTGCCAAGATCACGGCTTGCGAACCAAAATTCAAACTCATCGGTCATGTCGTGGATCTCGTCCATGACTTCGCCAGCCCAGTTACCGCATCCAACAATACATAAAGGTAGCTTCATAATCTTCGAGAATCTCCGTCTGACCCAGCGTTTTACTGACCCGGCACCTTGAGATGTGTACGTCTAGTCGACGAGAGTATACCGTACCCTAGGTTACGCATCATGGATGGTTTCTTTTTAAGACGTTTTTAGTGGTTTGTATTAGTGTCCCTGAGGAAGTTACACGCTATGCGGGTGGTTAAGTTCTCAGTGTTGATTTTGATGATCATGCTGATGATCGCTTTCAGGACCGATACCCTTTGGCTGAATCCAGCCCAGCAGGTTTCAATTAGTCAAAGTTATAGCCTCGTTGCTTGGGAGATAGGGAACTTACTCGACAAATGGGCCCACCGTATCTCGAACCTTGTTTCCTCGAACTCAGTTGACCAAAGCAAGTTTCTCCAAAAATATTTCGATCTGCAGGCCAAGATAGATTCGGAAATTGAGAATAGTCGCGATATGACTGGTGAAAAAGCTGACAATAATTCTTACGGCGTCGGCTTTCCACTAGACGATCTTATTTTAGAAAGAGACGCATACAAGAACGATGTGGAAGAGATCTTGGAGGGAGCTATCAGCTTAGCGGTTAATGAGACAGGCTTCGGATTGATGTTTCAGGTAGTTTTTCCCCCTGTTGACATTAGACTAACCCAAACCCCGTATCTCCTAGTGGCCTCACCCAGGGACTCGATTTTCCGTAAGTACGAAGTCTTACTCAGGCCCGAAACTGATATGGATGAAAGAATCAGGATGGAGAATGAGCTACAGACCCGGTATGACTTGTCTGCCGTAACAATTCGGATCGGGGGACTTGCAGCTTACCCTGCACCGGTTGCTCATAATTCCCAACTCCGCGCTGTGTTGGGTACGGCGGCGCACGAGTGGGTTCATCATTACATGTTCTTTCGCCCGCTCGGCCAGGCCATGTTCAGGTCTGAAAACATGGTAACCATAAATGAGACGGTCGCAGATATTATTGGTCGTTATCTAGCAGACCATGCCTATGGAATCCTTACGAAGGAAGGTATGGATCCAATCCTAGACCCCATCTCTCATGGTTCAGCTATGCGAACCCCCGGGAACATGGAATTCGACTTTAGTAAGGAGATGCGAGAGACGCGTTTGCACGTTGATGACCTGCTTATATCTGGAGCGGTCGAAGCTGCTGAGGTCTATATGGAGCAGCGGAGAATGGAATTTGTGGAAAATGGGTACCATATACGTAAGCTCAACCAGGCCTACTTTGCTTTCTATGGTAGTTATGCTGAAAGTCCAGCATCCTCAAGTTCGATAGGGGATCAACTCAACCGCATGGTTGAGTTGACACCAGACTTCAAGACATTTGTAGGGAAAATAGCCGGGGTATCGAGCTATGATGAGTTTCTAGATACCCTTGATGAGCTTGAGCGTAGTGCTAATCAGTAAATTTCGTACTTCATTGGGTAACTAACTATTGTTCTTTTGAGTTGCTACGTAGTACGCTTTCGCCTGTAATGTATAGACAAGATGAGCCGGAAGTTAATGTAGGACAGGCCCTAGACAGACTTGCGGGCTTTTTCAGGCGGTTCACAACTGGTGGAGGCGGAGGACTCCTGTGGGGAATTCTAGGACTGATTGTCATTGGGACTATTGTTTGGCTCTCCTCTGGTGTATATCAGGTCCAGCCGGCTGAAGTTGCGGTCCTGCGCCGGTTTGGACAATACGCTGGAACATCGGAATCTGGTCTCCACTGGTGGTGGCCTAACCCCGTTGGGACCCGCTCGATAGTTGATATCCAGCAACGCCGTCGTCTTGAGGTAGGCGTTCGTGGGGATACTCCCTTCCTTGAAGAGTCCCAGATGATTACTAGTGATGAGAACATTGTGGATGTTCAGTTGATGGTTCAGTTTGAGATCAAGGATCCGGTTAAATACTTGTTCCGGGCGGTGGATCCATCTGGCCAAACCATCAAGGATGCCACAGAGTCATCACTCAGGCAGGTTGTAGGAAGCCGCCAGATTGACGATGTGTTAACCGTGCAAAAGGAAGCTGTGCAGGCTGAGACCAAGGAGCAACTACAACAATTACTAGACACGTATGAAGTTGGTATACGAATAGCCGAAGTTAAGCTTTTGAACGTAAACCCGCCCTCTGAGGTACAGGATGCGTTTGATGATGTTGTTAGAGCGCGTGAGGATAAAGAACGAATTATCAACCTTGCAGATGCTTATGGAGAAGACATTCTTCCTAGGGCACGTGGTGATGCCCAAAAGTTGATTCAGGAAGCCGAGGGATTCAGGGCACAGAGGGTGAATGAAGCAACGGGTCAGGCTGCACGATTCCTATCAATTCTGGAGGAATATCGCAAAGCGCCTGAGGTTACCAGGCAACGGATCTTCCTAGAAGCGATGGAAGATGTTCTACCCGGTGTTACTAAGTTTGTTGTTGATAATGGACAGACTGGGAGTAGCGTTCTCCAGTTCCTGAATTTAAATGAGGGATCACCGTTCCAGTCATCCCCTTCTAGTCGTCAGCCTTTGTCGGGGTCTAACCAATAAATATGAGATTAATCTCTGCTGTATTGATTATAGTTTTAGTTGCAGCGGCAGTGCTGATACCACAGGCATTCGTTGTGATTGACGAAACCGAGCTTGCTATCGTGACGCGATTCGGTGACCCGGTTCGTACGATCAAGAATCCAGGCCTGTCTTTTAAAACACCCTTTATCGACCAGATTACAAAATTTGAAAAAAGGCTCCTTATCTTTGATGCTCCTGCCGACTCTCTCCTCACCAAGGATAAAAAACGCCTAATCATCGACGTGTATGCTCGCGGTCGTATATCTGACCCCTTGGTTTTTTACCAGAAGGTGCGTAACGAATCTCAAGCTCGATCCCGTGTTATTGACATCGTTGCATCTGAGCTTAGGCGTGAAATCGCCATGGATGACCAAAAAGAGATTATAGATACGACCCGTGAACAGATCATGAACCGGGTGCGAGATGATGTGCGTCCACTAATTGCTGAACTTGGTATTGATATTGTCGATGTACGAATCAAACGAGCGGACTTCCCCGAGACGATTGCTAGCAGTGTGTATGAGCGAATGAAAGCAGAACGTAAGCGTATAGGCGATCGTGAACGAGCCCAAGGAGCTGAAGCTGATTTGCAGAAGCGAGCGGAGGTCGATCGTGAGGCGGTTGAAATCACTTCTGAAGCCGTTAAGAAGTCGGACATTATTCGTGGTGAGGCCGAAGCAACGGCGATAAATATTTTTGCCGAGGCTTTTGAGCAAGATCCTGAGTTCTTCCGATTTCAGCGTACTCTCGAGGCATACCAAGAGTTTCTAACTGAGAATTCAACGATCGTACTTCCTGCTAGCGGGGACCTTTTTGAATTTCTTCAATCCCCCTCGCCCAATAACAGCCAGTAGTTGTCATCTACTAATGCAACTAGGTTAATTTAGTACGATCTATGCTAAGCGGGTTCCCGATCCTATAAATCTATGTGTTATCACTGGATCCAGTACGCTGCAGAGCAGCTTCATCCAGCCACCGGTCTAGAAGTACGAATGACTCCTCAATATCAAAGTTGAGCGAAGCGATGCTTACAGCACGGAACAGAACACCTGTAGATACTCGGGCTTTTACAGATTCTCCAATCGGAGGGACGTGTACGCCCAAAGCGCGTGTCATGTAGCCGGCAGCTGCCATCCCTTCACGGGTTAAGTAACACTCGACTAATGCTCGATCTTGGTAAGTTAGACTGAGGCCATCCTCATGTTGGGTTACCGTCAGAGCAAGATGTGCACGAGGAGTCGCCATGACCTCTTCAGCGTAGTCATAAATTGTGGTGTGTGACTCAGGCAAAGGTATTGATCTCGACCGGTGAGCCGGATTCGGTCTCAAGCCTAGTAACTGTCCCCAAGAGCGATCTTTGGACATAGCCTAGGCCAATGGAGTCGTAGCTCCCTGGCCATGTAGCTGCGCTGGTAACGACCCCCACCTGCTTGCCTTCGAACATAAGGCGTGTTGCCTCAGTGACATCTGTGTTTTCGGACCAAGTCAGTACCACCAACTGTTTCTTGACCTTATCGTAGGTATTCAGGCGAGTTATGACCTCTTGGCCGATGTAACAACCCTTTGAAAAACTGACGTAGTCGATCAGACCTGCATCATGCGGGTTGTAATCCTCCGTTAATTCCTTGCCGTAGATAGGTACCCTATTCTGGATGCGGACGGTTTCAACGATTTCATGATCTGCTGTCTCCAGTTCCATTGTTCTCCACAATTCGTCCACCGACCCGGCTGGAGCTACGATATCGTAACTGGGGATACCTAGGAAATCAGTCCGGCTGATGGTTAAGAAGGTATCGCGCCATGTGGTTGAGATAAAGGACTGTAATTTGGGGATTGGCAGGTTACTGTCGTATAGGGCATCCTCGGCTTTTGAACCTGCGATTGATACCATCGTTGTGCGCGACGTAATATCTTCAACTTGGACGTCCTCCATGATCGTGTAATAGTCGATCCATTCAGCTACTTTTCCCGCAGCGCAAACGGACGTGTTGACAAGAAGTTCGTCTTCTAGGCGATAGACCTGCAGCATGTCTATTATTCGTCCCTTGTTAGTTGTGAGGATGGTGACTAGTCCATTGCCTATCTCCAAATCCATAAGCTCGTTGGTTGATAGGCGGTTCAGCAGATCCACAGCATCTTTACCAGCGAGCCTTAGCCTGCCCACGTCCAATCGGTCTATGGTGGCTGCTCCCTCGGTAAACGATCTGTACGTATCAGTTGGGACCGATGAGGCTGAATAATCTGTTGTGGAAACTTGGCTCATGAACTCCTCAGCAAAATGAAATCGCCGCCCAGTACTTAAGGAGCGGCGAACGATGGGAGCATCTATTTAGAGGTTTTCTCTACACCCCAAACGATGTGCCACAGCCGCAGGTCGTCTTGGCGTTCGGGTTGTTGAATACAAAACCCTTACCGTTCAGGCCACCCGAGTACTCCAGAATTGTACCAGCGAGAAAGACATAAGATTTTCGGTCGACAAATAGCTTAAGACCGTGCTCCTCGATAACCTTATCGTCCTCTTTGGGTTCGTCTACCAAATCGAGTATGTAGGTCAGGCCAGAGCAACCTCCACCTTTGACGCCCACTCGCAGATAGGCACCAGGCTTGCCAGCCTGTTCAGCAAAGGTTTCCACATGTGAAGCAGCCTCTTCACTTATGTTTATTGTAAGAGGTTTGTTTTCAGATGTTGCGGTGGTTGTCATTCCCTATTCTCCTAAAAGAATAACGTCTATTCTAGTTATACCTAGTTCGACCGTCAACGTATCTAGTGTCTAGGTTTCGTAACCTGGGAAACGCTCCTCGTTTCGAACTCCGTGACGATGTGGCAAATACTGAACCGCAATCTCTACCTCTGCAACCGATATTGGGTGCACGAGCTTAGCGTCCTTTTTAATGATGTCCAAGCGTACCGTATTACTACCTTTCACAGGTAGTCCTACCTCTTTCAAATCAACGTGCAGACGATATCCAAGAACGGCATGATCCGGGTGGGGCCGAATGTTATAGGTCCAATCGGCTATGCGAATGAAATTATCGTCGACGGGTTCACCGTTCCACACTAACTTCACACGGTCGTGATGCACCATATTTTGGATCATGACGCGGAGTTCGCACCTCCACAGACGTTCGATATCGATTGAGTTGAAGTTATCAGAGACATCAATGGTGATTTCAGGCCCTAAGTCCCCTGGGTTTGGATAAGCTGGCAACTGGTCTTTCTCTCCGAACTTAGTAGCATTATCACGTTCGGGTGGTCCTATCCGGTAACTCTTGTCTTTGTAACGTAAGGTCTCGGGATGACCTAGAAGCCGAAGTCGGCCTAATGCAGCGTCGTCGTAAGGGTAACGCCCCGGATGTGGGTAGTAGGTTGGGAAGAACACACCATCACCACCGGCTGTGTAGATGTTACAAGCGGCTGCTGTAGTCACCTCACGGGTTTCGTGTTTGCCTTGGGATGTTATGTTGCCCATGATTTTCACCTCTGTACCCCTGGCTGCCTCAACTATCTGTCTAAAGTTCGCCACGTCACTTTCATACCCGCCTACCACCGGAGCTGCAATAACCGTGTCGACGAGGCCCTGATGGATCCAGGAGTCGATATCCATTCCCATCGCGATTAAACCTGGCAAAGTAGCAGGTATTCTTACAACCAGTCGTTTCGCACGACTTTGGTCCTGTGCGGCCTGATTACAAATTGCTCGGATGTCAGTCATCCACTGAGTAATTGTCTCCGTGTGCTCAGTAACTTCCCGACGGGCAATTAGTGGAAGAGCACCTCCCAAGAGGTTGATCTCGATGCCGTCCGTAGGATACTTGCTCACTAATTCTTTGATAACTCTGAGCCGACCCTCTCGCACTTCTGGGACACTGAACGAGAGTCGGGAAGGATCGTCGTGCTTACTTTCTGGGAAATCGTCCTCAGGTCCAACCTGCCACTCCGGGTGATCCATTTCAAAATTAGATACCCGTGAGTCTGTGACTCTCCCCTTTGGGCGATGCCGAAGGAATGGAAAGAAACTAGGGATGAACTGGAAACCCTTATCTTGGGCATACTTGCAAATCAGTGCCAGCGGATCGATATTCCTATCGACTGCGGATTTAAGATTCAGACCCGCACGATACCAGATAGCCGTATCGACGAGGTCAACGTTGTGTCCCCAGCGTTCACCAACATCAGTGGCATAGTGAACGACAGGACCTCCACCTGTTTCGTAAACAATCGTGTCGATACCTAAGTCGAGCACCTCATCAATTGGTTCAAGGTACTGTTCAATGCTCATCGGTGGTTCGTAGAGATATGTACTGGTATGACGGCCATCCGTGTAGAACATGACTTCATGCGATTTGCTCATATCAACTCCTAGCCGGTGAATAGTTCTAAAGTAGCATTATCCGTTAGGTGTTTGGAAAGTGGATATTATAAGCTGATGCTCTTGGATTATTTAAGGAGTGTTGAAGATGACTAGAAAAGTTTTAGTAACCGACTACGTTTGGCCCTCAACCGATCCAGAGCGGGCTGTCATCGAAGCTGGGGGAGCGGAGCTAGTGATTGCACCGGATAGTGATGAGGATACTTTGATAGAACTTGCCCGAGATTCTGATGCGATAATGACCTGCTTCGCGAAGGTTACGGAGAAAGTTGTTCGGGCTGCCGAAAACTGTCTGATAGTCAGCAGATACGGGGTGGGTACCGATAATATCGCTGTTGACGTTGCGACCGAACTTGGAATCATCGTCACCTACGTACCTGACTATTGTGTTGATGAAGTATCCGATCATGTGCTCGGCATGATGTTGGCATGGAACCGCCGTATTGTAATGCACAACACGGACACGAAAATGAACGGTTGGGGCAATGCGGGGCTTGGATTCCGTATTATGCGTCTCCGAGGTAAACGCCTAGGGGTGGTTGGTTTCGGACGTATCGGTCGCGCAGTAGCTGATAAGGCTAGGGCATTTGGAATGGAGGTTATTGCAAGTGATCCTTTTGTCACTGCTGAGCAAATGGCGGAAGTTGGTGTAGTTAAGGCTGAAACACCAGAACTTTTGAGCCAGTGCGAGTTTGTAACCCTTCACTCTCCGCTGATCCCCGAGACTCAGGACATGATCAGTGTCGAAGAATTTGGGCAGATGCGCAGTGATGCATTTCTAATAAATTGCGCTCGTGGTGGGTTAGTCGATGAAGAGGCTCTGTACAGTGCACTCACATCGGGAGCGATTGCTGGTGCTGGGCTTGATGTACTTGTTGATCTCCAACCTCCCCTAGATCACAGGATAATACAGTTGGACAATGTGATCGTGACACCCCACACGGCGTTCTTTTCCCAAGAGGCAACCCTTGAGCTGGAAGAACGTGCAGCGGAGGCAGTAATTGATGTATTCAAGGGCCGAACACCGGCCAATGTATTTAATAAATCGGTCCTTGAATCTTCTCGTCAAGATGTGTCATAGAAACGAAGGTGTTAATCAACTGTAGTTGGGATGTTTCGGGGTTTTGAATTCATGAAGCAGCTAAATGGTAATGGCGTAGTTGCCTGTGTGCACCCTCTGCCTGCTCAGGAGGGAGCAAAGGTTTTGGAGGCCGGAGGTAACGCCTTTGACGCAGCTATAACTACGGCCTTCGTACAGATGATTGTAACCCCGTTCAGTTGTGGTGTTGGCGGTATGGTATCGGCTAATCTCTGGGAGTCTCGAACTCGTGAACATCTAGTCATAGATGGGTACATGCGTGCAGGTTCACTTGCGACTGAGGATATGTGGGCTGCCGAATATGTTGGCGAGGCAGATGTTTCAGGTGCAAGCTTGTTTGATGACAATCGGAGCGTAGTTGGATATACATCCATTTGCACTCCGGGCGCTGTAGCGGGTCTGGCCGAAATACACAGAAGATTTGCATCTATGCCGTGGGCCGAATTACTTGGACCTGCCATTCGGGTCGCTCGCGAAGGACACATCGTTCCAATAACTTTGGCGCGCCAACTAGTAACACCTTCGCTCTCAGGCTATGAGCCGGACATGTTGAGTCGCATAAATACGACCGAAGAGTGTGCCCGGTTGTACCTCAACCCTGACGGTACGTTACTTCGCCAAGGACAAACCATACGTAATCCTGACTATGCTGACACGCTTGAGATAATCGCAATGCGTGGAGCTGAGGAGTTTTACAGAGGTGATTTAGCGAAGGAGATTGCCCAGGATATTCAGGCTCATGGTGGGTTTGTCACCCTCGAAGATCTCAATGAATTTGAGACCAGAGCCTATCTACCTCCGAGCGGAAAATACGGAGCGTACGAAGTGTTTTCGAATGGAGCTCCTGGAGGCGGCCCACTATTAATTGAAGCTCTTAACTCACTTGATGGTGTTGGGCTCGGAGAATTGGATCCGAGCGATCTTGAGTATGCACGCTATTTAGCTTCCACTCTGCAGTTAGTGAACCAGGACCGCAGAAGCTACCTTGGAGATCCAAGGTTTGTTGGTAAGGAGCCTCAAGACGTGCTCACCTCCCAGTCGCAGGCTGAGAGGATCCGGGAGGCTGTTCTCAGAGGTGTTGTGGGTGGGGAATTGCCTGAGAAGGAGGATACGGACACTACGCACCTAACTGTTGTCGACCGTGCCGGGAACATCGCATCAATCACGCACACGCTGGGCAATCACTCAGGAGTGGTAACACGGGGGCTTGGATTCCTCTATAACAACGGCATGAATCGTTTTGATCCACGACCTGGCCATGCCAGTTCGATCGCACCACGAAAAGCACGTTTACACCTAATGATGCCCGCCATAGCTTTTAGACAAGATGAACCGATAGTCGCCTGGGGCGCTCCTGGTGGTAACTCCATACTAGGGGCTATGGTCCAGACATTTACTAACGTCGTCGATTACGGTATGAACTCTACCAAGGCGACCACAGCACCCCGCATTTATGCTGAAGGATCCAAAGTGTGGGTTGAGACGCAAGTCCGCTCTGATGTAGTGGAAGGACTTCGATCTCAGGGACACGAGATCATAATCAATCCAGGTTCTTTAGCCGGTAGCGCAAGGATCCAGATGGTCGTCATTGAACCGGATGGAAACTTGGATGCAGCATCAGATCCTCGAGGTGAGTACGGAGTGGTGTACGCCCGCTCCCGTTGAGAGCACTTATCCGCCCAGACTACCAGCCTTCAGATCCATAGCTAGGGAACGGAAATTGGTTACCCGGTGAATTGTACAGAGGTCAGCGTCATGTTGGTCTGCCGCATCACGGCTTGTGCGTGAAAGAATTACCAAGTCATCATTGTCGATAACGGCACTTGGATACATGAAACTCCGGTGAATGTTGTTGGGCCATCGAGCGACACAGCCAGCAGGGAACCAGTTGAGGCAATCGATGCTGTAGTGTAGAAAAAGCCAGCGTCGCTCGTTCCCTGGTCCACCCGAGTATCTTGTTTCGCGCATTCTACTGCCCCACCCAAGTAGATCTTGGGAATTTGTTACGAGATTGCTAAGCATCCAATACATATCTTGGGCGTGGTCTTGGACGATGAAGAACTTGCACTGTCCTCCGGGCCAAGAGGTGAACTGGGTGAAGGTGAGACGATTCCCTGAAGGCTCGTAATCAAGAACTGCTGCGATGTTTGAGGTCGCCTTTTCATCAATGATGCTACGAGCAAACACCCTGATGTGTCCGTTCACGTCCACGGTGTTTGGCTCAAGCCAGACGAATGGAGATTTCCAACCACCAAAGATATGTGGGCGGTCGTCGGGGGGGAAGAGTTCCCGGGTTAAACTGGTGGGAACCTGAGGGTTTTGGACAATATTCGAGATACTCCAGGCGCCTGGATCAAGTGGAGACTTGCCTCTTTCCATACGCACCATCACCTTGCCCCTGTAGTCAACTTCACCAACTGATGAGTCGTGATCCATAGCCCAATAAAAGGCACCAGGTTTTGTGACAAACGAGGTGGATATATTCCAGAATGGTCCTTTCAAGATGGTACTCGGTTTGGACCAGGTATTGCCTTGATCATCACTGGAGACGATCTGGAAATTCCTATGAGTTTTACTTTGTACGAACATCAGCAACTGACCGTCAAGTAAGAAAGGAGTACCCTCTTCGAATGGCAGAGCATTGAGTTCTTCCCACTTCTCACCGCCGGTTTCACTACGGAGAATTCTTAGGATGCGCTCTCCATTTGATCTCTCGCGTCTCCACTGGGGCGCGGCAAGGATTAGAGTCCCGTTTTCGAGCCGAGCTAGGTTTGGGTCGTGGAAAAAATAAAGATCTGTATCCGGTACTTGGGCTGCAATTACGAAGTCCTGTGCAAGTGGGTCAATGTTTGGATTAAACATCACGGTACCTTACCGCAGTTCATATTCTGTTTGAAGTTCAATCTAATTTAAGGGTGTACTATACTCGTTCACCATTACAGGAGCGGCCTATGATTATCGATTCTCATGCCTACTGTTTCGAGCCAGCGGACAGCCCTAGGGGATACTCCAGTGCGGAGGAGCATTTGCGATGGACTCAAGCTGCTCACGCAGGACACCACCAACCAGCTATGAGCATTCCAGATGGAGTTATTGGCAGGTCCGATGTTCTTGACCCGAAAGGTGAACACAATATTGATGATCTCCCTGACGTGAGTTTCCGTGTCAATAAACCACGCGGTAGGGTTGTGTGGAACTGGGAAGGCCAAGAGTTCACGAAGTATTTTTACCCTCCTAACCTGCGAGACACGGAGTTCACTGCCTTCAGTCTTGACAGTGAGATGCATTACGCGGGTGTGGATGCTGCGCTCTTACACACTGATCCAATGCTGGTTCGGGATGCGACATACCTTCGAGAGATTGTAGAAAGATTCCCTGGTCGTATTTACTCGATGGCTCCCGTGGATGAGTGGCGCCTGTTGAATGAAATGGACACCGTAATTTCCGAGACTGTGACGGCTATAGAGGATTATGGGCTACACGCGATCAAGTTTATTCCCCCCTTGTGTTATCGCACCAGTGATGAGCCATGGGATGATGGCCCCTATCGGCCGTTCTGGGAGACGGTTACCAAGCTTGGAGTTCCTATCTTTTTCACATTAGGTGCTGGGCCAGATGATCTGAAAGGCACAAAGCGGACAATTCTTGAGGAAAGACGAGGTTATCTAGACGAGCATCGTACGCTACTACGTTGGATGGAACGATACCCTGACAACGTTTGTAGCCTGACACATGGATTTCCGTGGAGGGCGTTCTTAGACCCGTCCAAGGAGAAGATTGAGCTTCCTGACGAGATTTGGCAACCGTTTGAGGGGGATAACTGTAACCTTGAGGTGTGTTTCCCAGTCCGGTTGGGTGACATCTACGATTTTCCTTATCACGAGGTTTGGTCGACTCTAGGCGCACTGGTCGAGAAAATTGGGCCCGACCATCTGCTCTGGGGTACCGATATGCCATTCCAGAATCGTTTTTGCACCTACAGGCAGTCTCGTAAATGGATTGAGGCATATTTTGCACCGTCCGTGGGCCTCAGTGATGCAGATCTTGAATTGATCCTCGGCGGTACTTGCGCTCGTATACTTGGGATAAACGACTAGCCCTGGAAAGTTGGGATAACCTCGCTTGCGAACAATTCTATAGAACTCATCACCTTCTGGTGAGGGACCTGATCAGTTTGCATAACCATTAGAAGTTGATCAGCGCCTGCTCGCTCATGAATGCGTATGCCTTCGATACAGCTCTGGGGGTCACCCGCAATTATTATGCCTCTTTGGCACAGGGTTGAAGGGTCAAGTTTCTCCCAAATTGCTCGCGCAGCCTCTTCATCAGCATTGGGGTCATTTTCGGCCCCACGTCCTATAAGGATGTTGTTAAAGTCACGTTCAAGGTGCTCAGGAATGCCTCCCCAGGCTTCAAGAAGGTTTTGGTATACGTCTTTCCGACCTTGTGTGTACGGGCGATCTGGTCCAAAAAATGATTTGATGGCATCTGCGCCAAGCCGTTGAGCTTCTTCGTTGTCCCCGCCGCAGTGGGCTATTGTGAAGTTACCCCACTGGTTGTTAACAAACCCCCCAACGGGATTCGCGTTATTGATATCGCGCTTATACTTCCTGATGTGCTCTGTGTAATTAGAAGGCTCCTCCGATGAAAATGCTAATACCCCTATCCCTTTCTGAGCAGCGAGGTCATATGTCTCTTTCTGCATAGCCGCCACCCAGATAGGTGGGTGCGGTTCCTGTAAAGGTTTCGGGTGTATACGGCGCGGCGGGATATTCCAGAAGTTACCCTCCCATGTAAACTCGTCCGCTTCTTGCCATATCTGTGGGACCATATTCAGGGCCTCATCCCAGATAGCTCGGGTATTTCTTGGGTCAACCTCAAATCCTTGCTGTTCGTATGGACTGCTTCGTCCTGTGCCAAACTCGACACGACCGCCGGACAGTCGGTCTACCATCGCTACTTTTTCGGCTACACGTATAGGGTGTTCGTGCGGTAAAACAACAACACCAAAGCCTAAGCGTATCTGTTTTGTGAGCTTTGCAAGAGCACCTAGGATGACCTCTGGGGCCGACGATCCAGAGAACGAGGTCAAGAAATGGTGTTCGACTAGCCATATGTAGTCGAACCCTACCTTATCCGCGAGTACAGCTTGTTCGATAGTTTCCTCGATTAGTGATTGTTCGTCGACCACATCATCGAGGGTTGGTCGTTGCATCTCATATAGTAAGCCGAACTTCATCAGGTGCTCCAAATTCAGGTAAGTCTTAGCATCGTATCGGCGCATTATTGGCATTGTCAACGCGGTGATGAGCCTTTGCTACAATGCCGTGTAGGGAGGGATCATGTCTACAGAATGGGTTGAATTAAGTGTTGAGACGCCTCCGGAGTTTGTTGAGCCACTTACCCAGGTGTTTACTGAGCATGGAGAAGGGGGGGTAGCGGTTGATTTGCCCGGAGGATTCAATCCTGATGAGGGTGAAGAACCGCCTGTAGCTGAGCGCGTTGTTGTAAAAACGTATATTCCTCACGACGCGACTCTTGAACATCGGTACAGTCGGATTGAAGTGGCGCATAGACTCATTGCGCATGTCGGGGATGTGTCACCATTACAGGTTCGGGTTATCAAAGAGGAGGACTGGGAGCGAGCTTGGAAGGACCACTTCCATCCACTAAGGGTCGGACGCAGTTTAGTGGTGGTACCAACATGGAGAGAACGTGAATACGATCCAATTGAGGGAGACGTTGTAGTTAGGCTAGATCCTGGCCTCGCATTTGGAACTGGACACCATCCCACCACCCGAATGTGTCTAACTCTTGTGGAGCAGTATGTACGCAGCGGTATGCATGTGTTAGACGTGGGGTGTGGTTCAGGCATTTTGTCCATTGCCGCGATTAAAATGGGAGCGGCCAGAGCCTTCGGTTTGGAGATCGATGAGATGGCTTCCGAGGCTGCCAAAAGAAATGTCAATGACAACGGACTTGCTGCTAGTATCCGAATTGAGCAAGCATCTTTACCGCACCCGGATGTATCCTGCGAAAATTACGACGTGGTTGTAGCAAACATCTCCTCTAAGGTAATAATTGATCTTTCACGAGATATGGTCGCTGCAATCAAGCCCGAAGGTAGGTTGCTACTATCGGGTGTCCTTGAGGAGCAAGCGATATCGGTCGTTGAATGCCTGTCCTCACTAGGAATGATATTGGAGGAACAGCAGACGGATGCTGATTGGGTAGCGATGGTCTTTTCTAGTCCGTAGTATGCACAGCTTTTTTGTTAATCCCACATCGATCAAAGCCGATCAGGTGACTTTGACGGGTGAAGTTGCCCACCAAATTGCACGCGTGCTCCGATTACGTGCTGGCGATGAGATAGTTATTTTGGACAATTCAGGTTATGAATATCTCGTGTTTTTGCATAAAGTTAGCTCGACCACGGTGGATGGACTTGTCAAGGAAAGAAGATGGAATCAAGGTGAACCCACCACGAGGGTTACCCTTTATCAAGGAATGTTAAAAAGCGACAAGTTTGAGTTCGTTTTGCAGAAAGGTACAGAACTTGGAGTAACTGAATTCGTACCAATCCTATGTGAGCGCTCTATTGCTCGTGCAGTCGGGGACTTAACAAGATCTCGTCGAAATAGATGGGAGCGAATAATTGTTGAGGCATCAGAACAGGCAGGGAGAGGCAAGCTGCCTACTCTGAGTGACCCTGTGAGTTTTGATACAGCTTGTGGGGATGCGCCAGGCCTGAAGGTGATCCCGTGGGAAAACGAGAGCGTTACAAAATTGAGGAGCGTGTTGAATGGGAATTCAGGTTGCGTCAGTATTTTCATCGGCCCCGAGGGAGGACTAACACCGAAGGAAGTGGAAACAGCTGCGTGTTTCAATATCACTCCAGTAACATTAGGGTCGCGTGTCCTGCGTGCGGAGACTGCCGCTATAACAACGATTGCTGCTGTCATGTATGAGAGCGGCGAACTATGACTTCAGTAAGTTATCGTAGATAAGGGATGCAGGTTGGCCAAGGACTAGTACATTTTTTCTCTTCAGATGGAAGGCATCGCTTACAATCTGTGCCTGATCTCTGGACATAAGTAGCGTCATACTGATGCCAGCGTCTCTACACGTCGTAAGGAAAGCCAAGAGATGGTCGATACGCACCTCGGGGAATTGCTTGCCGAATGGGAGATTCGAAACAAGCTTAGTGCCCGTTCGGATCGAATCCACCTGTGTAACGGTAAAGGATTCGTTTTTGAAGTTCGGTTCTGGCCCAAGGCGGGATGATGCTACAGAGAAGGCGGACTTATCTACTTCAAGTCCACTCACATAGGCGCCAAACTCGTTTCTTGCTACCTCTAGGATGGTCCCAGTCCCCATGAATGGGTCAAACACGTAGTCACTTTCCTTGACTCTTGCGAGTGTAAGGATGCTGGCTGCAAGGTGGCTACGAAGAGACCCCGGTCGGTTGGTATTATCACCAAGATTTGAGTTCAGTTGAACTCCGAACGCGGTCATTTCAGGGTCTGTCTTGCAGACGAATCTTAGTCCCTGTGGGTCTCGTCGCCAGTTAGGGAAAGCTTGGGCAACGGTGTCAGTAATAACAGACACGATTTCAGCGCGGCGGTGTGAAGTTCTACCATGTGCTTCGACAACGATTGAGTACCGTCGAGATCGGCCGCCACTTGCTTGTGCGATCAAATCTAGTGTCTTGCTTTTGATTTTTGTAGCGGACAGTTGTTTCAGTAAGAGCTCGGTAGAATCCTTACGTCGACTTGATTGAGTGATCAGAATTGCTCCGATCACCTCGGCTGGAGTTAGTAGCGGGTCTCGAACTAGGGTACTTTCGTAGGGTGATAGGAGCGAGGAATCACGGTGAAAGAAGGGGAAGTGATGGTTATGACCCCGATCTCTTAATTCTGCAACGGTCGTAAATACCCAACCAGGCTGGGTAGTTATGAGTAGACGTTGATCAGAAGTTGCCAACGCGCTGCTTATTCCGAAACAGGCCTGCGGTCCATCAACCGAGTTACCGCGTGATCTGCCGATAATCCTTCGAATAGCATTTGGTAGGTAGTTTCTGTGATGGGCATATCTACCTTTAAGTCATGTGCCATGCTGCGTGCTGCTGCAGTAGTATCAACTCCTTCTGCAACATGGTGCATTTTAGCCAGTATCTCCTTGCGGTGGATCCCCTTAGCAAGCTCCACGCCAACTTGATGATTGCGGCTCAATGTGCTTGAGCAGGTAGCGATTAAGTCTCCCATGCCTGCAAGGCCTGCGAACGTCTCTAGCTTCGCTCCCGCAGCTATTCCCAACCGCGTTATTTCCGCGAGGCCCCTTGTCATCAGACCTGCCTTTGAGTTATCACCCAACTGTAGGCCATCAGCGATGCCAGCACCGATAGCTATTATGTTTTTGAGTGCACCGGCTAACTCGACTCCCACCATATCAGTGTTCGTGTAGACCCTGAAGGTCGGAGAGTTCATGATTGACTGTACAAATTTCGCAGTATCAACGTTTGGTGAGGCAAGCACGGTTGATGCAGGTTTGCCGAGCACTATTTCTCTTGCAAGGTTAGGGCCGGATAATGCACAGACTCGATTAGCAAAGGATGAAGGGAGTTCATCCAATAATACCTCGCTCATGCGCTTACGTGAGCCAACCTCTAAGCCCTTGGTGGCTGTAACGACGGTGGTTTGTGAATCCAGAGAATCCCGGATGGTTTTAGCGTTCTGTCGCAGAGTGCTGGAAGGGACCGCCAGTATAAGAATTTCAGCACGTTCAAGACCGTCGTCTAGTGATGAGGTGATCTTGAGATTTGCAGGTAAGGTTGTACCAGGAAGAAATCGAATGTTTTCTCTAGGTTGATCAAGGCTTCTAGCTTCTCTCTCACTACGAGCAATAAGCGTTACGTGATGGCCTTCTCGAGCGTTAATTGTAGCGAGAGTCGTGCCCCAGCTTGTTGGCCCGATTACACTGATCGTGGCCATCTTAAACCCTTGAATCTTTTTGTCGCTGCTTTGGCTGATGTTTTAGTTTGCTGGCCGATCTTACGTTCTTGACCCAAGCGGAGACGACGGATGTTGTCGCGATGTCGGGCTATGATTACCGTACTGCCTATGATGCCGTATAGCGCATAGATAATTGGGTGAGTTCCAATTAATGTCAGGGCTACTAGGCAGGATGAGCCTAGAACAGCACTGAGTATCGAACCCAGTGATACGTAACGTGTCAGTAGTATTGTCCCTACCCCGATAACTCCAGCCACGATTCCTGATATGGGTGACAAAATCAGCAGCCCACCCCAACCGGTGGCCGTTCCCTTCCCACCATTGAACTTAAGAAACGGTGAATAGGAGTGCCCTACTATTGCAGCGGTCGCTGTGAGCACGTCAATTGCGGGTGTGTCCGTGAATGTTCGTGCCAATATGACTGGTATTACGCACTTAGTCATGTCGAGCAAAAGGACAAGAATTCCAGTTGGGGCATTAACAGAGCGTATGACGTTGGCCATACCAGTATTGCCGCTGCCATGCTCGCGAACATCAACCCCGCTCATCTTTCCTGCGATCAGACCGAACGGCACGGATCCCAGAAGGAATCCTATTGGAATGAAGATCAGATATCCGGTCATCAGTCGCGGCGTCCTTTAAAGCGCATTCTCAGTGGGCTTCCATTGAAGCCATATGCCTCCCGGAGCACATTCTCCAGATACCTTTGGTAGCCAAAGTGTACCATCTCGGCTCTGTTGACGTAGAAGGTAAAACTGGGAGGAGAAGTTGCATCTTGAGCCACGCTATATATCTTGGCGGCGTGTTTACCAGCAGTTGCGGGAGGGTTAGCAGCGATTGCATTCATTACCGTCCGGCGTAGGTCGTAGCGTGGGACACCCTTATGCCACTGTTCCGATACGGATTTAACTGTGTCCAATAATTGGTCAATTCCGTTGTGGTTAGCTGCTGAGATGTAACAAATAGGAGCGTACCGTGCGAACATGAATCGGTCGAGTAATGTTTCAGAGACAATCTTCTTGTTCAGTTGTAACTCATCTGCTAAGTCCCACTTGTTTACAGCGATTACGATACCTTTGTACGAATCAAGGATGTAGCTTGCAATATGGGTATCTTGCGCGGTTGCTAGTTCTGTCGCATCTAGGACAAGGACGGCAACATGTGCCCGGTCGATGGCACGTATAGATCGCAAGGTACTGTACCGTTCGATGCCGGGTTTGATGCTTCCCCTGCGTCGTATACCTGCCGTATCTACTATCAGGATACGTTCCTCGTTTCGGACAAATAAGGAGTCGATTGCATCTCTGGTAGTGCCCGGAACGTCGCTGACAATTGATCGATCCTCACCGAGGATACTATTGACCAGCATTGACTTTCCGGCATTAGTGCGTCCAACGATAGCTATCTTCAAGTCCGCATCAGGTTCTGGAAACTCTGGATCGTTTGGGAAAAGCCCGATTACTTTGCCCATCATGTCGTCAACACCTATGTTGTGGTAAGCGCTTAAGGGAATGGGCTCGCCAATTGATAGTTCATAGAATTCATATATCTGGGCTTCTCGTGCTTCGTTGTCAGCTTTATTGGCTACCAGCACGATTGGTTTTCCGGAACGTCTGAGTATTTCTGCAATATCTCTGTCTGATGGTGTGACGCCGTCGTTAATATCTACAACCATAATGATGACTTGTGCTTCGCTGATCGCAACATCGATTTGAGTACGTATTTGCTGCCATATTTCTTTCGGGGCTAAATCAGCAGTGATGCTACCCGCATCCAGCCCCCCAGTGTCGACAAGGTCAAAAGCGTGATCACCCCATACGGTTTCTAGCGCAACCCGATCCCGAGTAGTTCCCGCAGTATCCGAAACGATTGCGGTTCGCCGTCCGGTTACACGATTGAATAGCGTCGACTTGCCAACGTTGGGTCGGCCTACTATGGCTACTAGTGGTTTCATTGTGTAAAGAAAATTTGGTACAGGTAATTAAATTGCGTAATTTGGTTAGTGGGGGGTAGCGATCCGACCTTTACGACCACACGGGTTGTTAGGCATCACCTTCTTGCATATCGAATAGATCAACCATGATCGCTTTTTGAGCGTGTAGGCGGTTTTCCGCTTGGTCAAAGACGACGGAGCGTGGATGGTCTATCATCCCTTCTGATATCTCCAAGCCTTCTTTGGCAGGCATGTCATGCATGAATATCGCATCTGACTTGGCATACTGCATTAAGTTTTCGCTAACCTGATACTCGCTAAATGCGTTCATACGCTCGTTAGTTTCGGATTCATCACCCATACTTATCCACACATCTGTGTAGATAACATCGGCTCCACGCGCAGCGTATTCGGGGAGTTCTACCCAGCTTATAGATGAACCGTTTGCTGCTCCTCTTGATTTCGCTTCCTCCCATAATTCGCTAGGTAATTGGTAATCCATAGGACTAGCAAGAATGAAATTAGCGCCTGTAGACCCACACGCTACTGCGAGACTTCCAGCGACATTATTTCCATCCCCGATAAATGCCACTCGCTGGCCGTCTAGCTGGCCCCTATGCTCCTGAATAGTTAGTAGGTCTCCGATCGCTTGGCATGGATGTTCGAGGTCTGAGAGCGCGTTGATAACAGGGATATTTGCGTACTCCGATAGGGTAATTAGGCTGCTGTGTTCGAAGACTCTTGCGACAATACCGTCCACCCAACGTCCGAGCACCCGGGCGACATCCTCAACGGGCTCGCGCACTCCTAAGCCGACGTCATCCTTTGAGAGGTACACGCACTCACCGCCGAGTTGGCGAATGCCTACTTCGAAGCTAACCCGTGTGCGGAGAGAAGGTTTTTCGAACAACAGAGCAATGGTTTTGCCTTCTAGAGGTTTTGGGCATGGACCATTCTTGAGGTTTTGGGCACGATCGACTACTTGCGTGACCTTTTGAGGAGTCAGGTCGGTGATAGAAAGGAAGTGCTTCACATCCACGTTGCTGCCTCCTCTGTAACTAGCTGAGAACCAGTATAGCAGGCTATGCAGTTACGACTGGAGAGAGATGAGGTACGGAATTTCGGGAAACTAATCTATAGTTCAACGTGCGGCATGCCTCCCTGGAGGAGTTCGCAGTCGTTCTAACGCAGACACCAAAGCTTCCGTACGGTTTCTGCGAACCGTTTCTGGATCTTGTCCATCCCAGTCATAGAAACCGCGGCCAGATTTTAGACCAAGTTCACCTTTGGCAACCTTCTTTTCTACGAACGCATGAGGACCGGCTGTAGTATCAAGGTGGGGCCACATCTCGCGACCAATTGCCAGGTGTAAGTCTAAACCGCCAAGATCTCGCTGTTCTAATGGCCCAGAAACCAAATACCGTAAGCCGAAACTCATGCGGACAGCCATGTCTATGTCTTCAGCACTGGCTACGCCATCCCGGAGCAAGGCTGTGGCCTCTCTGACGAGAGCACTCTGAATACGGTTTGCGACGTAACCTGGGATGTCGCGCTCTACGCGAATTGGAACCTTCCCGCACTTTTCCCAGTGGTCAACAATAGTATCCATCGTCTGGTTACTTGTCGCTTTACTACGTGAAACTTCTACTAAAGGAACTACCTGTGCTGGCATGAAAAAGTGAGAGCCGACAGTTCTGTCCTGGTGGGTTACCTTCGTGGTGATATCGGTCAGGCGCAGTCCGGATGTGTTCGTCGCGATAATGGCGTTTCGAGAGGACTCAGCTTCAATGTTTGCAAACAACTCCTGCTTAATTCCAAGGTCCTCAGTGGCAGCTTCGACAATTAGCCATGCGTCTGATACGGCCTCGGCAAGTCGGGGCGTTGTACGGATACGTCCTAGAACTTCTGCTGGCTCCTTTATAAAACCGTAGCGACTGAGAAGATCAAGACTCTCGGTTATCTGGGCAATTGCTTCATCTAGAGCGGCCTGAGAAACATCGTGTATCCAGACAATCCCTGGTGTGCTAGCTAAGACCTGTGCAATTCCGTGGCCCATAAGTCCGGCGCCGATAACAGCGGTTGTTACCATGATCAATTCGTGAGTGAGACGCGCTCCCAGACGATCTTCCCAGAGCGCATTTTGTCTGCCATTAGCATGGGGTCTGTGCTGAGTGTGAGTATGTCACCTTCGAACTCCGTGTATCTTACCTGTTCGGTCCCGACTCGGTTAGGGAAAAGAGCAGCCTCAATCTTATGGATGACTCGGTCTCCAAGTAGTTGGTAACGGCCGCAGTAACTTATGTAGGTGCTTGCTGCTTGTAGTTTCTCTGCGCTAGTTCCTCCTGTAAGGTCCTCCGACGAGAAACTGTCGCGGTTGAGGCTACACATCGTAACCGACATGTAACCATCTTGAGTGTACATGATGTACCCGAATGCATCCTTCCCGAGTGGGTAAAAGATCTCGTCGTCGGTATGTCCCTCGTAGGATATTAGTTTCCACGCTCCAACAATGCGGTTTTCAGACATGGTCTCCTCCGAATTCGCGATTTTATAGCATGGGGAAGCTATGTAATAGCTGCTCAACGTTTTGGTTGAAAAGATAAGGGGGTCTATCTAGTAGGAGATAAGCGTGGTGTTGGGTAACTCACCCCAGGTTTCCCGCCAGTTGTTTTAGGTCGAGAACACGGACATTATGCAAGGCATTCTAGAAAGGGATGATCTGAGTATCGAACACAACGTCTGACATAAGACTGATACCTATGATGCAACTCATAGATCCTGCAAGCAGACCAACTAGGCGGCTAAGGTTCGCGTTTCCTCCCGTTGCAACAAAAGGTATACCTATGAGCACTGTAATTACTGCCATGGAGAGCATGGTTCCAACGGAGAATAGGAGCAGGTATCCAATCCCGACCCAGATGGATGCGATTGTAGGAAGTAGTGTTAGCATAACCGCTGCGCTGCCGGCCAGGCCATGCATTAAGCCAATGGTGTAAGACCGCGCTCGGAACATTGGCTTGCCAAGACGCCAGAGACCATGATGATTCTCTGTATCTCCGTCTTCGTTGGATGGAGTGTGTGATGTGTGAATGTGGACATGAGATTGATCGCCATGTGTGTGGTGGTGCACATGGACGTTTCGTCTCAGGATATTCCAAACGACATTGATGCCGAGATACACAAGCATTATTCCGACACCGAATTCAAATACGGGAGCGACAGACTCATATAGGCTGAGTACAGTGTCCTTGAGCAACAATATGACGAAACCAAGCACGATTAACGGAGTAGAGTGACCGGCACCCCATGAGACACCTATCCAAAGGCTTCGCCACAAATTGCGTTCACGCCCAACTATCGTTGAGACCGCTACAACGTGGTCTGCATCCGTGGCGTGTTTCAGCCCCAGAAGAAACCCGAGTGTTAGCGCTGCAAATACTCCAGACTCAAGTCCCACGGTTGAACTCCAAGGTGAGGGCGTCAAATATTTTCATGATGCCGACACACTTGCTGCGAATAGTAGCGAAAATGAAGCAGCAATGCTGCTCTCGGAATTGAACCCTTTGAGTATGTTCAGAATTGTTATTACGTAGACTAAGCTAGCTGGTTGGAACCGTCCCTTTCGGTAGATGGTGTTCCTCCATTTCGGCAAGGGCACGGTTGAGAGCGTTCATGTACGCTTTTGCGCTTGCAACGATAATATCAGTATCGGAACCTCTTCCCACGAAAGTATTTGAGTTCTGTCGGATGCGTATTGTGACGTCACCGAGTGCATCGATACCTTCGGTTACGGCGTCCACACGATACTCTGTAAGGGTATTTGGGACACCGACGATTCTATTGATTGCTTCGTAGACCGCATCAACAGGACCTGTCCCAGTCCCCGCATCGGTGATGCTCTCTCCTTGCGGATTTGTAAGCCGCACTGTAGCAGTGGGTATTTCACCGTTGCCACAGGTTACTTGGACCCTATCTAGACTATAGATTTGTCCCACATCTTCTTGTCGACGTTGACTAGACATTAGTGAAACAAGGTCAGCGTCTGTGACCTCGCGCTTTCGGTCGGCCAACTCTTTGAATGCGGCAAATGCTTCATCAATTTGACTTTCGTCCAAATGGTATCCAAGTTCTTCCAGTCGAGACCGAAGCCCTGCTCGTCCACTAAGCTTACCTAGTACTAGCGTGCTGCTAGGCCACCCAACAGATTGAGGGTCCATTATTTCGAAAGTAGTCCTGCCTTTGATCATCCCATCTTGGTGGATACCGGATGCGTGCCGGAACGCGTTGGCTCCGACTATTGCCTTGTTTGGCTGTACAGGAAAGCCGGTGATGTCACTAACAAGACGGCTGGTACGGTAGATTTGCCGGGTATCGACATTAGTCGACACACCTAAGGTCTCACCTCTAGTGTCGATGGTCATGATGACCTCCTCTAGGGATGCATTCCCAGCTCGCTCTCCAAGGCCATTGATGCAACCCTCGACCTGCCGTGCACCCTCTATAACTGCTGCGATACTGTTAGGCGCTGCATTGCCTAGATCGTTGTGACAGTGAACACTTATGGTCGCTTTATCAATGTTGGGTACATTTTCCCGTATAAGCCTGATTCTTTCGGCGAATTCGCCAGGCATCGAGTAGCCTACGGTGTCTGGGATATTAACCGTTGTCGCTCCAGCATCGATACATGCCTCGACCATACGATAAAGGTACTCAATGTCTGTACGAGTTGCATCCATAGGGGAAAACTCTACGTCTTCACAATATCCTCTGGCCCGCTCTACAGCGGAGATTGCCATCCCAAGCACCTCTTCAGGATTCTTGCTAAGTATGTCCATGAGATGGACATCAGAACTAGATATAAAAGTGTGGATGCGGGGCCGCTCCGCGTTCTTAATTGCTTCCCATGCAGAATCCACATCTCCTGACATGCAACGCGCCAGTGACGCTATGATGGGACCGCGGACCTCTTGCGCGATTGCTGACACGGCTTGAAAATCACCAGGTGAGCTGGCGGCAAAACCAGCCTCAATAACATCAACCCGGAGACGCTCGAGTTGTTTGGCAATCTCCATTTTTTCGTCAACGGTTAGACCAATGCCTGCAGATTGCTCACCATCCCGTAGTGTGGTGTCAAATATCAGAACTTTGTCGTTACTCATGTGGTCTCCTTACTAGCAGCTATTGTTATGTTGTCCTCGTTTCCGAGAACGCCTAGAGTTCGTTTAGCTACCTAAGGGCAACGCAGTTCGCTGTAGCATAGCCTCTCGGGGGCTGCATTTTTTGGCGAACTACGTGTAACTTCTCTTGTTGTGTCACACCGAGTCCAAAAGTCAATTCAACCAATTCGCACAACTGCAGTCGTGTGCTGGCGTGTTCACTCCCTTTTTCAACGGTGTCCATAACTAATCCGAGTCCTTTAAAAAGCTCATCATGTCCCGTAATTCGGCTCCTACCTTTTCAATCGGGTGTTCAGTATTTTCTTTACGCATTTGGTTAAAGCGGTGTCGGCCTTCATCGTTCTCGGCGATCCATTCACGAGCAAAGGTGCCATCTTGGACTTGGGCCAGTATTTTCTTCATGTTCTGCTTGACGTGCTCATCGACCACTACTGGGCCACGACTGTAGTCGCCGTACTCGGCTGTATCACTGATGGAATATCGCATGTATTCCATCCCACCTTCATAAAGTAGGTCAACAATCAACTTCAGTTCATGCATGCACTCAAAATAGGCCGACTCGGGCTGATAACCCGCCTCAACCAGGGTCTCAAATCCAGCCTTTATTAAGGCTGTTACTCCTCCACATAGGATTGTCTGCTCTCCGAATAGGTCAGTCTCAGTTTCTTCTTTGAATGTTGTTGTTAAGACTCCCGCCCTTGTACAACCAACTCCTCGTGCGTAGGCTAGTCCTATATCGTGTGCGTTACCTGACGAATCCTGGTGGATCGCCAATAATCCTGGCACGCCCGAACCTTTAGTGAAAACCTCCCGCATGCGATGGCCTGGCGCCTTTGGTGCGACCATTGACACATCAATGTTTCCTGGGGGAGCTATCGTTTTATAGTGGATGTTAAAGCCATGAGCGAACATTAGAGTCTTGTCTGCACCCATATGAGGCTGGATCTCGTTTTTGTATACCTCAGCTTGCAGGTGGTCTGGTATCAGGACCATAACGATGTCGGACTCTGCGGATGTTTCCTCAACGGTACCTACTCGGAGCCCATCGGACTCCGCTTTGTCTCGACTCTTACTACCTTCATATAGGCCAATCATGACGTCGAGCCCGTTATCCTTGCAGTTTAGGGCGTGTGCGTGACCCTGACTCCCGTATCCGATGATGCCGATGGTCTTGTCTTCTAGGAGTCCGAGATCAGCGTCACTTTCGTAAAACATTTCTGCTGGCATTTAATTGTTCTCCACTTCAGTTCATTTTGTGTATTTTATCTCGGAGACGCATTGTTCTATACAGATGCAGCCTCACCCCAGTTCTTACGGTTGTTTTTGGCAGCGGCTTTTGAGTCATGAAGGTGCCCTATCCATCGTTCCATGACGATTGTGCCTGTACGCATCACTTCCATGACGCCGAAGCGTTTTAGGAGACCAAGCAGTGACTCAATCTTGTCAGGATCTCCTGTTACTTCAATAACGAGATGGTCTGGAGCGACGCCGGCAATCTTTCCGTTGAACACCTCGACGATTTGTATTATCTCGGTCCTTGTATCGCCGGTGGCCCTAATCTTGATGAGTGCTAGTTCACGAGCGACTACATTTTCACTCGTAACTTCGGTTACTTTCATCACATCTATAAGCTTATGAAGATGCTTGTTAACCTGCTCGACAGTACGTTCGTCCCCCTCGACGACAAAGGTCATACGAGACTGATTCGGTTCCTCGCTATGTCCTACAGCCAAGCTTGCAATGTTGAATCCTCGTCGACGGAACATACTTGAAACCCTGTTAAGGACACCGGGTTTGTCGCGAACGAGCGCTGTGATGGTACGGTAGGGTGAGGAGCCATTAGTTTTCATCAACCCACCTCCTGTGGATTCTTAGTTGGCTCTTCGACTAGATCCTCGATGGTACCGCCCGCCTTTATCATCGGGTACACACGTTCTTCTTCTTCCACAACAAAATCAATGATTACAGGGCCATCGTGTTCCATCGCATCTTCGATAGCACCCCTAACTTGCACTTTATCGGTCACCCGAAGCCCCTTGATCCCGAACGCATCTGCTAGCTTGACGAAGTCAGGGTTCGCGGTGTAGCCCGTGGCAACATAGCTTTTGTCATAAAAGAACTCTTGCCATTGGTGAACCATCCCAAGCACGTTGTTGTTAATAATCGCGAATTTTACAGGTAGATTATTTTCCACGATGGTGGCAAGTTCAGACATGGTCATTTGGAAGCCCCCATCACCTGCAATCGACCAAACCGTTTTATCAGGAGCTGCAACTTGTGCCCCCATTGCTCCGGGCACCTCATACCCCATAGCCCCTGAGCCTCCAGAGGTTACAAACGTACAAGGGTGTTTATAGGTGAAGTGCTGCGCAGCCCACATTTGGTGCTGGCCAACACCGGTGACAACAATCGCGTCACTATCTGTAACGTCGGATATCTCCTTCATGATAAATTGCGGAAGTAACTCGTCCGTTGGCCTGATGATGTGCGAAGGATGATCTGACTTTAATTCATCAATTCGGTGGAGCCAGTCAGCATGCGTGTTATCCGAAACCTGTGGGTTCAGCTTAGCAAGCACACGCTTCACATCTCCTACGATTGGCACATCGACTTCGATGTTTTTGCCGATTTCTGACGGATCGATGTCGACATGAATTTTTTTCGACTGTGTCGAGAATGCACTTGGTTTACCTGTAATCCGATCATCAAATCGCATGCCTAGAGCGATAAGAAGGTCGGCTTCCTCGATAGCAAGGCTCGCGTAAGCCATACCATGCATACCCGGCATTCCAACACACAGGATGTGATCGTCGGGGAAGCCACTGATGCCAAGTAAGGTTGTGATCACCGGGATCTGAGCTTTCTCAGCAAGTTCTCGTAGTTCTGTGTACGCGCCCGAGAAAATTATTCCATGGCCTGCAAGGATAACGGGCCTGTTGGATTCGTCTATCAGTTTTACGGCTTTCTTGATCTGGCTACCATTGCCTTCCAGGGTCGGTTTGTACCCGGGCAGGTCGACTTCGATTTGACTGTAGTACTCCTCAAATGAATCAAAAGGAAGTTCGATGATCTCTGTCTGAACGTCTTTTGGTACGTCAATGAGCACGGGCCCCTTCCGACCCGTGTTGGCGATATGAAATGCTTCTTTGACGACCTGTGGGATATCTCGGGCCTCCATCACCAGAGTGTTATGTTTGGTGATAGGAAGGGTAATCCCGGTCGTGTCAGTTTCTTGGAACGCGTCTGAACCGATAGAGGCACGCGCGACCTGCCCGACAACTGCCACTATCGGAACAGAATCCATCTGTGCAGTTGCTAATCCAGTAACAAGATTGGTTGCTCCCGGGCCTGAAGTAGCCCAGCACACTCCGGCCTTACCCGTGACACGTGCGTATCCATCCGCTGCGTGTGCTGCTCCCTGCTCATGACGCGTCAGTATGTGATTCAGATTAGGGTATTGTGGGAGCGTTTGATATAAGGGCAGGATGGCGCCGCCTGGCAGCCCGAAGATATCTACGACACCCTCGCGTATCAGGCTCTCACAGAGTAGCTGTGAACCGTCAAGCTTCAGGCTCATTTCTCATACCTCCGAATTACTACTATCCCGCTTTTTCTATCCCGTTTTTTCACAAACAAAAAACCCGTCCCTTGGTCAAGGGACGGGATATTCTCTAAAGAAGAAGTCCCGCGGTACCACCCTCGTTCCCCCCGGAGGGGGCTCTCGTGGCTCCGTGGAGCCGGCCTGTATCGGGGCCACCGTCACGCCCTGTTCGCCCATCGGGTTGAGGCGCGATGCTCAGAGGCGAGTTCACAGGTGCTAATGTGGCGGGGCTTACACCTTATCCCCGTTCGCTATCACACGCTACCTGCTACTACTCCTCATCAACGCAGTACAAGTATTCTAATAAAGCACAAACAGCGTAGCACCGGGTTTCGGGGGGTGTCAACGTAATTCCTGGCCCCTTTACGAGCAGAGTCGCCAGATATGTTTTCTACAGAAACTATACGCAGATGGGATTGTCGAGGGAAAACCGGGTGTGGTCTGTGACGCCAACCTCGGCTTCGTGGGCTAGAATTCTGCGCCACATTGTCTCCCACTCCTCGAAACTGCCCATCTCGGAACCGGGGGTAGAATGGCTACGTGCTGTCCATGCTGGGCGCCCGCCTTGGCCTGGTGACTGACCAACGGGTTGATAGCGAAGGTCAAAACTCCATCGGAGGCGGTTACTGGTGTTTTCAAGAGAAGAGTGTTGTGTCAGCTTGTCAAGAATGAGCACGTCACCTACTTCGCACGGGACGGCCACGCGCTGATCTGACACGATCTCGTCTGGGATTCCCTTAAAGCCTGGACGGCGCTCACTTGGTTTGCAGTGTATTGCCAACTCACCCGGCAGGTGACTGTAAGGGACGACCAATAGGCACCCGTTTTCCTCGTCGGCTGGGACCATGGGTACCCAGACAGTGATAGCCTTCGTATCGTCAGCATCTGTTTGGAATGCCCATAAGTCCTGATGCCATAGAGTTTTTGAGATCGCGCCGTTGGGACTACCCTGAACACTTTCTGATAGAGACTTTTCAGGGGGCTTGATCCGCGTTATGTGTAGTGAATTAACGGCGATCTCTGGTCCCAAGAACTGCTCAAGTGAGTCCAGTAGGCGTGGATTCCGTAACAAGTTGAACATCTCTGGGTGAAGATACATCGGACGGTTAGCGTCTACACTATCGAACGCCACGTGGATACTCAGGTGTTCAAAAAACTTGTCTCCCGTTTCGGCCACGAACGCAGCCAGTCGGTCAAGAGTCGGTAGACCAAGGAATTGGTGAGGAATTTTGCCCTCAGAATGGAGGCTCGTAATGAGTTTGTCTAGGACTACCCCATACTCATCAATGAGGGGTTGTATATCCTCTACGGGATTGAGAGCACCTCTAAGAACTGTATAGCCCTGCTCACGGAGTTCTGTAGCTGATCTGGTTTCTTCAGCGGTGACCATGTCGCCTCTTTTGGAAGTCTCTGCAGGTATCCAAAGGTATTGTTACAGGTAGTTTAGGACCCTCGACACAAGGTGGTCAAGGTTGGATGTTATCGTCTTGCCCCATTCTTCCTTTACAATGCTGCTATGGAGAACGTGATTCTGTGGCTTATCGCAGTCTACGTCTTGGGGTTTGCCGTATTCCCCCTCTGCTATCATCTATTCCCCGGCCTTCGTGACCGTGGATACAGTATTGCGAAACCGTTCGGTATCCTACTTTGTGGGTATCTCTCTTGGATTCTAAGTGTGTTGGGCATACTGCCGAGTATGCAGCTGACACTTTTGTTAGTGTTGGCTGTTCTTGTCAGTATCGCAGTTTGGTTGTTTCTTAGGAGCCGATCCGAATTCGGTTCATTCTTCAGGCAACAGAGTGGCACTGTTATTTTTAGCGAAGTGGTTTTTGTCACAGTATTTGCAGTGTGGGCTCTGTATCGTTCGCTCGATCCGTCTATAAGCCATACTGAGCAGCCCATGGACTTTATGTTTTTGAACGCGTCTGTTGGGTCACTTCTAGGTACTCCGGAGGATCCATGGCTCCGTGGTGAAGCTGTTAGCTACTACTACTTCGGATACTGGAACATAGCGATGCTCACCAAGTTGACCGGCATCCAGGCAAGTATCACTTACAACCTTGCACTGGCGTTAATACCAGCTTTAGGTGCTATGGGTGTCGTAGGGCTGCTATTCAACCTAGCAGAGGTTCAAGCCAGTCGACTGCGACACATTCTTATTGCAGGCGTTATTGCCGTGATTCTCCTCGTCTTCGTAGCAAACCTCGAGGGCATTTTGGAATTTATGCGGGCTAATGGGTTGGCCCCCGCTGTTTTCTGGAACTGGATTGGTATTGACGGACTTGGCCCACCTGCTGGAGCACTCGCTGAAAGTTGGATGCCCACTGAGAACTGGTGGTGGTGGCGTGCTACTCGGGTCATTAGTAGTTTCGATCTTGGTGGGCAAACGGACTACACTATCCACGAATTCCCTGCGTTCAGTTACATACTGGGTGATCTCCACCCACACGTCATGTCGCTACCGTTCGTGGTCATGTTTATAGGTGTCGTTCTAAACTTCTATAAAGGTCCGCGAGTTACCCTATTCCGGCGGTCGACACGTACCTATCTAACGTTGTTGGTGATGGGCTTTGTCTTGGGTGGTCTCGGATTTGGAAACATGTGGGACTTACCCATCTTTGCTGCGGCGTTAGTCGGAGTAGCGGGGCTTAAATCATATGCTGAGGGTAATGAAGGTGGTTGGAGGCTTCTTTTAGGATCGGTTCTGTTGGGATTATCGACACTAGCGGTTGCCGGTGTTTTATATTCCCCTTATTTCCTATCCTTCACCAGCCAAGTTAGTGGTATTGGAGCGCTCTCTAACGACGGTACCCGCCCTGTCCACTTTTTACTTGTTTGGGGTTTGTATATCGTTGCAGTAACCCCATTCCTTATTGGACTGTTTTGGAGGACCACTGTACATAGAGACTGGCGCAGTATGAGCATATACTCCGTGTTGGTCGGGTTTTTGCCTTTCACCGTGTGGGTTGTTCTCTTTACTCAGAGCGGCGGGGAAACTACTCAAATCGTCACACGCCTGGTCCATGTACTCCCATTCAGTGTTTTAATCAGTATGTCGGTTTATACCACCCTTTGGCTCGTCAAGGAAGAACCTAAAAGTACGGGCAAAATTTTCTCAATGTCACTAGCGATTCTAGGTCTATTGTTGATCATGGGTCCCGAGCTTTTGTTCGTTAACGATTCGTTTGGTGGAGCCTTTGAACGAATGAACACTGTTTTTAAATTCTATTATCAGGCTTGGATCCTGATGGCCATCGTCTCTGGGTTTGCTGTCTACTACTGGTTTGAATTGGTTCAAACGATGAAAGGCCGTCCAGCTTTCTGGATGCGTGGTCTAGCCAGTACCTTCATCCTGTTACTCGCAACCGCCGCGTACTATGTACCTGCTGCAATGTCTTCAAAGAGTGAACTCACCACTACTGAAATGACACTTAATGGTCTCCAACATGTTGAAAGATCTACGCCATCTGAGTATCGAGCGATCCAATACATAATCAACAATGTGGGTCGAGACTCGGGCGTACTCGAGGCTGTTGGTGGTGGATACACTGAACACGGTCGTATCTCTGCTAGTACAGGGGTTCCGACGGTGCTAGGGTGGCCGGGACACGAACTCCAATGGCGGGGCTCTTCGCAGCCCTTCGATGGCAGAGAGGCCGATGTGAGAATTATCTACGAAACTACTGATAAAGACGAAGCGCTATCTCTACTTGCACGGTACGACACGGACTATATATACCTAGGTCACCGAGAGCGTTGGAAGTACGATGAAGAAGGATTTGCTAAGTTCGATGAGATCGGGACAGCAGTCTTTTCTGACGGAGACGTTGTTATATACAAAGTGAAATAGCTCTATGTTGAACTTCAGAGATACTCTAGTGACTGCGATAGATCGGACACGGTCGTTCGTGACCGAACACCCCTACTACTGTGGGGCATACTTTGTGTTGTTCCTTATAGCTTCCATGATGCGGTTTTGGGATCTTGGTTTACGTGCGGTGCATCACGACGAGAGTTTGCATGCTTACTACTCTTGGAACATCTTTACTGGCAGCGGGTATGTGCACAATCCAATGATGCACGGCCCGTTCCAAATGGAAGCGACGGCAGCACTATTTCATATCTTGGGAGACAGCGACGCAACTTCTCGTATCTTGTACGCAATAGCGGGGTCTTTACTAGTCCTGTTACCGTTTTTATTTCGTTCGAGGTTAGGCAACTGGGGCGCACTGGCAACCTCAGTGATGTTGGCTTTTTCGCCTGCGCTGCTCTATTACAGCCGTTTTGCTCGTAATGACATCCTGATGGCGGTTTGGGTGCTGGGTTTAGTTATCGTGATGTGGAAATTTCTTGATGGTGGTGACGACGAAAATATCCGCGATGCTGCGTTGGGAGGTGAAAGCTCGGGAGATCGGGCTACCGAAACCGTAGCTAGAATACCCAATGAAACCTTAGGAGAGAAACCTGAAGATTCAACTAAGTTCAATGGGGAAAAGACATATATCTTTATTGCCGCAGCCCTACTCTCTTTAGCGTTTGCGACTAAGGAAAATTCTTACCTCATCACAGCAACGCTGGGGTTGTATTTAACTCTCATTGTTTTTTATCAGAACCTTGCCATTATCAGGGCATACGCTGGTGTTGCGATAGGCAAAGACTCTCCGCCCGTTGCAACTCTCAAGCTTCTTGGTGGAGTAGTCAAAAGCTTACGAGACGGCATGCAGGGAGGGAGATTGTCACGACCTGCAGGGTTTCTTTTACTGCTTATCACCCTCACGCTACCTTTGTGGGCGGCTGCGGTCAGCATCTTTCAGGACACAATCCTTCTTAGCTGGTCAAACTTAACTCTTGCTAGCCCAGTTGGAGCTGAACACCCAATTGGAGCGCCTACTAGAGGTGGAGTGGTAATTGCATTCGGGTTAGTAGCAATTTTGACGGGACTCGCCATCCGATTTGGATTGAAGTGGGATAAGGGCATTTGGTGGAAGTCGGCCATAATTTTCTACTCTATATTTGTTGTTTCATACACAACTTTCTTTACGAATTGGGTTGGCATAGGGTCAGGTATATGGCAATCGTTAGGCTACTGGGTCGTCCAGCAAGGCGAGGCTAGAGGTGATCAGCCTTGGTATTACTACTTTGTCATAACTGCACTATATGAATTCCTACCTCTTCTTCTAAGTGTTATTGCAAGCGTTTATTACCTTCGCAAGGGTGACCGGTTCGGCGTGTTTCTCGTCTACTGGGTCTGGGTTACATTTCTGCTATATACGGTTGCCAGTGAAAAGATGCCTTGGTTACTCGTTAACCTGACACTCCCCATGATCGTCCTTTCCGGGAAATTCATAGGTGACGTGCTCTACATTGTGCAGTGGCGACGAATGTGGGCAAGTGGTGCATGGTTACTTCTACCCGGAATTCCGGTTCTGTTGCTGCTTGTCTGGAATCTGTCTTTTACCGGGCTCACGGGTTTCAATTCCAACGATATAACCCTCGCGGCTCTGTTCACTATTTTGATAGTAGCGCTAGTTGGGGTAGGGTACGTGTTGTCCATTCGATTTGGGCGCAAGAACTTCGCTGGCTTAGCACTTGTTACCGTGTCTTGTATTCTGCTGGTAGTAGGAATTAGAGCAAGTTGGATCGCTACCTACGAGAATCATGATATCCCTGTCGAGATGATGGTTTACACTCACACTACACCTGATTTGCACCGCCTTGCGAACCAACTCCGGAGTAGCGAAGGTGGAAGCGCGCTGATAGCGATTGATGGTGCCAGTGGGTTTCACTGGCCTTGGTTTTGGTACCTTCGGGATCGCCAAGGTATCAACTACACCTCGTTTACTACAGAAGGCGACCAAACCGTGCCCGAAGCGCCTATCTCGCTAGTGCACTCGGGAGTAAAGAGCGCTGTCGACAGTACTTTCACGACGAAGTATGGGGATGCCAAACGACTAAGACACCGCTGGTGGTTCCCTGAGGTGTACCGTGACATCACTCTTATGCAGCTAGCACAAGGTATGATTGACCGCCAAACTTGGCGCAGTCTGGCCGACTACTTCCTGCATCGCAGAATGCAACTACGCGACGGCCGAATTTGTAATCCCCGAACCAGGTTGTTCGAGTGTCTCGGTTCCGAAGATGCCTACATCTATCAGATGCCCGGTGGAGATCAATTCGAGCCCAGATTCTAGTTGTCGGATTGGTACTTAGGGTATCTCCGGGCCAGGACCTAGTTGTCATTAGAAATCTTTCTCATAGCCTCCCTTAAAGAGATTGATCTGAAGGAAAGGTTGTAGTTTTAAAGTAGTGAAGAAAAAACTGGGCTGATGATGCGTGTCACTCCTCTACGCTAGTCTACTTTGCGCCAACCGACGTATCTGAAATTTACTATTAGCAATACTTTTTATCTGTTTGCAGGCATGTTGGTGGTGTAGAATAGCCTCCAACTTCGACCTAGATATGATTAGGAGCTGTTACTTGGAAGAGTATGACGTAATCGTAATAGGAAGTGGTCCTGGCGGGTATGTAGCAGCTATCCGTGCGGGACAACTTGGGATGAAAGCAGCAGTGGTAGAGCGGTCCGAACTAGGCGGAGTCTGCCTGAATTGGGGCTGTATTCCCAGCAAAGCCCTGCTGAAAAATGCAGAAGTATTGAGTTATGTGCAACACGCTGGTGAGTACGGGATTGATATAGATAACTATGATGCAGATTTTGGCAAAGCTATCGACCGTAGCCGGAAGGTTGTCAAGAAACTGACTGACGGGATAGGTTTTCTTCTCAAGAAAAACAACGTGGATGTGTTTGAAGGTTTTGGTACTTTAATTAGCCCAAACCAAGTTCAGATTGAGAGGATTAACAAGACTCTTCAGACCAAGAATGTCATTATCGCAACCGGAGCACGTTTCCGCGATTTGCCTAATCTTCCCTTTGACGGAAGAACTGTAATCACCAGTCGGGAGGCGCTCGAACTTCGTGAGGTTCCCGAAAAGGTTGTTATCGTTGGTGGGGGTGCTACTGGAGCGGAGTTCGCATATCTTTGGAGCAAGTATGGAGCAGAGGTTACCATTGTCGAATTGATGCCCCATTTAGTTCCTAACGAGGATGTCGAAATCAGTCAAGCCCTTGAGCGGTCGTTCAGGCGTCAAGGTATCAAAGCCGTAACCGGTGCTAAGGTTGATAGTGTTCAGATCTCTGGCTCTAAAGCCAAGGTGACAATATCGTCTGAGAAAGAACCTCTTGAAGTCGAATGTGACAAGGTACTTGTGGCTGTGGGAAACCAAGGTAATATTGAGAATATTGGGCTAGAGAAGGTTGGGGTTGAAACGGAACGGAATTATGTTTCGGTCAACGAAGTGCTACAGACGAGCGTAGGTAATATCTATGCTATTGGGGATGTAACCGGCAAAATGTTGCTTGCTCATGTAGCGTCTGCCCAGGGGGTAACAGCAGTCGAACATATCGCAGGACTCAACCCTCCCTTACTAGACTACGACCTAATGCCGCGTGCAACCTACTGCAAACCTCAGATAGCTAGCTTCGGTCTAACGGAGGCTCAGGCCAAAGAGCAAGGTCACGACGTAAAGATAGGGAAATTCCCAATGGTTGCCAGTGGGAAGGCGCTTGCTCTTGGGGATACGGAAGGTCTAGTTAAGGTTGTGGTTGATGCAGAAATTGGAGATATTCTTGGAGCACATATGATTGGCTCAGAAGTCACAGAGTTGCTTGGTGAATTAGGAATGGCTAGGCTTTTGGAAAGCACTAACAAAGAACTCGGTTGGCTCGTACATCCGCATCCGACGATTTCAGAAACCATTAAAGAAGCGGCTCTTGCTGCAGATGGCGAAGCGGTGCACGTCTAGCTGACCTGAGGCGAAACATGACGATAGCTGAAACCCTCGATAAAACTCTAATAGCTGACCTTTATAGGCAAATGCAACTCATAAGAGTGTTTGAGGAGCGTTGCAATGTGGAATACCAGCGCCAAAATATTAAGGGTTTTTTACATCTATACGTAGGTGAAGAGGCCGTTGCAGTTGGAGCGATATCAGCTCTTCGCGAGGACGACTACGTAATTACAAGCTACCGTGACCACGGTCACGCATTGGCCCGAGGCATGGAGCCCAATGTAGTGATGGCGGAGTTGTTTGGTAAAGCGACCGGTTCGAGTGGTGGTAAAGGTGGATCTATGCACCTTTTCGATGTGAGCCGCGGATTCATGGGTGGACATGCTATCGTAGCTGGACAGCTACCGCTTGCAGTCGGGCTGGCATTAGCAGCGAAGATACGTAAAGAAGACAAAGTAGTAATGTGTTTTTTCGGTGATGGAGCTGTTGCTGAGGGAGAATTTCACGAATCCCTAAACTTCGCCTCTCTTTGGAAACTTCCGGTTGTATTCCTTCTTGAGAATAATCTTTACGGAATGGGGACTCAGGTCGAGCGGGCTCGTGCGGGCGGGCGGGATATATTTACCGCTGCAGAAGCGTACTCCATACCTGCCTTGCAGATTAACGGACAAGACGTGTTAGAAGTGCGTGAAGCAGCTGTTGAAGCAGTTCAAAAAGTTCGTTCAGGTGAGGGGCCGGCTTTTGTCGAAGCGATGACCTACAGGTTCCGGGGGCACTCCGTAGCTGACCCGCAAGCTTACCGAGAACGGGATGAGGTCGACGAGTGGCGTAGTCAGAATGACCCGATCAATAATTTTCGAAATGCAATACTTGCTCAGGAGATTATTGAAGAGACTGAATTTGAGGGCATAGATAAGCAGGTCACGGAGGTTGTGGATGAGGCGGTCCGATTTGCCGAAGAGAGTCCAGAACCTTCTATCGATTCGTTGTTCGATAATATCTATGCTGAGTAATCATGCCTGAGATCATTACCCGAGAAGCGATTAGGCTGGGGCTCCAAGAGGCATTGGAGTCAGATGATCGCGTTTTCCTGATGGGCGAAGATATTGGAGCTTACCAAGGTAGTTACGCCGTCACGAAAGGTTTTTTGGAACAGTACGGTGATGAGCGGGTTCGTGACTGCCCGATAGCCGAATCAGGGATTATTGGCGCTGCAACTGGTGCAGCAATGGCTGGAATGCGGCCCATCGTTGAGATGATGACTATAAACTTCATGCTACTTGGTATCGACCAAGTCGTTAACCACGCCGCCAAGCTGTCATACATGTCTAATGGGCAGATACAGGTCCCGTTGGTGATACGCGCTGTCACTGGAGGCGGTGGTAGGCTGGCTGCAACCCACTCCCAGAACTTCGAAGGCTGGTTCGCATCTGTTCCTGGGGTGAAGGTTGCCGTTCCCTCAGATCCTTATGATGCACTCGGCTTACTTCGTACAGCTATTGCAGATCCGAATCCTGTTATTTTCGCTGAGCACTCAATGTTATATGGACGCAGAGGTGAAGTTCCTGAGGAGCCTTACGTAGTACCTTTCGGTGAAGCAATAGTGAGGCGTGAAGGCGCGGATGTGACGTTGGCTACGTACGGGCGTATGGTATATACGTCTCTTGAAGCAGCAGAGACTCTTTCAACTCGAGGAATAGAGGCGGAAGTGATAGACCTGCGCACGTTGAATCCTCTTGATACGGATACTGTGGTCCAGTCGGTCCGTAAGACTAATAGGGTTTTGGTTGTCGAGGAGAACTGGAGGACAGGAGCCTTTTCAGCCGAGATTGCTAGCGCTGTTCACGAAGAAGCATTTGATGACTTAGATGGTCCAGTTGGTCGCGTCAACGGATTTGATGTTCCGGCACCTTATAATGCGAAGCTTGAAGATGCTTCTATCCCTACTGCTGAGCGAATAATCGAAGAATTAGAAAGGCTTTATAATCCATAGCCTACTGAAGCCGAATCGATAGCAAATATGAAAGGAATGTTTTGGCAACTGAACTAACAATGCCCCAAATGGGGTATGACATGAAGGAAGGGACTCTCGTTCGCTGGCTTAAAGCTGAAGGCGAAGAGGTGTCCATTGGTGAGGCTGTTGCGGAGATCGAAACAGATAAAGCAGTTGTAGAGTTTGAGTCTACAGAGGCTGGAATTCTACATAAATTGCTTGTGGTTGAAGGAGATGTGGTGCCGGTCGGCCAAGCAGTCGCGTTGGTTGGTGCAGCTGGTGAGGAAGTGTCTATCGATTCAGAAGTTGCCCCATCTGATTCTCTCCCCTCCGTTGAAGAGGAACAGGAAATCGACGAACCGACACCGGCCGTGGATACTGGCCCATCTGATGTTCCGGTACAGGAGCCTCCCACGAATTTGCAGGAAGTGCGTGCATCTCCGATAGCCCGCCGGTTAGCAGCTGAAAGGGGAGTTGAACTTAGTCAAGTTAAGGGAACTGGCCCAGGCGGACGGATCACTAAGAAGGACGTGCTCTCAGTTGAGCCCTCTCAGGCACCTACAGAGGTGCCAGTAATCTCGAGCGACATAGAGAGTCCTGCTCCGGCTTCACCGGTAAGTGTAGCGGATGAAGTTGTACCGTTGACTAGAATGCGAGCACAAATCGCGCGGGTTACAACCAGAAGCAAGACGGAAATTCCTCACTTTTACGTGACGACCCAGATTGATATGTCTGATGCGATGGCCCTCCGCAGGCAGATCAACGATAATCTTAAAGACGACGGCGTTAGAGTAAGCGTCAATGATTTGATTATTAAAGCTTGCGTTAACACCCTCAAAAAATATCCCAAACTCAATGCCTACTTTTCCGAAGAGGGGATCGAGTTGCACAGTGCGATCAATGTCGGAATTGCAATAGCAGAGGAAGATGGCCTGACGATGCCTGCCATCCTAGACTGTGGTAGCAAGTCGCTTGCTCAGATTGCTGCAGCAAGTGATGATCTTATCCAACGTACCCAATCAGGCACGCTCCAACCCGATGAGTACACAGGTGGAACCTTTAGTATCAGTAATATGGGTATGTTCGAGGTAACGAGTTTTGCTGCTATTATCCAGCCCCCACAGTCGGCTGTATTAGCTGTAGGGACCGTTCAAAAAATACCGGTTATACGTGATGACCAGGTAACTGTTTCAGAGGTTATGAACGCGACTCTATCCGTTGATCACCGTGTATCCGACGGAGCAGAAGGCGCAAGATTTATTGTCGAGGTCAAAAATCAGCTTGAGAACCCACTTAAGTTAGTAATGTAGCTGCAATTTCCCTCTGGACGACGGACACCTTCACCCAATACTCCCAGGCTTAGCGCACTCTAGACGGGTTTGTTTTAGTCACCCAGTACAGCGGTCGCAGTTAACTCTACAGTGAGACCAGGCTCAGCCAAAGCAGTTACCTCAACGTACGAATTCGTAGGCCAAACTCCCTTAAAGTAATGGTCCCATATTTCGACCTGTTCTCCTTCAATTGGCCACATTGTCCTCATGTCAGTGCAATAGGTGGTGAGCGCCACGATATTAGATGCAGCGCCACCCTCCGCTTCAACGATTCGCACGATTCGGTCAAGCGTCACTCGAAGCTGGTCGAAAACTGGGCCACCATCGGCATCTGAGAAACGTGCGGTGCAGCCCGATAGCCAGAGCATGTCCCCTGACCGCACAGATCTAATATAAGTAGGTCCGGCAGGGTAAATATCATCATGGTTGTTGCGTGTGATCACCATTCGGTCCCCTCGTGTATTTGGGATTGTCACTGCAAGTGGGTATATTTTTCTGCAGCTTACCCGGTTAAGCTTTAGCCTCGTCCAAATCCTTTTGTTCTTGGACAACCTTGTCGACAAGGTGCCCCGGCACAGGATCGTAGTGATCAAATTTTAGAGTGAACCACCCGCGGCCTTGAGTCTGTGATCGGAGGTCAGTGGCGTAACGTAGCATCTCTGCTTGAGGGGCCTCTGCTTCAACCGTTGTATAGCCATTGCCCTCAGGGTTCATACCTAGGATACGTGCTCTCTTACTATTAAGGTCGCCCATTACGTCGCCTGTATCAGTATCCGGAACGGTGATTTGTACGTGCATGATAGGTTCCAGCAGTTGAGGGCTTGCATTATTGACACCACCCGAAAGCGCGTTGCTGCCCGCAATCTCAAACGAGACACCAGATGAGTCGACTGGGTGGAAGCTGCCGTCATATAGAGTTGCTTTTACGTCCACCAGAGGAAATCCAGCAAGAACTCCTTCCACAAGAGCCTTCTCACAGCCCTTTTGCACTGAGGGGATATACTCACGGGGCACAGCACCGCCTACGACACGCTGATCAAATTCAAAACCACTCCCACGTGGGAGTGGTTCGAGTTCCAGATAAACTTCAGCGAATTGCCCATGACCACCACTCTGTTTTTTGTGTCGGTAGTGGGAGTTTGTCTGTGACGCGATTGTTTCCTTGTACGGAACCTTTGGCGTCATAAGCTCAACTTCGACACCGAACTTCCGTTTCATCTTTTCTACTGCGACCTCCACGTGCACGTCGCCCAACCCGCCCATCAACAGCTCGTTGGTGTCTGGCTCTCGAGAGATTTGTAGGCTAGGGTCTTCCTCTGCAATTCGCCCAATAGCAGTGGTAAGTTTGTCAACGTCAGCTTGAGTCTTAGGGAACACAGACATCTGATATACAGGAGAGGGGAATTCAAGATTTGGTAGCGTCAATGGATTATCCTTGACTGCAAGCGTGTCACCTGTGAGCGCGGAATTTAGCTTAGCGACGGCTCCAATATCTCCGGCCGCTAACTCATCGATCGGCTCCTGTTCTTTCCCTCTCATGATGTAAACGGTCCCTGTTCGTTCAGCTTCACGTTTTTCTGAGTTCCATATTTGCGAGTCACTCTTCAGGGTGCCACTGAACACTTTGAAATAGGATAGTTTTCCGACGAATGGGTCTGCCGTGGTTTTGAATACCTGGGCTGCAAGTTGACCTGAACTATCAGGCGAGAGGTCAACATTGTCGCCTTCACCTGCTTTTGCTTTGGCAACCTGCTGTGGTACTTCAGCGGGAGAAGGTAAAAGGCCAAGGATAGCGTCCGCCAATTCCGAGATGCCCACACCTGTGGTAGCAGAGGTACTAAGGACTGGGAAAAAGGTGCCTTCAATCACACCCTTGCGAAGGCCACGTATTATCTCATCTTGAGTTAGGTCTTCGCCTTCAAGATATTTTTCCGCAAGTTCGTCATCCGACTCAGCTGCAGCTTCGATAATACGCTCTCTGGCTTCTTCCGCCTGGTCTGTCAAGTTGTCAGGGACCTTGGCATTCGGATCGAGTAGGTTTACGACTTCCTTGAAATCCGTTTCCGACCCAATCGGTAACTGAACGGGAACGCATTCACGCCCGAAGCTTTCAACTATAGTTTCGAGAACTTGATCAAAGTCAGCATTCTCGCGGTCGAGTTTGTTGATCACTAAGATTCTGGGGATGTTCTGATCTTGAGCCATTTGCCACATTTGAATAGTTCCAACTTCGACTCCAGCGGGAGCCGACACCATCAGAATTGCTCCATCAGCTGCTCGAAAGCCGGATACGACCTCGCCTCTGTAGTCTGCATATCCAGGAGTATCAAGCAAGTTGATTTTGGAGTCTTTCCACGGAACGGGGATCACAGAGGTCTGGACACTAGCTTGGCGTTTGTGCTCCTCTTCTTCGTAGTCTGATGTTGTCGTGCCATCCTCGACTCGACCAAGCCGGGTGGTCACCTTAGAGTTTAAGAGAAGCGCGTCTGAGAGTATGGTTTTGCCAGCACCACTGTGAGACAGTAGCACTACGTTTCGTAGTTGGTCAGTATCGTGTTTGGCCATTAGGCTATCCCCTTCCAATCTATTTAACGTGAATGGTGATTGTAGTAAAAAGCGAAGGACTCTCGCAATTCGAGTCGTTTGGCTACAATAATGTTCGAACCTGAAAAACTAGAATGACAGCGAAAAAACACGCAACCCATGACACATATTTGGCTTCGAACCCTCGTTGTATCCTCCATGCGGATCTTGACGCATTTTTTGCCTCAGTGGAGCAGTTAGATAATCCAGAACTAGAAGGTAAACCAGTAATTGTGGGCGGTAGTGTAGAGGATCGCGGTGTTGTGGCTTCGGCTTCTTATGAAGCACGAGCTTTTGGAATTAGGTCTGCCATGCCTATGTCATCTGCTCTTCAGCGTTGTCCGGAGGTTGTGCGGATACCTCCCCGGTTCACCCGTTACCAAGAGTTCTCGACAAAGGTGATGGATCTTTTCCACGGTTTTACTGACCTCGTGGAACCCATGTCATTGGATGAAGCTTACTTAGATGTCACGGATTTTGTAGCGACAAACAAACCTCCGGAGTCTATTGCCCAGGATTTAAAGGACCGTATAAGATCAGAGCTCGGGCTCACTATCTCGGTCGGTGTAGCTACTAGTAAGTCCGTATCCAAGATCGCATCTGATCTTGGTAAGCCCGATGGCTCGGTAGTTGTTTCACCAGGAGATGAGCGTAAGTTCTTGGCATCTTTGGGTGTTCGTAAACTCTGGGGTATCGGCCCAAAAGCAGCCGAGACCCTCATTAACGAAGGAATACAAACTATCGGTGACTTGGCAGCGATGTCCCCGGAATGGTTCAGCGCTCATTTTGGTAAGTCGGGAGCCTCACTACGTGCACTATCCCACGGGATAGACGAAAGAGAATTGGACTTGACTTCGGAAAGGAAGTCATTTAGTGCTGAGACTACTCTGGCAGAAGATACAGGAGACTCCGAAGTGATGCATGAACTCGTCACAACCCTAAGCCAGCGTGTCTCAGACCATTTGATAAATAATGGTATACGAGGACGCACGGTTCGTATAAAGCTCCGGCTTTCTAACCTTGCGACTTACACTCGTCAGACTACCCTTGAACATCCTGAAAACTCGGCTGAGGTGATTACAAGTGCAGCTACCATACTATTAAGAAAAGAATTGCAGCCCGGCAGAATGTTTAGGCTTGTCGGGGTGGGTGTGGCTGGTATTGATGACCCCATCGGATCTGAGCAGGCCCCCTCACTACAGGGCCGATTATTGGGGTTCTAATTGCGATCCGCACTACCATACGTGTTGAGCCTGATTGCAATTATGTGGATGGTGGAGATCGTGAATTGGCAGTTGGACCACCGATTGAATGAATTCGGTGTCACGCCACGAACGACCCAGGGATTGATAGGAATTGTTCTGAGTCCTTTTCTACATACAGGTTTTGATCATCTTTTTGTAAACACTTTACCAGTACTGTTTTTAGGCACCTTCGCAGCTTTGCAAGGGCGTCGGCCCTTTCTACTTACCATCTTGATAATCATTATTGGCGAAGGGTTTCTCTTATGGTGTTTCGGTCGAACTGCTGTTCATGTGGGAGCAAGCGGCCTCGCATTTGGGTTATTCGGATACCTTGTCGCCCGTGCCTGGTACCACAGAGGGTTATGGTCGTTGGCTGTCGGTGTTGTCGTTGTGGTTTTTTACGGAGGACTATTGGTGGGACTATCACCAACTATTAAGGGAATGTCTTGGGAGGGGCATCTGTTTGGCCTAATAGCGGGCGTGCTATCTGCGAGAATCCTGTGGCGTCGCAAGGTAGACCAATCCTCTAATCCAGCGCGTTAAATCAGGATTTCACCAATTATGTCTCGGTGACCTTGTAAGAATTCAGTTCCGTTAACTGCTTTACGTCCTTCAAGTTGTAGTTCAGTTACTTTCAGAACTCCCTGGCCTGTACCGATGGCAAAAGTGTTGTCCAGTTCTATAACTAACCCCGGGCTGGTGTCATGGGAGACTGCATGAGCTTTTAGGATCTTTAGTCTGCCTTTCCATGACGTGAAGGAGCCTGGCCACGGCGAATACGCACGAATTTGGCGTTCTATCAGTTGAGCAGTCTGACTCCAAGCGATTTGGCCGTCCTGTCGAGTTAGGAGCTTCGTAAAGGTTGCGTTCGCCTCCTGCTGTGGCGTTGCCTTGATTTCATTTTGTATCCATTGTGGAAGGATGTCGATTAGTAGTTTAGTCCCGATGTTGAATAGCCTGTTAGTCAGTATTTGAGTCGTATCGGCATCGTCTATTTTCTCTTCCTGTTGTGCTACGAGTGGGCCTGAGTCCATGCCACTATCAAGCACCATCACCGTAGAGCCTGTGTGATTGTCACCATTGAGAATTGCGGAGGCTACTGGTGAGGGGCCTCTATAATTTGGCAACATTGAGGGGTGAATATTTAGGCAGTTATATTCAGGGAGGTTTAGGACTTGAGGAGGTAGGAAACTGCCATAGGCGGCTACAACGATCAAATCTGGATCCAGTTTTTGCAGTTCTGTTACGACAGATGGCGAGTCAAGAGTAGGTGGCTGAAGGACTTTGAGCCCTGAATCCAGAGCAAAATGTTTCACTGGAGTTGGTTCGACTTTTTTACCTCTGCCTGCTGGTCGATCGGGTTGGGTGACTACACCAGCGATATGGTAATCAGTTGCTGAAAGACCTTCTAGCACTGGAACGGCAAATTGGGGTGTACCCATAAAAACGATTCGCATGAACCTGCTTTACCTCTGTGAATTAGACTCAGATTTGAGCCGTCTAGAAACTAGGTCTACCAAGCGTTTGTGAGGTATATACAGCATAACGATCTGATTACCGTACGCAAACCATGGGACAAAGATTACAGACTTTAATGACCTATTACCATGGTGCAGCGATCTAATGAGCCGTTACTGTTCCCGAGTTGTTGGGCGATTGGTATCTACTTGGTCGAATTGATTACTTCCCTAAGGAGAAAGGCTACCTCACCACTCGGATAGCGGATTTCATGTACCGTCCGGTATTCATATTTTCCACTGTAATGTCTTGGCTTCAGAGCAAATAGCTGCTTTTTGTCAGGCCGATAGGATTCAAGATTGCCTGTGATACACCCCCCGTCTCTACACCTTTCCTGTGCATAGAATTGGAAGAACATATGTGGCCCGTTGAATTCTCCGTCCATAACTAATTGGTCGTAATCTTCGGATGAGTCTCGAAAGTACTCCACGATTTCTTGAGGTCCTTCTTGCCAGCCCCAGTAACCAGCAGCAACGGATGGATATGACTCGTGATAATTCCTCACGTAATGCACCAGGGATCCTAGGGTTATCCCTAATGCCAGGATAATGAAACCCCCTGTTATCAACCGGCTGTATGGGAGGTTCAACTTGTTGGTTGTGTAGATCAAAAGAACTAGGCCATAGCTTGTTATAAGAGATACAGGGATTAATCCGATTATGCTTCTACTGCTGATGGGACTCGTATCACTTAGTGCCCCCCCAAGAGGGAACAAGAACACTAGCGTTAGAACGATTATTTTCTTGCGGGTAGGTTTCAATACGAGACCCAGGATTCCGACTAACATTAAGGGGACCTGTATCGCGTACAAGTGACCGAAGCCGGGGAGGTAATGGCGTGTGATTGACCCATTGTCCCCATTGCTAAATAAGAATGAGTAACTGAAATGGGACCGGTACTGCTCAATAAAAAGCCCGATCTTTTCCCAGCCAGTCAGACTGAGGCGTAATAGACCTGCGTCTTGTGCTCGATCTCCTGCCCCCGAACTTAAATGCGCGACGATTGGCAGAGCCATCATTACCAAAATGGTAAGGGCATATAACGAGGTTCGTTGATTCGTCATCAGTTCTCGTCTGTATAAAATGACTAACAGAATTACCAGTGGCGGCACGACCAGCCAAGCCGCACGATAAGTGTGGAGTGTGAGACCGAGGAGGAGTCCTCCAGCAAGCAACCATTCCTTCTTTTCCACACCACGGACAAAGGCGTATAGGCCAAATATAAGCAAGGGCAAGAAACTGAGCATTTCTGTGAAGCCGGTTCGGCTATAGTGAATGTGCCAAGGTAATATGGCCAGCACCAGTGCGCTAATTACACCTATTTGCCTGCTCTCAAATATGGCAGTTGCCAGAAAATAAATGGCTAATATAGCGGCCAGACCAAGCACTACACCGGTCAAGCGTACTGCGAACTCGGTTTTCCCGAAGATGGCGACAAAAGGTACTGTCGCATATACTCCGACTCCGAGTTTGTAGTCACCGAATGACCGGAATAGAAGAGGAAGTCTTGCACCATGTTCATCTTTGCCAGATGTGAGGATCGTGTGGGCGTTGTACCCGACCGCTGCTTCATCAGTGAAAAAACCAGGAGGATTTTCGGTTACGTCCACAACGCGCAGGGTGGCTGCGAGAACCACAATTACCGTCATTACCCCAATCAGTACCCAGTTACGTGGTCTGACCGATAGTATGTCTCGGGATTGTGCTGCTTGAGATCCGAGCCACAGGAGTGAAGAGGAAAACATCAAGAGCGATTGTATCGGAGTTGCTAGTATGCGTGTCCAACTGATAGACCATGAAGACCCGTGCGCTGTCGGGCTGAATGTCGTAATCTAGTACCCCACTAGACGAGGTCGCGAATATGCCAAAGACGATGTTCGAAAAGATCTGGGATACCCACGTTGTTCATGAGGGAAAGGATCAGCCGTCCATACTGTACGTTGACCTTCATTTAATTCATGAGGTGACCACTCCGCAGGCATTCGATGGACTGCGCCAGGCAGGTCGCTCGGTTAGACGGCCCGATCTAACGGTAGCGACTGCTGATCACAATACACCCACTGATATTGGAAGAGCACGTATGCCAGTGCTCGATCCCATAGCTCGACAGCAACTCGAAGCTCTTACTAGCAACTGCGAGGAGTTTGGCATCGACCTTTACGATATGGGGAGTCCCAATCAGGGGATCGTCCATATTATTGGTCCTGAACAGGGTTGGACTCAGCCTGGCAAAGTCATCGTATGTGGTGACAGCCATACGTCCACGCACGGCGCCTTTGGGGCATTCGCATTTGGCATAGGAACTTCCGAAGTGGAACACGTCCTCGCGACTCAGACGATACGCCAAAATCGGCCGAAGACCATGGAGATTCGTGTTGATGGTGCTCTACCCTTTGGCGTTACAGCCAAGGACCTGATTTTGGGGATTATTGGTCAGGTTGGTATTGGCGGCGGCGGGGGGCATGTCATCGAATATACCGGAGAGGCGATTCGCTCTTTGTCCATGGATGGAAGGATGACCGTATGTAATATGACGATTGAAGGTGGAGGGCGTGCGGGAATGGTAGCCCCAGATGAGACGACATTTGATTACCTGCGTGGACGCCCACACGTACCACAGGGAGATGCGGTTGACGCGGCCGTCGAGGAGTGGTCGACTCTTAAAACCGATAACGGGTCGAAGTTTGATGAACTGGTAAAGGTTGACGCTACTGCCCTCGAACCGATGGTTTCATGGGGCACCAATCCCGGAATGGTTATGCCAGTCACGGGTCGTGTCCCAGATCCTAATGGTATTGCTTTAGAGGATGATCGTAAGGCTGCAGAAAATGCCTTGGAGTATATGGACTTGGAGCCGGACACCCCAATCCAAGATGTTAAGATCGACCGCGTGTTCTTGGGTTCTTGTACAAACGCTCGATTGGAAGACCTTAGGGCCGCGGCTGAGGTAGCCAAGGGCCACAAGGTTAGTGATCATGTTTATGCCATGGTGGTTCCAGGGTCAATGGCAGTCAAGATTCAAGCTGAGAAGGAAGGACTCGATGGAATCTTTAAGGATGCAGGCTTTGATTGGCGCGAGGCGGGTTGTTCGATGTGCCTCGGCATGAACCCTGACATTCTATCGCCTGGCGAAAGATGTGCATCTACGTCAAACCGAAACTTCGAAGGCCGCCAAGGCCGTGGAGGCCGGACTCACCTTGTTAGCCCTGAGATGGCAGCTGCTGCTGCTATTGCTGGCCATTTCGTCGATATAAGAGAGTGGGATTAGATATGAACCCTTTCACATTGTCCAAGAGTGTTGTCGCACCCCTTAACCGAGTCGATGTAGATACCGATCAGATCATCCCTGCTCAGTTTCTGAAACGAGTGGAACGGACAGGTTTTGGGCAGTTCATGTTCTTCAAGTGGAGATTCAATGAGGATGGTTCGCCAAACCCTAACTTTGTGTTGAATGAGCCAGCTTACCAAGGTGCATCGATTCTTGTGTCGGGGAGGAATTTCGGATCTGGTTCTTCCCGAGAGCATGCTCCTTGGGCTCTTTTTGACTACGGATTCAGATGCATTATTGCGCCGAGCTTCGCTGATATTTTCACTAACAATTGCTTGCAGAATGGCATCCTCCTCGTACAGTTGCCTGAAGATACCGTACGAAGAATCATAGATAAAGCTGAGGCGCGGACGGGATATGAGTTGAACCTAGACCTTGAAGCTCAGCGTGTATGGGATGAGGATGAGGAGATCATAGCTGAGTTCGATATCGACGAATTCGTCAAATACAAGCTACTGAATGGTCTGGACGATATTGGCCTGACTATGCAGCACGAAGATAAGATCGCAGCCTTTGAGAAGGCCCGTTCGCTGTAGAAAGACTTCTAGCATCCTGTTCGAAATACTTGACGTTGAACCTATCTGAGGAGGGATCGTGGGCAAGAAACGGACTATATACTTTAACGACGCTCGGCACTACTACTTATTCGTCTTCGAACCTCCGATGACGATGGAGGATGCATGGCTTCCTGTTGATGAAGTTTCGGGAACGGGGATTGACACATTCGTTTATGGCGCTTCCCGGGTAGATGGCCTGTTTTACCCCTCCAAGGCTGGGACACAGTTCAAGCATGGGGAACATGGAGTGGATTCCCCCGGGTTCAAGCAAAACGCCTACTGGCGCCTTTGGCATAACATGAAAAGTCTTGAGGATCGTGGGTTGGATGTGCTTCAAGTTTTGATAGACCGGGCCCACGAAAAAGGTATGGATTTTTTCTCTAGTCTCCGCCTCTCTGAATACACAACGATGGACCCTGCCTATCGGACTAGAGATGGAGGAGGAGGATGGGCACACAAGGAAGTTCGTGACTACCAACTAAACGTTCTACGCGAAATGGCCGTTGACTACAATACAGAAGGAGTTGAATTGGACTTCGCCGCAGGGCCAGGTGGGTCACCGCCTATGTTCCCTGATTCCGACACGGCTCAGAAAAACATGTCGAACATGACTGAATGGGTAGCGAGTGTTGGAGAGATGGTTCACGGACGAACGGGTTCCCCGGGAGAAGTGGGCGCTCGTGTCTATCCTACGGAAAAAATGAATTTAGAGAGCGGGTTCGATGTGAAGCAGTGGTTAAAAGATGGGTCAGTCGATTTTGTGGTGCCGATGTTGTATGGACATATGCTCATCGATACTGGAAGCGATATAAGTTGGCTGGTAAACGCGGCAAATGAGTCTAGCGCTTCCGTCTACGCAATCCTTCAGCCCCACTATACAGATGACAATAGTGGACGGCGATCTGGGAGAGGTCATGCTACAACCGAGATGCTCAGGGCTGCTGCCACCGCTTATCTTGACCAAGGTGCAGATGGGACATATGCGTGGTTTTTACCTTGGCCAGTGAAGGAGTCTGGGCGAAGTATATTGAGTGAAATGGCGGATCGTGACCGTATGGTTGAGGGGGATAAACATTATGTTGCAAGTCGCGCGACAGAGATATCTAAGAGGGTCGGGCTCGAAACAGATTTACCAATCGAGATCGAAGCGACTGATGTCGGAACCCAGTACGAGGTAAGGTTATACGTCTCAGATGACATCGTAGAGAAAAGCGATCGTATTCAACAGGTGACGCTAAGACTGTTTATTAATGATGTTGTTTCAGAAGATAAGTTTACTTTTACACTCAATGGTTCATCGTTAGCAGACGAATCCGTTCGAAGGTACTCGGACGAGGACCGAGCTCCCTATTGGGGCCAATGGCTCGAGTTCGACCTTAAGCAGGTCCATCCTCAAAAAGGGTGGAATACCTTGACTGTAGTTCTGGATGGTCGGCCTACAGACCTGATTAGTTCTGTAGTTGTTGAGGACGTCGAGTTAATCATCAAGTACGGTCATTACCCGGCTAAGTTAGACTACTCTCCCTAAGGGCTATCCTCCTACTCGATTGCAAAGGCAGCTTGAACGGTCATTGTGAGATCAAGTTCACCACCGCTAATAGGTGTGGTTGGTGCAAATTCTGCCGCCCGGAGCATACCGTCACCGGCAAAGTCACGCGTGCGAGAACTAGGACTACCAGATTCAGTGATGTAAATGAGCTTGCCTAGTTTTACGCCAGTGAGAGTAGCGAAATGATTAGCGTTTGTAACGGCCTGTTCGACAGCTTGTTGCCGTAGCTGTTGCTGGTGAGACCTAGTGTCTTCCACCGTGAAACTAATGCCGTTGATACGCGTTGCATTCCCACCGGCGTCGGCTACATCGTCAATGATGGGACCAACTTTTTCCATGTCACGGATCTTTACTACAGCTGAATTATTGACTCGATAGCCGATGAGGATACGCTCGTTTATACGCATTCCATTGCGGGTCACCTCTTGGTAGCGATATTCGGGATACACGTTGAACGATGTCGTTTGCACGTCACGTTCTGAGAGGTCGTGCTTTCGCGCTGCTTCGATGATAGCCTTCATTGCTTTTGCAGCCTCGTCACGTGCCTTTGATACCGTCCTTGCGGTTGTTTCTACCCCCAGGTTTAGTAGTGCGAGGTCAGGTGCGAGACTGAGCTTCCCTTGGCCGTATACCCAAATACCAGACGGTCCACTAGATACTTGGTAAATGGAAGTTGTAGCACTATCACTGCGCACCGCGCCAGGCCCCGGGTTGACCGGTACCATACTACTGAGAGTTGATCCTGACCCACTTGTTCCTCCTGAGTTCAACCCAGCAACAGCACTAGGTACTTGCGGATTGGTCGTATCTGCAGCTTGGGTGTTTTCAGGGGTTGAGGTCGAGTCATCGTCTCCGCATGCAGTAGTGAGGGCAACAAGTGTAATTGTCCCAATCAACAAAAGTAATCTCGCTGTGGTGATCAAGTTCCACCTCCTGTATAGACTATAACGATCGAAGACTAAGTAGAGGGTAGTAGTGGTTCCTTTATTTACGATGTTTGAGAACTCTTCGTCGTTTACAGTATGAGTGGTAAAGGGCATTGAGGCTATAGCTCCCGAGGTATAATTAACTCATGCGTGCACTAGTTCGTGAGCTGTTCAAGACGATCATTCTGTCCATCTTAGTTTTTATGGCAATGCATATCAGCGTGCAGAATTACAGGGTACAGGGCCCGAGTATGCAGCCCACACTTGTCCAGGGAGAGTATGTGATTGTCAACAAACTTGTGTACGCGTTCCAGCCACCCCAACTGGGTGAAGTAGTCGTTTTTCAATTCCCGGAGGACAGATCGCGAGATCTGGTTAAGCGCGTCATTGGGGTCCCTGGGGATACCGTTTCAATGAAGAATGGCTTGGTTATTCTGAACAATGCAGTTCTTGAAGAGCCCTACGTGACACAGGGTGACTCCACGACCATGCCACCAATTACGCTGGGAGCGGGCGAATTCTTCGTACTTGGTGATAACCGTCAAGCCAGTAACGACTCTCGTAACTGGGGGGCTGTGACCTTTGAGGACTTAATTGGGCGTGCGTGGGTTAAGTTTTGGCCCGTTGATAAATTAAATATTCTTTCCACAGCGTTGTTCTGGGATTAATTGTTTTTCTAGCACCGTTCATAGGTTCAGTGGCATACTCGTATTGAACGTTGTCTTGTTCATAATAACCAACGCTGGTACGTTCTTTGACGGCCCTCTTGCTTGTGGTGGTAATACCACCGCCGGTACAATTTGAAGGGTTCCGTTAGTGTGTGGGCCGGTAGCTCAGTCTGGCAGAGCATCGGACTTTTAATCCGAGTGTCCAGGGTTCGAATCCCTGCCGGCTCACCACCCCTTCGACCGCAGTAACATGTGGCTGATGTCGTATTACCCGACCTCGACACACTGGGCCTGTACCCCGTTTGGTATACCTTTTGGTATACCTTTTTGCTGGATTCCGTGTTTTGACTGGGCAAGTGTCTGGGTGTCAGTCTCGTCGTCTAGCTGTATTATAGGGTCTGGCGATGATAGAGAGCGGAACGTAGAGACCAGCTTATGCCCGGC
>JAKUTR010000019.1 GCA_022448725.1 SAR202 cluster bacterium | reverse complement strand
TGGAGAGCTTACCGGTGGAGAGCTTGGAGGTGGAGGTGGAGAGCTTACCGGCGGTCAACTGGGCGGTCCACAGGGCGGTCCACTGGCCGGTCCACTGGGCGGTCTATTGTATGGCGGCGTTTGTGCCTCTGCCGGCAACACTAATACTAGATGATAAGAGAAAAGCGAAAGTACAAGAAATACCGAAATGACTCTGTGTATATCAGTCACTCTACTCACTTCCAAACTCCTATCCTTACTTAGCAGGTCCTATTAGCACGAAAAGTTTTCAATAATCCGATCAAATCTGATTTGAAGCACTGTGGAATCCGCCGAACTGACTATGAGGGAAAAGTTAGATGATGTTGAAGTGCAATCCCATGCCCCAATTAAGCCTCCGCCAGCCGCGGTGCCATCTGAGTTAGTAGAAACAAAGCCGCCAAATCTTCCGGCAATACTGTCGACTACTATGTCTCCTTCACTGACTGCGGTAAAAGTAATCGTTGGACTCCCGTTCGACAATAGACTGAGAGCGTTTACTACTGCCTGCTGTGGTTGGACATCCGTAGATGCAGGCTGCCAGTAAAGAATCACGTTTGCTCCGTTGTAGCTAAAAGTGAGTAGACCTTGAGAATTATCAGCTGGGGACTTCGTATAGCCTGAAGCATTGAGTCCTGTAGATTCAAAATCAGTATCTGGGTCAAGTTTCAGGGTAAAGCCGTAAGTCTTGTAAGTATTGTTCGGAACCGGGGTTGCTGTCGAAGTCGCCGTGGGTGGTACTGGAGTCGCCGTTGGTGGCACTGGAGTCGCTGTTGGTGGCACTGGTTTCGGGGTCGCCGTCGGTGGTACCGGCTTCGGGGTCGCTGTCGATGGCGCTGGGGCAACGGTTGCGACCGCTTGCACTACAACAGCCGTCGGTTCAATCGCTACTGGTGAACTATCATCATTTCCATCCCCGCAACCTATGACAAATACCATTAGGGAAAAGGATGAAAATCCAAGTATCAAATACCGATGAATCAAGCGATGGCTCACAATCTGTCTCCGATGACGCTCTGAAGCTAATTCACACTTCGTACCTAGAAAGTGCTCAGTTCTTCATCAAAGCGATATTAGACGAAGTGGTATCTAAATGACAACCTTTCAGATTTCGAGGTCTAACTTGACCAGGGAATAAGGCTACATCGCAGGTGTATGCCGATGAAGATGATTGACGAAAGAACCATTCAAAGGAAGTGATGGAGCGGGAGACGGGACTCGAACCCGCGACGGCCTGCTTGGAAGGCAGGTACTCTACCAGACTGAGTTACTCCCGCATGCTCCAAATATAACACAGCATCCTGAACCTATTAACCGGACAAATCATCCAAAACGAATTATCCGCTACCTTCCAGGAGAACCTTCCTTTTCAGGAGAATCAATCATTAAAGTTACAGGTCCATCGTTCACAAGCGAGACCATCATATATGCCTGAAACTTACCTCCTTCAACACGTAGTCCTGTCTCTTGAAACTTAGCATAGGCCGTTTGAAACAGTGACTGTGCCATCTCTGGAGGAGCAGCATCAATGAAGCTAGGCCGCCTACCTTTACGGGTATCCGCATAAAGGGTGAACTGGCTTACAAGTAGTACATGTCCTCCAATATCTAGGCAAGACCGATTGAACTTCTCTTCATCATCGTAGAAAACACGGAGGTTAGTAATTTTGTTTACGAGATAGTTGATATCTGATTCTTCGTCGTTACGCCCCACAGCGAGGAACACCAACAGGCCTTTACCAATACTGCCAACGGTTTTGCCATCGACAGATACTGACGCTTCCGAAACTCGCTGAACGAGTGCTCGCATTACTCTCTACTTGGTCCCGGCAGCTTCTTTCTTGCTCCCAGTTGAATCAGACTTGCCTTCAGACTTAGCTTCTGATTTTGTCTCTGACTTGCTCTCTGACTTTGAATCAGACTTATTGGAATCATCAGACGACTGTTCGTTACGCCCACTGCCTTTACCGTACTCATTCACATAAAAACCACTACCTTTAAACACCACAGGCACCGCGTGAAAAACGCGTTGAGATGCTGTTCCACAGCTTGGGCATGAGGCGACTGGATCCTCAGAGAAACTCTGTTTCACCTCAAACTCGTGCTCACATTCAGGACATTTATAATCGTACCGTGGCACCAGAACCTCCTTAAAGTGCCAAAAAATAGCAGCCTCCGATGGAGCCTGCTAACGCCTTCCAATGTAACAAGTGCCTTGAAATGGTGTCAAATACGGGCCGCAGCACCGACGGCATCTTCAAGACCATTCTCCCAACTCTTGGCCAAGTCAGCTAAACTCAGGTTTATAGCTTCGTCGATTAGAAACCGTTCGCCTCCCACCGTTCCAATCACAGCGTAACTGACAGAACTCTCCTCACAGAGGTTCTCCAGCCGTGGCAGATGGAATTGAGGGAGCGACAGTATGATCCGTGATTCGCCTTCCCCAAACAGCGCCACATCCCAACGATCACTCGCCATGAACTTACCACTGAACCCTATGCCACCCTGTATACAAGACTCTGCCAACGCTACAGCTAAGCCCCCATCGGAGCAATCATGAGCTGATGAAACCAGCCCCTCTTGGATAACACGCCGACATAGGTTCTGAACCATTACTTCCGCATCTATGTCCAAAGATGGGTTACCAGCAACAAGGCCATGTACTAATTCAAGATATTCACTACCTGCCAAATTTTCCAGTTTGACTTGCGATAGATCATCACCAATAAGCACTACAACGTCACCTGTTTTTTTGAAACCTACGGTCGTGTACATAGCTACATTTTCTAGAAGACCAAGGGCTCCAACTACAGGTGTAGGGTAAATCCCTTCACCTTGTGCTTCGTTATAAAGACTAACGTTCCCACTAACAACAGGCGAGTTAAATGCGCCACTCGCAGCCGACATCCCCTTGACCGCCTCTTCTAGTTGGTAATAGATCTCAGACTTTTCTGGGTTACCGAAGTTAAGACAGTCAGTTAACGCGATCGGTGTTGCTCCAACAACGGAAACATTGCGACAGGCTTCAGCCACCGCCAACATCCCACCAACATATGGGTTCAAATAACACTTACGGCCATTCCCATCTGTAGCAAGGGCAATACCTTTCGAAGTGCCTTTCACTCTAATAATTGCTGCATCGCCACCGGGACTAACAACCGTATTCGTCTGAACTTGATGATCATACTGACGGTACACCGAACGTTTACTCGCAATATTGGGCGATCCTAGAAGACGTAAGAGAATATCGGAGGGTGACTCATGCGGTATCGAAATCTGGCCAAAGTCGTATCCTTGTAACTCAGATAGCCCTTCAGGTTTAGTCCCTTGTAGCCGATACATTGGGGCATCAGTCAGCAGGCTGACTGGGAGTTCGCCTAGAACAACATCATTTTCCGTTATCTTTGCATGTCCATCATCGGTCGCCACCCCAATCGCAGTGGCTTGTAAGTCCCATTTGTTAAGAATCTCCTCCACAGCCTGTTCATGACCAGGTTTAACAATCACCAGCATCCGTTCTTGAGATTCTGAAAGCATTGTCTCGTAAGGGCTCATCCCTTCTTCACGTCGTGGAATCTTGGAAACATCGATGGCAAGACCGGTACTTCCCTTACTAGCACACTCTACTGATGCCGTGGAAAGACCAGCAGCACCAAGATCTTGAAGCCCCACAATGTGGTCGGTGTCTACCAGTTCAAGACACGCTTCAATCAAAACCTTCTCAAGAAAAGGGTTCCCGACCTGGACTGCGGGTCTTAATTCCCTTTCTTCTTCAAAGGTCCTTGAAGCAAGCCCAGATGCTCCGTGTATCCCATCTCGGCCAGTATCCGCTCCAATCAGCATAAGCACATTCCCAGCGTGTCCGGTTGTAGCACTGATCAGTCTTTCCTTGGGAAGGATACCTACACACATCGCGTTCACTAGCGGATTCCCTGAGTAAGAATCAGCGAACACTACCTCACCCCCGACGTTGGGAACACCTATACAGTTCCCGTAGCCGGAGATGCCAGCAACTACTCCTCCAAACAAGTATCTGTTACGGGCTGATTCTAGCGGGCCAAAACGGAGGGAGTTCATCAAAGCAATTGGCCGGGCGCCCATCGCAAAGATATCTCTGACAATGCCACCGACGCCGGTTGCGGCTCCCTCATACGGTTCAATAGCCGAAGGGTGGTTATGGGATTCTATCTTCATAACGATAGCAAGGCCATCACCGATATCAACGGCTCCGGCATTCTCTTCCCCGGGTGCAACCAGCAGACGTGGGCTATCAACTGCAAACATACGTAAGAGCGGCTTCGAGTGCTTATAGGCACAATGTTCGCTCCACAACGATCCGAAAAGCCCAAGCTCAAGATCGTTAGGCTCACGGCCGAGGCGCTCAACAATAGCTTCGTACTCGGCCTCAGAGATCGCTAATTCGTCCAGTGATTCTTTAGTGGGCATCTTAATTTAGCTCCGTCCGATTGCTACAAGTGCCACGCCAGCAACAACAAGTATACCCCCCACAATCGTCCGCTTCGTCACATGTTCAAAGCGCTGCAAAAAAACGTGGGTAAGTAGTATAGCAACCAAAGGATTTATTCCTGTGATAGGAGACACCACAACCACGGGTGCCTCTGTTAGAGCCCAGAAGAGCAAAACCACTCCGAAGGCTCCTGCAAGTCCTGCGAGGGATACTACTACCCACCCACGGGCAGGGAGTAGCCTTACATCACTAAAAGCAGAGCGGTGGAAAAGTCCCGCCATGATAATTAGACCAAAGAATAGTGCGTACGAGCTAGCAACCAAAGGCGGTGCATAGTCCCGTACAGAGACTAAAGCCAGGTACGTCCCTACCCCATACCCGCAGGCTGCACCTAAAGATAGACCGTACCCGAAAACGGGCGAACCGTTGGTTAGGTCGATAATAGGTCTCATTGGCGGACTACAATCGCGAGCCCACCAATAATTGCCAATGTACCAACAATAATGAAAGTGTTCAGTGATTCTCCGGCAAAAAGAACCGCAGCGGTTGCGGCGAATACCGGAGACGTTCCAACAAGAGGAGCAGATCTGGAGACCCCAATACGTGATACCGCCACAAAGTTTAGTAGACGGCCAACCACAAAACTAGATATGCCAGCTGCACACAACCAAACGTACGCTATAGGCTCGAGCTTGAATTCACTAATCCCGCTGACTATGGCGGCGATAACGAAGACAACTGCACCACCAACCATAAGTGATAGCAGTGTGCCGGTGGTTGGGCGCATATGCTCAACACTTAATCTAGCAGTTACGCCTGTAGCACCGAACCCAATAGCTGCGCCCAGTGCAAGCAATACTCCCAACATTTAAGCGCCCGTCAGTGCGTGATTTACCAGTGACTGAAAGATTATCTTCCCATCTTCACCACCAACAACTGACTCACAACACCGCTCTGGATGAGGCATCATACCTAGAACGTTGCGTCTTTCATTTGTAATACCAGCGATATTATTAATGGAGCCATTGGGGTTAGCTTCGGAATTAATCACGCCATCTCCCGTACTGTAACGGAATAGGACTCTTCCGGAATCCTCCAATGCCGCAATGGTTTTAGCATCGGCATGATAATTTCCTTCACCGTGGGATATCGGCACTCTTAATATTTGTCCCTTTATCCCTGCATTCGTGAATGGAGAAGTAGAATGTTCAATCCTCAGATTGGCCCATTCGCAACGGAACTGTAGGCTTTCGTTCCGAATCAACACACCTGGTAACAGTCCAGATTCACATAGTATTTGGAACCCATTGCATATCCCATAAACTAAACCACCCTGCTCAGCAAACTCTTCTACCGCCCTCATCACAGGAGAAAAACGTGCTATTGCCCCACACCTCAAGTAATCTCCATAAGAAAATCCACCAGGTAAGATTACGCAGTCAAAACGGGATAAGTCAGTCTCTTTATGCCATACATAATCTACTTCCTGTTTGAAAACCTCATCGAGAACGTGGTAGCAATCAGCATCACTCCATGTCCCTGGAAAGACAACGACACCGAATCTCATCTGAGCAAACTTCCTTCCGTATCAATGCCCTTTTGGTAAGCACCTAAGTGACCCACTAGAGACTCAATCAGACTATTAAGTCGTACGGCATGTGGCAAACCTTCATCCCCACTAGACGAGGTCATGTTGCACAGGCCTCCTGCCAGTGCCATATCAAAACACTCAAACTCTGGACTCACAGAGAGTCTCTGACCATCTGATTAATGAGGCGACCGTCGGCTCTACCCTTCACCTGGGGCATAATCTTGCCCATAACCTTTCCCATGTCCTGAGGACCGCTAGCTCCAACTTCCAAAATGACTGCCTCCACCAGTACCTTAATCTCGTTTTCTGACATCTGCTCAGGTAGGTATTCACTGATGATAGCCAACTCAGCCTCCTCCTTGGCCACGAGGTCTTCACGACCACCTGCCTGGAAGCTTTCAATACTGTCTTTCCGCTGCTGAGCCTGTTTACCTAAAAGTTGGAGAATTTCTTCATCATTAGCTTCTCGTTGAAGCTCTATTTCCAGGTTTTTCACTGCAGCCAGAATAAAACGCATCAAATCACGCCGGGCTACATTTCGTTCCCGCATGGCCTTTTTTGTCTCTTCTGAAAACTCTGTTTTTAGGGACATCTCTTCCTCCCTCTTTAATAAACGATGGCCGCTATAGGCGAGTATAGGAACGAGAATGAAAAGGTGTCAAGCAAGATGTTTAGAGATCTCGTACCCGCATGGACATCAGCGCCAGGTAAGATATCCAGGATCAGGTATATTAGATAGGATCACGACATTGAGACAGCTTCTCGATAGCCCGCTGTACGTCATGGAGAACTCTCTCTCTTCCTAAAATCTCTAACGATTCAAACAGTGGCGGCGAGACTTTTAATCCACTCGTAGCAACACGCAGGGTTCCGAGTAATTGCCCTACTTTCAATTCTAAATCCTCAGCTAGGGTACGCAAACGTTCTTCAAGGCTCGATGCAGTAAATGGATGAACTGAACTAACCGCTGACATAGTTGCCTCTAGGGCACTCACTGTCTCAGCGTCATCCATATTACGTTGGATAAGTTCACTAGCTTCGTACTCAAATTCATCAGAAAAGAAGAATGGGATACGCTCTGCAGCATCATCAAGAGTCTTAAGCCGATCCTGAATCAAAGGAACAATCTGGGCTAGCACCTTGGGGTCTGGTCCGGGAGGGAGTCCCGGAGGTGACACAACATTCCAATAGGAAAGGAGAGCCATTGTAAGTTCATCACCAGACATCTCGCGAATGTAGTGGCCATTCATCCAATCCAATTTTTCAATGTTGAAAATCGCTGGGGAACTAACAACCCGATCGAGGGTGAAAACGTTGACCAATTCATCTCGGCTAAACAGCTCGGATTTATCATCTAATGACCAGCCTAGTAGTGCCATAAAATTCATCATGGCTTGCGGCAAATACCCGCTCTCTTTGTACTCAAGTAATGATGTGGATCCATGTCTTTTACTTAGTTTTGACTTATCAGGTGCAAGAATCACTGGTAAGTGAGCGAACTCTGGTGGATCCCATTCTAGTGCCTCATATATAAGCAAATGCTTAGGTAAACTAGGCAACCACTCCTCAGCCCTAATCACGTGGGTTATACCCATAAGATGATCATCAACAATGTGAGCGAGGTGGTAAGTGGGAAACCCATCTGATTTGAGTATCACAAAGTCATCCAGGAGAAGATTATCGAAGCTAACCTCTCCACGGACACGGTCATGAGTAATGGTGGACCCATCACGGGGCATGGCAAACTTGACTGCAGAACCACGTTCGTCCTCGAAGCGATATGCCTTGCCCATCTCGATAAGTTTGTCTGTATAAGCCCGATAGTAATCCAATCGCTCCGATTGGAAGTACGGACCATTCTCACCGCCAACTTCGGGACCTTCATCCCAATCCATGCCCAACCATCGGAGGGATTCTAGTAATGACTCTACAGATCCCTCTACCTTCCGTGATTGGTCTGTATCCTCTATCCGAACAATGAATTCGCCTCCGTTATGGCGCGCAAAGAGCCATTCAAAAAGTGCTGTACGTATGTTTCCAATGTGTGGTGTCCCCGTAGGGCTTGGAGCGAAGCGAGTTCGGACTCGAGACATGGTTAACGACCTTTCCAGTGAAATTTTAGCATGGGCCATACTGGAATCCAGTCAAAACAACAATGACACTAATACTTCAGTATCGCAACAGATAGAAGCAACATTAACTTCGCCCATTCAACCTCATTACTGCTCTTATTCAATTGCCCGCTCACTCAACTGACTGCTACAATCGGTTGTCAACTTTACGATGCAGTCAAGGGGCTCTTTTGGTTCTAAGTGATCGCACAATCAGAGAAGAGATAGATAAGGGACGTATTGTCGTGGACCCTTTGGGTGAAGGGTGTATTCAGCCTGCTAGTGTAGACGTTCACCTTAGCGATCAGATCCTCGTCTTTCGAAACTCGATGCGTCCCTATATTGATATCCGCAAGGACATGAGTGACCTGACTGAAATGGTTAAGACTACCTACGACGAACCTTTTATTCTTCACCCGCGTGAGTTCGTGCTTGGAAGCACGTTGGAAAATATTGAAGTTCCAGATGATCTAGTTGCTCGGATTGAGGGTAAGAGTTCCTTGGGAAGGATTGGGCTACTTATCCACTCCACAGCTGGGTATGTAGATCCTGGTTGGAAAGGGCGCTTGACTCTTGAGTTAAGTAACGTATCGAACTTGCCAATTACTCTTTACCACGGCATGAAAATTGGTCAGATATCCTTCCTCCGTCTCACATCTCCCGCTGAACGGCTGTATGGCTCACCTGAACTCGGTAGTAAATACCAAGGGCAAGTCGAGCCCACCCCTAGTCAAATGTACCGTGACTTTGACAGTAACTCAGGCTAACCCCAATGACATATATGCGCCGGGCCATCTCCCTAGCGAATCTGGCACTGGGCTCAACCAGTCCTAATCCTGCTGTGGGTGCCGTTGTGGTTAAGGAAGGTGATATCGTAGGTGAGGGCTTCACCCAACCAGCAGGTGGAAGCCATGCTGAGATCATCGCCCTAAAGCAAGCGGGCCGCAGGGCAGAAGACGCCACAATGTACGTTACTCTTGAACCGTGTAACCATTACGGCAAGACTCCACCTTGCACCGAGGCAATCATCACTTCAGGAATTCGTGAGGTTGTAGTATCAATCCCGGATCCCAATACTTCGGTCATCGGTGGGGGTATGGCTCGATTATCAGATTCTGGCATCGGTACCAACATGGGAGATGAGACTGGCAGAGTAGAACGTCAGCTCGAGGCATGGTTGAAATTCGTGAGAACCGGTTCGCCATTTGTCACAGCAAAGTTTGCTATGAGCATGGATGGCAAGATAGCAACTCGAACCGGGGATTCGAAATGGGTGACTGGTGATAAGGCCCGTTGGTATGCTCATCAACTTAGAAGTATCTCAGACGCCGTGATGGTAGGTGTTGGTACTGTTATCGCAGACGACCCGAAGCTAACAGCTCGGGATGAACATGGCCATCCAAGTAGCATACAGCCGCTAAGAGTAATCGTTGATAGTAAGCAAAGGACACCCCCAAATGCAAAGATGTGGAGTGAGCCCGGAGAAACATATATAGCCTCCTCCACTGAGAAAAACGCTGCTGCCAATTCTCGTACTAAAGTCGACCTACCCGCTTTATTACAGTATCTTGCGGCCGAACGGGATGTTGCCAGCATTTTAGTAGAAGGTGGAGGATCCTTACTAGGCTCGTTATTCGACCAAGGTTTGATAGACAAGGTAGTGGCAATAATTGCCCCAACCATCATCGGAGGGTCAGAAGCAGTCACGGCAGTAGCTGGCCTAGGGGCTGGAACAATGAGGGAAGCATTAAGCCTCCAGAACGTAAAACGGAAAAACCTGGGTCGGGATATCGCAATTATTGGTTATTGCTAAGGAGAATGATTGTTCACAGGTATAGTTGAGGAAGTCGGCCAGGTTAAGTTAGCAGCCGGCGGGAAATTACAGGTTACTGCCAAGAAAGTCACTGAAGATATGGCGCTTGGCGCTAGCATATGTGTAAGTGGTGTATGCCTGACGGTAACTTCTGTATCCAAATCGTCGTTTTCCGTCGACGTGGTCCCCGAGACGATACGCCGCAGCAACCTAGGCGATTTAAAAACCGACGACTTGGTTAATCTTGAACGCCCTCTACCAGCTGACGGAAGGTTCGGTGGACACATTGTTCAGGGACACGTAGACGGCACGGGGACAGTTGAGTCTATTGAACCCGATGGGGACGCATCCATGGTACGAATAACTGTTACCGGCGATTTGATGCGCTATATCGTTCCGAAGGGTTTCATTACTGTGGACGGAGTCAGCCTTACAGTTGTAAACTGTGACAGTACGAGGCTGGCTTTCACGTTGGTTCCACACACTCGTAAAAACACGGTATTCCAAACACGAAAACCTAATGATAGAGTCAACCTTGAGGTTGATATCCTGTCCAAGTATGTCGAGCGACTCCACAAACCAATAGATACTGAGAGGTAACGTGGGGGAGATAGCGGTAGATCAGGCGATTAAGGATATCCACGATGGCAAAATGATCATTGTGGTAGACGATGCTGGCCGAGAAAACGAGGGCGACCTTGTGATGGCAGCAGAGAAGATTACTCCTGAAGCTATGAGCTTCATCGTTAAACATACTAGTGGAATCGTATGTGTGCCGCTTACGGCAGATCGGCTTGAAGAACTACACCTACCGATGATGGTACAAGACAACACTGCACGTCTTGGTACAGCCTTTACTGTATCTGTGGATGCTCTCAATGGAACCACGACTGGCGTCTCATCACACGACCGATCCACTACCGTGAAAGCACTAATAGAACCATCAACCCGACCTGACGACTTAGGTCGACCAGGCCACATTTTCCCTCTCCGTTACGCCGAAGGCGGTGTGCTGGCAAGAGCAGGTCACACGGAAGCCGCTGTCGATTTATCGCGAATGGCGGGTCTGCACCCGGCTGGAGTGCTTTGTGAGGTCGTCCGCGATGGAGGAGAGATGGCCCGGATGCCCGATCTCTTGGCGTTTTCGGATGAGCACAATATCGGAATCGTCAGCATAGCAAGTATTATCTCTTATCGTCGCAGCCATGAGAAACTGATTGAGCGAGTGGCGGAGGCACGATTACCTACGGAAAACGGTGAATATACCGTCATATCCTATCGAAGTATAGTGGATAAAGCTGAACACGTTGCACTGATCCTTGGAGATATCGGTCCCGAAAGTCCAACTCTAGTACGGGTACATAGCGAATGTCTTACTGGAGACGTATTTGGAAGTCTCCGGTGTGACTGTGGCGAGCAGGTCGATTTGGCTCTCCAAGCGATAGAACACGAGGGCAAGGGTGTTTTTGTATACATGAGACAGGAAGGCCGTGGCATCGGCATCCATAACAAGATCAAATCTTACTATCTGCAGGATTTAGGCTATGACACAGTCGATGCAAACGTGCACCTAGGGTTCGCCCCTGACATCAGACACTACGGAGTAGGTGCTCAAATACTAGCCGACCTTGGTGTTCGCAAAATGCAAATCTTGACTAACAACCCGAGAAAGGTAAGCGGACTTGAGGGATTTGGATTGGAGATCGTAGGACGCTTACCGATTAAAACGAATCCTAACGAGGAAAACACCCGTTATCTCGAGACCAAGAGAACCAAACTAGGGCACTTGTTTGACGAATCCGACACCAACGTAAATGGAAGCGGCGGACAATCTATAGATAAAGCCGTGGAGAGCGGCCTTGGCAACTGAGATTCGAGGCAGTCTTGACGGGGCAGACCTTCGTGTCGGGATCGTAGTTGCTCGGTACAACGAGTTTGTAACTTCCCAACTGCTGGAAGGTGCCAAAGCTGCCCTTGCACAACATGGTGTAACAGAAACCAATATTACTGTCGTTTCGGTTCCAGGATCTTTCGAGGTGAGTTTTGCGGCGAAAAAACTGTCTGAATCATCAGATGTGGACGTGGTCATCTGTCTTGGAGCAGTAATTCGAGGCGAGACTGATCACTATGAACACATCGCCCGAGCAACCGCAGAAGGCGTCAGAGAGGTTGGACTTTCCACTGGTAAACCGACAGTCTTCGGAATTCTTACCACCGAGAATGCTCAACAAGCCCTCGATCGTGCCGGTGGTAAAAGTGGCAACCACGGACACGGCGCTGCGGTAACCGCAATTGAGATGGCAAATCTCTGCCGATCATTGAATAACGAATCGGCGTGAGCCGCGTCGTAGTGCTCTTGAGAGACCATCAGAAGCTTGCCTCAGATTCTGAAAGCGTGATAATATCGACTGCATTCTGGGGATTCGTCTAGTGGTAGGACGACAGATTCTGGATCTGTAAGCAGAGGTTCGAATCCTCTATCCCCAGCCATAAGGCGCATTCGTCTAGCGGCCAAGGACACCGCCCTCTCAAGGCGGAGATCACGGGTTCGAATCCCGTATGCGCTACCACCAAATTTGAAACGCCCGCGGATTCGGGTGCGCGGGCGTTTCAAATCGCCCCATCAGTGCTATCACTGAGGCCAAGAGTCCAATAATGTCCCGCTAGCTTCTTGATTGGATCCGCGGCATATCAAATCCTTGCGGTCGCTCGAACTCCTTATAGCGCGTTCGTAACTCAACACCATTAAGCTTCCGAGCAAAACCCGCTGTTGGCTCGAATTTCTTCGCTTCTATACTGATCACATTTTCTCCATGCCTTACCAAAGCCGGATCGACAGACCACCTAAACCAATGCATAGAACTAGAAGGCGGTCCGGCTATCTCACCACCAAACCAACCTGGCAGTTTAGGCATATGCATTGCACGTTCGTCTGTTACTTCCGCATCTTCTCTAGGTAGTTGCACATCATTAAACCAAAACTCTATCTCATCCTCGATACAGAAGAACTCAAACCGTAGGGTTAGTATTGCATTTCGTGCTTCTTTTTCTGTAATGGCATTCTCAATATCGTCAGCTACATCTATAGACACCGACGTTGTTTCTCCCGCGATGATGGGTATTGGTAACTCCCGCAACTGGGGAGTTTCATTGGATCCAGATGGCAGTTCTTTGGGTTGAAGAATATAGCGCTTGTTTCGCCGATGTATCGACTGTGGATTAGCTAACTCGCGCAGCATTTTGTATTCATAGTCATCAAAAGGCCAGCCCAAGTAACCAAAATATAGACCAGCAAAACCTTTGAGATGTAAGTTCTGCAACAAGGCACGGTACATCTCGATATCTGGGTTGACACTACGCTCGTCATAAACATAGCGTGGGGAACGAATGTAGGCGGCGGCTCCGCATTGGTTAGCTTTAGCAGCCAGCCAATCCACATCTGGTAGTCCTGTATCCAACAGGAATTCAGAGACTTGCCCTATAACTAAATCGATACTACCTTCGTCTAACCAAGTCTCGACATCCAGGCCAAGCTTGAGATTGTCGTCACGCCGATGTGCTACTCGTGCTGCAATCGGTATCTCCCGTCCCTGTGCCCGGCCTATCTGATTCGCGAGATTACGAATTTCATTAACGTAATCGTTCATCGTTGCAACGTTGGTCTCTACTTCGCCTGGCCTAAAATAGACGGGGTAGAACATGAAATCCAACTCAATACCATCCGCCTCATAGTCTTCAAGCATCTCCCGGACCATTGCAAGTTTGTCCTGTTGTACCAGCCTATTTGTAAAATCGTACGCCCACGTGTTCCGGTCGCTATCATCTCCCCCAAAGCACACATCCTTACCATATTTCCATTTTAGCCATCCACAGCGTTCATCACCCTGTCGAGCTGTGTCTTGCATCTTTAGACTAGGAAACAGGGGCATCCCCATCTCACGAGCGTATCTGATATTTTCTCGAACTTGATCAGTTCCCATTCCAGCGGAGTCTTCAACCATGCGCATAATGCGCCAGTCAATATAATTCTCCCATGTGTCCTTTTCCTCGCCGACTACACGTCCGACATTGCTTTGATGAAAGTAAACATCTCCATAACCCAAACCAAGGATTAGCAAATCGACACCAGTACTCAAAACTTCGTCGACAGGTTGCCTCAGTTTATTCATCGTTAGCATGGGATCTATGCGCTTAGCATGGAAATGGTGAGCATCGTTGTAATAGATCAGTCTAGGTCGTCGCATACTAAAACTCCCTAAGTGATTTACCGGTATCCTATCATCTCAAAACTAGTACACACTCCTAGACGGAGTATTGACTGCCAACTAAGCTGATATCTATAATGCCGGTCTTCAGGAGAAAACCCTATCCTCGACCCTACAGATAGAGCTCGTATAGCCGTAGATACCGCTGACGATAATCAAGCGTCAGACATACTGATGTTAGACCTTCAGGGTATCTGTGACTTCGCAGATTATTTCGTCCTGATGAACGCTGATTCCTCCCGACAGATCAACACACTTGTAGATCAGATCGAGGCAGCCCTCAAACTACAAGGCGTCCGACCACATCACCGTGAAGGGACAGCTGACAGCGGTTGGGTCCTACTAGACTTCATTGACGTGATCGTGCACATCTTCCGCCCTGAAGAACGCGAGTATTATCAGCTAGAGGATGCCTGGACTGGAGCGACAGAAACCGTCAGGATTCAATAATCCAAGAGTCCAAAACTCTTTGATAATTGAGTATCTCCTCGGCGCAGAAAAAGATATCGATTTCACGTTCAGCAGACTCTGCAGAATCTGAACCGTGGATCAAGTTCATCCCGATCGTCATCCCATAATCTCCACGTATAGTACCTGTAGCTGCTTCCTGTGGGTTAGTTGCCCCCATAAGAGTGTTACGCATAGTAAGAACCGCATTCTCGCCCTCTACAACCAAAGCAACAACGGGACTTGAGGTTATAAATGCAACGAGACCGTCGAAGAAGGGTTTCCCAATGTGTTCGGCATAATGCTGTTGCGCTAAATCTTCGGTAACAGACATTAGTTTCATTGCGGCTAGCTTCAGGCCTTTACGCTCTATTCTCATGATCAACTCTCCAACCAAGCCTCGCTGCACCGCATCAGGTTTCAAAAGAATCAGTGTTCTATTCATTACGCATTAGTCCTTCGTTTCCGGTTTTGTTCTGCTTTAGTAAATTGGGTGCTGCCTATTAGTGTCGGCTGTAACACCATTAAATCATCCGTATCTCCCTGCGCAAGTCTCTCGTAACCTAGTTGTGATAAAGATTTGACAGTACGGGTTGGTTTTTCCGTATCCCAAAAGGTAACAGCCTTCCCCCCAAGAGAGTCCCAAACAATAGAAAGTTCGCAAGCCTCCTCACCACAGACGAGTGTACTCTCTGGTAGTTTTTGTGCCAATTCTTCGTGAGTCAAGACCTCTGCCTGTTGCAGCAATGTACCTCTAGTGTAATGACTAGCATAAACACGCCCCCGACCAGCTCCAATAACTGCACAAACTAGGCCCGTAAATGCGATATGTGGCTTCGCCTCTATCTGAAGTGTGTCCACTCCAATTAGCTTTATCTGTCTAGCCATTGCCAAAGATTTAGCAAAGGATATCCCGACTCGCAAAGCGCTAAACCCACCTGGGCCTTGCGCAACGAAGACCGCATCCATGTCTTTTATAGACAGGTCAGCCTTTTTCATTATGGACCGAATACGGGGTACCAGTTCGGCTGAATGATTCCGGTCTGAACGCCAAGAAACTTCTGCGATTACATCGTTATCGTGAGCAACTCCTACAGAAGCGTATCGCGTTGAACTGTCGATGCATAATTCCATGACTAATAGCGAAACATCTCACCCAGAATATGTTCGTATTTATCGGATCCAGAGATCGTAAGCTGTCTCTTACTTCCAGAAAGAACCTCAATACGCACTTCAAGATGATTTCTTGGAAATGCATCTGGAGCTCTATCTGGCCATTCAACTACACTCAACCCATCACCGTAAAGGTACTCATCCAATCCAAGTTCTGTAAGATCGTCACTGGAACCAATACGGTAGAGATCCATATGGTAAAGGGGGAGACGCCCGTTTAAATGTTCGGTAACCATTACGAACGTAGGGCTCCGAGCAATATTTTCACTCCCAAGCCCATTAAGAATGCCCTGAGTAAGCCTCGTTTTACCTGCCCCGAGTTGTCCAATGAGTAGGAATACATCTCCCGGCTGCGCAAGCATCCCAAGGCTCTTGCCAATCGCCCATGTCTCGTCAGGGCCGACTGAGGTAATTTGGTTTCGTATCTGACTCAACTAGACTACGCACCCAGAAGTAAGATATGACAGATAGTGCCCGTTCTCACCTTTATCCCAGAAAGATACCTGGCCGTATACCGTATTTACCTTAATACCCCACAGAAAACTATGCGTCCACGTCCGCTTCTAAGGCATGTGATTCAATAAATTCGCGGCGAGGAGGCACTACATCGCCCATGAGCAGCGAAAAGAGTTCATCCGCCATTGCGGCATCCTGAGTTTCGACCCTCAAGAGAGTCCGCGACGTCGGATCGAGTGTTGTATCCCAGAGTTGTTCCGCGCTCATCTCGCCAAGACCTTTATAGCGCTGCACACTGTAGGATTTCTTTGCCCCTTCACCTGAAAACTCAGCGATCTGTTTCTCCAGATCAGCTTCATCAATAATCCAACGTTGTTTCCGTCCGGAAGTTACCTTATAAAGAGGAGGTTGTGCAATATAGAGGTGCCCATTCGCAATCAACGGGAACATATTTCTGAAAAAGAAGGTCAGTAGCAGCGTACGTATATGCTGACCATCCACATCCGCGTCAGTCATGATGATTATCCGATGGTACCTGAGCTTCGCGAGATCAAAATCCTCTCCCAAGCCAGCTCCAATTGCGATAATAAGGGCCTTAATCTCTTCATGGGATAACATTTTGTCTTCTCTGGCTTTCTCGACATTAAGTATCTTCCCACGTAAAGGCAGTACGGCTTGATTGGACCGATCTCGGCCCATTTTGGCGGTTCCGCCTGCTGAGTCTCCTTCCACTATATAAAGTTCGCAGTTCTCTGGATTCTTGTCAGAGCAATCAGCAAGCTTACCCGGCAAGGCTCCAGTATCCATCGCATTTTTCCGGGTGATGAGTTCCCGGGCCTTGCGTGCAGCATCCCGTGCCCGCTGTGACACAACACATTTCTCAATTATTCGTTTAGCATCCTGCGGGTTATCTTCCAGATGCATTTGAAGGGCTTCGGCCACTACTATCTCAACATGTGGCCGGACTTCAGGATTATTTAGCTTACGTTTGGTTTGCCCTTCAAACTGGGGTTCGGGGATTTTGACGCTTACTATTGCAGCAAGGCCTGCACGAGTATCTTCACCTGCTAAATTCTCCTCGCCCTCTTTGATCAGTTTTTCTTTTCTCCCGTAATCGTTAAGGACACGGGTAATGGCTGCCCTAATTCCGGTAATGTGAGAACCGCCATCAATATTGTTAATCGTGTTAGCAAACGCGAAAACTGACTCTGAGAAACCATCGTTCCATTGGAGTGCAGTTTCTACATAAGTCGTTTCGATTTTTTTCTCAATGTAAACAGGTTTTTTGTGTAAAGGGTTACGGGTCTTATTTAAAGACTCTACAAACTCAGCTATCCCACCTTCAAATAAGTAAGTCACCTCCTGAGGTTCGCTTTCGAACAACTCCGCCTGCCATTCGTTACGGAAGTGAACTGTGAAACCTTTATTAAGGTAAGCGATTTCTTTAAATCGCTGCGAGAGCACGGAGAACTCGTAGCTGATTTCTCCAAAAATACCGATGTCCGGCTTAAAGGTAATAACCGTTCCTGTTTTCGCCTCGTCAGACTCACTCAGCGCGGTTGATTTAAGTTTGGAAACTGGTTGGCCTTGCGCAAATTTTTGGGTGTAATGACGCTTGTTACGATATACATCTACAGTGAGCCATTCAGATAAAGCGTTAACTGCAGAAACACCTACACCATGGAGTCCCGACGATACCGAATAGGCCTTACCCCCAAACTTTCCTCCAGCGTGAAGGGTCGTCATAACGGTCTCAAGTGCGGACACGCCTGTAGCCTTGTGCTTATCGACAGGGATGCCTCTCCCGTCATCAGTGACTGTTACGACTCCTTCACGATCCACTAGAATGTCAACTCGGGAAGAGAACCCAGCCATGAACTCGTCGATCGCATTATCGACAGGCTCGAAAATCAGCTGGTGAATACCACGTTGGTCAGTGCCCCCAATGTACATCCCAGGACGCTTACGAACAGCCTCCATACCCTCCAGAACCTGGATATCACTAGCGGAATAAGCGTCTTGTTTGGTCGCCATGTGCGTCTCCTAACCCCTGTGATCTAGCCTAGTCCCACTCAAGTTTTTGTGCCCAGATTTTTAACCGAATGCTATACACAATCCTAAACCCTGACTAATAGCTGTAGTCTACCATGCACAAAAACTGCCATCAAGTAGTTCGCATTGCGGCATATAGCCTGTATCACATACCCAAAAGAGAGCAGGGTAACTGGCCGGTAGACCGATGCGGTGACCCGACGCTTGTTTTTGCGTGTCAGCCAGCAAAATAGACCAACAAACCCTATTAATCGACGAGGGCATCGGTCAGGGCATCAGTCAACCCATATTCAAAGTATGTCCCAAATCAGTCCAAAACATTTTCAATAACCAGGACAGGCAGAACATCGAAGAAGTCAAACACCTTCCACTCCCAAAGCACTCCCTCGGGATGCACCTTCACGAAGAGTTTTGGTCGCTGCGTATTCAGAGGAATCCCAAAAAGCTCTAGCCTGATGTTTTGACTCAAATTCAATCACAACCTGCCGGTTACCATCGTAATCACCAGCGAACAGCTCGACTTCACCCCCACGAACCAAGTATCGACCTCCAAACCTCTCCACAACAGAAGTCACTGCTGCGACATATTGGGCGTACTTATCATGATCAAGTATTTCCGCGTCAATAATCATATAGTAAGCCATAAACACACCCAACATATTAGGTACAAAGAAGCTACCAGCCCAAGGTGTTGTGGTCAAGTGCATTTACAATCCCCTCCCCCATAATGTGCCCAGAAGGATTGACACCCAGTCATTGAGCATGTTCTGATACGATCGTATTATTCACAACGCACACTAACAATTGAATGTCGGCGCAGGTGCCTCTCAGCAAAGTGGTAATTTGAGTAACTTCCGAGAGGCTAAAAACGAGGAAGCCGGTCAAAATCCGGCACTGTCCCGCAGCGGTAGGATCTCATGAAGAGATCGAGTCCGATCAACGTCTTGCGCTTGATGTCAGTAAGACCTTCGAGGTTGAGGTCTCGGCACGCTGCTTGAGTAGCCCCGACACCCAATCGGGGCTTTTTTGCGACCGTTTACCTACAAATGCTCCTTCCAGAAGGTTAATGAACAGATAACGAATTAGGAGGACGTAGGGATGACAGTAGCAAAAGGCCTGGCTCTTATGATCACCATACTAGCCAGTCTCACCGTAGTAGGCTGCAATAGTTCAGACACCAAGAAAGGACTACTTGATGAGGCCACGGAGGGAGCCTCTCAAATTTCACCAAACAATAACAACGAGTCTCCTTCGCTGCCTCTTTTGACGACTCCGACCAGATCTAATTCCCTTGCTACGCCATTCCCAATAACTATCCGTGATTCACGCGGTCTGGACATACAGTTGCATGAGTTTCCTGAACGTATCATCGCTTATGATTCAGCCGTTGTAGAGATACTCTTCGCAATCGGCGAAGGACAGCGCATCATTGGTACTCACGACTTCGTGACCCATCCTCCCGAGACTGAAGACATCCCTAAACTTGGGTCAGCTTTCAGCATTAACATCGAGCAGATCGTTGCCTTAAAGCCAGACCTTGTCTTCTTCTTCTCCGAAGGGTTCGTTGACGACGTAGAAAAGACTGGCATTACAGTCCTGTATAGAAAGAGTCTTGGGTCCAATTTTAGGGAAGTAGCAAATGACATACGCTTGTGGGGCCGTATCACTGGAGCAATAGAACGCGCAGAACAAGTCGCCGCTGAATTTGAGAATCGGGTTGAATTGATCCAAAGCACTATCGACAATGTCAACATCGGGCAAAAAATATTCCATGACACAGGGGACCTTTGGACTCCTGGCGCAAATACTTTGGTGGGAGAGGTTCTTACATTCCTTAAACTTCAAAACATCGCTCACGACATAGATGGATACCAGCAACTTAGTCCTGAAGTTATAGTAGATCGTAACCCCGAAATCATAATCACACCCAATAGAGACAGGTTCGTAGACCAGGATGCATTTGCTAACGTTAATGCCATAAAAAATAATCGCGTCTACACACTAACCTCAGATGGACTAAGTGTCGCAAGTCCTAGGTTCATAGAAGCAGTCGAGGAACTTGCACGGTTAGCGTATCCAGAAACTTTCAGATGAAAAAAAGTGGACCCTATGTCGTCATCTAGCAGTAAGACATCTATGCCCAATGCGAAGCTAGAGATTCCCCCTGTAAAGGCAAGCTATCCTTGGAACCGAGTAATCGGAGGTATAGCGTCACTTATTCTCATCGGCTTTTTAGCATCAAGCATCGGTAGCGTGGACATCCCACTATTACAGAGCGTAAAGATTGTCATCAACAAATTGCCAGGAATTGAGTTACCCACTTCTTGGTCAAACGAGTGGGAAACTATCTTATGGCAATTACGTATACCGCGGGTCGTTCTCGCTGCAATCGTCGGCGCTACATTAGCGATGTCTGGTGCAACATACCAGGGAGTATTTCGTAATCCTCTGGCTGACCCCTACCTGATAGGGGTAGCCGCAGGAGCAGGACTTGGAGCAACAGTCATGCTAGCAACCCCACTCGGTAACTTGATGTCAATAACCACTTTCCTACCAATAGCTGCGTTTGTTGGTGCACTGTTGGCTGTATTCATTACCTACAGCGTGGCGAAAAACACCGGCGGTTTACCAATTACAACACTGATTTTGGCTGGCGTCGCGGTCTCCTCGTTGATGGCGGCTGCCACCACACTGATCATGATGCTGGGGGATGATGATCTTCGTCCAATTCTAAGTTGGTTATTAGGTGGGTTTATTGAAGCAAATTGGACTAAATGCGCGTTGACAGTAATTTACGTCCTACCAGCAGCAGCCCTCATCGTTATATACGGTCGTGTTCTAAACGTTATGCAACTGGAAGAAGGTCATGCTAACCAAATGGGAGTCAATACTGAACGTACAAAATTCCTCCTAATCTTAGGTGCTTCGCTTGCAACTGCTGGAGCGGTGTCTTTCAGTGGATTGATAGGCTTTGTCGGCTTAATTGCACCACACGCGGTCAGGCTTATCTGGGGAACCGATTACCGAACATTGATCCCCATGGCGGCCCTAAGTGGTGCAGGGATTTTAATTATTGCGGATCTTACGGCGCGAACCATTATCAGCCCAACGGAGTTACCCGTCGGTGTCGTTACAGCTTTCTTCGGTGCTCCTTTCTTCCTTTACTTACTACGCCGGGGTATAAGGTTTGGCCTATAGCCATGCTTAAATTACAAGATGTCAGATTCTCATACCAAGGTACGGATGTGCTCCGCGGTATAGACATTGAGGTGGCAGGTAGTGAGGTAGTGGGGATCATTGGGCCCAATGGAGCTGGAAAAACTACGCTATTAAACCTTATCAGTGGTGTTATAAAACCATCGACTGGTGACGTCCTCATCAACAGTAAGGCTAGTGCTGAGTACCCGCCCAGTGAAAGAGCAAGACTTGTCGCTGTAGCACCACAAACACCCCCCCTCCCTGAATGGTACAAAGTCATTGACTTGGTACTAATGGGCCGCAACGCCCACCTTAAGCTATATGACTGGGAGAGCAAGAATGACCATGAAATCGCCCTCAACGCGATGCATATGACTGATACTTTACAGTTCGCCGATAGGGCCATCACAACGCTATCCGGGGGAGAAAGACAACGAATTGTCATCGCCATGGCAATTGCACAGGAAACTCCTTTGATCCTCCTAGATGAGCCCACAGCCAACCTCGATATCGCTCACCAAAGTAAGGTACTAGGCATCGTCGCAGACACACAAAGGAAGCGGCAAGGCTCTGTTATTATCGCGATGCATGACCTATCTCTTGCGGCACAATATTGCGATAGATTGATCATGCTGGCTGAGGGTGTGGTGCATGCCGATGGTTCGCCTGTAGATGTCCTTAAGCCAGAAATCATCTCTCGTGCTTATGACACAGAAGTTATTGTCATGAGACACCCGACTACGGGGTCGCCTGTTGTGGTAGGGGTTCGAAAATAATTACCTTAAGGGGAATCTCAAAACGCCCTCAGTCTCTACAGCGATAGTCCTTAGCAGGTTGAGTTAGCCAGTCGTGATGATTTTCTGGAAAATCCATACTTGAGTTGATCGGTTGGCCTACCTCGTGGCATAACGCTATAATCAGAAGCGAACTCACTACACTGGACACGCAATTGAGCGAATTTCTGAACCTAGCCCCTCCGGTACTTATAGCGAGCGGTGCCGCGTACCTTATAGGGTCGCTACCGCTAGCGGACCTTATTACCAAACAGCGCAGTGGTAAGAGTATATTCTCCAAGGGCACTAAACTTGCTGGCGCCTCAAACGTTCTACGGAATGTTGGTGCAGTACCAGCCGCTATGGTTTCTATCGGCGATTTGGTTAAGGGCGCTGGAACGATCTTACTCGCCGAACGACTCATCGGTGTAGAGGGAACTTGGCTGCTCATACCTGCAGGAGCTGCAATCTTCGGACATTGGAAGTCACTATTCACTGGGTTCAGAGGTGGAGACGGTCTGGTGACTCTTGGAGGTATCATTTTGGCGATATTTCCTGTATTCGGAGTGATCAGTATATTAGTGGCACTTCTGATCACTCTCGGTGGACAGAAAATGCCTTATACGTCGCTGCTCGGCACAGTTTTTGGATACGCAACGCTCGTCGCCCTAAGCATTTATTATGATGTGAATATACCACTAACATTGGGGGTTGGAGGACTTACAGGTCTAGTTCTGGCGCGTGCGTTACTAGGACATAAACGACGCCGGCAGGTTCGCCACTGGGACGAACCAGAAGAGTATGAGTTGGGTATCGACGAGAATTCGGCTACTTGAGTTTCTTGGTTTCGTGGTCTAATACGGCATAGGCAGACAGAACGAACACCCCTACTGAGCATTCATGGCCTTTCCCTGTGGCCTAGTGCCCGATAAGGGGCTCCCTAATTGCGACCTATAGTCTAATGTGGCTTACTATGGCTTTATCGTGGAGGCATAACGATGTTTGATTTACTTATAAAAAACGGGGCTATCATTGATGGTAGTGGCAGCCCAAGTTTCCGAGCCTCTATTATTGTGCAAAACGAGACTATCAAGGTCTACCACGGTGATCCAAATAGCCTTGAGGCAAGCCGTACGATTGACGCAGACGGCATGGTAGTTTGCCCGGGCTTTATTGACGTTCATTCCCACGCGGGGCTAACGATACTAGGGGAACCTCATCACGACCCTAAAATCCGTCAGGGAGTTACTACGGAACTCGTTGGTATTGATGGCATTTCACACGCCCCGTTCAAATCGCAGGAGGAACTCCACCGTGCCATCTGGCTTGACGCCGGATTTAACGGGTATCCTCCTCTTCCTGCTGACTGGCTCACTGTCGCTGAGCTACTTGGGAAATACGATAATAACGTGGCTATTAACGTCGCTTTTATACTAGGCAATGCAGCGCTTCGGATATGGGCCGCGGGCTGGAATGATCGGCCAGCAACACCAAGCGAGATTGAAGAGATGAAAGCTGTGGCCAAAGAAGCCATGGAGGAAGGGGCTTGGGGAATATCTACAGGCCTTGACTATCCTCCAGGATCATTCGCCTCAACTGATGAATTAGTTGAGATCGCTGGAGTATCAGCCCGATACGGAGGGTTCTACCACACACATACTCGAGCTAGTCTACGTAAACTAGGCCTACTCGAACCGTGGAACGAAGCTCTCGATATTGGACGACGTAGCGGGAGTCCTGTCCACCTAACTCACTACCGCCAAACTGCCCAGGGCGTTGGTAGTCACCTTGACTATCTGGGACTGGTTGAGAACGGTCGAGATGAGGGATTAGATGTCACTTTCGACTGTTACAGTTACCCTTACTCTGGAACCTCTCTGATGATGCTCGTACCCAACTGGACGATGGACGGTGGCCCAGAACGAGCAATTGCTGCTTTCAAGGACCCAGATGACCGCACTCGGATAAAACGTGAAGTTGACAAGGAACAATTCCCCGCAACTTGGTTAACAAACTTCAAAAAGTCTGAAAACCAAATCTACGATGGCAAGTCAATCATCGATATTGCTGAAATGCGGAGCCAGGATCCCGTCGATGCTATGTGCGATCTACTCCTCGATGAGAATCTAGGAATTCACATCGTCAGCCTCGGCACCAACGCCCATACACTGTATGCGTTCATCTCACATCCGTACGGGATGATCGCCTCAGACGCGATCTTACTTGGCGAATATCAGAATCCACGATCGTACGGATGTTTCCCACTCGTTCTAGCAGAGTACGTCAGAAGTGAGAAGCATCTTAGACTACCCGAAGCCATCCGCAAGATGACCTCTTTCCCCGCTCAAAGATTAGGCCTGCCCGATCGGGGCCTACTACGCGACGGATTCAAAGCTGACATCGTCATCTTTGATCCGCAAGCGGTAAAAACCCACGCGACCAAAGAGGATCCAAAACAGTATCCGGTTGGTATTGATTACGTTATCGTTAATGGGAACGTAGTTATTGACCGTGGGAAAAACACCGGTTTGTTGAAGGGACAAGCACTACGACGCGGCCGCTCTTCAACTCCATCTACAACTTAATCCGCTCATCGGGTGGTACTGTCTTATCATGTTCAACGACAGGCGCACGGGCATCGCCACGCCTAGTCATGGCATCCCGTGCGAGGATTCGGGTTCTGTCTAAAGCTGACAGATGCTTCTGAGCTTTCCAAACAAACTCTGACAATGTCTCGTCCGGTGTAAGATCCGAGTTGTCTATCCTGAATTTACGCCTAATCAGGCTAGCCGTGAACTCCTCTTCAAACTGATGCAGGACATCCTCTACGTGCTCGCTTCGAAGCAGGCCAGGTCGGCGCCCTGACTGATCACGCGGCAGCGGATCTTGTCGCATTCGCCCCTTTATGATGTCAGGTTTAGCAGTGAGAAGTACAAGAATTGTATCCGGTGCCTCTCGCATAATGCCCTGTTCCACACGCCTAGCAAACGAAGAACGCTCAGCGTATTGACCTTTTCCTCCATAGCCATAATAAAGTGGGGCATAGACTGCTTCCTCAATATGGTAACCAACAAGCATATGGTCATTGTCGCTTGAGAATGCACCTCCGGCATGGTAGTCGATCTGGTACCGCTGAAACTTCTCTTTGAACTTGGGGCTCATCTGCATAAATAATTCCCGATCCTTACCACTAACTTCAGGCGATGGCACGGTAAAGTGGTCGTGGAAGGATCGGCTATATCCTGTGATTTCAGCAAGCCATCGAGAAACACCATCAGCAAGTGTCGTTTTCCCAACATGTTCACACCCAACGATTATTAGCTTCATATGAACCCCCTGCTGTTAGTAAAACTGAGGGTACAGGGTGACCAAACATGAGTCCAATACGGCTAACTAATGATGGTTCGTGCTCCTAAATGGGAGACAAAGTCTGTCCAGTCGATTAACACACTATGTGGAATTCTCGGTAAATCTTTATAAAATCGGTTCTCCGTAGGACGCCTCCTCGCACTTTTTTACCAACAGTTACCCTTAAGATCGATCCGCACATTTTCGAACACGCATAGGGCCTCTAATATTTCGGAGAGGCTACCATCGCCCTGCCTCTCATATCTGATCTCACCTCTCAGACATATGCTGCAAGTCATGCATGGTATAGTGCACACCATCGTGGGCACAGAACAGTCAGAGAATCTCTCTTCATGGGAGAGCTTTACGGCACTCGGGGCACTCGGAACGAATCAACGGAAGCGGTTTGTTCTGGTTTTGGCAACGGTCTTGGTCGTGGTAGCCCTCCTCTATGTTTCAAGGAACGCGCTTTTTCCCTTTATCATCAGCGGTGTTGCCGCATACATTTTGTTCCCTGCAGTGAAACGCATTGAAGAGATCATCCCTTTCCGCAACCGATACCCACACGCATCACGTGTTGTCGCGATCACTGTTATTTACGTCGTGGCGATTGGAATTATCGCAGCCATTGCGCTCTTAATTGTACCTCCGGCTTTTCGACAATCGGGCGACTTTGTAAGTAATTTACCGGAGTTTGTCAGCGAGGCACGCCAAGTCGTTGAGAGTACGGTAGACCGCATTTCTAGGGAGATTCCTGAAGATCTCAGAAACCAAGCTGAGCAGTATGCAGGCCAAATCGGCAATTTAGTAATCGGATTCATCCAAGGACTCCTCACACGCGGGCTAGGGGTTGTCGCCAACACCTTAACTTTCGTACTGGGGCTAGCTATAACCCCGGTTCTCCTCTTTTACTTGTTAAAAGACGACGAACTTATTGTTCGCAACCTATATAACCTTTTCCCCGGCAAAGCGCGTGAGCATTGCCAGGCGATAGTTCAAATAGCGAACCGCTCGCTGGGCTCCTATGTTCGTGCCCAACTTACGCTAATGCTCTTCGTTGGGATTATTGTCTTTATAGGACTTTTTATTCTTGATATAGAATTTGCCATCTTGCTTGGACTAACTGCAGGTATCACCGAGGCCATTCCAGTGGTCGGTCCAATACTTGGCGCCATCCCAGGTATCCTTGTAACTCTAGCCACTGCACCAGAAAAACTTTTGTGGGTTATCCTGATATACACCAGTGTCCAGTTGATCGAGAATTCTTTACTGGTACCCCGTATACAGGGCAACGCTGTCGGGTTACACCCAGCGATCATAATGGCCCTCTTGATTATCGCAAGTGAGACCTTTGGCTTAGTGGGCGTTATAGCAGTGGTACCTGCAACAAGCATTGCTCGTGACTCCTTCAGATATTTCTATGAACAGTGGAGTGACGAACGCCCACTGGAAGTCATTGCGGATACTGCACCGCATCAAGCGACTAGTAGTGAGATCTGACTCGGATTGGAGTTACCATGCCTAACCGACCAAACGTAGTTCTCATCTGTGTTGACCATTGGTTCGGAGATCTAGTTGGAGCACTAGGGCACCCAACTGTGCTAACCCCTACCCTGGATCAACTGATCGGCAATGGTGTTGCGTACACAAACGCATACACTACTACGCCTTCGTGCATCCCCGCCCGACGAGAGTTGATGACTGGAGCCTTCTCACGTACACATGGAGACCGTGTTTTCAACGAAACACTGCCCATGCCAAATCTGCCTACTATGGCTCAGACGTTCCGTGATAACGGCTATCAAGCTTACGCTGTTGGTAAGCTTCATGTTTACCCTCAACGCGACCGCATCGGCTTTGATGATGTACTCGTTCTAGAAGAAGGTCGCCACCAGTTTGGGATGAGCAAAGACGACTACGAGTTATTTCTGCAAGAGCAGGGTTTTTCTGGTGAGGAGTATGGACATGGTATGTCTAACAATGACTACACTGTCCGACCATGGCACTTACCCGAACACCTCCACCAAACGAATTGGACAGTCCGTGAGATGTCCAAGTTCATAGCCCGCCGCGATCCACGCAAGCCGGGCTTTTGGTACATGTCTTTCAGTCCGCCTCACCCTCCACTTGCCCCCCTACAGCAATATCTGGATATGTACCGGGACGTTGTAATCGACGAACCTTACTATGGAGACTGGTCAGCTAGCGCCGACTCCTGGCCGTTTGCACTGCGAGCCCGGCCTCAAGGCAGAGGTATGTACTCTACAGATGCACTACGGATGGCTAGACAAGCTTTCTACGCGTCAGCAACGCACATCGACCATCAAATTCGTCTAGTTATTGGACTGCTCCGAGAAGAAGGTATCTTGGATAACACAGCGATCATGTTTACTTCAGACCATGGGGACATGTTGGGTAACCACGGACTCTTTGCTAAGAGCGTCATGTATGAGAATTCGGCAAAAATCCCAATGATACTGATGCCTCCAGCTAATCGGACTGATATCGGTCAGGGACTGCGGGATGATCGCCTAGCTGTTCAAGCAGACGTATTCCCTACGCTAGCCGAAATCTGCGGAATCGAGACTCCCAAAACAGTCGAAGGTCTTTCGCTTACAGGTGAAAAGACCCGAGCATACATATATGGCGAACATGGCGAAGACCAACGCCCCACTCGCATGGTTCGGGATAGTCGATACAAACTAATCTACTATCCGGAAGGCAACCATCTTCAAATGTTTGACCTGAAAGAAGATCCGCGGGAACAAAAGGATATATCGGACGACGCCACACATGCGGAAATCCTCGGTCAACTTACAAACCTGCTAATGCAGAACATGTACGGTAATGATCTAGACTGGATTGAGAATGGTGAGTTAATTGGCACTCCTGAGCCAGATCCTGTGCCCCACCCACTGTATACACGAGCATTCGGTAACCAACGGGGCCTGCGATTCGGCCACGAAGGCCCTACCAGTAACATGCCTTCGAGAATGTAAGGACCTTGGACCGTCCCCATCAATGTTCTTTTGATATGTGCCGATCACTGGTTTGGGCGATTAGTTGGCTTACTTGGACACCCAGTAGTACTACCCTCTACTCCAGATCAACTAATCGGCAACGGTATTAGCTACATTAGTACGCCTTCGTGCATCCCCGCCCGACGAGAGTTGATGACTGGAGCCTTCTCACGTACACATGAAGACCGTGTTTTCAACGAAACACTGCCCACGCCTGTGTCTATATATGAACAAACTGTCCCCCCTAGCCTAACCGACAATCATTCCTCCAACTCGTATATTCAAACACGTTTGCAAACGCAGCGGGTGTGGAATACGATTCGCACAGGAGATGCACATGGTAGCTTCCACAACTCCTGACCTTGACCTTTATGCCCATCTCATGCGCCGAGCTGGCTTTGGAGTGCGGCTAGACGAGTTAGAGAAGCTTGCCGAAAGACCATATGCGGAAGTCGTTGAAGACCTTCTCCACCCAGAATTAGTCCAAGATGTAGAAACCGATGTTCTCGAACGATGGTACGGTACGGGCCAGCAAGGGTTTGGACCGGACTGGTGGCACCGGATGATCAACTCTGAACGTCACCTTCAGGAAAAGACGACTCTATTTTGGCATCACGTATTTGCCACTGGCCTTGCGAAGTCAGCTCATCCCCCATCCTCTCAAGACCAAATCAAAATGTTCCGCAATATTGGGATGACCGATATCCGCAACATCCTTACAGAGTTATCTCGAGACCCAGCCATGCTATTTTGGCTCGACAACAACGAAAACCTTAAAGATGAGCCTAACGAAAACTATGGCAGGGAATTGCTCGAACTCTTCTCAATGGGGGTAGGAAATTACACCGAGCCCGACGTCAAAGCAGCCGCTTACGCATTCACAGGGTGGACACTAGAAACACCCATCCCAGGCGCTGGCAGTAAATATGGTGGCTATCCTTCAGCTTTCGTTTATCAACCTGAGGAACATGACACGTCACAGAAAGAATTTCTCGGACACTCAGGTAGCTTTGATGGAGTAGATATCGTTGACATCATCTCGATGCAACCCGCCACGGCAATATTCATCGCCCGTCATCTATATAGTTTTTTCGTAGCAGATGAACCATCAGTCTCTTCATGGAATGAGATCCCCCCGAAAGACCCACAAGCAATTGATCTCCTCGTCCAAGCCTACTTAGCATCTAATGGTGACATATGCACGATTTTGAGAACCCTTTTCAACTCTGAATTCTTCAAACACTCACGATTTCTTAGAGTAAAAAGTCCTACCGAACTTGTCACAGGGATTTTAAAGCTAACCGGTGACTATCAAACTCCTGCAATAGGCTTCAGCCGCTTTGGTGGCATGGCTGGACAGATGGGGCAAAGCCTCATGAACCCTCTGACCGTTGAAGGTTGGCAGACCGGTCAGGGTTGGATAGATGGGGGCACACTTAACTCTCGGATTAACTTCGCTGTCGACGAACTAGACGATACAGAGAAGCCGGGTATTCGACTCATTATTGAGAGACTACAGCAGATGGGGCCTTTGTCTCCAGCAGAGTTCGTAGGTGAATGTGTAAGAATGGTCCGACCTGCACCCCTCGGCGATGAAGCAATATTAGGGCTCCTAAATTTCGCAGAGGCAGAACGGGTTATCGACCTGAACGACGAATCAAAACGAGTAGACAACGAATATAGAGTGCTACGCATGCTGCAACTTATAGTGTCTACTCGAGAATACCAACTTAACTAGCGAAAAATGGTAAATGCATCTCTGCCCTGGCAGGTAAATTAAATCACGGAAATGGAGGCGTAGATGGTTCGACCGTATGCTCTACTTCGAGCCGGGTTCCCATACGTGAAGACAATTGGGGAGTTCATGCGGATGCACTTCCCTGTCGATCTAGCGATCTCTGATGATGGCGTTTTATATGTGTTGCAAACTGGCAGTAATTACACAAAGGGAAAATCTGGCCCCATCCTAATTACAAACCTAAATGACGATAATCTTGGAAGCTTCGGCTGGAAGGCATACGACGATAACTTCGTTGGCGATGCAACATTTATGTGGCCTGTTCAGATCAGGCTGGACTCTCAACAACAGCGCCTCTTCATCTCTGACAGTGCAACACACCGCATCTCGGTCTTCACAAAATGGGGAGAATATTTAGGTAAATGGGGTGAGCATGGCCAAAGCTCAGGACAACTTAACCGTCCTGCAGGGATAGCAGTCGATGGAGATGACACCGTCTATGTCGTTGACACAATGAACCATCGGATTCAACGCTTCACTTGGGAGGGCAGACACATATCTAGCTTCGGCGGTCTTGGGAGCGAACCGGGCAAGTTCAACATGCCCTGGGGTATCACGATTGATGACGAGGGATTTATTCACATCGCTGACTGGCGGAATGACCGCATTCAAAAGTTAACCAAAGATGGGGAATTCATATCTTCATTTGGAACATCTGGGCACCAAGATGGTCAGCTTTACCGCCCATCAGCGGTTGAAGTCGATCAGGATGGTGACGTGTATATCTGTGATTGGGGAAACAACCGCGTACAACTCTTCACACCAGATGGGAGGTTTGTACAAAAGTTCGTGGGTGACGCAACTATGTCAGCTGCCAATCTTGAGCGCATGCTTACGCGTCCAGCCAAACTGCGGCGTATACGAGAAACTGCTCCTGTAGAACCTGAAAAATACTTTGCTAGACCTCGATCGGTCCGAGTAGATAGCCAATACCATATGTATGTGCCAGACTACGAGCACTACCGCATCCAAATCTATAAAAAGCAAGCTTACCCAATGGCCGATACCGAGGTCACGCCCCCACTGCGTGTCCCAACTCTCAATTACATGTAGTTAACGTTCACCACGGGCCTCGATTGAGAGTACCTTTTTCAGACGGCGCTGGTACTTCTCTTCATCAATGAACTCCGCTGATAAGAACGCACTGATGACTTCCTTTATAACCTCTTCTCCTATAATACGTGAGCCGATACACAATATATTCATATCATCGTGCTCCACACCCTGATGAGCAGAATAGGTGTCATGACATGTACCAGCTCGAATACCAGCAACTTTGTTTGCTGCTATACAGGCTCCTACTCCACTACCACATACGACCAGTCCCCTATCCGCATCACCATTCGCAACACGGTCCGCAACAGCTTCAGCAAAGTCCGGAAAGTCGTCCTTAGCGTCATAATCGTATGCTCCTTCGTCAACCACTTCATGACCTAGGTTAACAAGGTGTTCAAGAACCAAATCACGGATGTGAAATCCAGCATGGTCTAAACCAATAGCAACTCGCACGGCTGCCTCCTTACTAAGAAAACACCTTACCATAGGCTGTACGGTGGTAGAATCGCTCCATGCTTCGATCCACCAATCCGGAATACGAAATCGTCTGCCGCTCAACAATCACCCGAAGGCAAATGCACCAGTTGTTTACTGAGTGGTCCATGGGAAAATTCACGAGTTCTATATACCTGACTCCACAAGCGCTTCAACCCTTGTCGGACTATCATAAAGAGTCTATTGGTCATCTACTTAAATTTATGCCTAAAGATATCGTCCTATCGGACACAGGTGTTGTAATTTTCACTTCGGATCACGATGTGGTCGCCATCGCTCCACCTTTTCCAGTAAGGGAATCCAGAGTTTTTGAAAACTACAACCACTCAGAGCTCCAACGTGTTATAGAAACCAAGCTCACCATTGGAGTTGTACTACTCCGCCTAGGTAGATACGCTGTAGGAGTACTTGATGGGAATAAACTGATTGCTTCAAAAACAGACTCCCGTTACGTCAAAAATAGGCACCGAGCGGGAGGCTCCTCGCAGCGAAGATTCATGCGTAGCCGAGAGCGATTAATTAGGGAGTTGTATGACGAGACATGTGATACAACCCAGAACATTTTAAGACCATACGAGGAAAATCTCGACTACCTTTTACTAGGAGGGGAGCGCCAAACGATCACAGGATTCGTTAAACGCTGTGATTACATCCGTCGTATGAAAACTCCTAGGCTCAAGCGACTTCTAGAAGTCGGTAGACCAAACCAAAAAGCACTGCAAGGGATTGTGACCGAGGTATGGCGTAGCCGAATGATTACACTGCAACGCACACCCGATCAAGGGCTTTAAAGCGCACACATATTTACCTATTCTCGTCAGAGCACAAGAAACCGTATTCCAATCAGCGAGTTTTGAAAACTAGCCTGATACCCAGGTAACTTAATCGCGAAGATTATCCTGAGGGGAAGGAGGTTTACGACCTACTGAGCAAGATACCCACCGTCAACAGCTAGACTCGTTCCTGTAACAAACGATGCATCGTCAGAGACCAGATATAGAGCAGCATGGGCAATTTCCTCTGGCTTTCCAAGGCGCCCCATCGGATGACGACTCTGAAGAAATGCAAGGGTCTCCCGATCTTTTGTGAGAGACTCGGTAAGACTAGTTTCGGTAAACCCAGGAGCTAGACAGTTCACACGAATATTTCTTGAAGCGAGATCATTAGCTAAGTTACGAGTTAACTGCAGGATCGCCCCTTTGGAAACCGGGTATGGGTTGAAACCACTTTTAAACTGGGGAGGATAGCCCACGTGGCTCATGATTGAACCAAGGTTCAAGATAGAGCCGCCCCCAGCCCTTTCCATTTCAGGCACAGCGCTCCAACACATCAAGTAAGTTCCGTTTAGATTCACATCCATCACTCGACGCCAAACGTCGAAAGGCTTGCTATCAGAGGGTAGATTCCTAGCAGTTATCCCCGCACTATTGACCAGTACGTGAAGTTGACTGAATTGAGTAATCGTTTGTTGGACTATTCTTGCCGCCGTTCCCTCCTCTGTAACATCCCCAATAGAGATACCAACTGTGCCACCAGATTTACGAACCATATCTGCAGTGACTAATGCAGCATCCTCATCCACATCAGACACCATCACCTGTGCCCCCTCGGAGGCGAAGAGCAAAGCAGTTGCTCTTCCGATTCCGGAACCTGCACCCGTGATAAGTGTGACTTTATTATCTAATCGCATTTAGTGCACCCGAAAAATAAGAAAGGCGATTCTGATTGAATCGCCTTTCAAGAGGTCGTGGAACCTTCAGACTAAATGGCAACTGGTAGGAGTTGAGACTTCCCGTTCCGTTCCTCGATGTAAGCTCCTACTTGTTCGTTGGCATGCCCGAAAATCATTAGCCAACCTTCACTAACTGCCATTCCAACAATACGTCGTTTCTGTTCAAGAACGGCACTCGGATCCTTGTCAAATGCAGTAATCGTAGACAACGCAGTGTGAAAGGGTGTTGGGACCAAGTTGGACATAAACGCAATACGCTCGCTGCCAACTTCTACAAGGACAATCTGATGGCCTGCCGTATATCCACCAGTCACTTGAGTACGCACACCTGGAGCGATTTGATGGTCCTCATCAAGTAAGGTTAGAAGACCTTGTTCCTCCAAGGGTACAAAATCGTCGGCATTGTATAGCTTCCGGTTCCTTTCCGTTACATTATTAGCTTCATCCCAAGCAGCACGTTGTACAAGATGCTGGGCTTTCTGAAAAGTTGGAACCACGTTCCCTGATCGATCCAACTTGGTCGCGCCGCCAGCTGTATCAAACTGCAAGTTAGGCAAGATCACAACGTCTATATCCCGAGAGGTTATACCCAACTTCTTGAGCCCTTTTTGCAGCTTGTTCCCGTTCAAACCATACGTATCCTTTAATTTATCAGCCCGTTTAGTACCCGCTCCCGTGCCGACCAGTATATTCATATTCGGCATCCGGATAAGTAAACAGTTCAGCCCCAAACGAACTCGGTTCTTGCGATCAGGTTTAAGATACATATCCCATTCAACCTTGGGAACGAGCCCAAACACCGCACCGCCATCAACATGATAGGTACCATCACTTACAACGTCGACATAAGTTGTACCCAGCTGCATGTAACACCTCCCTAAGTTTTCGTGACACCCCCGCTTCATCCGGGACAGTCACTTATTTTGCAAAGCGCCTAGGCGCCCATGCGGTTGAGAGGTTAGAAGAGAATCGACCAGCAAAGACTAACTGCAGAGTTCTAGCGAACTCTACAGAAGCTCCGAAACTAGCACTCAAGTAACTACCTAGCCCCCCAAGACGGTACGGTACGTTCGAATCCGCACGATGTCAAGGGGTTTTGAGATATTATTTAACGCTTCTTATCAATTCAACGACCTATATGCAACAAACCAACCGATTAAGGGCATATATGTAACGTATATCGTAAATATACCCCCTGAATCTTTCTGGTATTTATCTTAGACAAGTCCATGGCTCGATAACCACCCAAGGCTTGGTAGGCTGGCTGAGATACGTGAGCCAGCCCATTTTGCTCCTTACGGAATCTTACAGTTCACCAACGGCGGAGTTGAAGGCATCAAGAGTGAAATCAATATCGGCATCTGAATGGGCAGTAGAAACATAAAATTTCGTTTCCCCCTTAAAAATCCCTCTTTCCAGAAGAAGACTATTAAGCATAATAGTCTTTGATTTATCAGCCTTTAGAGTCCCACGATAATCGTATATCTCATCCCCAGTGAAATACACATCGAAAAGCGCATCATGACCAATAACCTGGGCGGGAATTTCTGCCTTGTCTAGTACCTCTCTAATACCTTGCTGTAACCTGCGTCCTTTAGCAAACGTGTTCTCATAAATACCAGCGGTCTCACGAAGAACCCTCAAAGTAGAAAGGCCAGCAACTGTAGCAATTGGATTGCCATTAAGGGTTCCGACCTGAGGCATAGGGCCGGTCTCGCTAGAGTTCGCAGAATCGAACACTTTCATAAATTCCTCTTTACCCGCTACCGCAGAAAGTGCAAACCCTCCTCCAACAATCTTGCCAAGGGAACACAGGTCAGGAGTCACACCATAGTACGATTGCGCGCCTCCATAGGACAACCGAAAGCCAGTCACAATCTCGTCAAAGATCAGCGGAATCCCATAGTGGCTGGTGATGTCACGCAACCCCTTGAGGAAGCCAGGCTTTGGAGAAATAACTCTTTGGAAAGCTTCTACGATCACTCCCCCAAGCTCGTCATGATACTGATCGATGAGTGCCGTAGTGGTTTCAAGATCATTAAATGGAGCAATTAACATCTCATCCCGTATTGATTTCGGGATACCAGCCGAGTCTGGAACCGGGTCAGGAAAGTCAGCAGGGTTCGAAGGGGCGAGACTCATCAGAGCGTAGTCACTCATACCGTGGTAACCACCTTCAAATTTCATGATTTTGTCGCGCCCTCGGTAGGCACGAGCAGCTCGCATTGCGAACAGGGTTGCCTCAGAACCTCCACTAGCATACCTAATATTTTCAGCGCAAGGCATCGCGCTACAAATTTCCTCGGCCAGTTCGATAGCAGGCTCAACCAACGCAAAAAATGTTGAGCTTTTGGTCATCCTTTCCTGAACTTCTTTGACAACATCCGGGTGCGCGTGGCCTATAAACATGGGCCCAGAGCCAAGAGCATAGTCAACATACTCATTTCCACTAACATCCCAGACGTGCGAGCCTTCTCCTCGTTCGATGACAACATCCATATGGATCATGTTGCCATTACTGCCTCCGGGCATATACTTAGCGGCTTTTTGCAGTAGCCTCTGTTCCTTTACGCTTGAGGTTCTTTGGTTCAATATTTTCTCCTCAAATCAACGTGTACGTCCACGTTGCAGATAGTTTCCAAAATTACTAATCCCTAGCCGCCAGATTATAACAAACTTCTAACCCTGCGCTGCCCTATAATGGGATATACCAAGGATTCGGAGACAAACTATATGCAGATTAAAGTTGTGCATGGAGATATCTCAACTCGGGATGTAGGAGCAATTGTCGTAAACCTCTTTGAGGACGTTAAACGTCTCGACGGAGCAACGGGTGCTGTCGACGATGCTTTAGATGGGGCTATCTCTTCACTAATTGGGGAGGGTGAAATCAAAGGTAAGCAAGGTGAGATAACTCTCATTCACACGTTCGGGAAAATATCCTCACCGCGTGTGGTTGTACTTGGCTTAGGGGCGCCCAAGAAGTTTGACTCTAACGTGGCCAGAAATACCTCAGGGACAGTCGCAAGATATATCCAGAAGCTGGGTGTGAAGAAAATGGCTACTATCACACATGGAACAAATACTGGAGGACTGGAAACCAGCGAGTCAGTAATGGCGGTTGTGGAAGGAACTCTGCTAGGAAAATACAGATTTAACGACTACAAGTCTACAAAGAGTAATGACAAGCTCGAAGTTCTAGAGATAACCGAGATAGACAAGTCGAAAATCCAGGAAATTAAGGAAGCTTCTATAGAGGCAAAGCTCCTAGTTGAAGCTACGACACTATGTCGTGACATGGTCAATACTCCCGCAAATGATATGACCCCCACCACCCTTTCAGAACGTGCACTTGATATAGCAGCCACGTCAGATTTAGACAGCAATATCATGGACCGCGAACATATGCAGGAACTTGGTATGGGGGCACTCCTAGGAGTCGCCCAGGGAAGCAAAGAAGATCCAAAGTTAATCGAACTTCACTATAAAGGGGATCCTGAGAACGAAGCGAATAATCTTGCGATAGTTGGCAAAGGTATCACTTTCGACAGTGGCGGCATTTCACTCAAACCCGCCGCCAATATGGGTGCAATGAAAGGCGATATGGCCGGAGGTGCTGCAGTCATATCCGCAATGAAAGCTATTGCCGCCCTAAAACCGAAAATCAATGTTTCTGGCTTTGTCGCTGCGGCGGAGAATATGCCCGGTGGCAGTGCCCAGCGCCCTGGAGACGTAGTTAAAACGATGACAGGAAAAACGATTGAAATTGACAACACCGACGCTGAGGGGAGACTCGTCCTTGCAGATACGGTTGCTTACGCTCATTCAAAAGGATTCTCACGGATAGTTGACGTAGCGACGTTAACAGGAGCGATTATCACAACCCTTGGCTACACTTGCACAGGAGTTTTCGGAAATAGCCAATTGCTAACCGATGCCATCATTGAATGTGGACGCCAAACCGGTGAAAAAATGTGGCATCTCCCAACGTTTGAAGAGTACAAAGATTTGTACAAGAGTGATATTGCTGACATAAAGAATACAGGGGGACGACCTGCTGGCTCCATAACGGGAGCTCTGATCATTGGAGAGTTCGTTGGAGATGCTGAGTGGGCGCATCTCGACATTGCTGGCACGTCCATGGCAAAAAGCACCACGGGCCACGCTCCCAAAGGAGCGACAGGAGTCCCTGTTCGGACTTTAGTAAAACTTACGCAAGTATTGGCCGAGTGACTTAAGAAGGCTCCATTCGCACCCTCGGTAAGAGTTTGAGATGGCAGTTCTACCCAACTAGTACTTCACTGAGACCAGAATCTCATGAACAATGATCGCGGTGTCCGAGGTGGTAAGTTCAACGTTACAAAACACTGAGAGTTCATTACGGCCAACCAATAAGATGCCGTCAGGCACCTCCACTGTGTAGCAGCCATTTTGCCACACAGTTTGTAGTAATACATGGTTTAGCCGTATCCAAACCTTCACGTCAACAGCCTCATGACTGGTCCAAACATGAATTTGGAAACGTGCCCTCGGATCCTCAGCGTCAGGGCCAATGTTCAGTGGTAACCTACGTTCGTGTATATCCAATGGCACAGGTAGTACAGCGGCCTCTGAGGCTTGATTAAACATACCTCCTGGCCCCTCTATTCCGTAGATCTTGTCTTTACCGATAAGTGCAGCAGGCTCCCCAATATCAGCGAGTGCTGGGTAGACGAATTTTTTGTCTAACGGACCGAAGCCTTTGTGTTCATAGTGGGTGAAGAGATTAAAAAGATAGATACCATCTGAACCGTCCTGCCACCAGCGTGCGGCAGCACCTCGGATGTATTCTTCCAACGAAGCGTCCCGTTTAAATCTGTCTTTGTACATGCGGAAGAGCGGTCTCGTATTTAGCGATGGATATATGGGAGTGTTGTAACGTTCGCTCAATTCTTTCCATTGCCCCAGCCGAAGAGCATTAGGCATAAAACCCATCCCAACAACCAAGACATCTACCAAACCGTCGGACACCCATGTCTCCACGTCTAATCCAAGATTGAGAGAAGTCTCAAGTGAATCCGGTACATGCGTAACCAGCGTGTAAGGACGCCCCCGTCTACGACCGATGAAGTCTAGTTCTGAGCGGAAATCACGGAGGAAGTCAGTCATAAGGGGAGCTAGTACGCGCTCTCTGCCTTGTGGAAAATTCAATATGAAGCGAGTGAAATCTAACTCATATCCATCAAAGTCATGTGCCGCTGCGTCATTTTTTATGTACTCGAGACGATGTTGGCGTACCTCGGCACGCTCAAAGTTGAAAGCCGACCATGAATGACTTTCAACGAACTCGGTTCCAAGGCTGCGATCCTCTATGGTCCCTAGCAAGTACTCGGGGTGCCGTGCTTTCAGAGGATCGTTAGTATCCTCAATACTTTGGGCACTGGCATCGTGCAGGTCGTTGATACGGAAGGAAGCCCAGACTTCCATACCGTTGGCATGACAAGCATCAATGATACTATCCGCAGCCTGATCGATATCTCCCAGAAAAGGTTGGATTTCATAATCCAGTGTTTCTGCCCAGCGTCCCCATGGAGGATCAGCGCCATTCCCCACACACCAAACATACGTATCTACATGGGTATCGAAAGTAGGCGTTGTACGTGCATTTATAAATGATTCCTCGTCTCTTACATTAAGAGGAGGGCCAGCTTTCCGAACAAACTGCTGATCAGCATCGTCGTTAAATATAACTCTCCGCTTACGATTTTTATGGAATAACAAGGCCAGACCTCCGGGTGTTTGGATAAATCTGTTTGCTGGGCATATGATATGTAGCTATGTTACGATCAAGGTGGCGAGGAGGATGAGTGCAATTTGACTACCTCTGGATGGACCTTCATAACTAACCACGGCTTGGTGCTGAGCTACATCTATCATAACCCGGACCATACGGCGCGAGAGATAGCAGCTCACGTGGGAATAACTGAACGAACCACCCACAAGATTATTTCTGATCTTGAAACAGCAGGTTATATCCAACGCCACAAAAGTGGGCGCAAGAACCTCTACAGCCATGATCCTAGCCTGCCACTAAGACATCACACTAAGACTGACATCTTGGTTGCAGATCTCATGGAATCACTAACGTCAAAACCAATGACTTCTGTTCTAGAACCTCCTTCTACAGGATCGACCATATAACACAAGCTTATTGTTAGCGGACACTGGTTATTAACCGGCTAACCCTGTATCTACTAAAGCTCTTACTGAACCAATAGATAGATAATCTTTTAGTCTTCGTTGACCGATTTCGCGACCGGGTGCTAGAATTTTTCTCTGAGGTGGGCGTGGCCAAGTTGGTTAAGGCGCCAGGTTGTGGCCCTGGAGATCGAGGGTTCGAATCCCTTCGCTCACCCCAGCACCACCTCCGTCGTGCGCCTGTAGCTCAGCGGATAGAGCACTGGTCTTCGGAACCAGGTGTCGGGGGTTCGAGTCCCTCCAGGCGCGCCACAACACCACAGCTACGGTGCTGTCAGACACGATAACTGCCCTGAAGTTGGTCACGTATCTCCGTAGAGATACGTGATAGAGCAGATGGTGAACTCAAGAGCTTCGCATTAAGCGAATTTGACTCCCGCGCTCCATCTATATTAGGTAAAGAGTTTCATGGATCGAGCTTCCTCTGTTGTCTGAACACTTCCACTCTGGTCACCCCCCAGCCATCGGTATGCCACCGGATACAGGGTCAATGAGCGATCTTCTAAGGGAAGCTTGACAGGGACATTCCCCCATAACGCTGAGTGTTTTGCTG
>JAKUTR010000018.1 GCA_022448725.1 SAR202 cluster bacterium | reverse complement strand
TCACTGGGATGGGTGTAGATCTCGGTGATCTCAATAACAATAAAAAAAAAAACCTTGCGGTCGGCTCGACACTTGCTGGTCGGCCAGTGGTTGGAGAGGTAGCTGTAGTGTTTGGCCCCATAGGATCAGGACCAATGCAACTATCCGAGGTAACTGATCTCATTATTACGGGGAGTGTGAAAGGGGAGGAGGCAGGTGATGCGATTAATATCGGAGATATCGATGGAGATGGCTTGGATGATCTCGTAGTAGGAGCGCCCGGGACAGGGTTTAGTACCCACGATATTATGATTAACCAGGGAGTAACAGCTGGACAGGGCATGATAAGTCGAATGGGCATCTTCTACGGCCCCCTGACCAGTAGTCAGGAAAAGATCGAATTTGATCAAGCTGACTACATCATTAAAGCACCTGGTGAGAATGAGGGTGAATATTTTGGAGGAGCACTCGACGTTGGAGACGCTGACGGTGATGGGGCAAACGACCTAGCCATTGGCGGAATGGGTATCGTTGTGGGCTCCCGTCTCAGCACTGGCCAAGTGGCGATAATAAAAGGACCTTTGAACAGAGACCAATCTGAATCTGCCAAGATCGGTAGCGAAGCAGATACTATCGTTTCAGGTGAGGCTGTGATGGAACGCCTGGGTTCAGCAGTTGCTATAGGAGACATCAATGGGGATGGTATTGCTGACCTGATACTTGGTGCCAATGCGGCAGACTCGCTCAACGGAGAGGAAACAGGCACTGTTTCGATAATGTTCGGTAACATCTTCGATCGAGAGCCAATCCCCGAGGCATCAGGAACAGGCTCGATCACGGTGTTTGCCATCATTGGGGTTGTTGGGGTTGTAGGTGTAGCCGGCGGGTTCTGGTATCTCCGAAGAAAACGAAAGTTCCCCGAAGCTTCCTAGGAAGTCTTCGCGATCTCAACCCTGTCTTCCTCCGTGGTATCTATGTATGAAAACCAACGACACGAAGAAGGCCGAAGCTCTATAAGTTACAATGGCCCAGAGGTAGGCCCATGCGGCTGGTCATAGTCGGTTGCGAATACAGCGGGACGACTACTCTTGCCCACGCCATCAACGACTGGGCGACGGAGACTATGGGCGTTGGATTCCGCTTGATCCACGACCACTTCAAGCAGCCCGACACAAATCCCCATGGCCCGGCACTGACGGAGGATGAGTTGGCTCAGTTTCAGGCCCTGAGTGCTCGTCATCGGGAGGTGATGCAGCGACAGAACCTGTACTATCACACCAGCTACACCGCAAATTCCGAGTCTAAAGAGACATCGTTAGTCGTTGGTCTCCACATCGATGAAACGATATATGGTCCTCTGTATTTCGGATACGGTGGTGCTGGCCAGATAGGTGACAGGCACGTAATAGCAAAGCACATTGAGCAGCGTATTGTTCAATACACGCCGGAGACGGTCCTGGTCCACGTGAAGGCGCGGTCGGACATCATACGCCAACGCATGACACAAGATCCTCATGCCCGCGCAGTCTTGCGGGAAACCGATGTCGAGCACGTCCTCGCTCGCTTCGAGGAAGAGGTCAGAGGCTCGTTATTGATGAACAAAATCACTCTGGACACCAGCGATGCAACTGTCGCTGAGACGGTTGCAGATTTCGAGCGCAAGGTGCATCCATTCCTGACTCAGGAAGACCTGGCGCGTATTCTGGTTCATCGATCACTGAAATAACACAGTTGCTTCTGGATTACTGTCCATTACAATTACTACTATCGCGGGTATGGAAACTCGTACGAGAAGGATCAGCTTGAGTTGACGGGGAAATAGGTACTTGATTAACTCACAGTTGTAGTGGCTCTTCTACCTCATCAAGACCCAAGCCCGTTAAGTCTGCTACCACGTTTCGTTGTTCGGCATCATATAGACGCCAGATCACGCGTAGACTCTGGAGACTACTCCGGCCATCGGTATCTGGTGTCGAGCCCGTCTCAATACAGTGTGCAAAGTGGCTCAATTGATTCTCTGACTGTTTACCTTCCTTGGATCCACGGAAGCGGACATGCTCGTCTGTGTTGTCTTGATGTAGTATCAATTTGTCTAACGTGAAGTTTGCTTCCAGCATTCCTTTCTCTCCGTGCGCATGGAAAGAGTAGCCCAAGCGTGTGCCACGAGCTCCCCAAGTTCCGGCATGGTAGCCAAGTGCTCCGCCCTCGAATTTAATCGTAACATTGCTAGTGCCTTCCTTCTCCATCCAGGAGGTGCCCAAGTTTGTGCCGATGTGTACACCACTCACTGGTCGACCAAGGAACCACATCAGCAGATCAATATAGTGGCAGCCGTGACTGAACAACTGCCCACCCCCAAGTGTTACTGCGCGGTTCGCCCAATGGCCATCCGGATGATGGGTATACTGCTCAGTCCATAGGGACAACTGAAATACGGTTCCGATCAGTCCTTTGTCGATTGTTTCCTTAAGCGCAAGCGTCAATGGATGATAGCGCATAATATAGCCAACCATGAGTGTCTTGTTCTCGCGTTCGGCGGCTTCGATAAGCTCTAGACACTGCTGTTCAGTGTTCGCCATCGGCTTCTCCAGTAAAACATGTTTGCCTGCATTCAGGCAGTCGAGAGCGATCGGATGATGCAGATGGTGAGGAACTGCCAGGAGCACAGCGTCAATGTCATCGAGTACTTTGCGGTAATCCGTCTCTGCACGAGCTGTTTCAAACAGCGACGCTGCATGGTCGGCACGATCCTGTTGGGTATCGACCGCGGCCACGACCCTAATCTGGTCGGCAACATGTTGAAAACGAGGGAGATAGCTGTTTTTGGTCATTCCCCCGCAGCCGATTATGGCAAGTCGAATCATGCTATTCGAGGGAACGGGTGCTGTGTTGACGCACCACATGACCTGTAGAAGTTCAGGGACTCAGCGAGATCAACTCCACATTTCTCGCACACTAACTTGTCGGTCATGACACTCTTCCCCATTGGAGATCGCTATGCCTTCTAGCATAGAATGCTCCGCACTAGTTAAACGATAGCTACGAATAGGGGCATTTTACATAGTAGGTACCAGTTATTGCTAGCTAGGTTAAAATGCACCCGACGCAGGGTTAGGCGGTGTAGGACCCTAACGGCTAGGAATCCCATGGGAAATTAAGTGCAGATGGGGGAGGGGTAGATGAAGCTTCCCAACGATGTCAGTCGGTAATATGGGACGTTATTCAAGGTATAAATATCATACTATCTAGGAGGATTAATAATGGCGGGTCTAAGAATACTTGGTATCAATGCTCATCCACATGATTTTACTCATTACGCAGGAACCTTAGGTATACACGTCGCTGACGGGGATACGGTTACAGTCGTTTCGATGACTGGCGGTGCTTCAACCCATAATCAAAAGCTCTCTGAAGAAATGGCAAAACCCCGTCAAAACAGAGACCAGAAATTAATCGATCAGATCAATAGAGATTATACAAAACAAAAGGCAGACGAACTGGCAACTGCCTGCAATATATTCGGCATTACAGACGTTCGTATACTGCCCTATGCAGACAAGTTGTTTACATTGGAAAAGAACCCGGGGGCTGTCGACGCGCTCAGGGAAATCATCCTCGAAGTTCGTCCCCACATCATGATTACTCAGAGCCCTTATTTGACGGGCCGCAGAGGACATAAACTTGGTGCCCGAGACGACCACAGCGAGACAGGGTTCGCCTCAATTGAAGCAGCGTTTTTGGCAGCGATACCACGCTACGAAGATTCACTCCCTATCTACAAGATACCGGCTACCTTCTTCCCAGGAGTGTACTTTGAGAGAGACGAGTGGGATTTTGTAGTTGATATTACCGACTACTTTGAGCAGCGAGTTCAAGCTGAGGCAACTTATATCTCCCAAGGGCACACTCCAGAATTTGCCCAAAAAAGGATGGAAGTTACTCTAGGCAATGCTGGGTGGTTTTCAGGAACGCAATACGCCGAAGCCTTCGTCCAAGAAAAGCCGTTCCGTATGCCTAAAATCATATTACCCGATTCTCTGCTAAGTGAAGCTGAGGAAACAGAAGCAGCCCGCCACCACCGATTAGTCGGCTCCGAAGGGAAGTAGCCCTCGTGAAGCACACGCTTATTTCGTTTCAGTGAAATTAGCTTGATGCCGCGATACCTTCCCATCTGCCTGTCACAGGTGACGTCATGCCAGCAGGCACAGTTGTATTACTTTTCTTTGCTTACTTGTCTGTAATTCCCGATAATGCAGATAGGCCACGTCGCAGGTTTATTTTTTTCCTGCGTGACCGGCACCGTAGTTGTAGCTGCGAATGCCGGAACAAGAGGCCTACCTTAATTGCGGGGCGTCCCTAGGTTTCCCAAGCTAATGATGGGGCGCTCCGTCTTTGGTACAAGCACCTCCTCATAAGTTATATCGCGTATGAATGAGCATCCGCTGAGGATCATGCGGATGGCTGGAGCGGTAGTAGTTGAGCCGAAACCCAAGGGGGAGGGCAGTCAATTAGGTAACCAAAGGGGTAAAAATCAGGTAACTTGCCGCATAAACAAGCGTAAGAAAAGGTGCGAAATAACCCATGAGCGTGGTGGACAAGGTGGTGACCCGCCTCGGACTTGAACCGAGAACCTACTGATTAAGAGTCAGTTGCTCTGCCAAATTGAGCTAGCGGGCCACAATGGATTGGACCTGAAGAATTGTATCGGCGGTTTTAGAAGAGCGTCAAGAAATGATGGTACTGATTGCAACTTAATATGAGTCCGACCCATATTATAGATTCCCTGTGTCCAAGTATGATTGGAGCATGACAGCTGCGGCTGCAGCATCCACATCTCCTCGCTCACGACGGCTGCGTGTTACAGAAGATTCCCGAATTCTTCGACGTGCTTCGATGGTCGAATAGCGCTCGTCAACGGTACTGATACCGATATTTGTCTCAGCCTTTAATTGCTCAACAAACTCTAAAACAGTACGTGCTTGGGTACCGAGTTCACCGGCTAGAGTTATGGGCAGGCCAACTAATATTTTGTCCGTGCCATGCTCATCCGCTAGAGAAACAATAGACTTGACGGGATCTTTATCGTGAGCACGGTCAATAGTTGATAAAGGCGAACTAAGGGTTTGAGTGGGATCACTAAGCGCAACTCCGATGCGTCGGTCACCAATATCAAGAGCCATCACCCTCATGAAGCGGTAAGCCCTTCGCGTACTAGTGAGGGCACCATATCTAGTGCGCTACTGAGCTTATCTGCTTGCTTGCCTCCTGCCTGCGCAACATCGGGTCTACCACCACCACCACCACCAATTACCTTGGCAGCTCCACGGACGATAGTAGTAGCGTCAAGACCTCGTTCCACAAGATCTTTGGTTACCATGGCTGTAATTAGAGGTCTCTCATTAATGACTCCGCCTAGAACAACAACTCCACTTTCTAGCTTGTCTCGTAACCAGTCGCCGATTTCTCTCATTCCATCCGCACTATTTACCTCGACGAGTGCCGCGAGGACGTTGACACCATCCACTTCTTGTTTACTATCGAGGAGGTCAGCGGCAGATTGTAGAGACATCTGGCGCTCGAGGTTCTCCTTTTCACGGTTGAGTCTGGTGATCTCTTCAAGGAGACTTTCCACCCGGTCTTCCAACTCAGGTAAAGTTGTTTGCAGCTTGTTAGCGACTGCACTGCCGGCTCGGAGGCGCTCATTCACCACACGTTCAGCGCCACGTCCACTGACTGCCTCAATACGTCGCATGCCTGCACCTATGCTTGATTCTCCCAGGATAAAAACGCTCCCAAGTTGACCAGTCTGGTGGACATGAGTGCCGCCACAGACCTCAAAACTGAATGTAGCACCGTTGACGATCTCGATAAGTCGAACACGGTCCTCATATTTATCTCCGAAGAAGGCGAGCGCTCCTCTTTTGATGGCATTGGTGTAGGAATCTTCATCCTTGTGAACTGTAGCATTCTGTCGGATTTTCTCGTTTACCAAGAACTGGATTTGCTCCATCTCGGAGGGTGTAACAGCGTCGACGTGAGAGAAATCAAAGCGCAGCCGCTCGGGTGCTACTAATGAGCCCGCCTGGCGGACATGTGCTCCTAGCACTTGGCGCAATGCTGCATGTAATAGGTGGGTTGCAGTATGGTTCCGTGCTGTATCTTCTCGGCGGACAGGGTTGACGTAGCAATCAATGTTCTGTCCCATTGCGATGGTTCCCTCAACAACCTTACCGAAGTGGATTATCAGGTCGGGCATCACGCGCTGCGTGTCATGGATCTCAATTTTGCCATTTGGACCGTCCATTTCTCCGGTGTCGCCAACCTGTCCACCGCCTTCTGCATAGAATGGAGTTTCGAGCAGGGCAATCTCAATTTCGTCACCCTGCTTAGCTTCATCCACTATCTCGTCTCCAGTGATGATTCCAACAGCTACTGAGGAAGCAGTCAGAGTTTCGTATCCCAGGAACTTCACCCCACCTATTCCCAGACTCTCGTACACGCGAATCTTGGCCCGATCGCCCCCAAACTTTGCGCTGGCACGAGCGCGTTCGCGCTGTTCTTCCATCTGCTTGTTGAATTCACCGATATCTGCCTCCACACCTTTCTCTGCTGCTATCTCTTCGGTCATCTCTGGGGGAAACCCGAAAGTATCCCAAAGCCTAAAGATGGTTTCCCCAGGTAGTTTCTCTCCAGGGGTAATGGAATCACTTAACATCGAGTACCCGTTCTGGAAAACGGACTGGAACTTTTCTTCCTCTAGTTTAAGTACTGTTTCAACGAACTCAGCATTGTTCCGGAGTTCTGGATAAGCATCTCCCATTATTTCAGCGACGACCTCTGATACCTGTCCAAGGAACGGGTCTTCAAGACCTAGATGTCTTGCGTGGCGGATTGCTCTTCGAATTAGACGTCGTAGGACATATCCTCTACCTTCGTTGCTTGGTACGACCCCATCTGAGATAAGGAAGGATGCGCTACGACCATGTTCGGCCACAACGCGCATGGCGTATTCGGCCTCGGGCTTACTCTGGTATTTAATGCCACTTATTTCTTCTATTTTTGCAATAAGAGGGACGAAGAGGTCAGTTTCATAGATATCCCGTTTATTTTGCAGAATTACCGCGAGTCGCTCGAACCCCATCCCAGTATCGATGCCAGTGCTTGGTAGTAACGGACGACTTCCATCCAAATTATGGTAGAACTGCATGAAAACCAGGTTCCATAGTTCCAGAAATCGTTCGCATATTTGGCCAGTATCCGGATTGACGTTATCGCAATTGGGACCGCAGTTGGGGAGGCCACAGGAAGGTCTGTCATCCATAAAATCGTAATGGAGCTCTGCGCAAGGTCCTGTTGGTCCTTCGTCTCCTGCTGGGCCCCACCAGTTCTCAGAGTCTCCAAACCGGAAAATACGATCAGACTGGATGCCGTGCTTTTGCCAAAGTTCGTACGCTTCGTCATCCGTATGATGAACCGTTGCTGAGAATCGGTCTTTTGGCAACCCCATCACTTGGTCCAGACACTCGATCGCAAATTGCATTGCGCCGTCTTTGAAATAGTCACCAATACTGAAATTGCCTAACATTTCGAACATCGTGATATGCGAGGCATCACCCACTTCATCGATGTCTGTTGTCCTAAATGATTTTTGTGATGATGTTAATCTGCGATTTGGAGGATCCTGTTCACCCGCAAAATAAGGCTTAAATTGAACCATTCCTGCTGAGGTTAGAAGAAGTGTCGGGTCCCCGACTGGGATAAGTGATGAACTCGTAACACGTAGATGGTCTTGAGATTCGAAGTAGGCTAGGAAGTTCTCACGGATTTGGGCGCTATTCATCAGGATGGTCCTTTCATGAACGGTCGGCTTACAATTGTACAATTTGGTGCAGCGCTGCCCAAGCACTCACGCGTCTTATTAATGTCAGAAATGAGTAACCGACTCCATGATAAGCCACTGGACCGTACCTGTTCAGGTAGAGGGTAAACCGAGGAAATGAATACTGGACGATAGTAAACGTTGGGAATGACAGTGATGTTCAACTTAGATAATTAGCCTATAGAACATTATCTATAACCCCAGCCGTAAAACGTGATATATCTCTGATATAGAAGGTGAATAAAGCTAACAGGAGGGACAAAGCTAAAAGGAGAATTGCCAGGGCGAGTCCATCCTTATAAGTGTTCATAAAGTAAGGTATTCGCCCACAGTTCAGTGGACCGGATTACCTACTCGACTGTGGTCTCCGTATTAGAAGTTTGGCTTTTGCCTAACGCTTTGATTGTGTTGTGGATACGGCTGTAAACACCTGGTCCGGACTGTGTGGGTTTTTCACCTCGAATGGCTGCAAGGAAAGCCCGGACGCTTTCTTGCATACCAACGAATCCAAGGACCGGTTGTAAGCATGAACTAGTCCCTGAATTCAAAGACGAGCCGATGTTCCAATGGCATTCACCAGAGAGAAGGTCAGCTTGTATCTCTCCATGCTCGCCAGTTACTTTCATTTTTACCGAGAATTCGTTGGTGCTACGTAGATTGAATTGCCACTGGCCTTCTACCCCATCTTTGAAGCTAAGTCGTGCGTGACCCACTTGATGTTCCGCTCCGACGATTTGGACGGTTTGGGCTGCATGGCCGACAAGCAGGTCTATAGGATCTATGTACCAGGTACTGAGGCCCGTTACCATACGGGTTAATTCGGCCTCATCGAGGTCCCAATGATGTGCCCAGTCATTTTCTAGACTGACGTGGATGAATTGAACCGTTCCAAAATCCTGCAGTTCAGTAATTTTTAGGAGAGTGTCTACACAAGGGAGATATCGTAATTCCAGGTCAGCGTGGAACACTCTGTCTGATTTCGCGGCTTGATCTAGTAACTTTTCGGTCAACGGTGAGTCCTCTAAGGGGGGTTCAAAAAAAACGTGTTTGTCTGCATTAATTGTTGCTTGAGCCGTATCAGTCCCAGAATCTGAAGGCATACCGATCATGACAGCATCGATGTCATCGCGTTCAAGTAGGGTGTTGTAATCTGTGTAGCTTTGGAACCCAGTTCCCAGAATTTCACGGGCTGCGAGGTGTGTTTGGTCTGTACGGGCAGCGACCGCGACTATCTCGATATCTTGGTCTGAGATCAGCGCAGGGGCATACGCTTTACGAGCCCAAGAGCCGAATCCTATAAGACCTATACGAATGTTTGTCATGTGTCGAACTTGGTGCTGTGGTTGGGGGATAGTCGGTCTTTAAGATTGGTAACGTCTGAGAAAGAGTGCCTCGAAAAGGCGTGTTTAACTTTAGAGATATATCTCACACGATCCATTCTTGATACCGTAACACAACCTAAGATCCGTCCTTGCAGTATCCCTAACGGTCTTTTTAAGTCTGACGTGGGATAATAGCGCAACATTTCCTCAAGGAGCATGACTTGATCAGCGAAAAGGCCAGTGATCTTCACTTTTCTTCGGTTGTGGTGGATACACATTCAGATAGTCTTGTTTGGCCGACCCGCCACAGTGTAGACATCGGAGTGCGACAGCAGCAGGCTCAACTCGATCTTCCCAAGATGAACGAAGGTGGACAGAACGTTCAGTTCTTTGCATGCTTTGCATCACCTAGCTGGATTCCGAAGAAAAAGGTTGTCCAGGTAACTCTGGACTACATGGACTCTTTCCATACATTGATGGCGAACTACCCTGGGCACATTGAACAGGCATCTACGGCCGACGATGTTCGTCGGATCAGGGATTTTGGGAAGTTAGCGGCTATCCTGTGCGTCGAGGGTGGACATTCGATTGATGGCGATCTTAGTATTCTCCGGATGTACCACCATCTTGGAGCTCGGTACATGACCTTGACTTGGAACAACACCAACGGATGGGCTGACGGGGTTTTGGGTGAACCGACGCACCTTGGTCTCAGCAATTTTGGGAAAGAGGTTGTCCTAGAAATGAACCGGATAGGTATGCTAGTGGACATCTCACACGTCGCTCCCTCTACGTTTTGGGATGCTATCAACACGACAAGGAAGCCTGTGATTGCATCGCATTCATCGGCGAAAGCTATCTGTGCATCTCCACGGAACCTTGACGATGAGCAAATTCGCGCTGTTCGCGATAACGGAGGAGTCATTGGTGTCAATTATGAAGTCACATTTGTAAACGAAGCTTACCGTTTAGCTAAGGATTCGGTAGCGGTTGAGAAACAAGAATCCCTTAAGAAAGCACGGAAGGATTTCAAATCTGGTTCAGAGGACTTGTTAAATGTCGAAACTGAAATAGAAAAGAAGTTTGAAGAGAAGTTTGCCGAGGTTTCAAAACCCAAGTGGGAAGAGATCGTTGATCACATTGACCATATGGTTACGGTTGCCGGGGTGGAACACGTCGGACTTGGATCCGATTTCGATGGTGCGACGATGCCGGAGGGAATGGAAGACTGTACTAAAGTCCCGTTAATTACTCAGGAGCTTCTGAAACGTGGCTACACGGACGGAGATGTGAGGAAAATTCTTGGGGAAAACTTTATGAGAGTAATGGACGCAGGCATGGGAATCTAGCCCTCTTTCAAATACTAGTTTAACTAACTGTAGCATGTGGGTTACGGTCAGCTAACTCCTTGATGACGGTATCTTTATCGGTATCCCCTGTCCACGGACTGATCAAGCGGTTGGTTCCAAAGATGCGAGTCATATGTGGATCCTCATTACCTTCACCATCATAGTGAACTGTGTACCAAGTATTGTCGTCTGAATCTAGTTCCACTTTGATATGCCGTTCCTCACCAGTCCATCCAAAGCTGACGTATGCCATAGTTATGCCTTCCCACCGTCGAGTTTGTTATCGTCAATATTACCGGATTGCGCACATGATACCTCAGGATCCGCTAGTTTCAAGCGAGATTACTACCCAGCGCACCAAATATCCCCGAGGCCTTGTGCAAAGTTTCCTCGTATTCATCGTCAGGGTCAGAGTCGGCTACGATTCCTCCACCTACGCTGAAGAATACCCTAGTGTCTTTCATCACCAATGTACGAATTGGTATAGAGACCTGCATTGAACCGTCAAACCCAAGGTAGCCAATGGCACCGCAGTAAACACTTCGTTCAATTGGTTCAAGTTCGTCAATGATCTCCATCGCTCGAATTTTGGGTGCACCTGTAACCGATCCTCCAGGGAAGCAAGCACGCAGCACATCTATTAAATCGTGGCTTGTGTCAACCTGACCTCTAATTTCTGACACCATTTGATGAACAGTTGGGTACATCTCAGCAATGAATAACTCAGATACCTGAACGCTACCGGGTACACACACTTTACCTAGGTCGTTACGTAGTAGATCGACGATCATGACATTCTCAGCGCGGTCTTTTGGGCTGGTTTGCAGATCTTCAACTAGCTGAGCATCTTCCGTAGGAGTAGAGCCGCGTGGACGCGTGCCTTTCATTGGTCGTGTGGTCACTAAATCCCCGTCCAATTTGAGAAATTGTTCCGGGGAACTACTTATCACCGTAGCATCTGGGAAGCCGAGGTAAGAAGCAAACGGAGCAGGGCTTACTTTACCTAGGCGTCGATAAAGGGACCAAGCATCTAATTCAGTTTCTGCCTGAAAACGTTGCGAGAGATTCACTTGGTATACATCTCCAGCTGCAAGATAATCCTTAACAGTTTGCACGGCAGTTTTGTAGCTACACCTCGTGAAATTAGAACGAGGACTGACAGCGGCGCTTGTATTAGTCATTTTTATCGCTGAATCAGGTTTGTGAGAATAAAGACGATTTTTGACCCATTCAATCCTTTTACCTGCTTCTTCATTAGCACCACTTGGTAGACCCGTGGCACAAATCCATCGCTCATTCGCCTGATGATCAATGGCCAAAACCCAATCATATAGACCGATTACCATCTCCGGTAAGTTCAGGTCGTCAATAGTGTTAAGTGGCAGTCTCTCGATATGTCGCCCCATCTCGTAAGCGAAGTAACCGATTGCACCTCCTTGGAACGGGGGCCCCCCAGGGTGGCGGGTTATAACGTACTGCGATAAAAGTTGGCGGACTGAGTGAAACGGGTCTTCGTTCAATTTACGTGTGCGACTCGTTCCACAGATCTCTACTGAGTTTTTTTTCGAACGGATGACGGCAAACGGGTCTGCAGTGATGTATGAATAGCGTCCATGGGGAGTGTTCAGTGCACTTTCAAGTAGTATTGGATAATCCGTGTCCAGGAATGCAGAGAAAGCATCTGATGTTTCGACTAGTCTGTCGAGGCGATAGATGGTCGGCTGGATATCAGTTGGAATGGTCGGCACCATATATAGTGATTGTTCTTTCCGATAGCTGAGATTATCTTTCCGGTAGCGCAGATTATACGGTATAGTTATCCCTCGGCCGCAATATAAAGAGCGTTAGCCCATATCTTGAAAATCTTTCATAAAAGACCGGTTCTTCTTGAATTTGCCTACGCTACAACCCGTGTATGTCTTAGTCCTTTTCGCCGGTGGTTAAAATCCGGCGGTTTCATTGAGGCAGTGTTTGTCCGGGGCGAGAAGATTACAAAAGGAATCTTTTTCGATTGTAAGATGTGTGGAGATTGTGTGCTGCACAGCACGGGGATGACCTGCCCGATGACTTGTCCCAAAAATCTCCGTAATGGACCTTGTGGAGGAGTGCGCGCCAACGGGCACTGTGAGATTGTTCCAGAGATGATGTGTGTTTGGGTGATGGCATGGGAACGTAGTAAGAAGATGCCGGCCTACGGAGCGCAAATTGAAAATATATTGCCTCCACTCGATAAGCGATTGGAAAATTCGTCGGCGTGGATTAATGATTTTCGAGATGATGTCAAGACATCTCCACTCGGCTGGACTGAATGAAGTCAAATTCTAGATTAGAGCGCGTACTTGATGCAGGGCATTTCGCTGTTACTGCTGAGGTACTGCCTCCGGACGGATCTGATCCTCATGCTGTTTTGGAGAATGCTCGTTTGTTTGGACACTCAGTGGACGCAATTAACGCGACGGATGCATCGGGTGCGAATGTTCATATGTCCAATGTCGCTGTGGCTGCTACTTTGAGACAGGCTGGGTATGATGTTGTTGCTCAGTTGTCATGCCGTGATCGTAACCGTATAGCCTTGCAGGGAGAGTTACTAGGTATGGCAGCGTTAGGAATACGGAACGTACTTTGTCTCACGGGTGATGGGGTTGGTACTGGCGATCACCCAGAAACAAAGCCAGTTTTTGACCTTGATTCAATAACCTTGCTCCGGACGGCTAGAATTCTGCGTGATAAAGGACAGTTCCTTAGTGGTAGGCAGATTGACCCGCCACCGAATTTGTTCCTTGGAGCTGCGAGCAACCCATTTGTCCCGCCACTTGATTTTCGGCCTATACGACTAAAGAAGAAGATAGAAGCGGGGGCAAATTTCATTCAAACTCAGTTCTGTTTCGATATGCAGCGCTTACAGACGTTTATGACCCAGGTTGTCGATATGGGGCTTCATGAGAAGGTGTTTATTCTCGTTGGGGTTGGACCGTTACGATCAGCCAAACAGGCAGAATGGATGAGGAGGAATATTCCTGGCGTATCGATCCCCGCCGCAACCATCACGCGATTAAAGGATGCAGGCAAAAAATCTCGTACTGAAGGGCACCGTATCTGTGTTGAATCCATCCAGAGGATACAAGAAATCGAAGGAGTCGCAGGGGTTCATGTGATGGCATATAAGCAAGAAGAAGTAGTGCCAGAGATCTTGAAATCTGGGGGACTGTTACCTAGGCCTGCGGTTTCCGAAGCTTGAAGGGATTTTGATGCAGTTGAGTAGGGGTAACCCTTACCTACTGTGAACGTCTAATTGATCAGCCCAAACTGTCGATTGTCACTGATCAATGATCTGTGGAATTATGAATATTGTGCCCTGTAAAAACCTACCGGTTTTAGCTCATCACGGGCAAGATACTTAGAGAACAATGATAAACGTAACCAACCCTAATATTCGCAACCCTAATATTCGCAACCTGGCGATCATCGCTCATGTAGACCATGGTAAGACAACCCTAGTTGATGCTTTGCTGAAGCAAGGCCAAGTGTTCCAAGCACATCAGAGTGTTGGCGAATTGATAATGGATACTAATCCTCTCGAGCGGGAGCGAGGGATTACGATTTTAGCCAAAAACACTGCTGTGAACTATGAAGGTGTGAAGATCAATATTATTGACACTCCGGGACATGCTGATTTCAGTGGCGAAGTTGAGCGTATTATGAACATGGCAGACGGGTGTCTTTTGCTTGTGGATGCCGTCGATGGCCCAATGCCCCAGACTCACTACGTTCTGCAACAAGCCCTAAATCAGAATGTAACTCCTGTTGTACTTATAAATAAAATTGACCGGCCTGAGGCTCGGGTGGATGAAGTAGTTGAGATGGTGCAGGATTTGTTTTTGGAGCTTGCGACCACATCGGAGCAGCTAGATTTCCCAATATTACTGACGTCAGCGAAGCTCGGTTATGCTGTTTCTACCCTCGATGCTTCTCCTGAAGACATGCAGCCGTTATTCGACACTATTTTGAAGGAGATTCCTGCACCCTCGGGTGATCCCACTGCGCCATTGCAAATGCTGGTTGCTGCTCTTGATTATGATAATCACCTCGGACCGATCGCAATCGGGCGAGTTTTCCGAGGCAATATAGGGTTAAAGGATTCAGTTGTTCTCGCTAGTGGGGGCGCGGAAGGGCAAACCTACACTGTAGAGAAACTGTTTGTGTTTCGCGGGCTGGACCGTTTGGAAGTAAATGAGGCGCCCGCTGGCGAAATTGTCGCTATCGCAGGTGTTGAGAGTGCTTCAATTGGTGACACTGTAGCTGACTGTGATCATCCTGAATCACTGGGATCCATCAACATTGAAGAACCTACGGTGAAAATGAGTTTTGGTGTAAACACCTCCCCACTTGTTGGTTTAGAAGGCACTAACTGTACGTCACGGGTTTTGTATGAACGGCTCATCAAAGAGCTCCGCACCAATGTGAGCCTGAGGGTTGAGACTACTTCGACTCCCGACGTTTTTCTGGTTTCGGGAAGAGGTGAGTTACATTTGGCGATATTGGTCGAGACCCTGAGACGAGAGCAATTCGAGATCCAAGTGTCTAGGCCGGAGCCAGTGACCAAGACTATAGATGGCAAAATTCATGAACCGTACGAGCATCTTATTATCAACACCAAAGACGAATATATTGGAGCACTTACGGAGAATTTGTCTGGACGCCTAGCTACGTTGTTAGATATGGCATACGGAGAGTCCAGTAACGTACGACTTGAATATCGTATCCCCACTCGAGGGTTAATTGGGTTTGGCTCCTTTTTTATGCGGACTACCAGCGGTAATGGTACCTACGATAGCTCCTTCTATGAGTACAAACTGATGGAGGGCAAGTTAAAAAAATCAGGTAACAGGGTACTTGTCGCTTCTGAAAATGGAGATGCAGTTACGTACGGTCTGATTAACGCTCAGGGTAGAGGGGAGACTTTTATCAGCCCAGGTACCTCTGTTTATGAGGGAATGATAGTAGGTATGCATCGTCACGAAGACGACATTCCAGTCAATGTATGTAAACAGAAGAAACTAACAAATATGCGTTCGGCTTCTGCAGACATTTCTAAACGGCTAAGCCCGCCAGTTGAGATGAGCTTGGAAGAATGCCTCGACTTCATATCCACAGACGAGTTGCTCGAGGTGACTCCCCAAAATTTGCGTATGCGTAAGAAGGAACTGTCCGCAACAGTACGGCAACGCCTGAAGAAGCGTCAGTCGAACGAATAATAGCTAGCTAGACCAGTTCCCACATGTCTGTTTGGCCGGTAGACACCCGATATACTGAGTGGCACGTGGCACTATCCCAGTCTAATCCGACGAACGAATCTAGAATGCATATCGTAAACCGGTAGTGGATTTCTTTTTCTGGTCAGAGGTCCGTCTGAAGCCAGCACAAATAAGGAGATAAGCTATGCCAGATTTGGACATTATGGATCGATTACTCGGTGGAGAGACATTGCTCTTGGATGGAGGAACTGGTTCGGAGCTTCAAAGGCGCGGAGCCGATGTTCTTCTTGGTGCGACTGATCGCCTCAAAGCATGGTCAGCTACTGCAAATATTGAGTTTGCAGATGTTGTACAACAGGTGCATCAGGACTATCTCAGAGTTGGAGCCGACATTATTATCAGTAATAACTTTTGGACAATCCCATCACGCTTGGAAGGTATAGGATTGCATGACCGGTGGCAGGAGTTTGCCCAAGCTGCTGGAGAAAATGCTGTCACAGCGCGACAAGCGGGCAACCCCCAAGCTTATGTGGCAGGCGGAATCGCTGCTCCTTGTGTAGGGTATTCCGGTGACAAACCAGTCTCTGACGTAGAGTACATGGGCGCTGTAGCGTTCCATAAAGAATACATAGACCATTCCAAACTACTCGCAGCAATGGGGGTTGATGTTATTCTCGTAGAATACGTAGGTTTCATTGCGGACTGTGTTGCAGCTGTTGACGCAGGTGCCGAAGCTGGCATTCCGGTTTTTCTTGGTGTTCGCCATATCGGAGTTGATGGAGCGATGCAATATGGCGAGAGTCTCTCCGATCTTGCTGCGGCGTTGGAGGGACACCCCGTATCTGCTGTTTTGCTGATGTGCAGCCATCCAGAGGCTCTCTCAAAGGGGCTGCCGATTCTCCGTGATGCATACACTGGCCCCGTGGGAGTTTACCCTAACCTGGGCTACAACCCTACGGGTCCAATAGTTGAACAGAAGATGTTGACTAACCAGCTTCCTTCAGAAGGCCGAGATGTAGCTCAAATACGTAATTATTCTCCGTCTAGGATGGCGGAATTTGCTGATGAATGGAAACATATGGGAGCCCAGATAATTGGGGGTTGTTGTGCCTCAGGCCCCGAGCACATTATGGCAATGAAGACTGCTGTCAAAGGCTAGAGAATTAACTGTAGGCTCAATCATGCTGGCAGAGTTCTGTGAGGTACTGGTTGTGGCTCTTGATGATTCAGCAGGATGGCTTTTCCAGATGGGGATGATCACTGTGGTCATCGGAGGACACTCCTAAAGTCTGTAATCAGCATCGTATTGTGCTCTTCAGTCTTGTTTCAAAGTTTGAGTATGTCTAGTTGACCGTTCTCAGAATCACTGCATACAATGGCTGCGAGGATGAACTAGGGCAGAGTATGCAAGAACTGACGCTAACTCCAACAGCAGTCCAAGCTGAATTACACAAAAATGGTGTTACTGATGTAGTGTGGTTACCCGACACCGAAAGTAGTTTCATGTACAAACTGCTTGCCGAGGACCCTTCATTAAGGATCATCCCAATCGCTCGTGAGGCTGAAAGCATGCCGATCGCTCTGGGACTTTGGATAGGTGGGCGGAAACCGATTGTGATGATCCAAAACACTGGACTCTTTGAATCAGGTGACTCGGTCCGAGGGATGGCTGTCGACGTGAACCTTCCCGTTGTGATGATGATTGGATATCGTGGTTGGACTCGCCGTGGGGTGACCAAAGACTCTGCTGCAACTATTACAGAACCTACCTTAAATGCTTGGCGGATCAACTACTACCTTGTCGAGCACGACGGAGATGTTGATCGTATTTCAGCGGCTTTCGAGGAAGCTGAACGGCGGCAGCAGCCCGTGGGGGTGTTAATTGGCGCAGAGTACTCGGGGTAGTCTGAATGCAAAGTGAGTTTTTCTGGTCGACCGTTGATCGCGCTCTTAATAATTTCATTGCCTGAAGACTAGCGGGGGTCCCCATGTCTTGGGAATGTGTCCTGGAATATGATGATGCGAAACGGGTAACTGCTGGAAGTCAGGAATCACTAACTAAAGCTATTCGTCGGGCAGCTGACCTTAGTATCTACACAGAGTTTCACCATGGTGAGCATATCGATAGTGAGTCGAATGATAACCAACTGGTGCGTTGGTTTGTTCGGTGAATAAATCTCTAGATATTGAACTTGTAATGGCTTCTTGTAGAGGCCAGACCATCGGCCACACCCTGATCCACTATGACACTTTAGGGTCGACCATGGACGAGGCGTGTGTACGGGCTCAAAAAGGGTCGCCTGAAGGTACGATTGTGGTAGCTGAAGAGCAAGCGGATGGGCGTGGGCGTTTTGATCGGCAATGGATTTCCCCAAAAGGAGCGGATCTGCTCTTTTCCATAATTTTACGTCCCAGTATTCAGCAACTGCCACAGGTAAACATGGCTGCTGCAATTTCTGTTTGTGAAATTGTACGAAATCAGACAGGGTTGAATGCGGTTATTAAGTGGCCCAACGATGTTCGTGTCCGTGGACGAAAAATATCAGGTATCTTGGTTGAAAGTGTTGTGGATTCTGGCAGTGTAGACAGTGCAGTGGTTGGATTTGCGATTAATGTTAATTCTGATCACACAAAAGATGAACAACTGAAAAGCATTGCTACAAGCATGCGGATAGAGACAGGTAACCTATTTGATCGTGTTCGGGTGCTAGTTGGAATTCTGCAAAACTTTAATCATCACTATTCCTCTGTTATCCGAGGAAAGCCCCTGACTAAATTATGGGAATCACAACTTGAAACCATAGGCCAACATGTAGAGGTCCGCTGGAAAGAGGATGTTTACGAGGGTGTCGCTACAGGGGTTGATGAAGCTGGTAACCTGCTTCTACGGCAACCAGATGGATCACAACTTGTGGCAGTTGCGGGCGAGGTGACGATGCAAGGCTCATGACATGGATATCACTGATATGCAACGGCAGTTAAGAGAATTTGCAGCTGAGCGGGGATGGGAGACATACCAAACTCCCAAGAACTTATCAGCGGTCTTGGTTAGCGAAGCACCAGAATTGCGGGAGCCAATAGCTGACCGAAAAAGAAGCAGCCTCAGTAACCGAGTTAGAGGAAACGATGGGGCAGGTTAAGGACGAAATAGTGGACGTTATGGATTACCTTCTCCGCTTGTCGGACGTGTTGGGTGTTGATCTCGATCAGGCAGTACGGCAAAAGATTAGAAAGAACGCTATCAAATATCCTGCGAACCCGATACGTGAGTAACCCAATGCCCAACGAATCTACGGGCTGCATATGGTGTGGGTATGAGAACGGTGACTTATCAGCTTACTGCGGCAACTGTGGTCGTGGGTTGGTTTTTTCTCTCATCTGCTCTAAGTGTGAGATAGGGAATCCCTCTGAAAATAGATACTGTGATAACTGTGGTAGTTATCTGAAGGGTTCTGTCGAATCATCGGCACCCCCGATTATTGGCTCCTCTGCGCTTTCAGTTTGGCACAAGGTGGTCTCGTGGTTTCGTCGTGATCGAGCGCGTACTGGGGCTATTGCGATATTAACCTTGATCGTATTGAGTGGGCTTGGGATAAGGCTTGTATCTCTAGCTGAAATTCCCTCGAACATTGTAGCCGATGAGGCCGATAACCTTCAGGTTGTATATCACATCATGGCAGATACAGGGCCGGGTTTTTGGGGCCTAGACTGGAAACCGGCTCCCGCTGCTAGCCTGTATTTTACAAGTTGGATGATGGCGCTTTTCGGTGAAGGTATCTTTAGTATGCGTCTCGCCAGCGCTATCCTTAGCACTGTTTCTCTTGTAGGGTTCTACCTCGCCGCCCGACAGTTTCAGATTTCACGTTCAGCAAGTCTTGTTGGTACTTTGTTGCTAAGCACAAGTCTCCTGTATCTCCACTTTTCGCGTAGTGGTTGGGAAAATGTTCAAGTTGGGTGCTTTCTCATCATGACTGTCTTGGTGTTAACAATCGCGATCCGCCGTGGAGGGTGGCACCTGTACGTGATAGCAGGAGTATTTGTCGCGATGGGATTATATGGGTACGTGGTAGGTAGGACGATTCTAATTGGATTGGTTCTGTACTTACCGTTTGTGATGCTACTTCACCGAAATGGGTGGAGACGCATAGCCATCGGGTTCGGTGTCACGTTTGGAACGTCGGTCGTTCTTTTTGCTCCCCAATTGAATACTATTCTTGATGATCCAGAAACGTTTAACAGGCGCGTTTACGATGTATATGCACTAAAGGACACTAACCGGTCACACTTTGATGAGAAAGGCTCTCATAGGATCATAATTGAGCAGACGGTGCATGTCCTCAAGGCCGTTATTCTATTGGACTCAAGTTACTCGACTCTGGCAGATAACCCAAGGTATGTCCCAGACGGGAAAGGTTTTCTTGATAGGTTGACTGGGATTTTGTTTTGGGTCGGATTGGTAGTTTCGCTGGTTCGCTGGAGACAGTCTCTCCTCTTATGGATGTTGTTGTTTGCTATGGTTTTTCTGCCTCAGATACTGTCCGTTGGATCTCCCAATGGTGCACGGTTAGTCGGTGCCCTGCCGGTGATCTATCTATTTGTAGTATTCGGAGTGGACTGGATCTGGTCTCTGAAGGGCAATCTCACAGTTGTGTATAGAGGGATGGCAACAACCGTAGTAACGGTTATTGTGTTCTCAAATGTCGTAGGTTACTTTGGTTGGATGGGAACTCCTGAAGCTGAGAGGGCTCGACAACCAGCAGTAGATATCTCAGAATTTGAAACGTGGCAGGATTTGCAAAAAGTCGAGGCACAGGCGGGGAGATCTGGTTTCAATGTTACCCAGTGGCACGAGATGCGCACGCAGTTAAAGTGATACTACTTGGAGCTAAAATTCTGTGCCCTTGATTTGTCCTTACTGCGAATTTATCAATCGGCTTACCGCCACTTATTGTGGTGCGTGTAGTAGATATCTTGTTACTAGGTTCGTGTGCTCAAACTGCGGCTTTACTGAAGATTCGAGCCAAAGCTTTTGTAATAAGTGCGGGCTAGAATCGAGAGAGAGTATGCCGAAGATTGAGAACCACCTAGCCCTTGGATCTCCTACTCCTAGAGATGAGGTGGATGGGGCTACGCTGGATGTAGCGGATGTATTCCGAGCCGATCGTACTTGGGGAAAGCTTTGGAGCGCAGGTGTTATACCGGGTATTCCTAACGCGATGACGCTAGGAATTGGTATCACAGTTCTCATGGTTGCGATGTGGTTACGGCTGTACCAAATCGGGTATTTCCCTGAGGGGTTCAACGTCGCAGAGATAATGTATACACAAGAGGGTACTGGTTGGGCTTGGGGTGATCTGTTTGTCGATCAACAAGCACGGGTTAGCTGGATCTTTCAGACTTGGATGACGCTGTTTAGTGATACCGCAGTAGCCCCAAGGGTATTATCAGGGCTTGTTGGACTTGTAAGTCTTGGGTTGTTCTTTGCATGGAGTTGCTCTATTTGGGGTCGTCGTACTGCAATATTGGGAACCCTTGTGATGGCAGTCAGTTTTTGGCATGTAACGTATAGTCGGCTAGCTTTGCCAGTGTCGCTACTGTTACTCATAGAGCTATTGGCAATTTATGCCATGCACAGAGGACTACGAAATGGGGCTAATCAGTATTGGTTAGTTGCAGCGGGGTTGCTCACGGGGGCAGTAGTGTATTTGGATGCTGTAGGAATGATTTTCGTTTTTGCAATCTTCGCAGTCTGGGGTTGTGAATTTTTGAGAGGGAAAATTCCGTTCCGGGTGGTTACTGGGACATTTACTTTATTCGCGGCACCAGTTGCTGTGTTCATAGTTATGTATTTGGGAGGGCTCGCAGTATCAACTGATATCCGAGATCGTGAGTTAAGCGTATCTGTCACTCGCTCTTCTGAGTATGCAAGTGTCGACGGAGTGATGGATCAGTTGCGTTTTGTAGTAAGGAATATCGGAGACAACGTCAGTTCCGTCATATGGAACCGTCCAGGGCATCGAAGTGCTAACTATACAGGAAGGATGCTCGACCCCGTGACGGGATTACTGGTGGCGGGCGGTATTTGTATTGCGTTGATTAACTGGAGTAAACCCTATCACCTGTTTTTGGTAATGGTGCTGGGCGTATCTGTGGTTGGTGTTGGATTAACAACCTCAGAAGGAGCCTTTAGTAGACTAATGATCACTGCACCTGTGATCTATGTTTTAGCGGGGCTAACTCTTGACCGTTTTGTTTTATGGTCGCAAGGTCGGCTTAAACCATATGCTGTAGGAGCAGTGATTGTATTTGTCCTACTTGTCGTTACTTACCTCAATGCGACAACGTATCTCGAAAATCCTAACGGATCTTCTCCGGATCTTTGGGTGGGTGAACTGCGGATCGGAGACGATGTTGGCTAGTACCGAGTTCTGACTACAGTCGGAATCAAATCTACGTAGGTTGCAGTCAGCCAGGATGGTGTTATTAGGCTACGTTACAGAGGCTCTTATTGAAGGTTAAGCTATTAAACTACAAGCAAGCATTTGTAGGTGCCAAGGAACTCTGGCGACCATTAAATAGGAGCTGGGGGCTGAGGAATAAGGCAGTTGTAGTCTCTAGTGCCGGTAAAGCTCATGCATTAGCGAGTGAGACTCTATAGTAGGAAATCCCTAGCAAAGCCGAGTACTAGAAAGGCAATCATTGGGGTGAGGTCGAACATCCCGAAGGGGGGTACGACTCGTCGGATAGGAGCGAGGAGCGGCTCGGTGATTTGGTTCAGTAATTGGTTGATTGTTTCGATAATTGGGTTGGTTTCCCCGATTGCTCCTATCCAGGACATGATTATCCTTGCCAGGATAGCTAGCTGGAGTGCAGAAAAAAAAAGGCTGACGAAGTTTAAGAGTAGTTCGTTCAACTGAGTTCACTCATACTCAGATACTCCAGATTGTCCTTCATCAGTCAGTTTTTCCTAGGGCTTGGTATTTCTTGTACGCTGTAGTAACAGCGTCGATCACAGCTGCTCTGAAGCCAGCCTGCTCGAAGGAGCGCAATGCTTCAACTGTCCCGCCAGCTGGCGAAGATACCATGTCTTTAAGTTCCGCCGGGTGTTGTCCAGCTTGGCGAACATATTCTGTACTACCCAGCACCGTCTGCAGGACGAGTTTACGAGACATGTCCCGCTGTAGCCCCATGTAAACACCGGAGTCAATGAGAGCCTCAACAAATAGAAACACGTACGCCGGTCCGCTGGCACTCAGTGCTGTTGCCATATCCATGTACTTTTCGTCTGCGACGAAGACTTCTTCACCAAAGGACCCGAGTATTTGTTGTGCTGTAGTGTGTTGCTGCTCAGACACGTCATCCGTCGCTGTCCACACTGTCATGCCTTGGCGAACTTGTGCTGGTGTGTTTGGCATCACCCTTACGATGGTTTTGTGTTGTAATCCTCGGCTAAGAGTTTTTAGGGTAGCGCCAGCAACTATGGAAAGCACCGCCTGCCCAGGTTTCAGGTGATCCTTTAAATCATTCATCACCGGGCCGAGATGTTGCGGTTTTACAGCGAGGATCACTACCTGAGTATCTTTCAGTGCTTCGCCGTTATCAGACGTTGCAATGACTCCGTAAGTATCGGCAAGATGTGAGCGTCGACTTTTTATAGGTTCACCGAATCTCACATCCGCTGGTACTGCGATTCCGGCATTGAGAATTCCGCCAAGGATTGCCTCAGCCATGACTCCGCCGCCTATGAATGAGACCTTCATGTTTTAACGTAGCCTCCCGTCGCTTACAAGGTCGACAGCGACCCCAACCGCTTCAAGCATGCTCTCATGATGAGCGATGCCTTGACCAGCAATATCAAAGGCGGTCCCGTGATCCACAGAAGTACGAATAAAGGGTAACCCAAGGTTAACACTCACACTGCGTTCCCAATTATGCACCTTGATCGGAATGTGCCCTTGGTCATGGTACATGGCGAGCACTGCATCATATTTTCCGTTGATAGCTTGAGTAAAAACGGTATCAGGAGGTATCGGGCCTTGTGCATCGACTCCCTGAGTTCGGGCAATTTCTATTGCGGGAGAGATCTGTTTTTCTTCTTCATCTCCCAGTAAACCACCATCGCTGGCATGAGGGTTGAGCGCTGCTATACCGATTCGGGGGTTCGGGAATCCCCATCGCTTGAAATGTTCGTAAGTAAGCATAATTTTTGCTAATACATTATCTAGGGTCACGTAATCACAGGCGATACGGAGTGAGCGATGGGTGGTTAAGTGGACAACTCGGAGAGTATCTGCCATCAGCATTGTGGCAACTTCTTTTGAGTTTGTCTGTGATTGAAAAATCTCCATATGGCCTATGTCTTTGTAGCCAGCGAGGCTTGCAGCCTCTTTGTTGATGGGGGCGGTCACGATCGCAGCGACATCACCAGATGCTGCCATCTCACCGGCTTTGAGCACCCATTCAACAGCAGCCTTACCGGCATCTGCAGATAGTTCTCCGATCGCGATGCTATCGAAATCGAGGTTTTCGATGTCAAGTACGTCAATAGCACCTGCATCCCCGATTACTTCATCGAGAGAGTGGACTAGATGAGTTGCTGCACCATTTCCAATAAAACCCAGAGCATTGCTCATTGCTGATGCGTTTCCAACTACAAATGGACGGCATTTCGCGTGGATACTTTCATCCATGAGCGCCTTGGCGGTGACCTCAGCACCAATCCCGGCGGGATCACCCATAGTTATCGCTACGTAAGGTCGATTGCTTCTGGTACTCATAAATAAATTCTCTCGTTTTTCCTGTGGAGTCTTATTATACGGGGTGGTATAAAAGGGCCCCGGCAAGCTCCGGGGCCCTTTTTACCAGTCTACTTATGTGACTCTTGTCTGTTTTTAATCACACTTCGAGTATCCACAATCTGGACAGTTGAGGCAGCCTTCCTGGGCCACCATGTAGCCAGAGCAATCCGGACAGCGTGCGCCACTCATAGGCTTATGCTGCTCATTGGTCTCTGTCGGGGTATCCGGTGACTTAGATGAGGGGAACAAACCTAGTTGAGCTGTTGTGTCGGATGAGTTCATCGGAGCTTCTTCAAGATGTCTTGCGAGCACTAAAGCTACAGCGTCAGGGGCAGAACGCACGAGCGTTCCACTGTCCCAAACCGGTTCATCTGTAATCCCCTTTAACTGCGCAACCACCTGTTCGGGGGACACCCCTGACCTGAGGGAAAGTGAGGCTAAGCGGGAAACTGCTTCCAACTGGGCAGAGTCTGTGCTACCCGCCTTACCTAGTGTGCTAAACACCTCAAATGGGTGGCCATCCTCGTCAAAGTTAACAGTAACAAAAAGGTTGCCCTGGCCTGTTCTGACTCGTTCAGTTATGCCCCGGATGACCGAAGGTCTCTGGCGCTCTACCAGCATGCGGTTCTCTACGATTTGGTCTATAACGTCGCCGGCTTGGACTTGGGCAGTGGTCATATCCTTTGAGTCGTCAGTGCCAGCTGTGAGAACTTCAGCATCACGACTGCCAGAACGGTAAACGGTGATTCCCTTACATGCGAGCTCCCACGCAAGAACGTAAGCTTCCTCGATGTCTTCTTTCGTAGCTTCATTTGAAAAGTTAATTGTTTTCGATATGGCGGCATCCACACTTTCCTGGAAGACGCTTTGCATTCGTACGTGCATCTCGGGGGAGATGTCTGCCGCAGTAACGAAAGTTTTCTTAACGGTATCAGGCACGTCGTCTCTCGTTTGGAGTGAGCCACCGTCAGCGAGATAGCTCATTAGCTCTTCGCTATAGAAGCCTTCATCCCGTGCAGCTTGCTCAAAGTTAGAGTCCACATAGATCAGGCTCTCACCGCCCAATATGTTGTGCTTGTGGTATGACAGCGCAAATAGAGGTTCAATTCCGCTTGAACAACCCGCAATCATCGAGATAGTCCCAGTGGGGGCGACCGTTAATCTGCAAGCGTTGCGCATACGCGGCATATCGGGGGTGTCATAGATACTGCCCTCATATGCAGGGAAATCGCCGCGTTCTTCAGCAAGCATTGAGGACATGTTGTCAGATTCTTCTTTAATGAACCTCATAACGTTGCGGCCAAGCTCGAGGCCTTGATCAGAATCATACGGAACGCCCATGCGCGCCAATAGATCAGCAAATCCCATCACTCCCAGACCGATTTTCCGGGTCGATTTGGTCATTTCTTCAATCTTGTCTACGGAGTAGGCATTAGCGTCGATGACGTTGTCCAAGAATCGAGTTGCTACGTGAACTACTTCGCGGAGACGATCGTAGTCGATGGTTGGATGGTCTCCCACATCAGTAATGAATTTGTTCAGGTTTATCGACCCAAGGTTGCATGATTCGTAGGGAAGCAAGGGTTGTTCCCCACAAGGGTTTGTCGCTGTCATTCTGCCGACATGTGGGGTTGGATTCCGATGATTCACCCAATCTAGAAAAATAACACCTGGTTCCCCATTTCGCCACGCGCCGGTGATGATCTTGTCGAAAACGTCGCGTGCGTTGAGTCGCCCTGTTTCGACGACCGGGGAGTCTGGGTCGCTGGCATCCTTTTGGAATCTCAGGGGGTAGGTCGTGCCCTCTTTAACAGCGTTCATAAATTCGTGAGTAACTCCAACAGAGATATTGAAATTATGGATATCACCCTCTGTTGCCTTACAGTCTATGAATTCCAAGATATCGGGGTGATGTACGTCCATCACCGCCATGTTGGCTCCGTCCCGTTTCCCACCCTGGGTTACTAGCTTTGAAACTGAGGAAAGATGACGGAGTACCGATACGGGCCCGCATGCTTGCCCATGCGTGGTCGCAATATTTGCCCCCTTGGGTCGGATCGCTGACAGAGCAAACCCTGTGCCACCACCATATTTTTGCACCATGGCTGTCTCTTTAGCAGTGGTCATGATGCCATCCATGTGATCCTCAAGGCCGATGACGAAGCAAGCTGAAAGGGTCCCGGTTCCCTCGCCATTATTTCTCTCAATACCTGCGTTCATCAGGGTAGGGGAGTTGGGGACGAATTCTAGGGACGCCATAATTTCATAGAATTTCTCTTCCCACTCGCGAGCGTCTTCCTCAGTACCGTAGAGATGTTCTGCCTTTGCTATGGCGTTGGCTACCCGGTAGAACATCCCTGCGGGGGATTCCGCCACGTTGCCAGTCGCGTCTTTTTGCAAATAGCGTTTCTCAAGCACTATTTGTGCGTTTGCACTGATATCCACCACATCGTCCTGGTGTGGAGTGTGGTTCCCGTTGGTGTTTTTTGTGTGTCCGTTCAGTTTGATTTTCTTCGTCTGGTCTGCAAGCATTTTTCCCTACTCCTCTTCAGCAAGCCGGTAATTTGTCATCACAGGCTTATACTTTTATTTTCTTTCTCCCAATGACCTTTCGATACCAATCATCTAACAGATTTCGCCGCATCTCATCTCTTCGCGTGTCCAACTTCAAGGGGGCCCAGGTACGTCAGAGTCTATGATCTACACGGCTCTTGATTTTCCATTGCGCCGGCTACGATGACGGCGCGGCTTTACTGGCATAACCTCTTCAGGGATTAAGGCCAATTGGTTGGCTTCATCCTGTTCTTCATGTGGTTCTAGTAAAGCCTCTATCTCCTCCTTGAATGTTTCAATGTCATCAAAGTCTCTATACACACTGGCGAATCGGATGTAAGCGACCCGATCAATTCCTTTGATTTTATCTATAACCAGTTCCCCAATGGCTCTTGAAGCTATTTCCGATCTGCCGGATTGCTGAAGGTCTGCTTCAACATCCGATACCAACTTGTCAATCGAGCCGGTAGGCAGTGGCCTTTTTGCACACGCTGTCAGTAGGCTCGCCCGTAGTTTTTCGGGGTTGAAGTCCTCTCTTCTTTGGTCCCGCTTGACGACTCGTAGTGCGTTGCTTTGCACTCTCTCATATGTTGTGTAGCGCCTTCGGCAGGAGGAGCACTCACGTCGTCGCCTGACCCCGTCAGAGGATTCACGGGAATCGACGACTTTTGACTCGTTATGACTGCAATAGGTACATCTCATCGACCAAGGTTCACTCCCCACGCGACCACAACCCGTCGTGTGGACCACGACATTAGCACTACATATTGTGGTGTGTCAATAGGATCTATCAACAATTTTGTACAATTTTTAGAAATCGCTAAAAAAACGTTAATCTCTTTTCTTAAAGAGTTAACAGGTACCTTGAGAAGATACTAACGCACTTGCAGAGACTAAGTGTGAGTGAAGCGGTCGTAGATGGATGGGCCGATGAAGTCAGCTTTGCCAGCTAATTGTTCTTCAATACGCAGCAGGCGATTATATTTCGCTGTGCGTTCACCGCGTGCAGGCGCGCCTGCCTTGAACTGTCCGGCAGCGGTTCCGACGACTAAATCGGCTATCGTGGTGTCTTCCGTTTCGCCCGACCGATGGGAGATTACGGTACCCCACCCAATCTGTTTAGTAAGCCTGATAGCTTCAAGAGTCTCCGTTACAGTTCCAATTTGATTTAGTTTGATAAGCACTGAGTTACTGGCCCTCATTTGGAACCCTTTTTCGATAAGAACCGGGTTGGTTACGTAAATATCATCACCCACAAGCTGGATTTTATCGCCTAGTCGAGCCATTTGCGCAACCCAGCCCACCCAATCGTCCTCAGCCATTCCGTCCTCGATACTTATGATTGGGAAATCGTTAACCGAATCAACGTATAAGCTGATCAATTCGTCAGAAGAGAGCAAACGGCGTTGTTTGGCCAGGAAATATGAACCCTCAAACCGTAATTCAGTCGCTGCAACGTCGATTGCAATGAAGCATTGTTCCCCGGGACGGTACCCTGCAGTTTCGATAGCCTCGGTTACTAAGCTAAGTGCGCCGATGTTTGTTACACCACTTGGCGCGGGACCGCCCTCATCTCCCACAGTAGTTCCATAGCCACGGTCTCTCAATATCTTGTGCAGTGTTTGGTACACCTCTGCACCGGCACGGGTAGCTTCCCTAAAGGTTTCAAACCCAGCTGGCACAACCATGAATTCCTGGAAATCTGTCGAGTCGTGTGCATGCTTGCCACCGTTCAAGATGTTGAACATGGGTATTGGGAGAGAGAATTCTCCACCATTAGCGAGGTACTCGTATAGTTCTACCCCTTTGCTTAAGGCGGCAGCATGGGCAACAGCCATAGAGACGCCGAGAATAGCGTTAGCGCCAAGTGATGACTTGTTATCTGTGCCATCCATGTCAATCATCAACTGGTCAATTGACTCTTGGTCAAAAACTGGGCGTCCGAAAAGTTCTGGCCCGATCTTACGGTTCACGTTCTCGACTGCGCGAAGTACGCCTTTCCCTCCGAACCTAGCATCCTCACCGTCCCGTAGCTCAAGCGCTTCGTTGGCGCCTGTACTTGTGCCAGAAGCCACAGATGCCCTGCCTCGACTGCCGTCAGAGAGGACTACGTCCACCTCCACAGTCGGATTGCCCCTCGAGTCGAGAATTTCTCGCGCGACTATGTCTGAGATTGTGCTCATGTTTCTTGAGATCCCGCTATCTTGATCGCCTTTTCAACCGCTTCGTTGGCTGTCTGCGCGGTCGAGATTGACGGGTCGATTTTGCCATCTTTCGAGAGACTCCAAGTCCGGACCCCGACTACAGGAATCCCCGCTTTCAAAGCATGACCTATCTCCGATAGGGTACCGTAGCGTCCCCCGATGGCTATCACAGCCTCACCGGTCTTAACCACCAAAACGTTTCGGGCTTGGCCCATTGCCGTTGGGATAGCAACATCAACCCAGTCATTAGCGTTTCGTCGATCACTACCTGGCAGAATGCCGATTGTTGTTCCCCCATTACTCTTGGCACCGCGGCATACCGCTTCCATTACGCCTCTCCCACCTCCGCACACAGTGGTCACGTCGTGTCGGGCCAATTCTGCTCCTACCTCTTCCGCGATGTGTAGGAGTTCTGGCGATGGATTTGAGTCCCCAATTACGGAGATGATCATAGCCTTTCCCCGGCTGCTTACAGCCTGTGGAATTATATCATCAGTGATTGGCGGTACGCGTGATGTGTGTGCTGTGGTCCGCTGAATCCGTAATCTAATTATTTGAATTGGTCGTGATGATGCTGAGCAGGTGGAGTCAGGATGGAAATCCAGTGATAACCCTTGTCGACTAATTGGAGATCGTGTTTTGTCCCTTAGCTAGGTTGCATGAATTCTGGCCGCAATAGAGAATCTGAGTAGAGTTGATAAGAGAGGTTAAATTTATTGTGGGACGTCCGACGTTCACTCACCAGGAGCCCCCGTTTCCTGTCGGTGTAGAGTATTACAGAGGTGGGGCCCCCAAACCTGATATGTGGGAAGAAGATTTTTCTCGCATCAAGGAACTGGGGTTTTCCATTGTACGAAGCGCCTCGTATTGGAACTGGATGGAACCAGTGCGTGGGGAGTACCACCTAGATGACTACGATCTTTTCTTTGACACTGCTCATAAACACGGGCTTTCAGTGTGGCTCGATGTCATGTTGTCTACGCATGGAGCTTGTCCGGAGTGGCTGACGCGTGACCATCCAGATATTCGGGTGGTCAATTACCGTGGCCGTCCACACTATTCAAATTCTCACCCTGCATACCCCCAGGGTGGAGTTATACATTGCTATGATCATCCCTTGTGGCGTGAGCTTGGTGGGAATCTGCTACGCCATGTGATTACCAGGTACAAGGATCACCCCGCGACCCACATATGGGGACTTTGGGATGGTGTCGCACCCTCTTCGCACTGGGTCGATCAACACGACGGTCACATGTGCTACTGCGAGAATTCACTGCGCCGTTGGAAAGAATGGCTTAAAGAACGGTTTACGTTACCAGATTTTAACGAGCAGACTTTGCGGCGGTATGGGACCTGGCAGGACGTTGAGCCTCCACGATCTAATAACAACGTTTTGGAAATGCTCTTGTTCCGTCAGTTCCACTACGAAAACTTAGCAGATCATCTTGAATGGATGATCACTGAAACCAAGCAACTCGATACGATACACGAGACTCGAACTCACGGAGCCTGGTTTCCTCGTCCTTGGGACGAGACCTGTGCACAGCCTGCGGACAGTTGGGGCATGTCGATGTCTTCTAACAACGTCCTTACATCGAGTGACCCCGGTCCTCTTATTGATCGTACTTTCGCATTTGCCTGGTCCCGATGTTTAGGTCTTAACGGTCGATGGTGGAATGAAGAGATCTACTCAGGTATGGCAAAAGGAGGGGTTACCTGGAAGAAACAGACGGACCCACGTGAACTAACAACCCTTCTCTGGCTTACGTTAGCGAACGGAGCGGCCGGAGCCATGTTTTGGCAGTACCGCCCGGACCACGTTGCTTTTGAATCGCCTGGCTACAATTTAGCAGCCTTGGATGGCGGGCCAACTCCTAGATTGGAGGCTGTATCTAAGACGATTGGTCAGATTGAAAGTATTCGCGATCACTTACCATTAGCAGTGCCTAAGGCTGAGGTCGCACTGGTCGTGCACCAGACCTCACAGGAACTTTTCGGCTACAACGATGAGAGCGAAAGGTTTCTTGCCGATGTACGTGGGACGTACCGTACGCTTTGGAAGCATGGTATCCCGGTCGATGTAGTCACACCGAGGAAGGATTGGTCCGGCTACAAGCTAATCATCTTACCCAATGTATCCCTGATGACTGAGGGAGTGCGCAATCGGATTGAGTCTACATTAGAGACAAGTCCAGAAACTCGTTTTGTTGCAGAAGGGAGCTTTGGTCTCTACTCCGAGAACGGGCTATCAAGTTACAATCCGCCAGAAGGTTTTTCCCAGAAATTAGGAGTACGTATAGCTGATTTTTCGAGAGTCACAGAGCAGGATATCGAATCGGGAAAAACTTTCTTGCAAAGTCCGTATGGGGATATCGAATTTGTCACCGAAACGGGATACGCAGTACTTGAACCCTCGGGAGCTACTCGGTCTATTGCTACTATCGAAGGTCAAACAGTGGCAGTCTGTACGGCGGATGGAAGATTCACTTGGTACGGATTGACATTTTCAGCGGGGTTTGGCGACTTTGGGCCTCCTGAGTTGATCCTTGGCATTCTTCGTGAAAATGGGATTCAGCCCCCTGTATCTGTCGATGGTGATTCAGTAGTTCCTCTTGTGCGGCAAAGCGCTGATGGAGGAAAACTCATTTTTGTCTTTAATATCGAGCCACGAAACGCGAACGTCTTTCTTACTCCACAGTGGAACGTTACCAGTGCGGTGGATGTGCTGACCGGACATAGTCTGCAAGTTGATAGGAATACCATTGAAGTACAGATACCTCAGTGGCAGGTTGCTGTTCTCAGTACTACCCATGCAGACTAACTATTGTGAGACTGCATAAGCTTGAATTTGGGATCGCTCATCGTGGCTGTGTAGTCAACCAGATGTCTAAAGCCCTGCCCAATGTTAGATTTGTCTGTCCTGGAGGCTTTATCCTGCCAGACGGTTACGCGGATGAGATTCTCTCACTGGATCGACCGAGTGACGCTGATGTTGTTGCAGTTATCGATTGGCTCAAAGGCTCGTCTGCTATTGAGGAATTGGAAATGGTTGAACGCACTGATACAAGTGCAGTGATTTCCATCCTCGCCAAGGCTGAACCACCGGAGAGGTACTGTTCGCAGGCGGTGGAAAGGAACCGTTGTTTCCGTATCGGTTATGAGATTCAGCAGGGTGAGGTGGAGCAGTGGATTGTAGGTGCTGAAAAACTTCAGTACGTGGAATCACTTGTTGAAGAGCTCAAGACGATGGGGGATCTAAAGTTCAGCAACGTCACTCAGGCTAGTTGGAATGAATTAACTCGTGCTGTCATTTGATAGACTCCCTATCATCTAGACGGTAGTCTATCGTCGATTATTGCATTTGAGGTGAACTTATGGCTCTTCCACAGAGAATGAAATTCGGCGTTTTCCTGGCTCCGTTCCACGTGTTGGGCGAGAATCCAACGCTAGGCCTGGAGCGTGATCTTGAGACGCTGGAGTGGCTTGATTACCTTGGGTTTGACGAGGCTTGGATTGGAGAGCATCACAGCGGAGGTTGGGAGACGATCGCTTCACCAGAACTTTTCATTGGAGTTGCTGCCGAACGGACGAAGCATATCAATCTTGGAACAGGTGTAATTAGTCTGCCTTACCATCACCCGCTTATGGTTACAAACCGCATGGTGCTTCTGGATCATCTGACTAGAGGCCGTACTATGCTCGGCGTTGGCCCCGGAGCGCTTGTGACAGATGCTTATATGCTTGGTATCGAGCCGATGACGCAGCGCGCACGTATGGATGAATCTTTGGGAATAATAATGCGTCTTCTTAGCGGATCGGAACCGATAACTTACAAATCTGAGTGGTTTACTCTGAATGAGGCAGTTGCGCATCTCGAGCCATACACAAAACCGCATTTTCCGGTTGCAGTTGCTGCAGCCACTTCGCCTTCTGGGATGGTGTTAGCAGGAAAACATGGGACCTCTGTTATTTCGATAGCGACTCCAACAACAGGTGGAAGGTATGGAGACAAAGGCCTGGCTGATTTCTGGGCAATGGGAGAAGAATCAGCTGAAAATCACGGTAACACGCTGGACAGGGGTGAGTGGCGCATCATGGTCCCCGCTTTTATTGCTGAAACTAAGAAAGAGGCTTTAGAGCAAGCGAGGATAGGTGCTGGCAAATACCAGCGTGATTATTTCGAACATGTCATGGGGAATGATCCAGTTATAGATGGCCCACCTGAAAAAATAGTAGAAGCACTTTCGGACAGTGGTAAGTGGATTGTTGGTACTCCGGATGAATTGGTTACACGGATCAATCAACTGGACGAAGAAAGCGGAGGGTTTGGAGGGTTGCTCGTTCTTGCTCACGAATGGGGAAACCGAGAACAAATGATGAAAAGCTATGAACTGATAGCACGCTATGTAATGCCTCAGTTCCAGAACTCCCTAAATAATCTTTCTCTGTCTGAGCATTGGTCTGCTAGCAAGAGTGAGGAAGTTAGGGAACTCAGGACAGGTGCCCTCGCAAAAGCAGGCAAGGATTACGATTCCCAGAAGAAATGACTATGATCGCGAGTGATAAATACAACATAGCGAACGTTTCTTGGGGTGATCACGTTGTCTTCGGTGAAGGCGATGGGCTGCTTCATAAGGTCGATTCACTTGAACGGAGGATGGATTCTTGGCGGTATGAACTCAACACCGGCATCATTCACTGGCGTCAGATGCGTAGTGGTAAAGATGATGTTTACAGGGCTGCGCCTGGGTTTGGGCGTAAAAAACGTCGGATTTACCCAACCTTCGGGTGGGATGAGTTTGAAATGGTTCCAAAGTTGGCTCATGAACGATCTATGGAAGCCTTTTGCTATTTCTCGCTTCTGGATCACGGAACTCCCTTACGTGAAAAGAGCGTTAGGGAGCGTAGTCACCATAACCCGCAACATGGACGCAATTTTAGTCGTATGTCCCGTCTTACCAACCAGCACCCGGAATATCTGATGCAGGACCGTGATGGAAACCCACATTGGGGAGTTGTGTGCTTAGCCTACCCAGAGGTGCGTCAGCACATGATTGATCTGTATACATCGATCATTGATGGTTATTCTTGGGATGGTATCTTTGTTTGTCTCCGATCGCAGTCGCGTCCCGCGGACTACGCTGATCAGTACGGGTTCAATGAACCAGTCCGTAAGGAATTCTTGGAGCGCTACGGCAAGGATATTCTCAGAGAGGAATTCGACGTTCAGGCGTGGCGCGATCTCCATGGTGAGTACGTCACAACTTTTTTTCGGGAATTGAGGGCTGTGCTTAAGCCACTTGGACTAAAGTTAGCTGTAGGATGTGCACGTGGAGAAGTACTTGGCCCGCCCTTGAGCAACGCGACATTACAATGGCGGACTTGGCTACACGAGGGGATTGTAGATGACCTTGTGATTGACCAGAGCTCCTCACAGTGCCCATCACTTTGGATACAGCTTTGGCCGATGCACCGAGGCTATGGTTATACCCAGAACTATTTGGATGGATGGAATATGGCATCGTTAGAGGATGATCTGGCTGAGAACTATAAGCCAATTGTAGAAAACAGCGATTCTCGTTTGTTCCTTTCACGCCAATGGAACCAGCGCGACGGTGCGAAGGAAGCATCGCTTCTATCTCGTGCTGAGGTCAGTGGCCTAGCCTTTAGTGCGTTTCGACACGACAACCCGGGGCCTGTGGCACGCGATACTTGGCTCGTCCCTGAGTAGTGATCGCAATTTATTGCCAATAAGACGTGACGAATTGCTACTACTTTGGAGGTGAGGACGTTGGTCGTCTGGGCACTATCTTGGTTAGGACTCTTTAGCCCAATGGTGCTCTCGTGGAATGGTCCAAGTTTCGGAGAGCGCAATGCAGCAAGTTGAGATCATAGTCCCATCGGGAAGCTCCCGTGGATGGGAGTCTCCAGGAAGGAATACACCGTTCACACTCATCTGTGCCCTAGCCGCTGGAACTAATAGACTATAGACCCCGTGCGGTTGTTGGTCTGAACTGCCCGGTGGATTTGCCATCATGACGGGCTCGTCTAAGCCATACCATGTCATGGTGATGTCATCGTCTCTCGAACTCACATACTCGTTCCAAACGCTGAGGGTGTCTCCCGATTTCCAGAACTCTGCTTCAATTACAGGTACGTTACCCGCGTACTGATCGCCCATGGAAGCCTGGATACCTTCTTGAAGCCAACGCGCGAGAGCAGCGTTGTCTGAGTAAATACGAGGTGCATCATCTGTATGCTCACCCCGAGTGAAAAGGACATGGCCAGGCCCTACTGGAGAGATAATTATTCTCCAGTGGCTGTTTGTACTCGTTACCTCGCCGCCCGGCTCAGCACTCAATCGAAGAAATGAGTTTTCTCCAGTCAGGCGGACCTTGTTTGGGTCTCTTACCAACCTTTGCCCCTATCAAAGCGTGTTCTGCGCTTTCGAGAATAGTCTAGCTAGTTGAGTTTATGGCGGCCTCTTCTATGTGTCAACGTCTAAAGCAGTTGGCGTCCTCGGATTGATTTTAGCGTGACGACAGATCTTTGTTGCGGCACCAGGTGCGAAACCCTACCTCAACGAGTTCGCAGAAACCCAGGTACTCTGATTTGGTTTCGTATAATTCCAGCGCCCGAAACACGATCGTCCGGTAGCATGCAAATTGGCTGTGGATGTCTTCAATAAGGCTACACATTTCCGCTGCTTTGTCCGCACCTGATGCGTCCCAAAAACCGTCTTGCACAGCTCCTTCGATACAGTAAGATCGATTGGTTGGGTCAATAACAGTTGAACACCGTTCGATAGATGAATGTGCATCACCACCTGTGAACCCCGCAACGTCTCTGCCCATGCTGCGGAAGCAGTGGTGGTGGGCTACTTCAGGCGCCTTACTACATTCCTTACCGACCGTAGTGAAATCCCACTGGAACAGGCTGGCGATCCTAGTACTCTGATAAAGATAGCAAGTTGGCACATGACGTTCTGCAAGGATGTTGCAAGGATAGTGGGGGTCATCCGAAAGAAATGTTGTCGTGTGCCCCATACTCCCTGACAGACCTCCGACAACGTTCTCCATAAAAACACCACTGTAGCAAGCTAGGTGATCACGCGGTGTCTGGAGTTCCTCGCAAATATTTAAGGCATCATGCAGCTCATAGCTGGTCCAGGCCATAAGTCCGTGGCCTACCCCATGGATACACTGGTGGTAGTAGAAAAGTACGGTTGCATAACCGCACAAAGTTGTCACATCATCTTGTAGATCTGCCGTGCCTCGATCACGGAAGAGTGCCTCGGTTGCTCCATGGTATGAACCGGCCTGGCATTTGTGGCTAGAAAGGTAGAAGGCCGCTGCGCCAAATAACTCATAGGCTTTACGTCCCACAACGTGTGCTCGCTGGTGACAATCTGCATTAAAGTAGTCAGTAGCTTGGTGGAGGGCCTCGACGGTCTGGGCTGGACCATAGCGTTGGATGTGTTTCACTAATTCTATTTCGCTGTCATACAAGTCTTGGTAACCCTCGAGGCTGAGGTTTCTTGCTTTTGAGAAAGTAGTGTCGGCTTTTGGGAAAGGTAGTGGTTCAACATCCTGTTCTGTGCCACTGCTGTTCGTTACAACGAGCCCAGATATGTTAGGCGCAAGGTGGTTATGGTAGCGCCAGAAACCGCTACGATCGAATTTAAAAAACCACGAATCACCTGCAGCGACCGCGCGTTTTGGATCAAATTTGGAGTAGATCTCGTGGGTTGGGTGGATGTTTGATGCAGGCCACATAGGGTCAGAAGATAAGTTCTCGAAACGGACTACATCACCAAGGTTTATATCTAGGCGAATCGGGTTAAACGTAACGCCGTCGTAGATGATTGTTGCTGCATGTTCTGTCGCACCATCGAACTTATCTCCCTGTTGGCCACAAGCAAGAGCTACTATCAGCGTTGATATTGTAACTAGAACAGACTTAACCATTGGTGCAGCCTAGCACACTGATTTCGTGGTTGGTCGAATAAGGTGGTCGTGTTACCCTCGTACCGAATGAGTATTGAAGGGAGATATTTCAGTGAGTAGTTACGAGAATGCCACTATTGGCGCGCGTGCAGTGATTGAGCCTGATGTGGAAGTGGGGTTCAAATACCACGGCAATTGTGGCCCCGCGATTCTCGGCGAGGATGCTATTCTGCGTAAAGGCACGATTATCTATGGCGACACGATAATCGGGGACCATTTTCAAGCGGGCTATTACTCAGTTGTGCGAGCAATGGTAAAGATGGGTGATCACTGCACTTTGATGAATCATTCATGCATCGAAGGCATCGTTCGTATGGGCAATGGAGTCCGGATCATGTCGAACGTTTACATCCCTTCACGAACTTGGATTGGTAACCATGTTTTTATTGGTCCTGGTTGTACATTCACCAACGATCGATTTGCGATGAGAGAAGAGCCGGCCCCTACTCCACGTGGAGCGACTATTGAAGACGATGTAATGATTGGGGGCGGTTGTACGATCACGCCAGATATTACAATTGGTCGGCAGAGCTTCATAGCCGCCGGGGCAGTTGTCACGAAAGATGTACCACCTAAGAGTTTCGTTAAAGGAGTACCTGGAGTTATAACGCCTCTGCCCGAAATACTTGATGTTCCTAACGCCAGATCAATGACCTTGCAAACCGCTAGCATGTGGGATACGAGATCAGTCTATCAACGTGAATCACTTTGGCCGGAGTATTGGCCAGAGAGGTTTGAAGATTAGAATAATGCAAGTCAATGCGAGAAAACCTGTTGTAGTAGGAGTATCTGGCGCCAGTGGCTCTCTACTGGCGAGTACCACAGTTGACCGGTTACTTGAAGCTGATGTCCCAGTTGTAATGACCGCGACCGCAGCAGCCCGCATGGTATGGCGAGAGGAAATGAACGAGTCCTTTGGTGCGGTGCTGGAGCGATGGATGGATTACGGGACCTTCACTTACTGTCCAATCGGCGACCTTTCAGCTCCGATTGCAAGTGGCACTTATCCGACTAGGGGGATGGTTGTGGTGCCGTGTAGCATGGCAACTGCTGCTGCAGTAGGACATGGTTTTGCTGATAACCTACTGCGTCGCGCAGCTGACGTCACTCTCAAGGAACGTCGCCCTATGGTAGTTGTTCCACGTGAGACCCCGTTAAATACAGTGCATCTTGAGAACTTGACTAAGCTCGCGTCTATGGGCGTAACAGTGCTACCACCTAATCCAGCGTTCTACTTGAATCAAAAATCAGTTACCGACGTCATTGATTTTGCCGTGGCGCGCACCTTGGTCGCTCTGAACATTTACGATGCCTTGCCTGACGATATGGTTTACTCAGAGCCAGTTGACTAAAGTTGAAACGTCGATACTCCACCCATACAATGGCGACCATCAATACTGGTGGTGCTTCGAATGATCTCTTGTTTTGATGCAGTTGAGTACTTAGTTGCCCTCCGCAAGGAAGAACTTGTAGTAGGCACTATGACCCCGAACAGGTATTGGTCTGATCTGTCTGACAAGCCAGACCATGACCTCCCTATATACGGAGGTATGGGTAAAGCATCCTCTGTGGCATTAGGATTGGCGATGTCCCAAACTACTCGGCGAGTGTGGTGTGTGGACGGGGACGGGAGTCTTCTGATGAACCTTGGTGCGCTGGTTACCATATCTGGCCAGGCGCCGGTTAATTTTGTGCACTTTGTGTTTGACGATGAGGCTTACCAGACCACAGGGAGTCAGCCAGTGCCAGGAGCCGGCCGTTATAACCTCAAATTAATGGCTGAGAGCGCCGGGTATCCGGAAGCTTACTTGTTTGATGATCTGGAAGACTTTAAAACTGAGTTACCCGACATTATCAAGAAAGAAGGACCCGTAATGGTGGTGCTGAAGATTCATTATCCGAATGGGGGGCCACCGTTTTCTATGGGTAGTACTAAGGATGCGGTTGACGAGATGAGGAATGCGCTTGGCACCAGATAGGAGAAATCACTATGACAGAGGCTAATAAATTTCCTGCTGACCAGATGGATGGAATTGCTAAAGGATTTCCCGGGCGCATTGGGTTTTATGTAAAGGATCTGTGCACAGGTTTGACCTATGAGTACAACGCGGATGAACCACTACCCACAGCTAGTGTTTGTAAAGTTGCCGTTATGATTGAACTCTTTAGACAGCATGAAGTTGGTGAAAGTTCCCTTAGCGCAAGGCACAGGGTCCGCGATAATATTTCACGGCACGGTACCGGGGCCCTTAGCTTGATGAAAGATCAACCTGAACTTAGTGTCTATGACCTTTGCCGAATGATGATGGGCGTTAGCGATAACGTGGCTACGGATATGCTCATTGGACTACTTACTCCTGATGCGATCAACGGCACCATGCAAGTGATGGGTTATCACAATACCCGGACAACCATGCCCCTTGGAGTTTGGCACTATCTTATGAAGGGTATTGTTGAAGAACCGTCCCTGGAATTAGATGAGAAAATCTTGGACGGGAGTTTGACTGATGGCCCTGGTGACAAGGATCTTCCTTTTGCCAGTGATCTTCGTAATAACGTTGCCTCGGCACGCGATCTTTGTGACATTATGGAGAAAATCGAATCCAGAGAAATGATCTCTGCAACCGCATGTGAAGAGATGATTGCAATGATGAAAGTTGTTCGCAATCCTAATCGGATAAGGCAGTACCTCCGACCAGAGATTCAAGCCGCTCGCAAGACAGGCGGGAGTGGTCGAATCAAGGCAGATACAGGGATCGTGTATCTTCCCAATGGGCCGGTGGTAATTGCTGGGTTAGCGACCGCTGATGATAGAGATCAGGGGACCTTAGGGATGGAAGCGATTGGACAGATCAGCCGTCTCGTTTATGAGGTGCTATCTCCAGATAGTATTGTGGATTAGTGATGCGGACAAAACGACCGGTCGGACTTGATGATGGCGAAGTTGCACGGCGCCTAGATATGGCTCTTGAAATTGTGGAAGAGGTAGAAGGGGTCATAATCCCTCATTTTCAAAGCCCTGATCTCCTAGTTGAAACAAAAAGTGATGCCTCTCCAGTCACAGTCGCCGATCGAGACGCCGAGGCACTGCTCCGTCAGAGGATAGAGTCGGCATTTCCTGGGGACGGAATCTTGGGGGAAGAACATGGAGAGAAGATAGGCTCCAACGCAGAGGGGTTTCGCTGGATTCTTGACCCTATTGACGGCACGGAGTCATTTATCAGGGGTGTCCCCCTGTTCGGGACTCTGATTGCAGTTGAGTACGCAGGGAGTTCTGTGGCAGGTGTGATTAATCTACCTGCCTTGGAGGAGATGGTATACGCATCGCGTGATCAAGGAGCTTGGCATGTGGCTCGGCATCAAGATCGCATACCGGCGAAAGTATCTCGAGTATCGAGTCTCCAGAGAGCTCTTTTCACATCCGGTGGGGCTGATGGATACAAGTACGTTGATCGAATGGAGGCATACGATCAGGTAGCGGCTGTTTGTGGGAAAGCGCGTGGTTGGGGTGATTGTTATGGGTACTACTTGGTAGCTGTTGGTCGAGCTGACCTCATGATAGACCCCATCATGAACCTTTGGGATACAGCTGCGCTGCTTCCGATTATTGAGGAAGCAGGTGGTACATATACTGATTGGGCTGGTGTCGCTACCACTTATAGTCCCAACGCAGTTGCGACCAATGGCTTAATTCACGAGGATATTCTCAGGATTTTGAGGAACGACAATGCCCCAAAGTAAGCTCGTCGCTCTAGTATTTGAGACTTGGCTTGATGCCGATCGAGTCATGGAAGGGCTGACCCCTGAACAGGCCGGAGAGAATTTTCATGATGGTAGTTCCTTTGCTTGGACGGCTGGTCATATAGCTAACACACTTGATTTTTGGGTGAATGTACGGTTCGCTGCCCAAAAGCCTCACCCGCTGATTAGCCAGAGTCGTTTTCGCTTTGGGGGAGATGGCGAAGCGGATGATTGGGAGGCTATCCGTATTGGCGCTTTAGAGGTCCGCTCTGCGACACGTGCCTTCATCAAAGGGATGTCAGATGTAGATTTGGAGCTTTCGAAACCCTATCAAGGCAGTTTCAAAGAATTGGACGGTAGAGATATCAGTCTTAGGTACTATCTCTCACGTGTGATCGCGCACCATTATTTCCACATCGGTGAGATTGCGTCTAAGCGGACTATTTTAGGCCATAATGTTGGGGACTACCCGGGGCGTCTCGCAGAGGTCATATAGCCGTCGATGGAACTGGTCTTTGCCCGCTCTTATTCTATTGACTAAAAGATGGTGTTTGCATATAATCATCTGCTGTACCCCGAGGACGTTTGTGCCTCGGAGTGCGTCTACTTGACCGCTGGTCAAGTGTCAAAAGCACCTTAAAAACTGAATTCTGCGCGTAGCCCTCACATAAATCCGTCGGGGTCTAAAGACGGAATTGTGTCGAGGGCCTTGTATGAAAAACTTGTTAAGATAAACGATCCTTAATGTGGGTCAAGTAATTAAGGGTCTACGGTGGATCCCTAGGGACAAAGAGCCGACGAAGGGCGTGGCAAGACTACGAAAAACCTCGGTTAGTCGTCTAGCAGACTTAGCCGGGGGTTCCCGAATGAGGAAACTCCTCCTAGATAATACTAGGAGACCCGATTTACCGGGTGGTAAGTGGGGGAACTGAAACATCTAAGTACCTTGAGGAATAGAAATCAACCGAGATTCCCCTAGTAGTGGCGAACGAACGGGGAAGAGCCTAAACCTATTTCGCTTAGTGGACTGAAGTCCTATGTGATCTGGGTGTTGTAACACGCGCCTAACCTCTCTTCAGAAGAGGTAAAAGAGTAAGAAACCTCGACTCTAACCGAACGAATCTGGAAAGGACGACCACAGAGGGTGATAGTCCCGTAGGTGAAAGAGTTGAGACTCTTGGTGTGTTGTTGAGTACGGCGGGGCACGTGAAATCCTGTCGGAATCTGGGGGGCCCACCCTCCAAGGCTAAATACTCTTTGTCACCGATAGTGAACCAGTACCGTGAGGGAAAGGTGAAAAGCACCCCGGAAGGGGGATGAAATAGTTCGTGAAACCGTAGACTTACAAGCCGTGGGAGGTCATTCCAATTTATTGGAAGGCTGACCGCGTGCCTATTGAAGAATGAGCCGGTGAGTTAATTTGTGCAGCTGGTTAAGGAATATAAGTTCCGGAGCCGAAGCGAAAGCGAGTCTGAATAGGGCGTTTACTGGGCGGAATTGATATTGCCTGCCGAGAACTGACACGACAATGTTTCGATTCGTCGGAACGGCGCCGTTGATTTTTGGAGCTGGAGATTGAAATTCCAACATGCCCGGGAAGTTGTATGGATTAGACCCGAAACCAGGTGAGCTACCCATGGCCAGGTTGAAGCTCGGATAGTCTCCGAGTGGAGGACCGAACCCGTGTCTGGTGCAAAAGGCTGGGATGAGCTGTGGGTAGGGGTGAAATGCCAATCGAACCTGGAGATAGCTGGTTCTCCCCGAAATGTATTGAGGTACAGCCTCAACTGAAGTCTTAGGGAGGTAGGGCTCTGGATGGGCTAGGGTGCGTAAGCATACCAAACTCAACCAAACCACAAATGCCCTAAGATGATCGTTGGGAGTGAGACAGTGGGGGATAAGCTCCATTGTCGAGAGGGAAACAGCCCAGACCGCAGGCTAAGGTCCCCAAGTATGGACTAAGTGTGAAAAGAAGTGGAACTGCTCAGACAGCTAGGAGGTTGGCTTAGAAGCAGCCATCCTTTAAAGAGTGCGTAACTGCTCACTAGTCGAGGAGTCCCGCGCTGAAAATGTAACGGGGCTAAAGTCCATCACCGAAGCCGCGGCCCTGACCTCGTGTCAGGGGGTAGGGGAGCGTTCCCAGGGCGCTGAAGCTGAAGACGTGAGTCACAGTGGAGCGCTGGGAAGTGAGAATGCCGGCATGAGTAGCGACAATCCCGGTGAGAATCCGGGACACCGTAAGCCTAAGGTTTCCTACGCAACGTTGATCGGCGTAGGGTAAGTCGGGCCTAAGCTGTAGCGTAGAAGCGAAAGCGATGGACAGCAGGTCAAAATTCCTGCACCGCCGCTATTCCGTTAAGCGAAGAGGGGACACGGACTGGTAGGCTGAGCGTGCCCATTGGACATGGTGCGTTCTCCCTTGTAAGCGTCGATCGGGGTAGGTAAATCCGCTCCGAGAGCTGAGGAGGGAGAGAACTCTAGGGCTCAGGCCCTGGGGAACTCCGCTGACCCTCGGCCGTCGAGAAAATCCTCGTCGATAGGAATTGAGGCGCCCGTACCGCAAACCGACACAGGTAGGCAGGGGTAAATGCCCCGAGGTGAACGAGAGAACCCTCGTTAAGGAATTCGACAAGTTAGCCCTGTAACTTCGGGAGAAAGGGTGCCCCTGGGGTGATTCCCACTTGCTGGGATGAAGCCTTTTGGGGTCGCAGTGAATAGGCTCAGGCGACTGTTTACCAAAAACACAGGTCTCTGCTAAACCGAAAGGTGATGTATAGGGGCTGACGCCTGCCCAGTGCCGGAAGGTTAAGGGAAAGGGTTCGTCCGTTTCGGCGGACAAAGCTCAGAACCGAAGCCCCGGTGAACGGCGGCCGTAACTATAACGGTCCTAAGGTAGCGAAATCCCTTGTCGGGTAAGTTCCGACCCGCACGAATGGCGTCACGACCTGAGCGTTGTCTCAACGAGGGGCTCGGTGAAATTGCAAGACCAGTAAAGATGCTGGTTACCCGCGACAGGACAAAAAGACCCCGTGGAGCTTTACTGTAGCTTGGCAGTGGATTGAAATTATGACTGTGTAGCATAGGCGGGAGACTTTGAAACCCAGACGCCAGTCCGGGTGGAGTCAACCTTGAAATACCGCTCTGTTATCATTTTGGTTCTAACCCCACGAAAATGGGGGACCCTGCCAGGTGGGCAGTTTGACTGGGGCGGTCGCCTCCTAAAAGGTAACGGAGGCGCCCAAAGGTTCCCTCAAGGTGGATGGAAATCACCTGTAGAGTGCATTGGCATAAGGGAGCTTGACTGCGAGACCTACAAGTCGAGCAGAGACGAAAGTCGGGCAAAGTGATCCTACGGCGCTGTGTGGAAAGGCCGTAGCTTATCGGATAAAAGCTACCCCGGGGATAACAGGCTAATCTCGCCCAAGAGTTCACATCGACGGCGAGGTTTGGCACCTCGATGTCGGCTCGTCGCATCCTGGGGCTGGAGAAGGTCCCAAGGGTCGGTCTGTTCGCCCGTGAAAGCGGCACGCGAGCTGGGTTCAGAACGTCGTGAGACAGTTCGGTCTCTATCCGTCGTGGGCGCAGGAGATTTGAGGAGAGCTTTCCCTAGTACGAGAGGACCGGGAAGGACGGACCTCTGGTGTACCGGTTGTTCCGCCAGGAGCATCGCCGGGTAGCTATGTCCGGATGCGATAAGCGCTGAAAGCATCTAAGCGCGAAGCCAACTCCAAGATTAGATCTCCCAAAAACTGCTTCGGCAGTGGAGTAAGGGTCCAGGTAGACTACCTGGTTGATAGGCCGTAGGTGTAAGTCGAGCAATCGATTCAGCTGAACGGTACTAATAACCCGAGGACTTGACCCACTTTAAGGCTCGTTTATCAGTTTTGAATAATGAAGAAAAGCGCAGAATTTGGTTGTGATTAGGTGACACCCCGTCGCGGGGTGGAGCAGTGGCAGCTCGTTGGGCTCATAACCCAAAGGTCGCCGGTTCGAGTCCGGCCCCCGCAACCAGAAGAGTAGATACGGCCCCGGAGACAACCTCCGGGGCCGTATTGTCTAATAATGGTTATTTTGAAGAGTTGGCAAGTTGGTTTGGCGATACCTGCTAAGAAACGGAGCCCTGATTTTGGAAAAGGATCGTGAAATCTGAAATCTATGAAATAGAGTTAATCTCTGGGCTTGAAGCTTTCGTCGAACGGGATTTAACCAAAGTACTGGGGCGCAATCGCTTTCGGTTACTTTCTTATCCGAGAGATGGCCGTCTTACCATCCGGTTTCGTGGGGCCGAGGATAATTTATCTGGGCTGACAACAGCAGTCGCCGTACACGCTCTGCATACGTTTAATGTCCCTCGTCCCAAGGCGTTACTGGGACACCAGCATTTGTCGCGTTTGTTTGCAATAATCCGTTCTGTAGTTGGTTCTAAACCAGACGGGACATTTACAACGTTTAAGATTAGCGCGGCTGGGATAGACTCCCCGGTGTTTAGGCGACTGGCGAATGAAATCACTAATGAGTGTGGTTTGGTTGAGTCGACGCAGAGCGCTCACCTCCTGCTTGGAGTTAGACCTGTTGTTAAGAGCAGTGGTTGGGATATCACCGTTCGTCTTACCTCGATGCCGCTGTCAGCTAGACCTTGGAGAGTCTGTAATCGTCCAGATGCTCTAAACGCTACTATCGCAAAAGCGATGATTATGTTGGCAGACCCAACAGACACTGGGTGCTTTGTTAACCTTGGGTGTGGTTCCGGTACACTTCTAGCTGAACGATTGTTGCAAACACCCTCCAGCGGCGTATTTGGTTTTGATATTGATCCTGGTGCCATCGCATGCGCCGAACTCAACTTATCAGCAGCGAAAGTTAGAGATCGGGCAATGCTATCGGTAGGGGACTTATGTGCTGTCCCAATGTCTGATCAATCCGCTGATGCCATAGTGGCAGATCTTCCTTTTGGGATGGTCAAAGGTACCGATGTTGGTTTGTCCCGGCTTTATGACGCGGCGTTAAGTGAATCAGTCAGACTATTGAGTACTGGTGGCGCGTTTGTTGTTATGACTGCTCGGCGTACCCTTTTTGAAGAGACATTGGAGAGATTTCAAGACCAAATGGAGAGGACCGCAGAAGTACCACTGTCAGTTTCGTTTAAGCGGGGCTATCTAAAGCCAAGCATCTACATGCTTCGCCGACTTTGATCTATTTTTTCGGGGGAGGTGCCGAGGTATCATCGTCAGTGTAAATATGAACGCTCTCTGGTGTTGTGGTAGGCATTCGTATGGATGGGCTATTTCCTATTGTAGTGATCTGATGTCGGAAGCCGCGTGGGGTGAATACGATATCGCCTTGTTGTGCGTGTATCGGCGCCCGGTTCTCACCTATTTCAAAGATGAGGTTACCCGCTACGATGACCCACCATTCATCAAAGTCAAAGTGCCAATGAGCTTTGCTAGTGGTCCCCGGATACTCGCGAATTGCGAAGGTTCTATTTTCAGGGTTCTCGATGACTGTGAACTTGCGTTCAGGAGAATCAAGGTACAGGTGATTGATTCGGGTATGGACAAGGTTCGGTGGTTTAGCCGTCAGTCCACCTATGTCAGTGTTGATTAAGACATTTGGATTGTAGACGGCAATACGATAACAAGGCTCGTCACCAATAGCTGAGATTGTGTATGGATGGTTTGGAGTGCAAATCAAAACATCCCCGGATAGTGCAAGTAGCGGCGCTTGATCATCTATGCGGTATTCGTAGCGGCCTTTGACGATGACCCAAAACGCGATGTTTGGGGGATGGCCGGTAGGCTGGTGGTCGGTCTGGCCTGGGATATCGTAGGTCAGTGTCACTTCGTTTCGCCCATCGCTGAACAAGAATTCCGATCCAGGACTGCCGTTCCGCCCTTTAAATAAATGCTCTGGCCTAAATAAGGTAGGGCTCTTTGGTGAAGTTAGCGGCATCCCTCTAAAGTCTCTGGGCAACGATGTGGCGTCTCATGATGGGTGTCTGAATACTCTGTACTCAATCGATGGTTGGCCAGCAGTGATTTGTTGGGTCTAGGACGCGGGTAGGGGAGAAGAACTCTTCAGGATAGTCATCTGGTTCATCAAGATTGAGGATTTTGTTTATTACGTGACGAGCCCCGTTAAAGTGAACCCCCGATCCCGATCCACACATTCCAGCTATGATGTATTGCCGTTTGTCGTCGATCAAGCCGATGATGGGGAACTCGTCATCTGTGAAGCCAGCGGTGCAACTCCATTCTCTTGTGACATGCATGCGGCTATTGCCAAATATATTCTGAATCTCTGAGATGCAGAACGAAGTTAGAAAGCGAGACTGTTTTATGACACCTGCTTGATTTGGTGGGACATGTGTAGCCCCCGTCCCCATAATGACGCCTGAAGGGTGTTTACCAAACCAGGAATTTGGACCCCCCATGCCCATATCCTGCTTCATCGCATCAGGTCCTCCTTCTGCAAATGCAGCGTGAGTCTGTATGGCACTGAGTTTGCTATGAAATTCCGGGTGTAATTTAGCTGTATAAGACTCAGTCGCATTTATAACGTATTTTGCATGGATTACACCGCGGGTAGTTTGGATAGCATAGTGGTCGCCCTCATCTGTAACTTTCCAAACCCTGGTACGGCTAAAGAAGGAGACGCTATCAGAGCTGACTGCCTTTGATAGTAGAGCCCAGACCCATTTAGCGGGATGCCAGGTTGCGGCCTTCTGTGAATAGCCGACTACAACGTCATTGCCGGTGGGCATCCCTGTCAGGTCTTCTGCTTGCGTACCTTCAATCTCAATCCAGTCATTAAAACCTTCATTAGCACTCTCTTGTACGGATTCCGCGAGGTATCCTGGCTGACTTGCAAAATCTCCCTGTACCCAGCCATTCCTCGCGTATTCAACTTCAAATCCTTCATTTTGGATCGTTTGCTCGATCATGTCTGCGTTCCGGTAAGCTGCGGCGACGTAGGCTCTCGCAAATTTCTTTGCCATCGCGCTTCGCTGCGGGGCCGAAAGGTCTTCTCGTGTGGTACTTAGGTTCAGAGACATCATTTTCTTCACATAAGAGAAGAAGCGTCCCATTACAACAACGCCTTCGTTACGACCACTGGCACCAGAAGCAGCTTCGTTCATTTCAAGCACTACCATTTTCCCAGTGCTCTGCTTTGACCAATGGTAGGCGCAGGCTGAGCCGGTAAAGCCTGCCCCGATCACTACAACATCAGCTTCTGTAGGCAGCGGGGCGTTAGGTTGGTTATCCCAGGGATGGTTGTGTAGCGGGTTCTCTGCTGAAAGCCAGTATGAGATCTGGGCCGTCGTTTTCTCGAATGTCACGTTGGTAAGTCCATTCGGGATGGTCACCAGAAAGGTCTTAATTGCCCAGATTATTAAATGAACTAGTTTCGAAAAAGGTGAACTGTCACCGTAGTTTCGTGCTGCCCATGTGGGAGCAGCGCGATATTCGTCAATTCCCAGGCCCGCTAGAAGCATAAGCGCGACGATGAACCGTCGAACGATGTTTGGGCGTTGATAAGTCTTGCTATTTGCCATAGGTCCCTTGCACTAGGTACTAATGTGCCGAGTGTAGTACCGGTTAATACTGGTGTCAACGCACGTAAATGCATTAATAGAAACAGAGGCTAGAGCCGGTGTTTCGGGTAGTGGGGGTGTCGAGTTTAAGAGGTACTTAGGTTTGGTCATCTGGTATAACGGCGTAGACGTCAATTTCGAAGTCAATATACGTCTCGGCGAGCCCTTTCACTACTAAACCAGTTGATACTGGATATACATCCTTTAAGTGTCGTGCCAAAACCGGGTAAACAAGTTGGCGATATTCACGCTCGGTTACGTAAGTTGTTACTTTACAGATGTCTTCCATACGGGCCCCAGCCTGCTCTAGTAGTGTTTTACAAACCTGCATTGCGTTTTCTGCTTGTGCAGCTGGATCACCTGCCCCAATAAACTCTGAACTGTCTGCTGATATACCGGTTAGTCCAACCAGAAACACCATGTTGCCTGCACGGACTGCTTGACAGGCATCATACTCAAGATCAGGCAGTAGAAGTCCGCCCTTTGTTGATCGCTTTCCCCATCGCTGGTGGCTCACTATTTCCCCTCCTGTTTAAGATTGAGCTAGTGTACGAGAGCTCCGTGCGGTTGACGAGGGCATCTATAGCAGTGATAGGTTGATATATACGGCTGTACTTCTTTGTCACAGTGAAACGGTTTGAGGGGGCCGACCTTGGTCCGTGTTAATGGGTGGTGAACTGGGGAGATTGCTATCCATTAGCGGAAACCCTTAGGTACTGGGTTCTTGGTAGTTCACATCTTTCTGATACACGATCAGACGACCGCGCGAATCAGTAATTATTATGCGATTTTGGTCATCGATATCGATACCGATCGGCCGTCCAAAGGTTCTGAGATTCCCCATTAAGTAGTCATCTTGTTGGCGGAACAATTTAGCGTTTTCTGGATCGCGCTCTAGATTGTACTGCACGGCTTTGTTCAGTTCGTTTACGTCCCCGTACAGCGCTGTCAGTATGGTGCCATCAGGCTCAAAGATTTGAACTCGTCGATTTCCCCAGTCAGTTACGTAGACGTCTCCTTCACTATCGACAGCAACTCCAGCTGGATGCTCTAGAGAGGAAGCGGTGCTATCTTGTGTACCGAAAGTCATCAAGTACTCTCCAGTTGAGCTAAACTTTTGTACGCGATGGTTTCCCCAATCGGCAACATATACTGCCCCCGTTTGGTCTATGGTTATGCCCCAGGGGCGATTCAGTTGTCCTTCGCTAGCTCCGTATGATCCCCACGTTCCGATGAAGTCACCATTTTTAGAAAATATTTGGATGCGATGGTTGAGACTGTCTGTAACGTGTAGATCGTCGTTAGTGTCAAAGGCTATACCAGTGGGGCCGTTGAGTTGGCCTTCCTTAGTGCCCTTGGTTCCCCAGCGGCTAAAATATTCACCCTCCGGATCGTACTCTGGAAAAGTTCGAACCGAATCAGGT